>NZ_BAAAZR010000056.1:0-661 GCF_039537005.1 Sphaerisporangium flaviroseum | reverse complement strand
CAGAACGGCGCTCTTGACAACTGGGTCTTCATCCCCGGCTACTACCAGGCCAAGGCTCCCTGGGGCATCTACGTCGGCAAGGCCGCCTACACCCACTACGACTTCGCGGTGTACGAGGACTACGACAGCGACTACGCGTTCGTCACGGTCTACAACGGCATCGCCTTCGCCGGCGAGAAGGCCGTCTCCAAGGAGACCTACGACAAGTGGCAGGGCTACAAGTACGCCAAGGACGTAGAGATCACTCAGGCGGAGTGGAAGAAGATCGTCGACGAGAAGGGCGGCGAGACCGCCGACGCTTGGTCTAAGGAGACCGGCACCGAGACCATCCTCCCCTGGGGTACCCGGGGCGGTCACCCGACCACCAAGGAAGTCTCCAAGGACGAGTGGGACAAGGCTCCTTCGGAGAACTCCCCGGTCAACTTCCACAAGTCGAAGTTCAAGAAGCCCGTCACCGAGGTTGTTGACGAGGAGACCTACAACAAGTACACCGGCCCGGGCTACAAGAAGATCGTCGACTCGGCCTACACGATCACGCACTACTACGTCGCGTACTGGGTGAAGACCACCAAGACCACCAAGTACTACAAGACGGTCTTCACCATCGAGTACTACAAGGACGCGGGTCGCCTGGGCGACAACGTCGGTGGCCAGGGCTTCA
>NZ_BAAAZR010000055.1:0-661 GCF_039537005.1 Sphaerisporangium flaviroseum | reverse complement strand
CAGAACGGCGCTCTTGACAACTGGGTCTTCATCCCCGGCTACTACCAGGCCAAGGCTCCTTGGGGCATCTACGTCGGCAAGGCCGCCTACACCCACTACGACTTCGCGGTGTACGAGGACTACGACAGCGACTACGCGTTCGTCACGGTCTACAACGGCATCGCGTACAGCGGTGAGAAGCAGGTCTCCAAGGAGACCTTCGACAAGTGGCAGGGCTACAAGTACGGCAAGGACGTAGAGATCACGAAGAAGGAGTACGACCAGCTCGTCGACGAGTTCGGCTCCAAGGCTCCCGTCTTCACCAAGGACACCGGCACCCAGGTGATCCTCCCGTGGACGACCACGGACCCGAAGGCCGAGATCGCCACCAAGGAAGTCACCAAGGACGAGTTCGACAAGGCTCCGAAGAACACCTCGAACCAGAACTTCCAGCAGGCTCCGCAGCTGACGAAGACCGACATCGTCAGCGAGGAGGAGTACAACAAGTACACCGGCCCCGGCTACAAGAAGATCGTGGACTCCGCGTTCACGATCACGCACTACTACCTCGCGTACAAGGTGAAGAGCACCTCGACCACCAAGTACTTCAAGACGGTCTACTTCATCGAGTACTACAAGGACGCGGGTCGCCTGGGCGACAACGTCGGTGGCCAGGGCTTCA
>NZ_BAAAZR010000054.1:0-16991 GCF_039537005.1 Sphaerisporangium flaviroseum | reverse complement strand
AAGGCCTGGTCAACGGCGGTTACAGGCCTACGTGCCTTACCGGGTTGCGGCATCATCCAGTCGGGTGTCGATCTCTTGCATCAGCCGTAGTGCCGCACGACGAACCCGGTGGATCGCCAACACCACATCTGCGGGTAACCGCGCCGGAGCCTGGCCGTCCACGGCCGGTATCTGTGCCGTCGCAATATCATCCGGAGACAGCCTGGTCGCAGCGGCGAGGTGACCCCGCAGATCCGCCATCTCACCGGGAAACGACGCCGCCCTCCTTACCGCCCCACGACCCGTCTCCACCATCGTTTCGTCGAACGCCCCAACCTGCTGGGCCGGGATCGGCGCCGAGAGTGGCAGCGGTCCGCCTTGTTCGAGGGTCGCGCTGCCGCGGCGTTCCGCGACACCGAGGTGTTCTCCAGCTCACACGGCCCCACCCTGGAGCAATGGAGCCCCAACGCCCACAAGTACGCCTCGTTCGTCGTGATGGACCCGCCACGCACACCCAGATGCGCGCCCTGGTGTCAGCGGGATTCACCCCGCGCCGAGTCCGGGAGATGGAACCCACCATCCGCCAACTCACCGCCGCCCACCTGGACACCGCGCTCGCCGGCGGCCCCACGTTCGACTTCATCGACTTCGCCAGCAAAGTCCCCATCGATGTGATCTCCACGATGATCGGCGTACCCCCCGCCGACCGGCCCCAGCTGCGCACCTGGTCACAACAGGTCATCGCCCGCGGCGACGGCGACACCGGCATCCCAAACACGATGCGCCAGGCCAACAACGCGCTCGCCGGCTACTACACCGACCTGGTGACAACCCGCCGCACCAACCCCACCGACGACCTCACCAGCGCCCTGCTCGCCGCCGAGGTCGACGGCGCCCGCCTGCAGGTCCACGACATCGTCTCGGTACTCATGCTGCTCGACATCGCCGGGAACGAGACCACCACCAAACTCCTCGGCAACGCCTGGTGCGCCGCGTGGCGTAACCCCAAGCAGCGGGACGCGGCATGGAACGGCAACATCGCCGGGTGGGTCGAGGAGACCCTGCGCTACGACAGCCCAGGACAGATGGCCGCCCGCCTGCTCACCACCGAAACCACCCTGCATGACCTCACCGTGCCGGCCGGGTCACGGATGCTGCTGCTCATCGGCTCGGCCAACCGCGACCCGCGGGTCTTCGCCGACCCAGACCGATTCGACATCGGCCGCGACACCACGGCGGCCATCCCGTTCATCGTCGGCCCGCACTTCTGCCTTGGTGCCAGCCTGGCCCGCATGGAAGCACGAATCATCCTGGAGGAACTCGTCAGAAGGCTGACCCCCGAGTTCCACATCGACATGGCCGCCGCCACCCGGGCGCACAACCCCAACGTGTACGGGTTCGCGACGTTACCGACCACGGTCACCCTGCGCTGACCGGTCGGCGCGCCTACGTCGTCCTGCGCCAGGAGGCGGCCGTCACCGAGGAGGAACTGCGCGCGTTCATGCGCGGCCGGCTGGCCACCACAAGATCCGCGCCAGGTCGCCTTCGTGGACGACCTACCGAAGACCGGCTCTGGCAAGATCCAGAATTCCCGGCTACGCGACCGCGTCTGACCATCGTGTCCGACCTGTGACCAACCGACCTCCCGCCTCCTGAGTCCAACGGGGTGACGGAGAACACGATCGGTGGCAACGGGGGAAGTAACGAGATGAAGATCAGGATTCTGGTGGCGCTGGCCGCCATGCTGGCCGCCGTGCTCGGGGTACAGGGGACGGCGCAGGCCGAGCCCGGGCACGGCGACAGCATCCGCTACGCCTCGGCGAAGGGATGCGTCAAAAAGGGCGGCAACATCGTCCCGTGCGGGACATGGCGGCTGGTGACGCACCACGGCAGGGTGGTCCTGTTGAAGGACGCCCAGCTCAGGGCGCTCAACGAGAAGGGCGATCCGGTGACCGACTCGACGGCGCCGGTGGCTGTCAGCGGCAACGGGCAGAAGATCGCCTATTTCAGGAAGGACGGGCGGCTGGCGGTACGGGCTCTCGACGGCAAGGTCAGGCTGCTGCCCAAGGACACGCTGCCCAGGAAGACCGCCCAGTACGACGTGACGCTGCAACTGTCCGACGACGGCGCCGTGCTCGCGGTCACCGCCGGCAGGACGAAGCTGTTCGACACCGCCTCGAGCACGCGGCTCGGCCAGCTGCCCAAGGGGCGCTACTTCCTCGGCTTCAGCGGCGACGGTGAGAAGGTGCTGACCAGCACCGACGCTGCCGACTCCGTCATGGAGCTGGGTGTCTACGACCTGTCTGGCCGCCTCCTGCATAACGGCACGCCGCCGCAGCTGGTCGCCAACAACGGTCCCTACGCGCTGCACGCCGACGGCAAGACGATCGCCGTGCTGGTGGCGAACCGCAAGGTCGCGCTGTACGACCTGGAGTCCGACCAGGTCACCGGCGACCAGCGGATTAAGCTGCCGAAGGACAGCACCGCGCACAAGCTCGACTGGACCGGCGACGACCAGGTGACGCTGCACGTCTCGGAGGAGTTCGAGGGCGCCCCGACCCGGATGACGGTCCTGCAGCACGACGTGACGTCCGGTGCCACCACGGTTCGCGACAAGTACAAGCTGCTCAAGGACACCTTCGTCTTCGCCGCCTGCGGCGGCTGAGACTCGCTCTTCACAGCGGCCAAGGCGGGCCGTGCCACGGGATCACCGCGGCACGGCCCGCCTCTCGCGTCCTTGGTGGCCGGTACCGAGGACTTGTCCACGTGGCCGAAGCCGCCCGAGATGTAGGCCGCGTCGACCGACCAGGTGTCGCCGGTGGCCAGCTCACCCTCGGCGGGGCTCACCTTGAGCCAGCTCGCCGCGTGGTCCACGCCCAGCGTGTACGGCGAACCGACCCGGTGTTGGACAGCTCGAACGAGCGCGTCCTCGACTGGCCTTCGGGGATGACGACGGTGAGGGACGTGACGGACGCCGCGACCTTGTCCGTGGCCAGCGCGGTGCTGACCTCGGAGAACTCCACGGGCTTGATCGTCACGGACTTGGTGAAGGACTGGTAGGACGGAGCCGAGACGGTCACCTGGTAGTCGCCCGCCGGCACCTGGGAGGTGTAGCGGCCGGGTGGCGTCGGTGGTGTAGTCGGTCTCGCCCACGGTGACCGTGGCGCCCGCTACGGCCAGGCCGTCGTTGGCGTCGGTCACCTGGCCGTGGATGAGGCCGTGCCTGGTCGGGGTGAAGGTCAGGCTCTGACCGGCGGCGGCCAGCGTGGCGGTGTTGAAGGAGTACTGGAAGGCGTCGGTGCCCGTGGCGTTCTCCCAGGCCGACGGTAGCCGAATCGCCCCTGGTCCTGGTCCTGGTCGTCGTACCGTTTTGCAGAATCGGCCTATGTGTCAAGGGTGGTGTTACGATGAATCGTGATCTATTGAGGCGTGATTGAGATTGACATGGCCTTAATGTGTCATCCATGCGGAGGGCATGTCTGGATGCTCCACCCGCCAGCGTGTTCGCCAAAAGTGCGGGGAGACCCCATTATGAGTGTCTTTAGCGCAGCGACCATTGCCCTCATGCAGAGTATTCGCTCGCCCGCCGAAGGCGATGTCGTCGAAGTGGCGGGCTACGCGTCACTTGATGACGGTGGTGGCGGGACCTTTTTCTTCGACACCACCCAGATCACTAGCGCAACAGTCAGGTCCGCCAACATCACAGGCGCAACACATATCAAATACGACGAGCACGAGCCGTCGGCGATCGTGGCTACCACTGCAGCACCACATCTTTTCGTGGACGGCCAGGCGGTCCTCGTGGCAGGCGTTGGCGAAGGCGCGGACGGTGCCTGGTGGGTCAAGGTCCTGGACAGGGGCAATGCGAACAAATCGACCAGGTTCGCGTTGCTCGGCTCCACGGCTACCGGCCCGTTCACCGCCGGAGGGACCGCGAAGAGTCTGATCGTGACGACCTCGCATGATCACCGGCTGGCGCCCGGCGGTCGCGCGATCATCAAAAGGGTCGCGGGTCGAGACGGGTTCTCGCTCAACGGAACCTGGATGAACATCGGAATGGGCGAGACACAGCAGTCGTTCACGCTGGCCTATGTTCCGAGAGGCTCTTACGATCATGGCGGCGTGGTCGGAGACGGCGGAGCGTCGTTCCCGTCCGATCCTCCAGACCCTCCACCAACCCCTGCGCCGCCTCCTCATACCGACGGGTGCTGGGTACGCCGTCGCGATGGCACAGAGCTCAACGTCAGATGGTTCGGCGCGGCTGGTAACGGCGAAACCGACGACACCGAAGCCCTCGTCGCAACGATTCGCGCCGCGAGGACTTTCAAGACCGGCGTCTACCTGCCCGCCGGGAATTTCAAGACGACAGCGGAGATCAAACTCGAAACCTACGCCGTCGATCGGCTCACAGACCTCGGATTGTCGATCCGCGGCGAAGGATCCGAGCAGAACGTGCACAACGGCACGATGATCACGGCCGGTCGGGCCGGAATGCGGTCGATCCTGTCGATCCAGGCCCACAGCGTGACTCTCAAGGGCCTCCGCCTCGGATGTGCCGACAAGGCCGACCATGGGCTCTACCTCCAAGGCGCGTCGACCCTGCACCTCGACGACGTGTCCGTCCAGAGAGCGGTCATGGACGGCTACCGGGCCGTGAGAACAGCCGACAACGGCGAACCTACGAACAATGACTTTATGTACGCGCGGAGGCTCTACGCCTACGCGTGTGGAACGCTGTACTGCTCGCCATCGCTTGAGCACCGCTACAAGAGAGTTGGGGAGGAACTGCCGCCGCTGCCGCTGCGGGCCGTTGCACCCGTCAAGGGCACGGTGTCCTGTACCGGCAAACCCGATACCGGCAAACCCGGCAGCGACGCTCGTTACTTCATGACGATCAACGGATCTGGTACCAGGTTCGACGAGATTCCGGCCCGGGAAGGGGATTTCATCCTCATCGGAGCTAACGATTCCACGCTCCAGCGGCACGAGATCGCCAGGATCGTCGGTCCAGAAGAGATCAAGGTCTACCCGCTCAACAGGCCATCGCCGGCGTTCAGCGAGCAGCCGTTCGCTATCGGGATTGGCGATGGCTGGAGCGAACACGCCCACAAGGACAACAACCGGACGCACCTGGAAGTCGGGCAAATAACCTACTGCGCCGGAAGCGGAATCGTGTGCCGCGGTGGGTACGGCCCGACAATCGTGAATATGGAGCTCCACGGGTGTGGATTTGCCGGCATCGTGATCGGAACTCTTGATCTTCGCAGGGCTGTCTTTCTCGGCACACGAATCGCCGGCCCATACTTCGAAGGTTCGTTCTACGGTGCGTGCGTCTTCCTCGCGCAGGCAAGGGGGATCACAATTGACGAGCCGATGTGGAAGGGGCAACCCCCGGATCGCCGTTTGGTCTACAGCGAACAGAGCATGACCAACGCCTACGCACTCGGTTATATGGCCGACTTCGTCGACGCAAACCATCCGATCGGACTGCGCCCAATCGGCCCCGCGACAACTGACATACCCGCCACGCGTGGCAAGAACTTCACAAATACTGGAAAGCTCATCTCGCCGAGCTCGGGGGCATTGGACATCGACTCGACGCCATGGACGGAGCCGATCCTAATCCCCGAAAGGAACAAGAACGTTGCCGTGAATCGTGGGACCGTCGGAGCACCCGCGGACATCACTGCAGAGCCGACGTTCCCCCCAGGAGTCGATGGGCAAGAGATCGCTATCTGCAACATCGGCGTCCACCCAGTGATTTTCCACGACGGAGGCGGACAACTCAAAACCAACCTCGTTCTCGACTGCACCCCTGGTGGGACCGTGGCGCTCGCCCCGGGTCACATCATGATGTTCCACTACTCGATCCATGGCTCCATGAAAGGCAAGTGGACGCAGCGAGGCGCAGTCGCGACCTCGGGTAACTAACGAGGCTCCGCCTCGGACCGTCGGGCACTCGGCCAAGCGGTCGCACCCGCATCGACCTGGGCCGCGATCCGCATCGACCACGCCTCTTCTGCACCGTGCAAAGCCGAGCGGACGATCCGTCCGATCCGGCCCGAGGCCGGCGGCTCAATCTTCTCGCCGCGGCAGTGCTTCAGCAGTTCCGCACGAACCCGATCAACGCGCCGCTCAGCGTGCGCGACGTTGGCCGCCGGCCAGTCCGTCAGCTTCTCCGCATCGACGACCGAGCAGACGCGAAAGCCCAGATGAGCGCGGATTTGACTGCGGTGATACTCGATCGTCCGGCCGGTCCACTCATAAAGACCCAGTTCCGAGACGGGAATCTTTACCTGCCTGGCCACATGCTCGATCGCCTCATCAGCCAGCTCCGAGCGCCGGGGGAAGCGTCCATGTCTGGTGTAGTACTTCAGCAAGAGCACGAAGGCCAATCGCGTGGCACCGCGTTTCCCTGCGATGAGGTCACGTTCTTCATCCAGCACGGTCCAGTGCTCGACGAGCTCGTCGATATTCAGCGAGGGGCCTGTCATGGGGCAGGCGGCGCCCCGGGAGCCCGGCCGCGGGGACCCAGCGGACGCGCTCAGCGCTGGGTGAACCACCACAGCGCCAGGCCGACCAGGGCCGAGCCCGCTGCGGCGGCGGCGCCGCGCGCGGCGGCGAACACCACGGCGGTACACAGACGCCGGGCGGTAGGGGAGAGCTTCATCAGCGGTGTCCTTTCGGGTGGGCTGGGCGGGGTGCCCGGCGTATCTCCCATTGGCGGCCACCGCCCGCGCACATCCCATCGCTGCCGGATCCGGAACAGGCGGTGTCGGTTACCCTGCTGCTCACCACGCGATCCGGGATCCTCCGAGCCGGATCGGCGCGGAGAAAGGCAGGGCGCTGATGGGCCGGCCGTTTCGCCCGGACACCGGACCGCACCAGACATCGGCGGTACTGGCCGAGCTGGCGCACCTGTGGGATCAGGCCGTGCGTCGTGCCGCAGCCGAGCGCCCCAAGGCCAAGCAGATCACGCAGACACGGCTGGCCCGGGAGTCGGAGGTAGCGCTCCAGACGATCAATGACTGGGCCACCGGAAAGAGGCTGCCGCGCGATCTGGACGACTTACGCAAGGTAGGTGCGACGCTGGCGCGCTGGGCAGGGGAGGAGCCGGCGACCGGCAAGGCATGGTCGGCGCTGATCCGGACCGACCAGCGCGAGCGTGATGCTCCGGCTCCGGACGTGCCGCTCACATCCGACATCGCCCTTGGCCGACCGTTGGAGCAGGTCAGCGATCCGTTCCTGCTGGAGGTGCACCGCCCCATCGAGGTCGACGCCCCACACGCCGAGCCGTTGCCGGTGCTGCCGCCCTATGTGCCGCGCGAGCACGACCAGCGGCTGGCGCAGGTGGTGGCTCGGGCGGTCGGTGGGCACAGCGCAATGGCGGTGCTGGTCGGCGGGTCCTCCACCGGCAAGACCCGCGCCTGCTGGGAGGCCCTGGCACCGCCGCGCGAAGTCGGGGGGTGGCGGCTGTGGCACCCGTTCGATCCCACCCGCCCCGAGGCCGCGCTGGCCGAGCTGCCCCGGGTGGGGCCGCGCACCGTGGTGTGGCTGAACGAGACCCAGTTCTACCTGGATGCTCCCGGGAATGTGGGGGAGCGGGTCGCGGCCGCGTTGCGCACCCTGCTCACCGACCTCGGCCGGGCGCCGGTACTGGTTTTGGGCACGTTGTGGCCGCGACACTGGGACACCCTCACCCGTTCGGCCGCTGATGCCCATGCCCAGGCCCAGGTAGTGCTGGCCGGCACCGACATCGCGATGAGCACCGGGTTCACCGGCGACCAGGAGCGCGCCCTGCGGCAGGCGGCGTCGGGCGATGTGCGACTGGCCGAAGCGGTGGCCAACGCCGTCGACGGGGAGGTCACCCAGTACCTGGCCGGGGTCCCCGAACTGCTGGCCCGCTACCACCACGCCCCTCCCGCCGCCAAGGCGCTGATCCACGCCGCGATGGACGCCCGTCGGCTGGGCCACCGGCACGCCCTGCCGCACGCGCTGCTGGCGGCCGCCGCCCCGGCCTACCTCAGCGACGCCGAATGGGATGCGGCCGGGGAGGACGGGCTGGAGGCGGCGCTGGCCTACACCGCCGCACCCTGCAAGGGGGTCCCTGGGCCGCTCACTCGGATCCGCCCCCGCAGTGCCCCAGCGCCCTCCCGCAGATCCGGCCCCGCCGTCCATACGGTCGGCGGGCAGCCCACGGCCGGCGAGAGCGGGCCGGTGTACCGGCTGGCCGACTACCTGGACCAGCACGGCCGCCGCCATCGGTCCGAGCACATACCCCTGGGTGGGTTCTGGGCAGCCGTGGCCACCGCCGCCCACCCCGGCGACCTGCTGATCCTGGGTTATGCCGCCCATAACCGCGGCCTGCTGCGCGACGCCGCCCAGCTGTACAAACACGCCACCGGTCACGGCGACACCCGCGCCGCCCTCTCCCTGATCCAGGCACTCCATGATCTATACCCTGCCGACCCACGACCCGCTGAATGGGCCGCCGAGCACGCCACTGTGGAGTACCCGGACGTCGTGGCGGAGCTGCTGGAGGGGTTGCAGGATGTGGGGGCGCGTGAACAGGTCAGCGTGCTGGCCACCCGGGCCGCCGAGCACACCGCCCTGGACGACCCGTACGCCGTGGCACGGTTGCTGGTCTGTTTGCGGGAGGCGGGAGCGCACGAGCAGGTCAGCGTGCTGCTGGCCCGCGACCCCGCCCGGCACGCCCCCCTGGACCACGCGTTCGCCGTAGCACAGTTGCTGGGCAGTTTGCGGGATCTGGGGGCGCACGAGCAGGTCAGCGTGCTGGCCACCCGAGCCGCCGAGCACACCGCCCTGGACGACCCGTACGCCGTGGCAGGTGTGCTGGACGGGTTGCGGGCTGTGGGGGCGCGTGAACAGGTCAGCGTGCTGGACACCCGGGCCGCCGAGCACACCGCCCTGGACGACCCGTCCGGCGTGGCACGGTTGCTGGGCAGTTTGCGGGAGGCGGGAGCGCACGAGCAGGTCAGCGTGCTGCTGGCCCGCGACCCCGCCGGGCACGCCCCCCTGGACGACCCGTACGCCGTGGCAGAGCTGCTGGGCAGTTTGCGGGAGGTGGGGGCGCACGAGCAGGTCAGCGTGCTGCTGGCCCGCGACCCCGCCCGGCATGCCCCCCTGGACGACCCGTACGCCGTGACAGAGCTGCTGGACGGGTTGTGGGCTGTGGGGGCGCGTGAACAGGTCAGCGTGCTGGCCACCCGGGCCACCGAGCACGCCCTGAACGACCCGTACGCCGTGGCACGGTTGCTGGGCAGTCTGTGGGAGGTGGGGGCGCACGAGCAGGTCAGCGTGCTGCTGGCCCGCGACCCCGCCCGGCATGCCCCCCTGGACGACCTGTACGCCGTGACAGAGCTGCTGGACGGGTTGTGGGCTGTGGGGGCGCGTGAACAGGTCAGCGTGCTGGCCACCCGAGCCGCCCAGCACGCCGGCCTGTACGGCTCGTACGCCGTGGCACAACAGTTGGCGGAAAGGCTACGGGAGACGGGCGCGCACGAGCAGGTCAGCATGCTGATCGAACGGCTGCCCGCAGCCGGACTGTTCTACGTGTTCTGCAACCAGGAGGGTAACGCCACACGGTTCCGGTTCGGTCGTGGTTCGGATGGTCAACCGGCGCAATCATGGGACTGGGATGATCTTTCTTGATCGGGAGGCCGTGACCACCCACACCGCAGTCACGCGGCTACTACCGGCCGCACCCCGTAGCAGTTCCGAGGAGGACTTCCCAATGGGTGAGGCCCCACCGGCGACCACCACGCACTAGGCGCCCGCCCGCCGCGGCTTACCCGCGCGCAGGCCGTGCCCGGCTGTCGCGGCCGGCTGAGCGCGGGCAGCGGAGTGCGCCTGGCGGCGGTGTCGGTTGGCATCAACGCCCGCCTGCCTGCCACCTGGTCCTTGGCCGCTGCCAGTCCGGCGTTCACCCCGCCCTGCGCATCTGCGGCAGGCGACAGCGGGAAAGCAGGCGAGCGACGATGACGATGGTGGTCAGCATCGGTGACATCGTCGGCCTGCGGCCGTCTGGAAAGATCAGCAAGATCAATGTGCCTCTGGAGCTCGCGGAGCGAGCGGCCGTCCGGGGCCCAGGACAGGCCGCTCACCATCGGGTGCGTCATCGTCTTCCAGTCCCGGCGCCGGCCGGTGGCGACGTCGAGCACGGAGATCGTGGCGCCGCCTCCGATGAGCGATGTGGAGTAGGCCAGCCGGGTGCCGTCGGCGCTGACAGCGAGGTCGTGGACCAGAGTCAGGTCGTCGGGGTCGGCCGGCGTGAGGGCCACCGGCTGCTCGGGTCGCCCGTTCTCATCGAGGTGTACCAGGAAGAAGCGAATGGAGGGGTTCGTCGACCCGGTCCAGCCGGCGATGGCGAACGTGCGGTTGTCCCGGGCGGCGGCCGCGAGGTGCCAGGAGCCGGGCGAGCACACCGAACGCTCCCTCATCCTCGACCTGGCCCTCACCTGGCCGAGGACCGCCCCCGCGACATCGTCCGCAAGACCAAGAACGGCCTAGAGGCCGCCCGCAAGCGCGGCAATGTCGGCGGCCGTCGCCCCGTGGTCGACGACGACAAACGCGCCGCCATCATCGCCCGCCGCGAGCGCGGCGAATCCATCCGCACCATCGCCGCCGGAGTCAAAGTCTTCATCGGCGTCGTCCACAAGATCCTCACAGGCACCCAGCGCGTCGTCACGGCCGCCGAGGACAGTCCCCGCTGAGGACGATCGCGCCTACTGGCGCAAAGTCCTCGCGGACCTGTAGGCCGCCGCCACCTTCCGCCGCATCGTGAACCTTCGAGACCGGACCGATCGTCTTAGATCGGTAGGATTTCCCGGATGAAACGGCGCGATTACGAAGGACCCGGCGACCTGCGCACGATGCAGGACCTGACCGGGCGGCTCTGGTCGCCCGAGAGCCGTTGGCACATCGGAGATCTGGCCTGGTCCCGGTTCCAGCACGTCGGCAGGGAGCCGGAGTGGCCTACGTCGTTGTGGGAGCACGACGGTCAGGTCGTCGCGTGGGCGTGGGCGCAGCGCCCCGGCACTCTCGACCTGCGGCTCGACCCGGCCTACCCCGAGTTGGCGGAGGAGATCCTGCGCTGGTTCGACGGCGCCGTCGAAGGTCTGGAGCGCGATGTCACGCTGCTGGAGTCCGAGACGGACCTGGCAGAGGTCCTGCGTCGGGACGGATACCGCGCGCAGGAGTCCGGCGTGTTCTTCACCCACATGCGCCTCGACCTCGACGCGCTGCCCGAGTCGAAGGTCCCTGCTGACCATACCTTGCGTGCCGTACGCGGCGAGCAGGATGCCGAGGCCAGGGCGGCGGTGCACCGGGCCGCGTTCTCGCTGCCGGGCCTGCCGCCCTCGCGGGTCACTGGTGAGAGCTATCGCCAGGTCATGCGGGCCTGGCCCTACCGCGCCGAGCTCGATTGGCTGGTCGAGGCGCCGGACGGCACTCCGGTGGCGTTCTGCCTGGTCTGGCTGGATGAGGAGCACCGGGCGGCGCTGCTGGAGCCCGTGGGTACCGATCCGGAGTACCGTCGGCTGGGCCTGGCGAGCGCTGCTACGCTCGCCGCCCTGCACGCCGCGCGGCGGCTGGGCGCGCGGTCGGCCTTCGTGGCGCCCCGGGGCGACGACGGCCATCCGATGGCGCGCAAGACCTACGAGTCGCTGGGCTTCCGCGGCTTCGCGCGCACGATGACCTTCGTCCGCTGAGATCGTCTTCCCAACCTCTGATCTTCGTGTTCTCGCGACGGGGATCTATCAGGCGGTTGCACAGCGCGATTTGGCGGCTGTCATGATCATCTTCACGGTATCGTCAGGGTTGAGTGCAAGATCACATATGCGCTCCCGCAGCGCCCAGGCTGGTTCTACACACCATCTCCGGGGCTCAGAGCGTTCGGGAACCATCGCGCCGCGCCGGGAAGTGCGCCACCCGTTACCGGCCAACCGATTCGAGACATCCTCGACCCCCAAGCGGCTGATCCGCTAGATCGCTTGACAACCCCAGATAACGATCGATCCGCGCCCGCCTGGCCACATCCCACAGGTGGACGGCGAGATCGCAGCATGGTCGCGACCTTCGGATCGTTGCGCTGCACGTTGACCGATACCGTCATCCGGCGCTTGCCGGTGGCGTCGGCGAAGGCGAACGATCGCGACACCGACCGGCTTCTGGCGGTCAGCTGGCGGCGCTGATCTGACGGCGTTGATCTGATGGTGACTCAGTTTCGCGCCTGTCGGTGACCGGTCTCCCATGCCCAGGCGGCGATGCCGACGCGGTTACGGACCCCCAGTTTGCGCTGGATGTGGGCCAGGTGAGTTTTGACGGTACCGGGGGTGATGTAGAGCTCGGCGCCGATTTCCGGGTTGGTCAGGCCGTCGGCGACCAGTGACACGATATCGAGTTCCCGGTTGGTGAGCGGCGGCTTCGAGTCCGGCGCGTCACGCACGCCGGACAGCCGCCGCAGCAGTCGTACCGTCACCGACGGGCTGATCAAGGAGTCGCCGAGCATCGCGGCGCGGACGGCCTCGATCAGCAGCGCGGTCCCGGAGTGCTTGAGCAGGAAACCGCACGCGCCGTGGCGCAGCGCGGTGTGCACGTAGGCGTCCAGGTCGAAGGTGGTGACCACGACGACCCGTGTCACAGTGGGTGTGCCGGGTGCGCAGAGGATCCGGGTCAGTTCCAGCCCGTCCATCCGCGGCATCCGGATGTCGGCGATCACCACGTCCGGTCGTAGCCGCCTGGTCAGAGCCAGTGCCGCGACACCGTCGGCGGCCTGACCGACGACGTCGATGTCCGGCGCCGAGTTCAGGATGGTCTGGAATCCGAACCTGACCCGTTCCTCGTCATCGGCGATGAGCACCCGGATGGTCACGACGCCGGCTCCGCGACACCGGCGGGAAACCGCGCGCACACCTGCCAACCGGCCGGCGGTAGGGGACCGGCGGTGAACGTGCCGCCGAGTGTCTCGACCCGCTCCGCCAGCCCGGCCAGGCCGACCCCGCTGTGCCGCCGGTCGGCGGGGTCGCGGGCATCCCACCGGCCGCCGGACTCGCGGTGCGCCCGGCCGGCCGGCGAGGCCTGGTCTTCGACCGTCAGCGAGATCCCGCCGGGACATCTGCGGAGCGTCACGGTGACCGCCGCGCCTGGGACGGCATGGCGGCGTGTGTTGGTCAGGCTCTCGACCACCACCCGGTACACGGTCGTGTCCGCCTGACGGTGCAGGGACGCGTCGAGCCCGGGATCCATTCTCAGTTCGATCGGGCCCGTACCCGAACCGGCGTACCGCCGGACCAGCTCCGGCAGATCGGTGACGCCGGGCATCGTTGTGCGGGATCCCGCGGCGCCGTCCTCGAGCTCGCGCAGCACCCGGATCGTGCTGTCCATGGAAGCCAGCGCGTGGGTGCCGTCGGATTCGATCCGTCGCAGCACCCGGGCCACCTCCTCGGGATCGGTGCGCAGCAGTACCTGCGCGGCCTGCGCCTGGATGACCATGGCACTGACGTCGTGGGCGACGAAGTCGTGCAGGTCGGTGGCGAGCTGCAGGCGCTGCGCCCGTCGTGCGTGGCGTACCGCCCGGAGCCGGCGGGCATCGAGCCAGCGCAGGTACCCACCGGCTGCCGCGCCGGCGAGCGCGGTCAGTGACCAGAACGCGCAGGACGCGACAGACTCCCACCGGGTGCTCAACGTCACGCCGGTGATCGGGACGGCCAAAAGCGCCACGGCGAGTACCGTGAGCGCGCCGGCGACCGCGGCGTGCGCGACGGGCGACCAGCGGCAGACCAGCGCGATGAGAATCATCAGTGTCGCGGTGTGCAGCAGGGGCCAGGAACCGCCGGTCCGGGGCGGGCCGGTGGACCAGATCGCGGTGGCGGTGAGCGAGATCAGCGACACCACGCCGGTGGCGGGAGCGACGAAGCGGTGAGTGCGGGGCCAGCCCACCGCGAGCGCGCCCAGCGCGCCCAGCGCCAGCGCGGCGGGCAGCACGAGCAGTGGATCGGCGTCCGGGTGCGTCGCCGCCGCCGAGGCGAGAACGGCCGCCAGGACGCCGACGGCCGAACCCACCCGCGCGGCGAGGCGTCCGGCGGCCCGCCGCCCCTGGTCAGCGATTGTCCGGGTGGTCGACACGAGCTCACCCTAGCCATGCGCGGCGCCCGCCGCGTCTGCCGATCGGCGGATATCCAGCGGGCCGCACCGGTCGAGATGCTCGACGTGTCACCGCCCGGCCGGGGCGGGTAGAGCAGAGGAGACCTCATGTCCCATCCGACACCGTCCACGCCGCGTCGCCGCGCACGAGGTGCCGTGCTGGCCGGACTCGCCGTACTGGTGGTGCTGGGCGCCGCCGCCCCGGCCCGCGCCGGTGGCCACGCGCCCCCGCCGCGCGAGACCTCGCTGGTCGGCGCCGTCGACCTGAAGACGGTGCCCGGGGTCCGCCTGCACTTCGCGTTCGACGCCCACGCGGTCCGGGACAGGGAGAAGGAGGCGACCGGCACGTTCCGCATCAGGCACACCGAGGATGCCATCGACGTGTGGCAGACCGGTACGATCACCTGCCTGCAGGTCGGTGGCCCGGTCGCCGTGGCCAGCGGCACCGTCACCGCCTCGAACGAGCCGGCTCTGATCGGACACAAGGTCGGGTTCACGGTGTACGATCACGGCCGGCGCGACCGGCTCAACGCCAGCTGGGACATGGGCTTCACGGGGACACCGCCGCCGTGCATGAGCACCGCACCCACGGGCGAGATCGGGGCGGGAAACCTCGTCGTCCGCGGCTGAGGCCGTCGAACGGCCCCGTACTCAGCCGGTACGTCCGCTGGCTTACGGTGCTGGCGCTGGCGCGATCGCCTTGCCGACCAGGCCGGCGGCGAGCTTGACGCCTTTGTCTCGCCCGCTGATGTTGTTACCGAGAGCTCATAGCCGAGCCGCTCACCCTGAGGTACCGCTACGGTGCCCCATGCGCGGTCGGCATGGAGGCCAACGTCCTCAAACTGCATGACCCTCCACCCCTGCACCGAATAGCAAGTGGCACCCGCCGGTGTACGGCCCGTATCAATACCGCAATATCCTGCCACTTTTGCAGCATTCGGGGTTCCCGTCGAACGCCTACGCCAAGCCCTCCAACGCACCCGCGACGCGTCGGAAGCACAGTTGGGTGTAGCTCGTTTTCAGTGACCGGAGCGATCACGCAGTGAGGGCATATCCGTCCTTATAGCAGCTCTGATGGACACGATCGTGTTGCCGCGCGAGGTGGTATCGCCAGTACTCGTCGAGATGCCCGTTGGCGGTGAGCGCGCGGAGTTTCAACACCGCTTCGGCCCCGGGCAGGCCCCAGCGCGCTCCGGCGTGGTCGAATCTGTCAGCGATCAGATGGCGGCAGGCGCCTTCGATCACGCCGGTCGCGATCGGCCAGCCTGCTTCGAGTGCCTGGTCGTAGCGCAGGCGTTCGGCGTTGTTGGTCAGATAGCGGACGCAGGCGTCGAGGCCGTCGCGGCGCCGGGCGGGTAACACAGTGGCTTGGGCGGTCAACGCGGTGACGACCTGGTCGGTGTGCCCGGCCAGCAGCGCCAGAGCATGGGTGGTGGCGACCCAGTCCTCGGCGGCCGGAGCGGAAGGCGGATGCAGACACCAGGCAGCGGCCCACAACTTCTCCAGCACATGGACGAAATCGATGACGATGTGCACCCCGATGTCGCGGCGGGCGGCCTCGGCGGCGATCAGATCCAGCTGGTGCCGGGCTCCGTCGACGAGCACGACCCAGGAACGGGCATGGGCAGGGTCGCGGGCCTCGGCATGGTCGAAGACCTTGGCGATCACGGCGCCGGGGTCGGTGATGACCGAGCCGCACAACCACTTGCGCATCGCGATGCCCTTGGCGTCCACGCTGAGTGCCAGCACCGTGGACGATGTGCACGGAAGGGGGATCTGCGCGTCGTAGAAGGCATCAACGTCGGCCGCGGCCTGGGCCACGAGCTGCTCGCGCCGCGCCAGTTCCTCCAGCAACGAACCCACCGTCACCACCGCCTTACACGCCTGCACCCACAGTAGAAGGCGGCATCCCGATCAAACAGTCATGACCACAAAAGCCCAGCTCAGACGGTCGCTGAAAACGAGCTACACCCATGTCGATTGGACTCAGTCCGACGCATCGCCGAACAGAAGCAGACCCTCACGGTCGGCGTTGAGCACCAGGAAGCGAAAACCCCAGAACACAGGGTAGCCGGGAAGGCCGCGGCAGCCACCCGTGTAAATAGCCGATTCCGGTCCGATGAAGCCGCGGACATAGTCCCTATAACGGTCCTGCAACTCCCGCAGCTCAACCTCCTGGTCATCGGTCAGCTCTAGCCCGCTCCCGTGGGCGATGTCGCCGCGGTAATCAAAGGCATAGCCGATCTCCTCCCACACGGTGGCAGCATCCGCGGGTGTCGGCCCGGTCAGCTCGGCCTTCGGATATACCCCGACGATTGCGGCTTCAGCACCCTTCAACGATGTCCCAGCCGTCAACGGCAGCAAACCGAAGGTGGTCGCGTAGTTCAGGCCGTACATCACGTACTCAAGCCGCGCCAATAGTTCATCCACGTCCAGCATTCTCCTATAGGCCGGTGAGGACCTGTTCTCGTGACGAGAAGGATCCATTCGTTCGCCTCCTCCAACATCACCTGCAGGGCTTCCCCGCCCACCACGGCAGCGCTGAACGAACCGTGAAGGGTGTGCTCTACCTGGTCAACTCGCTCCCTCGAAAGGAGCCGCACCCATATCCTTTTCAGGGATCACGCTCAAGTTCTGGGCGTATATCGACGTTGCTGTTCCCCAGATAACGTGTGCCGCCTCCAAGGTCGCGGGCGCAGGTGGCAGTCCGGCCCTGTTCCTGCGCCCACCGGTCACCATCAGCCGATATTGGCGAGCGACATCAGTTTGAAGCCCGCTGGCCCCATATCCCGAGCGGACCAGAAGGTGCCATCACCCTTGCCCGGGTACCAGTGCAGCGTGTCGTCGTT
>NZ_BAAAZR010000053.1:0-1915 GCF_039537005.1 Sphaerisporangium flaviroseum | reverse complement strand
GGATTGGGCCCGAAAACCCACTCACCCGCACCGATCAACCACTTCCCCAACGGCGGATGCGCCACATAGAGCGCGCATGGGTCGAGGTTGTCCGGTGTGCACGTGACCCATAGGTCCTCGCGCCCGGCCAGGAGCCGCGGATCGGCGATGGGGTTCTTGTCCGTGCCGAGGAAGGTGCGTTCGACACCGTACTTGAGCAGTGACAGCGCGTCCTTGGCGTAGTAGGTCTCGTCGAAGACCACCGCCTTGGGGGCCCCCAGCCGGTCGAACCGCAACAGCCCGCCGAACACCGCGACCAGCAACGGCCCCAGCCATCCCCACAGAGGGCTCCCGTGGAATGGCGGAACCAGCCGGTCGCGCACCGCGGGCCTCTCCTCAGCGCTCTCGGTGCCGGCCGAGGGCGTGGGCGATTTCCGGGGAAGTCGCGATTTTCCGGTAAATCTCAGGGGGAAGGCGCGAACAGCCACCTGGGCACCCTATGTGCCACGGACCGCTCGCAGCCAGAGGATCAAGAACGACGCACCCGGCCGGTCAGGAACGGTGTACGGCGTCGTAGAGCTCACGCTTGGGGATGCCCGCGGACTTGGCGACGTCGACGATCGCCTGCTTGCGCGACACCCCGGCGACCTCCCGGCGGGCCACCTCGTCGACCAGATCATCGATGTCGGGCTCGACGGTGGCGGGATCGTGCCCGGCCACGACCAGCGTGATCTCACCTCGCACATCGCCCCCGGCCCATTCGGCCAGCTCGCCGAGCGGGCCCCGGCGCACCTCCTCGTAGGTCTTGCTGAGCTCGCGGCAGACGGCGCCCGGCCGCTCGGGCCCGAACGCCTCGGCCATCGCCGTGAGGCAGACCTGGAGGCGGTGCGGCGCCTCGAAGAAGACCATCGTGCGCTCCTCGTCCGCCAGGGCCGCCAGGCGCCGTGCGCGCTCCCCCGGCTTGCGCGGCGGGAACCCCTCGAAGCAGAACCGGTCGCTGGGCAGACCGGAGATCGCCAGCGCGGTCGTGACCGCCGACGGGCCGGGAAGCGCCGTCACCGGGATGCCCGCCTCGACGGCGAGATGCGTCAGGCGGTAGCCGGGATCGGACACACCCGGCATGCCGGCGTCGGTGATCACCAGCACGGTGTCACCGTCCTGCAGCGCTCCGAGGAGTTCCTTCGCCCTGGCCGCCTCGTTGGCGTCGTAGTACGAGACCACGCGCCCGCTGAGGGTGATGCCGAGGTCGGAGACGAGCCTGCGTAACCGGCGGGTGTCCTCCGCGGCGACCACATCCGCGGTCGAGAGCGCCTCACGGAGCCGGGCGGACGCGTCGTCGGCCCGTCCGATCGGAGCACCCGCCAGCACCAACCTGCCGTTGTCGTTCACATACCCATCCTCTCCTATGCACGCGGAGGTCATCAGCGCAGCACCTTCGGGCAGGAGTCTCCCAATTGGGTACGTAAGAGGTGTTTCTTAGGCTGGGCGTAATAGCCGCCCCGTACGATGTCCGGATGGCCCTGACGGACTTCCCCAACCAGGACTTCGAGCAGCCGGACCCGCGTGACGAGCCCGCACAGCCGGGATCGGTCCGCGACCGGCTCGTTCCCCCATTCCACGGCAACCCCCTGTGGGGATGGCTGGGGCCGTTGCTGGTCGCGGTGTTCGGCGGGCTGCTGCGGTTCGACCGGCTGGGGGCCCCCAAGGCGGTGGTCTTCGACGAGACCTACTACGCCAAGGACGCGCTGTCACTGATCCGCTTCGGCGTGGAGCGGGTGGCGATCAAGGACGCCGACAAGCTGCTCCTCAAGGGCGACGGCAACGTCTGGCAGAGCTGCGCGCCCACCGAGATCGACAAGTGCGCCTCGTACGTCGTCCATCCGCCGTTGGGGAAGTGGTTGATCGGTGCGGGTGAGTGGGTTTTCGGGCCCAATCC
>NZ_BAAAZR010000052.1:69521-315538 GCF_039537005.1 Sphaerisporangium flaviroseum | reverse complement strand
GAGTGCCAGCCGGGCGACCTGCTGCGCTGGGAGGCCGAGGACGCTGCGGGCGGATGACGTGCCCCATACCGGGCGTGGAACACCTGGCACCGCCGGCCTGGCACGGCACGTCGACCGCATGCCCCCTGGCCCTCGCTCGGCTTGCCCGGATTCCCTCCTGGAGGCACGACCTGGCGAAGGTGTGGGCGGTGTCGGGTGGCGCGACGGTGGTCAGAGCCCCGCACGTCATGCGGAGGGGTCTTTTCGCCCTGACGTTCGCTGACGGCGGTCCTGAGCTGCTCGGCGACTCGCTCGCGATTAGCGTCCCCTGCGCGCACGTGTCGGCGATCGATCATGCGTCCACCCAAGAAGGGTAAGAAGGCACCGTACGACGAAGTGTCGGGCCCGGCAGACAGGGGTTGTAAGCCGCACGCACCCCCATGCGATCGTCGCGATGACGACCCATCCTGAAGTGACCGCACTAAGTGCATGGCCGTAAGGTAAGGCTCTTGCAGCACTGATGGAAATACCGGCCGTACGACATAGGAGCAACCCGCTCTCCAGTGAGCCAGGGTAAGGAACGAACCCTGGATCTCCGATCGCCCCCCGATCACGACAGACCTCGGCCACCCCTTGGCGATCGTCGTGCTGCATTGGGGCGGCGGCGCGACCAGAGGCCGGCGGCTGGCGTCAGGGCGGCGCGGTGCGCGTGCGGCGACGGCACGGATTCCTGCGCGCCGCCGCTTGACGCGGCGATGGCCCGAATCCGGGTGGCTTTCGTGGAGCGCTCGACCGGGGGACTGGTCTTTGGCCCGCCCAAGTCCAAAGCTGGCCAACGCACTGTCGGCATCCCGCAAGCCATCGTCCAGGCGCTTCAGGAGTACATCGCCACCTATGTCCAGGACGAGCCGGGCGCGCTGATGTTCCCCGGGGCGAAGGGCGGCCCACTCCGGCGCAGTGGCTTCAACACCCGCATACGGTAGGTCGACCTGATCAAAGAGATGGGTCTTTCCGGTCTCCACTTACATGATCTCCGGCACACGGGCGACGTGTTCGCCGCCGAGTTTGGGCGCGGGTCTCAAGGATCTATCAGCACGCCGTACGGGGTGCGGACAAGACGACCACGGACGCGATCGACACGCAGCTGGAGAAGCGGGACAACGATGAGAACGGCTCGCCGGGTGCTCGCCCCCGTGGGCTAATTGCACGTCAATTGCACGGAAGATCGAGAACGCTCTAGAAACAATCAAGGCCCGGGTCGGGATCAATCCTCTGACCTGGGCCTTCAGGTTGGAGCGGGTGACGGGAATCGAACCCGCGCTGTCAGCTTGGGAAGTCTCCATTGCGACTGGCTGCTGAGCTGGGAGACGCTGACGTGCGGGGGAGCGGGGTGAGTGACCGTGGTTCCCCGTGAGTCCCCCTTGATCACTCTCCTGACGGGCACGCAACGCGCACGCGCTGGGCATGGGGAACGTCTGCACCTTCGTCGCCTTGGTGCGCGGCGGGCCGGGGTTGAGGCACGAAACCCCGGACCGTCGATCGCCCCCGGCCCCGTACGGAGATCAGCCATCGCCAGGCGATCGTAGGCGGTGTGAGTGCGGCGGCACCACGAAGGCATAGCAAGTTGGGAGCTTGATCTTTTGCCGGCCATTTAAGTGAGTCGGAGGTTCTCGGCTGTTTAGAGTTGTCCCGTGGAAGTGGATCAGTACGTGTACTTCGCCCTCAAGAGCGAACGCATGCCTGCAGAGGAGATGGCCACGCGACTGGGTCTTGAGGCGGATGAGGTCACGATTCGAGCCAGTAAGAGACTCGAGCCCCCTCATCCAGCGGTTCACATCTGGCAGATCAACGTTCCCAGATCGAGCCGGCCCGTTGACGACATGATCACGGCTTTGGTCGACCGATTGGAGCCATACGCCCCGGCGATCGGGGTGCTTGCCGGCGAACTGGATCGGTATGAGCCTGGACACGCCGCTGTCCTGCAAGTGGTCCGCTTCTTCGGTTTCCATGACGAGGACTCCGAGGAAGAGCAAAGAGCAGAAGCTCCAACTCGACCCCGGCCGCTGGGCTGGCACCTTGACCGCCGTGCTCTCGACTTCCTGCAGACCACTCGGGCGGAACTCGATGTTGATGAGTACGGGGACACCCTCTGATCTGCCATAGCTCGGCCGAGTGGTCTCGCGCGGCGGCGCGTCGCTTGGCGGCGGCGAGTTTCGTTGGGTACGGCGGGTGCGCGGTGCGGCTACGGCCCGGGGCGCTGCCGGTCGGGACCGGCGCTCACGCCGCACGCCCGGCCGGCAGGCGGCGGAGGGCCGGGTACGGCGGCGCGGCGCGTCGCCGCTTGATGGAACAGGTCTTCGCCCTGGCCGGTGTGATCGATCCGCGGTTCCGGGCGCTGGTCCTGGTGGCGACGTTCGGCAGTCTGCGTTGGGGTGAGCTGGCGGCGCTACGGAGGAAGCATGTCGACCTGGACGCCCGTACGGTCCGGGTCGTGGCATCGACCACCGAACTGAAGGACGGGTCGGTGACCATCGGGCCGCCCAAGTCCATGGCCGGCCTGCGTACCGTCACGCTTCCTGCAACGGTGAACGCGGAACTGCGGGCGCATCTGGACAGGTACACCGGTCCCGATGAGGAAGCGTTCGTTTTCGTAGGCGCGAAAGGGACGATGCTTCGCCGGCCGACCTTCAGTAGGACGTGGCGCAAGGCGCTCACGAACGCGGGGCTGTCGGGCTTTCATTTCCACGATCTCCGGCATACCGGGAACAAGTTCGCTTCGCAGTCGGGGGCGACGCTGCGGGAGTTGATGAACCGCATGGGCCACTCGACCACGCGGGCCGCGTCGATCTATCTGCACGCGGAGGGTGAGCGGGACCGGGTGATCGCGGACGGCATGGGGAAGCTCGTCGTAGAGGCGGTCCCTAGCGAAGATCACGACGCATCGGGCACGTAGCGAGCACGGAAGATCGAACAGGTGCTGGAAACAATCAAGGCCCGGGTCGGAAAATGCTTCCTGACCTGGGCCTTGTGCATGAGCGGGTGACGGGAATCGAACCCGCGCTGTCAGCTTGGGAATCGGCTACTGATCTTGGCGTCCTGAGCTGGGGAAACGGGGGTGCAGGTCAGAGTGGGTCGAGTGACCGCCATTCCCCGTGAGTGACCCCGAATCCCCGCCGGTTCTGGCACGCATCTGGCACGTGGATCATGGCCACTCGACGCGCATGAGATACACCTCGCGTTGTTCCTCCATGACCACGTAGGTCGCGAGACCGCGCTCGCCGAAGGTGTGGGTGAGCATGTTGGCCTTGGGATTGGACTGGGTTGTACGGTCGGCCACTCCACGGCGCGGTCTCCAGCAGCGTGAACAGTTCGGCGAGCGGACGTAGCGCCTCTTCGGGAAGCGCGGCGATCTGGTCCTCGGCGACCGGGTCGAGTATGAGTTGGTACACCTACAGCTCGACTCCGCGAGCGGTGAGGACCTCACGCCATGGCCTTCCCCGGGGGACCGGCTCGCCGACAAGGATCTGCTCGGCCCTGACGTGCATCTGGCGGCGTCCTCCAGGGTCTACCACCGAGTCGCACGCGGAGATCCACCAGCGGTGAACGAAGTCGTTCAGCGCGCCGAGATCCAGACTTACCCGAACCTCATCGAGGACTGCCTTGAGCCCCGCATCGAACGCTTCACGGTCCTGCGGTACGACTAGGGCGGCGCGGATGGCCCGCAGGTTCTTCTCCG
This sequence comes from Sphaerisporangium flaviroseum, assembly GCF_039537005.1. NCBI lineage: Bacteria > Bacillati > Actinomycetota > Actinomycetes > Streptosporangiales > Streptosporangiaceae > Sphaerisporangium > Sphaerisporangium flaviroseum. The sequence continues at coordinate 311,823 of NZ_BAAAZR010000052.1, read as the reverse complement.
GCATAGACGGGCTGGGTGGTGTGAAGTCCTGTGGCTGCGCTGTCATGCTGATGTCCCCTCTCCCGTCACAGAGCCTACAGAGCTCAGCTGACAAGGCTGGGGACTTTGGGAGTGACGGAAGCCAGGAAACCCATGTGGAGCGGGTGACGGGAATCGAACCCGCGCTGTCAGCTCACCCTCCTGACGGGCACGCGGCGGGCACGGCACCGGTGCCCCTACCCAAACCGCATCAGCAGCTTGGGAACAACCGTTCAGGACAGTCCCATCTGCGCCATGCCCCTCAACGGTCTTCCTGGAACGGGCTGGTACGGCGGTGAACTGCAACCCAAACAGGTTTATGACCCGTGCAGACGCGCAAACCTTCCCCGCCGGATCTTCCCGTCGCCGTCCCACCCGTGGGGGGCAGGCCAGGGACAGGGGTCCTGGCCGCCGGTCGGCCGGCGGCGGCCGGATTCACCCGCACCCACTCCGCGACCGGGGGGCTCCACTCGGGGATCGTTCAGGCGGCCAAGCCTCAGACTGCCAACTTGAGCCTCCATAAAGGCCGGCTTCCCGTTGTAAGGTACCCGTCATCACGACGGCCGCCCCGCACTCGCAGGCTTGAGGACCATAGTGGCGAGGTGGCGGGCGATGCCGTTGGTATCCGGTGTCCTTCATTCGTGACCGCTCAGGGGCTTGCGGAGGCCCTGATGGCTCTGCGGCTAGGTCAGTCTCAGATCGATGAAGGGGACGGCGTGGCCGGGTAGCACGTAACGCTCGATCTCGACGAAGCCGTGAGAGAGCGCGAACCGCAGTCCGTCCTGGTTAGATTCCAGGACTACGGTCTCGATGACCTTGCCACCCATCGCTCGGGCATGTTCCAACTCACGCTGGAAAAACTCCCCACCGATCCCCTGCCGACGGTGCTCGGGAAGCACCCGCACGATCACTGTGGCCGTCCCCGCATCGTCCGTCGGAGGGCGTACGGTAGAGCAGCCGGCAAGCACGTCGCCGGCATACCCCAACTCCAAGTGAAACCGCTGCTGGCGCTCCCGTACGTCCTCCAGCGACAGCGGATCGGCCGGGATGATCACGTTGTGGACATGCCGCCACTCCTCAAGCGTTGCGTCATCTACCGCTTCAAAATGCAACCCGGACACGCCAGTCACCCAACGCCATCGGCTCAGAGACGTCAAACTGGCCTGTGTAGACGCGGCCACCTTCCGAGCGAAGCGGACCGGCAGTCGTGTGGTCCTGCGCGGAGGGGTAGGTGGAGCCGCCCCACGTCCGAACGACCTTGACCCCTGTCCCTGGCCTGCTGGGCTTGTCCTGGGATGACGGTGACGGGTTCATCCCAGAACCTAAGCGCCCCCGCCGGAGGCTCCTGTTCCGGTCGACACGAGGCAAGGGCGATCAACCCACGTTCCTCGGTAAGTCGGGGGTGAGGACCGAACCCCGACTCTTCGGTCGCCCTCCACCACGGCGGAATATCGGCCACCCCGTGGCGATCGTCCTACGTTGTTGGTGTGGGTTGAGCGAGCCGTTCGTAGGGTTGGCTTACCTGCAGGGGTGCGGGGTGTGGCTTTGGCGATCGTGACCCTCGGTGGCTTCCCTTACTTGGCCGCCCCGTATCCCGCGACGACTCGGCCGCTGATTGGGAATTGTGCAGGCCGGCGGCTGGTGTGAGCGCAGCGCCGCCGCCCCTTGACCGGCGGTCTGGTCCTTGGTCCGCTCAAGTCCAAAGCCGGTCGGCGCGTGGTCGGCATTCCCAAGGACATCGTTTCGGCGCTGCGCGAGCACATCGCCACCTATGTTCAGGACGAGCCGGGCGCGTTGTCGTTCCCCGGTGCGAAGGGCGGGCCGCTGCGGCGGAGTGGCTTCAATACCCGCACACGGTGGGTGGATGTGGTCAAGGAGATGGATCTTCCCGGTCTCCACGTCCATGATCTCCGGCACACGGGCAGCATGCTCGCCGCAGAGTCCGACGCGGGTCTCAAGGACCTGATGGCCCGGATGGGACACGACAACGTACGCGCGGCGATGATCTATCAGCATGCCGTACGGGGTGCGGACAAGACGATCATGGACGCGATCGACAGGCAGCTGATGAAGCGGAACGACGGCGACGTCGATGAGATGCCCGCAGGGTGATCACGGAGCTAACGGCCCGCTAATGGCCCGAGAAGATCGAACAGTCTGGGAAACGATGAAGGCCCGGCTCGGGAAGCTATCCGTGACCTGGGCCTTCAGGTTGGAGCGGGTGACGGGAATCGAACCCGCGCTGTCAGCTTGGGAAGCTGATGTTCTGCCATTGAACTACACCCGCGTCGATCAGTGACTGACGACGGACCTACTCTAGCGGAACTTGGGCTGTGCCACCTCCTCTGGTGAGGGTCCTGTTGGGGCGGGGGCGTCTCGTTTTCGAAGGGGCCTTCGGGTGGTGGAGACGTTGGTAGGTTGCTGAGGTGCTGCTATCTGATCGCGACATCTGTGCCGAGATCGAGTCGGGAAGGGTCAAGATCGACCCCTTCGACGCGGAGATGGTCCAACCGTCGAGTGTCGACGTCCGCCTGGATCGGTTCTTCCGGGTTTTCGAGAACCACCGATATCCCCACATCGATCCCGCGATCGAGCAGGCGGAGCTGACGCGGCTCGTGGAGCCCGATGGTGACGAGCCCTTCATCCTGCACCCGGGAGAGTTCGTCCTCGCGTCCACGTACGAGGTGATCGGCCTGCCGGATGACATCGCCGGCAGGCTGGAGGGCAAGTCGAGCCTTGGGCGGCTCGGGCTGCTCACCCACTCGACGGCCGGCTTCATCGACCCTGGTTTCGAGGGTCATGTCACCTTGGAGCTGTCCAACGTCGCGACGTTGCCGATCAAGCTGTGGCCGGGGATGAAGATCGGGCAACTGTGCATGTTCCGGCTCAGCTCGCCGACTGAGCATCCCTATGGGAGCGCCAAGTACGGCTCCCGCTACCAGGGCCAGCGTGGGCCGACCCCAAGCCGGTCCTTCCTCAACTTTCACCGGACCCACGTCTAGGACGAGGCTGATCGGCCAGGCAGGTGGGTGGATACCGAAGCGAGCCCCTGTGGGATGTTCGGCCGGCTTCGTGGGTCGTGCAAAGATCGTCTCCCTGAAGCGCGGCGTCGGGGGTGTTCGGCTGCTCGGGTTCGCGGGGTGATCGTCCCCGAGTGAGCCGCCGGGGGCCGGTTCTACGGGCTTCCGGGTGATCGACTCAAGCGAGCGGTGCGGGTGCGGCTTCGCGTGTTTCCCGGGGGCGGGCTCTCTGGGTGTCGTCTGGCGACGACACCGGGTGCACGTGGCCGGCGCAGGCGTACAAGAGCCACGATGTCTTTCGCGTGTTTCCCGGGAGCGGGCTCTCTAGGTGTCGTCTGGCGACGACACCGGGCGCACGTGGCCGGCGCAGCCGTACAAGAGCCCTGATGTCTTGGGCCCCAGTGAAGGCTCGTAATTCTCTACGGCGTACGGTAGCGGCGGCCGGTGTCAAAGGTGTAGACCAAGACCACAGGTACCGGCGTCGACCGGAGTTGGCCGGGCAGCGGGCCGTCCCAAGGATGGGGCCGCTGTGTCGTCCGTCTGGGTAGACGCCGCCTGGGCTCTCGGATGGGCCCTGCTCGGACACCGTCGTCCGATCCGGTGGGCACTGCTCGGACACCGTCGTCCGATCCGGGCCGCGCGTCGACGGTTCGGGGCCGTGCGTTCATCGGAGGCGTGCGTTCGGTGGGCGGAGGTGGGGCTCCGTTGTTCCTTTCAAGATCTATCTGGGATTTTGCGATGCCTCGGTGTCAACGGGTGAACGGTGGGCAGCGGCAGGGGGAAGAGAGGGTAACAACGGGGAGTGGATGTCACTAACTTCGCATTTCAGCCGGTAACCCTTACCCTTCTCTGCGGACCGTCCCCGCACATCTGGAGAACGACGTGCGCCTGCGTCTCACGCCTCGTGAGGACAGCTACTACGACTTGTTCGCCGACTCGGCGAACAATCTCGTCACCGCATCCCGTCTACTGGTAGAGATCATCAGTGACGGCTCGGACAGGGAAGCCCTGGCCGAGAAGATGCGTGCTTGCGAGCACACCGGTGATGAGCGTACTCACGCGATCATGAACCGCCTCAACGAGAGCTTCATCACGCCGTTCGACCGCGAGGACATCTACCGTCTCGCGTCGAATCTCGACGACGTCATGGACTACATGGAGGCCGCCGCCGATCTCATCGGCCTCTACCAGATCGACCACCTCCCCAAGGAGGTCGTACGCCAGGTAGAGGTGCTGGAGCGGGCAGCGGAGCTGACCGCCGAGGCCATGCCCCGGCTCCGGTCGATGAGCAACCTCAACGAGTACTGGATCGAGATCAATCGCCTGGAGAACCAGGCCGACCAGGTCTACCGACGCCTGCTCGCCAAGCTCTTCGGCGGTGAGTACGACGCTCTCACCGTCATGAAGATGAAGGAGGTCATCGATCAGCTGGAGATGGCCGCCGACGCCTTCGAGCACGTGGCGAACACGATCGAGTCGATCGCGGTCAAGGAAAGCTAAGTGGAGCTAGCACTTGTCATCGGCGTCATCGCCATAGCCCTGGTGTTCGACTACACCAACGGCTTCCATGACGCCGCGAACGCGATCGCGACCTCGGTCTCGACCCGCGCTCTCACCCCTCGGGTCGCGCTGTTCATGGCCGCGGCCATGAATTTCGTCGGCGCCCACATCAGCACCGAAGTGGCCAGGACGGTCGGTACGGGGATCATCGATCCCCCGACGGGATCTCACGGCCTGGTCATCGTGGGCGCGGGCCTGATCGGTGCCATCACGTGGAACCTCATCACGTGGTACTTCGGCCTGCCCTCGTCGAGCAGCCACGGGCTGATCGGCGGCCTGGTCGGCTCCGCCCTCGCGGCCTCCAGCACCATCCACTGGGACGGAGTGGTCCAGAAGGTCGTCATCCCGATGATCTTCTCCCCTCTGGTCGGCTTCGGCCTGGGCGCGATCATCATGATCGCGATTCTGTGGATCTTCCGCAAAGCGAATCCCCACAAGGCCGGCCGGGGTTTCCGGTATGCCCAGACCGTCTCGGCCGCGGCCATGGCGCTCGGGCACGGATTGCAGGACGCCCAGAAGACGATGGGCGTCATCTTCCTGGCGCTCTACACCGGCGGGTACGTCGCGGCCAAGGATCCGATCCCGCAGTGGGTCGTCCTCGCCGCGGCCGCCGCGATCTCGCTGGGTACGTACTCGGGTGGCTGGCGCATCATGCGGACGCTGGGGCGGCGGATCATCCACCTCGCCCCCGCCCAGGGGTTCGCCGCGGAGACGGCCGCGTCCATCGTGCTGTACACGATGGCCATCGCCGCCAAGGCGCCGATCTCCACCACCCACACCATCACCAGCGCCATCATGGGCGTCGGGGCGACCAAGCGCCTGTCGGCGGTCCGGTGGGGTGTCGCGGGCAACATCCTCACGGCATGGGTGCTCACGATCCCGGCGGCCGCCCTGGTCGCCGCGCTGTCCTACTTCGCCCTCCACTGGGTCGTGGAGTAAAGCCGCCCACCGACCAGAGCCGAACCGAAGGAATGAGCGCTCACCCGAGCCGATGAGTGAGCGCTCACCCGAGCTGAGGCGCGAGCGAAGCGCAGGTCGGCGGCTTCTGAGCGTTGCTCAGGAGCCGCCGAGCCAGCGCTGGATGTTCTGGATGCGTTGCTCGCACTCCTGCGTCTCCCGGACGTTGCCGATGGCCTCGTGGGACAGGCGCAGCGCGCGCAGCGCCTCCACCTGGCCGGAGTGGTTGCCGGTCTCGCGGTGGAGCCGCAGGTTCTCGTCCAGGTCGCGTAGCGCACCCGCGTGATCGCCGCGGTACTGCGCGATCAACCCGAGCGTGTGCCGGCACGATGCCTGTTCCCGCAGGTCGCCCGCCTCCTTGACGATCTCCAGCGCCTCCCTGGCGTACTTCTCCGCCTCGTCGGGGCGGTCCATGGCGAGATAGATCCGTGCCAGGTTGTTGATGGCCGACCCCTCGTACTGCCGGTCGCCCATCTCCCGGATGGCCCTGATGGCCTGTACGGCCTTGTCCAGGGCCGACTCCGGACGGCCCATGCGCAGCAGGATGCGGGCCATGGTGTCCAGGCCGAGTCCCAGGCTGTCCCCGTGCCGCTCGCGTATGGTCAGCGACGTCGCCGCGGCCCGGAGCCCGTCCTGCGGCAGGCCCAGCCGCGCGTACGTGCGTGCGAGGCCGCCCAGGGTGCGGGCTTCGCCCGTCGGGACGGCCAGTTCGCGCCAGAGTTTCAGCGCCTGCAGGCCGTGCTGTAACGCGTCCTCGTAGCGGGCCAGCCGCCGCATGGTCCGGGAGAGGTTCTCCAGGTCCTGCGCCTCTCCGGCCCGGTCGGCGATCTCCCTGCGGATCTCCAGCGCGAGGTTGAGGTGTTCGCGCGACTCGGCGTACCGGCCCAGCTTGAAGTACACGACACCGATGGCCGCTCGGGCCTCGGCCTCGCCGCGCTTGTGGCCGATCTCGTGCGCGAGGCGTACGGCGTGCCACAGCCGGGACAGGGCCTCGGCGTGGGCGCCGTCGTCGCGCAGGAGTTTGCCCAGGATGGTGAGCGTCTCGCCCTCGCCGTGCCGGTCGCCGCTGGCGCGGGAGATGCGCAGCGCCTGCTCGGCGTCGCGGCGGGCGAGGTGGCGCAGCCCTAGGTGCCGGTAGATGCGCGCCAGCTCCCGGTAGGGGTTCGCGGACTGCGGCTCGTCGCCGAGGTCGATGCGGATGGCCAGGTCGATGCGCAGCGACAGCGCCTCCATGGCGTACACCGCGGCCTTCTGCGGAGCGCCCCGGAAGTAGTGCAGGCGGGCCAGGTTGAGCAGCGTCTCGGCCTCGCCGGCGCCGTCCTCGATCGCCCTGCGGATGCTCAGCGCGCGTAGCGCGTGGTCCTCGGCGCCGGCGTACTCGCCGAGCCTGCGCAGGTTCTGCGAGATCGTGTCCAGCGCCTCTGCCTCACCCGCCTTGTTGTCGGCCAGGCGGTGCAGGCGCAGGGATTCCTCGGAGTGTTCGATGGCCAGGCGGTAGCGGCCGAGCACGCCGCGGACGTCGGCCAGGTTGTCCAGTGCGTTGGCCTCGCCGAGGCTGTCGCCGAGCCGCCTGAAGCCCCACCGCGCGTCCTCGCCGTAGCTGAGCGCCTTGACGTTCTGGCCGATGCTGCGGTGGGCGATGGCGAGGTGGTGCAGCATATGGGCGGTGGCCGGCCATTCGTCGACGGCCTGGGCCGACGCCAGCCCGGCCTTGTGCACGTCGATGACGTCGCGGACGTAGCCGCGTGAGGTCATGAAGTCGTACACCGCGTCGGCCAGGTTGAACGCGTACGAATGCAGGCCGTGCCGGGCGGCCTGGTGGGCGGCGGCGACCAGGTTACGGCGCTCGGTCTCGAACCAGGTGAAATGACGTTGGCGCTCGGCGTCGGAGGTGGCCCGCGGGGAGACGGCGCGGTCGTGCAGGACGCGCCTCTGGCGGCCGAGCGCGTCGCCTGCCCGCATACCGGTGGCGAGATAGTGGGTGAGCAGGCGCCGGACGGCTCCCGTGCGTTCGGCCTCGCTGTCCTCCAGCAGCACGCGCTCCTTGGCGAAGACCCGCAGCAGGTCGTGCACCATGAACCGGTCGGGTCTGCCCTCTCCTGGGGCGTCCGGGGCGCCGGGACCGCCCTTGCCTGCCACCAGGTGCAGGCGGTGCAGCGCCCGAAGGCGTCGCAGGGTGTCGGGCACGGCCTCGTCCAGCAGCGCGGCGCAGGCCTCCACGCCCAGCTCCGGCCCGGTCATGAGGCCGAGGTAGCGGAAGGCGCGCCGCAGGTCGGCCGGGAGCGCGCGGTACGACACCTCGAAGGCGGGCCGTACGGCCGCACGTGGCTCGTCGTCCTGCGCCAGTTTGGACAGGCGGTCCTGGCCGTCCAGGTCGCGGACCGTGTCGGCGATCTGCTCGGCCGGGTTCTCCACCAGCTTGGCGGCGGTGATCCGTAGTGCCAGGGGCAGCATGGCGCACTGCCGTACGAGCCGGGTGGCGTCCGACGGGTTCTCGCGGACCCGGGAGTCGCCCGGGCCGAGGACGGCGGCCATGAGCTGGATCGCCTCCTCCTCCGCCATGACGTCCAGCGCCAGTGGCTCGACGCCGTCGGCGGGGGTGAGCCCTGGCCGCCCGGCCAGCTTGGCCTGGGTGGTGACGAGCAGGAGGCACCGGTTGGAGGGCGGCATCAGCGGCCGGATCAGCTCGGGGTTCTCACCCGCGTTCTCGACCACGATGAGCAGCCGCCGGTCGGCGAGCCGGCGCTGGTAGAGGGCCATGAGCTCGTTCTCGTCCACCGGCATCTGGTGCCCGCTGACGCCGAGGCCGCGCAGCAGTTGTCCCACGGCCTCGGCGATCGTGAACGCCCTGTTGGGGGCGCCGTGCAGGTCGAGGTAGAGCTGGCCGCCGCTGAAGTGCTCGTCCTTGACCGAATGGCCCCAGTACGCGGCGAGGGCCGACTTGCCGACTCCGGCCATCCCTTCGATGATCACCGCACGCGGGCGGTCCGCCGTGGTGATCAGGGAGTTGAGCGCCTGGATGGCGGCGCTCCTGCCGGTGAAGCAGGGCGGCACCGGGGGAAGCTGGGAGGGGCCGGTGCCGGTCGCGGGGATCCTGATCGCGGGGACCTGCCGCTTGGCGGCCGTCCTGCCGAGGGTCCCGTTGACGGTGAAGGGGGAGAAGTCCCACTCGGCCGCCCACGGACCCGCCGCCGCGCGGAGGGCGTCCATGTCCTTCACCCGGATCGTGGAGCCGTGCTGTTCGAGGATGTCGATGTGCGGGTGGGCGCAGGTGGCGCGGGAGCCTTTGGGGCGCCATACGTGGAAGGCGCGGGCCACGGCCACCCGGTCGACCCCGGCGAAGCTCGCCAGGTCCGTCTGGGTGAGCGGAGGGCCGATCACCACGCCGGTTCCGGACGGGCGCCCGAAGCGGAGGGCGAGCTCGATCAGGTGCAGGGCGATCCGGGCCGGCGCCCGTACGCCGGGGCCGGGGGCGCGCCGCCGGGCGACCAGCACGCGGCGGTGGCCCAGGCTCTTCATCAGCGCGGCGCCGGCCGACAGCTCTTCGGCCAGGAAGTTGACGAACCTGTCCTTGGGCACCTGCAGCGCTCGAACGGCGGTGAGGGTCTCGATGCGCCCTCGGTGCGGCCAGTCCCACAGGGCCAGTTCGCCTTCCAGGTGCCCAGGACCGAAGATCTCGATGAGGGATTCGTCGCCGTCGGCGGAGCCGTACACCTCTTTGGCGTAGCCGTCGAGCAGGACGGTGACGCTGTCGGGGAGTGCGTCACGGTCGGCGAGGGTCTCGCGGGGGGCGAACTCCCTGACCCAGCCGATGGCGTGCAGGGATTCTCGTTCGATCTGGCCGAGGAGTGACCAGAAGGTGCCGGGTCCTCCGGGGTTGAAGTTGGTCACGTCGTGCCTCGCTGTGCTTGTCGGCGGCGGGGCGGGCACGCGCTGGGGTAGGCGCGCGCTTACAGCGTGACTCTCTCTTCAGAGGTGGGATGTGTCAATTGACATAATTAATGGCGGTACATCACGTCAACGGCCCACCGGGTGAATCCCAGCGACTCGTACACCCGGATGGCGGCCGGATTGTCCTCGTCCACGTACAGCATGACCTGTGAGAGGCCCCGGGCCCGCAGATGCTCCAGACCCGCCAGGGTGAGCGCCCGGCCGAGACCGCTGCCCTGCTCCGAGGGGTCGACCCCCACGACGTACACCTCGCCGATCGCCTTGTGCCCATGAGGTGCTTCGGGGTCGTCGTCGCCGTGCACCTTGGTCCAGTGGAATCCCGCGAGCCCCGAACCGGTCGCGGGCGGTCCGGCGCCCGGGCGCGGGGTGTCGCGTACGGCGAGGAAGAAGCCCGCCGGGTCGAACCACGGCTCCCGTTCACGCAGTATGAGGTCGTCCCTGGTCCAGGAGCCCTGCTCGGGATGGTGCGCGAAAGCGCGGGCGTTCACGGCGAGCCACGCCTCCTCGTCCGAGCCGGGCTCGAACGTGCGCAGCCGGACTCCCTCGGGCAGCGCCGCGCCGGGGATCGGCTCCAGCAGCGAGCGGCGCATCTGCCAGAGGGACCGTGCCCGGGAGAAGCCCATCGAGGCGGCCAGCCTGCCGGCCTCCCCGTGGTCGCCGTGTGCCCACAGGCGCAGCCGGCCCCCGCTCTCGGCCAGTGCGGCCTCGGCCAGCCGCCGCCCGTAGCCGCGCCGGCGGTGGCCCGGATGCACGACCAGCTCACCGCTCGGGCCCTCGACCTGGTCGGTGGGGTCGATGTGGGCGAAGCCCGCGAGCGTGTCACCGTCGTAGAGGAGCATGGCCTTGGCCCCGGGGTCGCCGCCGTAGCGCAGGTGGAGCATGACATGCTCGTTCAAGGGCCGGACGGAGTCGGCCTCGGTGGCGGCGTCCACCAGAGCGACCACGGCGGCGACCTCATGCTCTCCGAGCCGTTCACGGATGTCCACGCGCGCATTCATGCTGGAACTCTAATCTGGCACTAAACGCCATGAACTAGCGGGGTAAATCGTTACCTCTGGGTCGTTTATTGCTGGTCTTCCGACTCTAGCCTCGTGGGTTATGACCTCACGATCGTTCACGCGGGTCGCGGTCGCCGGCATCGTCGCGGCCACCGGTCTCGCCATCGCCGCCGGCCCCGCGTCGGCGCACCCGAAACCTCCGAAACCCCCCGTGACGGTGCCCGTCCGGCTGGTCTCCATCAACGACTTCCACGGCAACCTGGAGCCGCCCACCGGTTCGAGCGGTGTGATCGTCAACGAGAGCGGGGTGTCCGTGCCTGCGGGTGGAGCCGCCTACATGGCGACCCACCTCAAGTCACTGGTGAACGAGGACTCCGCGATCGTGGCGGCCGGTGACCTCATCGGGGCCACACCGCTGATCTCGGCCGCGTACCACGACGAGCCGACCGTCGAACTGCTGGGCACGCTCGGCCTGAAGGTCTCCTCCGTCGGCAACCACGAGTTCGACGAGGGCATCACCGAGCTCAGGCGCATCCAGAACGGCGGCTGCCACCCCGTCGACGGCTGCTCCCCGGCCGGTTTGTGGAAGGGCGCCAAGTACGAGTACCTCGGGGCCAACGTCCTGAAGGAGAGCGACGACCGGTACGCGCTGCCGCCGGTCGCCATCAAGAAGATCAACGGGGTGAAGGTCGGCTTCGTCGGCCTGGTCACCCAGACCACCCCCTCGATCGTGAGCGCCTCGGGCATCGCGGGCCTGAAGTTCGCCGAGGAGGTGGCGTCGGGCAACCGGGCCGCCGCCCTCCTCAGGCGCGCGGGCGTGAAGGCCATCGTGGTGCTCGTCCACGAGGGCGACAGCGTCGCCCCGAACCAGAGCCCGGACGCCTGCCCGGTCACTCCCGGAGCGGGCACCCGCATCGCCCAGGGCCTCAGCCCGGACGTCGACCTGGTGATCATGGGCCACTCGCACCAGGCGTACATCTGCAAGACCAAGGACCCGGCCGGTCAGGACCGCGTCTACACCCAGGGCTCGTCCTTCGGCCGCGTGCTGACGTCGGTCGACTTCAACGTGGACAAGAAGACCGGCGAGGTCGTGCGCTCCTCGGTCGTCGCCGACAACCACGTCGTCACCAGGGATGTCATCGCCGACCCGGCGACCACGCAGTTCGTGCAGACCTGGAAGGACCGGGTCTCGACGGTCGCGAACAAGCAGGTCGGCCAGATCACCACGGACATCACCCGTGTGGCCGGCCCGTCCGGCGAGACCGCGCTCGGCGACCTGATCGCCGACGCCCAGCTCGAGGCCGCCAAGACCGGCGGCAACGCCGAGATCGCCTTGATGAACCCCGGCGGCGTGCGCACCGACCTCACCTACGCCCAGAGCGGCTCCGAGGGGAACGGCGTGGTGACCTACGGCGAGGCGTTCGCGGTGCAGCCGTTCAACAACCTCGTGCAGGTCGTGACGCTGACCGGGGCGCAGCTTGACGCGCTGCTGGAACAGCAGTGGCAGAACGGCGGGGCGACGGTGAAGATCCTGCAGCCGTCGGCGTCGCTGAAGTACACGATGAACCTCTCGCAGCCGATCGGGTCGCGGGTCTCCGGCATCACGATCAACGGCACGCCGGTGACCGACGCCCAGTCGATCAGGGTCGCGGCCAACAACTTCCTCGTCGGCGGCGGAGACGGCTTCAGCGTCTTCACGCAGGGCACCGACCTGTGGAGCGGGCCGCTGGACATCGACGCGTTCGTCACCTACCTGGGCGCGCACACGCCGACCGCCCCGCCGGTCGTGAACCGCATCACGGTCGCCGGCTAGGCGGCATCACCTGAGGCTGACGGGGCTCGCTCCCACGACCGGTTCGTGGGGGTGGGCCCCGTTCCCGTTCCTCGGCGGCCGGCCGAGGTCAGCGGTGGGCGGGCGCGGGCTCGCGGTCGTCGATCTGCTCGCCGCCGCGGTCCGGGACGAACCGGTAGCCGACGTTGCGAACGGTGCCGATCAGGGACTCGTACTCGGCGCCCAGCTTGGCACGCAGGCGCCGCACGTGGACGTCGACGGTGCGGGTGCCGCCGAAGTAGTCGTACCCCCAGACCTCCTGCAGCAGCTGGGCGCGGGTGAAGACCCGTCCAGGGTGCTGCGCGAGGTACTTGAGCAGCTCGAACTCCTTGAAGGTCAGGTCAAGGGCCCGGGTGCGAAGCCGGGCGGTGTAGGTGGCCTCGTCGATGGAGAGGTCTCCGCTGCGGATCTCGTCCGGCACCTCCTCGGTGGCCGCGATCGAGAGCCGGCCGACGGCCAGCCTGAGCCGAGCCTCGACCTCCGCCGGGCCCGCCGTGTCGAGGAGGACGTCATCGGCTCCCCATTCGGCGGTCATCGCGGCCAGGCCGCCCTCGGTGACGATCACCATGAGCGGGCAGTCGATGCCGGTCGTGCGAAGGAGGCGGCAGAGGCTCTTGGCGTGCACGAGCTCCCTTCGCGCGTCCACCAGCACAGCGTCGGCCGGTGGGGCGTCGATGAGCGCCGACGCTTCCGCGGGAGCGACCCGGACCGAGTGGAGCAGCAGCCCGAGTGCGGGCAGCACCTCCGCCGAGGGCTCCAGAGCGTTGGTGAGCAGGAGCAGGTTACTCACAGCACCTCCTAGTCAAGAGGCTGACCGGGGGGCGAGACGCGATGGCCTGTTCACGCACCGCATTGCCTCCTCCCCGCGTTGTGACGGCGCCAGCCGTACAAACACGTAAAGGACCCGGGGGCTACGTCGCCCAGGTCCCGTCAGTACGTGAGGATAGCCCACAGGTAGGCGGGTCCAAAGTGCGTCGATCTGGTGAACGGTCCATCACGTGGGAAATAAACGTAACCATTCCCTCGCGATGGGTAATCGACACTCGCGCGACGCTCGTGGGTAGACGACAGAGGTGGCTGATGGCAAGGGGTACGGTCCGCTACTGGGCGGCGGCCAAGGACGCCGCGGGGATCGCCGAGGAGCCGTTCGACGCGCTCACTCTTGGTGACCTCGTGGCACAAATTACACGTAAATCTGAAAATCCGGATCTAGTGCGCGTGCTCGAGCGATCATCGTTCTTGGTGAACGGGCATCCGGCCGGCACGCGTGACCGCCATGCGGTGGAGCTGTCCGAAGGGGCGACGGTGGAGGTCCTGCCTCCCTTCGCCGGCGGCTGAGCCGGAACCGTGACCAACTTCCCTCCGTCGGCCGGTCATGTGGGATAGCGTCCTGCTGCGCCGCCCTGGTTGAGGGGGTTTCGCCGGTGATGCCCAGGGGAGTAGGGGCGGAGCGCGGATACTTTCACAACAGGTGGGCCCTCCCGAAGGAGTCGGATGCGCAAGTTGATTGTGTTCCTCATCCTGCTCGGCATCCTCCTGGCCGTCGTCGATCGTGTCGCCGTGGCGGGCGTGCAGCGCGAGGTCGCCCGCCAGGTCGCGGCACAGTACGACCTGTCGACGCCGCCCACGGTCGAGGTGCGCGGCATCCCGTTCCTCACCCAGGCGATCTCCGGGCACTACGAGCGGATCGACGTCGGGATAGGGGCGTGGACCACGCCCGACGGCGCGAAGATCTCCCGGATCGACGCCGTCCTCCACGGGGTGAACGCCCCGCTCATGGACCTGATCCAGAACACCGCCAAGGCCGACATCCGTGCCGAGCGGGTCACCGGGACCGTGGTGATCTCGCGGGCCACCCTCGACGCCCGGGCTCCTAGCGGGCTCCGTGTGGAGGGCAACGGCGACGACACCCTCAACGTCACCGGGAAGATCACGGTGGCCGGCATCGCCATCCCCGTCACGGCGAAGATGAAGATCGCGGTGGTCCCGGGCGGGATCCGGCTGACGCCCGAGAGCGTCAACGGCATCCAGGTGCCGAACGCCAGCCAGGCGCTGAGCTTCAGCGTGCCCATCAAGGACCTGCCGCTCAATCTCAAGATCGAGAAGGTGCGCACCATCGCGGAAGGGCTCGCCGTCGACGGCTCGGCGACGAACGTGCCGCTACGTGCCTGAACCGGAGCCCGTCGCCGTACGTCAAGAGAATGTGAGTCCCGCCGGAACCGCCGACGAGCAACTGATTCGGACACTCTTCGATGAGCACGCGGGGTCACTTTACGGTTACGTGTTGCGATTGACGGGCGATCCGGGCAAGGCGGAGGACGTGGTACAGGAGACGCTGTTGCGGGCGTGGAAGCACCCTGACGTGCTCACCGACCGTCCGGTGCGGGCGTGGCTGTTCACCGTCGCCCGCAACCTGGTCGTCGATCATCACCGTGCCCGCAAGTCCCGGCCGCAGGAGACCACCGACGAGGCCCTCGCCGTGATACCGGCCGACGACGAGCTGGAGCGTGCGGTGGAGTCCTGGGGGGTCGCCGACGCGATCGCGGCCTTACGGCCCGAGCATCGGGCGGTGTTACTGGAGACCTACTACCGCGGCCGGTCGGTCAAGGAGGCCGCCGAGGCGCTGGGCATCCCACCCGGAACGGTCAAGTCGCGCACGTACTACGCGCTTCGCGCGCTGAAGCTGGCACTGGAGGAGCGGGGGCTCGCGCCATGAGCGCCTGTGAGGACGTGCGGATGGCGCTCGGTGCGCACATCCTCGGTGCGCTCGACGCGGATGAGGCCGTCCTGATCGAGGCCCATCTCGCGACATGTCCGGAATGTCGCGCGGAGTTCGACCAGCTGCGGATGATCACCGTGCTGCTCGCCAAGGTCTCTGAGGAGGACATCGAGCAGGCGGCCAGCCCTCCGCACGCCGTGCTCGACCGCATGATCGCGGCGTCGGCCAAGCGTCACCGCGTGCACAGGCTGCTGCTCGGCCTGGCGGCGTCCCTGGTCGCGGTGGTCCTCGCCGGTACGGCCTGGCTCGCCGTGGACACCTCACAGGAGGCCGCCACGACGGCCGCGGGCGCGCCAGAGGCGCGAAGCGCGCCCGCGGACGCCGCCCAGCGCGACCAGGCGAACTCCGGGCGCAGCCTGACCTCGCCCAGCGAGTCGCCCCTGCTCAAGCAGGACGAGCCGGCGCCCCCTGACAGGACCGTCCCCGTCGCGCTCACGGGCGAGGGCGGCGGGGTGCGTGCCAAGCTCAAGCTGTTCCCCGGCGACGAGGGCACGACGGTCCAGGTCTCGATCTCCGGCGTCCCGGACGGAACCTCCTGCCGGGTGACCGCGATCGGCATGGACGGCACCCGGTCACCGGCGGGCAGCTGGACGATCGACGACGCCGACTACCACGGGGGGCCCGCCACCTTCACCGGGCACACCGAGCTGACGATGGAGCGGATCCGCGGCTTCGACATCCGCACCGCCACTGGCAAGCGGCTGGTGTCGATCCCGTACACCCGCTAGGCCGGGCCGCTCACCCGGGCCGCTCACCCGGGCCGCTCACCCCGGGCGGCTAACCCCGGGCCGCTCACCCCGGCCGCGGCGGGAATGGCGGCCCGGCGGCACGTGTTGTCGCAGGCGATGACAGGCCTGCTGGTGCTCTGCGTGACGCTGGCCGCCGGTCTCATCGTCGGGCTGGCGATGCGGCGGCGGAGCGGCGCCGTGCGCGCTGTGAGGAGTGAGATGGACCTGGTGGCCGCGGGCGACCTCGGAGCGGAGCTGGGCGAGCGCGCGACGCTGGTGCAGTTCTCGACGGCCTTCTGCCAGCCCTGCCGCGCCACCCGGCGCATCCTGTCGGAGGTCTCCGGCATGGTGCCGGGCGTGCGGCATGTGGAGATCGACGCGGAGTCCCGGCTCGACCTGGTCCGGCGGTTCGACGTGACGCGCACGCCCACGGTCCTGGTGCTCGACCAGGGCGGCCGGGTGGTCAAGAAGGCATCCGGCCAGCCGCGCAAGGCCGACGTGATCGCGGCCCTGGGCTTCACCGCGTCTCACGAATCGGACTCGACGTGACAGATGGCAAGACGGCAGGTAGTGTCCATCGTATGAATCCCTCGACAGAGCTGCTGACGAAGCGGCGCGCGGTTGACTTCTGCCGCGTAGCCACCGCGCTCTGTCGTATGGCCTGAGGGCGATCTCGCGGCCTTTGCCGCACCGATCTGAATAGTGCCCGATCTTTGCGTTTCCGGCACGACCCCTTCAGGAGCTTCCCGCTATGCAGGTTGATCCCAGAAGCACGCGGTTCGCCGCGGCCGCTACGACGCTCATCTTGGCGCTGGTCCTGCTCACGGGCAACGCCTGGCTGCTTCTCGCCCAGGGTGTGCTCTTCGCCCTGGGGGCCGCCGGAGTCTCGCCGTACGGGTTGATCTTCAGACGGTCGGTGCGGCCGAGACTCGGTCCGCCGGCGGAGATGGAGGACGCCGCCCCGCCCCGCTTCGCGCAGGGTGTGGGCCTGGCCTTCGCGCTCGCCGGGCTGATCGGATTCACCGCGCAGATCACACCGCTCGCACTGGGTGCGACCGCCGCGGCCCTGCTCGCCGCGTTCCTGAACGCAGCCTTCGGTTTCTGCCTCGGCTGCGAGATGTACCTGATCATCCGCCGCCTAATGCCCGCCGCAACCCGATAACGGGAGGTTCCCTAATGAGCCGCTCCGCCGTACTGGTGGACGCCGACTGGGTCGAGGCCCATCTCGACTCCGCTGACGTCGTGCTCGTCGAAGTCGACGAGGACGCCAGTGCCTACGACAAGGGCCACATCCGTGGCGCCGTGAAGATCGACTGGAAGAAGGATCTGCAGGACCCGGTCCGCCGCGACTTCGTGGACCGTGAGGGCTTCCAGGCCCTTCTCTCGGCTCGGGGCATCGGCAACGACGACACCGTGGTCCTCTACGGCGGCAACAACAACTGGTTCGCCGCCTACGCCTACTGGTACTTCAAGCTCTACGGTCACGAGAACGTCCGTCTCCTCGACGGCGGCCGCAAGAAGTGGGAGCTCGACTCCCGCGAGCTGGTCACCGAGGTGGCGGCCCGTCCGGCGACGCAGTACACCGCCAAGGACCAGGACCACTCGCTGCGGGCCTTCCGCGACGACGTGGTCGCCGCGATCGGCAAGCTCAACCTGGTCGACGTCCGCTCGCCCGACGAGTTCTCCGGCAAGCTTCTCGCCCCGGCCCACCTGCCGCAGGAAGCGGCGCAGCGGGGTGGCCACATCCCGACCGCCCGCAACGTCCCGTGGTCCAAGGCCGCCAACGACGACGGCACCTTCAAGTCCGATGAGGAGCTTCGCTCGCTCTACGGCGGCGAGGGCGTCGACTTCGACAAGGACACGATCGCCTACTGCCGCATCGGCGAGCGTTCGGCTCACACCTGGTTCGTGCTGCACGAGATCCTGGGCCAGCCGAACGTGAAGAACTACGACGGTTCGTGGACGGAGTACGGCTCGCTCGTGGGCGTGCCGATCGAGTTGGGGGAGGCCCGCTGATGACCGCTCAAGGTTGCGCCGCACCGGAGCAGACCGTCACCCTGCCGGCCGGGATCGATCTGTCGACCCAGGCCGTCATCCAGGGTGTCGTCACCGGCGCCGGCACGGCATACGCCCGCCTTCTCGACCACACGGGGGAGTTCACCGGCGAGGTGGTGGTGTCCGACGAGGGCATCTTCCGCTTCTTCGCCGCGCCGGGCTCCTGGACCGTGCGCATCATCGCGGGCGGTGGCATCAGCAAGGACGTCACCGTGGAGGCCCGCCTCGGCGAGGTGTCCCAGCTTCAGGTGGCCGTCTGACGGTCGCCGCCGTGAGGGCCGGTGTTCCCGTACGGGGACGCCGGCCCTTCGCATGCCGGTTCGTGGCGTCACGGAATCGGACTTTCTTCCCATGATGCGGGTGCGACCGGTGAGGCGTCCTCGATAGGATTCACCGGATGTCCGAATCCCCCCGCACCCTGTCGGTCTGGTCGCTGCCGTGGCACACCCTGCGGCTGGCCGGGCGCTGCCTGCTGCCGCTCGTCATGTGGTATTCGGCGGGTGAGCTGGCGCGCTTCGGCCTGCTCGTCGGGGGCACCGAGCTGTCTCACGGCTCCATGCGCGACCTGCGGCTCGCGTTGACCATGCTCGTCTTCGTCATCCTGGTCATGGTCTTCATGCTGGTGACCGTGGGCATGTTCTACTCCCTCCGCGGGGCGCTGTACGAGATGCGCGCGAGGCGCTCCGAGGGGGAGGACGAGGGGTTCGTCGGCAGCCTGAGCCGGGTCATCGTCCCCTTCGCCGTGCTCTACGTGAGCTGGGGATGGCACAGCACCGACGTCCGCGACTTCGTGAGGGTCGATCAGCAACGCCAGAGCGGCGAGTACGGCTATCTGGGGGCCATCAGCGATCCCTTCACCGGGCAGGCGATGGACACCGGCCGCGGGCTCATCGACCTGAACTACAACGTCACGTTCGTCATCATGATCGTCGCCTTCCTGGCGCGCTATGTCCTCACCCTGTGGCAGGACCGGAAGGGCAGCAGGGCCGCCGCCATCGCGGTCGCGTTCTGCGAGCTCGCCTTCTTCTACTACGGCACCCAGGTGATCGTGTCGCGGGGCACCTGGATGGGCGACCGGGCCGCCATCACCTGGTGGAACGACCTCCTCTCCACCCTCCAGACGACCATCCCCGGCTGGGAGGCCTTCTGGGGCGCGGTCGGCGAGATCAAACCGTACGCCTGGGACGCTCTTCTCCTGTCCGCCGTGTGGCTGACGCTCGCGATCCTCATGTACGGCGCCTACGCCGAGGACGCCCAGACGGTCATCAAGGGCACCCGCCTGGAGACGACGGCGACGCAGGCCGGGCAGGCGCTGGCCAACCGCACCCACTCACTGACCCGGCGGACGCTGACGAGGTTCTTCGGCCGCTGGGCGCACTGGGTGCCGCTGGCCCACACCCTCCGCCTCACCTTCAGGGGAGGCGCGCCGCTGTTCGGGCTGTTCGCCCTGTGCTTCGCGGCGATGAACGTGGGCGCCGGCTACGCCAGGCGAGGCCTTCTCTACCTGGTGGGCACCGATCACCCGCTCCTGTTCTGGAACGTGGCGCTGGTGCCCATCGACTTCGTGGTCGGCCTGGTCGTGACGGTGCTGACGACGTGCCTGCTGGCGGCGACGTTCGACATCGCGGCCGGCGCCGAGCGCAGGCGGCGCGCCCAGCAGGTCAGCGGTCGAAGCGCAGCGCCGGCCCCGACTCCTCGAGCCCCACACGCTGGCTCGGCCACACCATCAGCTCCACCTGGTCTTGCAGTGCCTTCGGGACCACGCTGAGCAGGTTGAATCGGGCCGGCACGCCGGGCCGCATGTCCTCGGGGCTCTTGTACGCCTGCGCCAGCCACGTGCGCCCGGTGTCGTCGGCCATGAAGAAGCCCGGCGGGCTGGTGTCGTAGTACCGGCCCTCGGCCGTCAGCGCGGTGCCGTCGATGTCGATCTGCAGCATCACCCGGTCGGCCTGCATTCCCGCGGGCTGCTTCGCCATGGGGGCGATGCTGAGGACCCGCCACGTGGCGTGCTCCAGCTTCGCCGGCTCTCCCTGGGGGACATGCCGCACCTGAGCCGGGATGTGGTCCATCTCGTACCGGTGGAGCTGGTCGTACCCCTGAACGCCGAGGAGGGCGGCCGTCAGCCCCACGGCGCCGAACAGTTGCAGGCCGACCTTCGCGGCAGTCGGCATCGGACGCCGGCGCCGCGCAGGGGGCGCCGTGGCGGGACGAGGCTCCCCGGCGGAATGGTGCTCCCCGGCCGCGGGACCGGCGGGATGGTGCTCCCCGGCCGCGAGACCGGCGGGAGGCGCCATCCCGAAGAGCGCGCCGCCCGTCGCCTGCGTTTCCACGCCCGGCGCGGGAGGAGAGACCCATCCTCGGTGCCGGGCCCGGTTCCCGCCGTCGATCACGGGGATGGGCACCGTGGAGCTGCCTCGGGGTTCGGGGTCGGGGGAAGGCAGGGGCCACACCCGGGCGTCCGGGCGGGGCGGCCGCTTGGTCGGGGTGAACCAGGACGGTTCGGCGGCCGGAGGCGCCCAGACGCCGGTGTCGCCGGGATTCTGATCGCTCATCAGCCGCTCACCTCATAGACGTCCTTGGCGGCCTGGATCATCTGGCCGGCCTTGGCTCCGTCCAGGCCGAGATCGAACGACGCCTCGGCCAGATACTGGTCGCCGAAGATCGTGCTGGCCTTCTGCGACACCACCACCCGGGCTCCGGGCACCTTGTCCGGCGGTACCTCGAAGAAGAACAGGCCGGAGCCCCACCAGCCCGGCTGGACCCACTTGGAACCCAGCGTCGCGGTGTCGGTGACGTGGTCGGTCACGTCGAACCGCAGGCCGTCGGCCGTGACCAGGTGCGAAGTGAGCTGGATCGGGCGCCGCGGAGCGGTCGCTCCCACCTTCACGACCAGGAACACCTTATCGGTGGTGTCCTCGTCGGTCCCGAACTGCTTCTTCACCCGCACCGACTTGGCGAACTCCACGCGGTCGAGGCGGGCGGAGAAGACGTCGGTGCTGACCGCCTCCTGGATGCCGCCGGAGACGGTCAGCGGGTCGTCCAACCGGCTGCCGTCCAGGACGAAGGTCTGCACGTACACGGCCGCGCTGATCAGGATGACTCCCAGAGTCGCGGCGACGATCTTGCGCCAGACCGGCACGCGGGGAGGCGGCGCCACCGGAGGCGGCGCGGGGCGGTGCGGCGGGGCCTGGGGCACGAACCCGGGGGAGGCGGCCATCACGCGGACTCCACCGTGACGGGCAGCCGCACCTGGGCCGCCACCTTCGGCCGGCTCTGGCTCGTTCTTCCCTTCTTGCGGTCCTCCTCCGTCGGAGGCGCTGTCTCGGTCACCTGGTACCACTCATAGGTCTGCGAGACGAAGGTCTTGGTCCACTCGAAGGTCCCCGCGTCGATCTGGACGCTCTTCGGCGGCTGCTGGCCCGGCCTCATCTCGAACGCCATGATCACGGTCGACGTCACACCTGGATGAAGCTGGCTGTAGGTGCTGCGGCCCGATGAGGAGACGACGATCCTGGGGCCGGAGGTGATGGGCGCGTCCTTCGCCTTGATCTTCTTCTGGTCCGCCCACACGGTGGGGAGCGCCCTGTCCATCAGATATGCGGAGACCGTTCTGTCGGACTGGTTGGTCACCTTCATGATGATCTGCAGGTAGCGCCTGCCGGGGACTCCCAGCCCGTCGTTCCCGGCCCGTCCGACGACGGCGTCCTCGAACCGCGTGAGCACCTGGCCCTGGTCGAATTCCGCGCCCTTGGTGAGCTGCTCGGGCTCGTCGGGCGCCTCCTCCAACCCGCCGAAGGCCGCGCTCACTCCCACGGACACGGCCGCGAGAACGGCCAATACCGGTATGAGCACCGGTCGCCGGCGTGGACCGCCGCCAGGGGGGGTGGACGTCATGCCACAGGATGGTAGTCGGTGCTTCTTCCCCTTCCGCATCGTTCGTCCCATAGACACACACTGGATACCAGCAAATGCGTACGAACCAGACAAATGGCCGAGGAAACCGGGAGTGTCACGGTCCCTGGCTCTGATCCCGAGGTCTACGGAATCCTGACTGCTCGTTGTGGAGATGCCCTGCGAGCCGCCGGTGTGATCGATACCATGCGCACGATGTCCGATTCGTTGGCCTTGGGGGCTGGGTCGCCGCCCGCGTCCGCGCAGGCGTCCCCCGCCGTCCGCTGGTGGAGACGCTCGCCGTACGGGCTTCCGCTGTACGCGCTGGCGATCTGGGGGCGATGCCTGGTCCCGCTCGTGCTGTGGTTCACGCTCGGCAAGCTGGGGCGCTTCGGGCTCCTGGTCGCCGGGTCCGAGCTGTCGCACGGCTCGTTCCGCCCGTGGCGGCTCGCCGCGGTCATGCTGATCTTCATCGTCATGGTGATGCTCGGCATGGTGGTGACCGTCGGCATGCTGTACTCCCTGCGGGGAGCGCTGACGGAGATGCGCGCCCGGCGCGCGGCGGGCGAGGCGGGAGGCGACGCCGGGGACCCGGGGCACAAGGAGGAGCCGCTGCTCACCGGGCTCGGGCGCTCGATCATCGTCTTCGTCGCCATCTACCTCGCGTGGGGGTGGCACACCGCCGACGCCCGTGAGTTCGCCGACGCCGACATGGAGCGGTACGCGGACCAGTACGACACCTACACGGCCGCGCTCCTGAACAGCGCCGTGGCCCCGGGCGCCGCCCCCGCCCGGCCCACCCCTCCGGACGCCGGGACCAACCTGGTGCTGGACCTGAAGGTCGCCATCGCGTTCACGGTCCTGGCCGTGATCGCCCGCCACGTGCTGTCGGCGATCCACCAGCGCAAGGGCGGGACGGGGCTCTCCTTCGGCGTGGCCTTCTGCGAGCTCGCGTACACCTTCTACGGCGCGGTCCTGGTGTTCACCTTCGCCGACGGACGGTCGGCCTGGCTGGAGGGACGCATCGCCACCACGTGGTGGAACGAGCACTGGGCCGCGCTGGAGGCGGCGCTCCCTGGCTGGCGGACCGCCATGGAATGGCTGGCGGGCATGCGCCCGCACCTCATGGAGGCGCTGGTGGTCCCGCTCACGTGGCTGACCCTCGCCATCCTGGTCTACGGGGCCTCCTCGCAGGACGGTCGCGCGCTGATCAGGGGCACCCCGGTGGAACAGGCCGCCGACGCGGTCGAGCGGCGTACCCACCGGCTGACCCGGCAGGGCGCCGGCCTGCTGTTCGCGCGGTCGGGCCTGGACCGGTGGCCGCCGGTGCTCAACGCCCTGCGGCTCACCCTGCGGGGCGGCGCCCCGATCTTCACGGTGATGTGCCTGTGCTACATGCTGCTACGCGTGGGGATGGACTACGCCGAGCGAGGGGCGTACTACCTGATCGGCACCTCCCATCGCCAGCTCGAATGGGAGCTCTACCAGATCCCCGTCCACTTCGGCCGGGAGCTGCTGTTCACCACGCTGGCGCTGTGCCTGTTCGCCGCCACCTTCGACGTCTCGGCGACGCGTCAGCGCGCGAAGCGCAGCGTCTCGGCGGACGAGTAGCTGAGCACCAGTTCCGCCGTGTCCTTCAGCTCGTTCGGCACCGCCGCGACCACGATGAAGGACGTGGTTCTGCCCGGTTCCAGGTCCGAGCCGGTCGGCGTCTCGGCGGGCAGGGCCTGCCACCTGCGCCCGGTGCCGCGGTCACGTGCCTCGAAGCGCGGCGGGAGGTAGCCGCCGACGTCCTTGGCCGAGATCGGGGTCACCCGGACGGTCGCGATCAGGGACGTGGCGTCGCGGTGGTCGCCGGCGGACCGCGCACGGACCGCCAGGCTCGCCTGCCAGGACATCCCGTGGAGCGCGGCGCTCTGCCCGCGCGGGACGTCCTTGACCACTTCGGCCGGATAGCGCTGGGCGATCCACGCCGACCGGTCCCACCACTGCACGCCCACCGTGACCGCGACCAGCGCGACCGCGGCCACCAGGAGCAGGGTCGCGCGTATAAGGCGGGGCATCCTCCGCCGGCCCGCCGGCCCTGCCGGGACGGGGGAGGGTTCCGGCGCCGCGGTGGCGATCGAGGCGGCCGGCCACGACCCCGTGGAGAAGATCGACTCCTGCCCGGACGAGGGCGTGTCACGGGCGACCGGTTTGAAGGCGTCGAAGGACGGTTCCCCGGACTCCTGGGTGCTTCCGTGCTTCTCGCTCACGCGCTCACTCCTCGGCCGCCAGTTGCCAGGAGGTCTTCACGTCGTCGAGCAGGCGCCTGGCCGCCGCGCGGTCGGCCGAGATCGGCAGCTCGGCCTCGGGAAGAAGCTGGTTGTAGCGGTTGGGGTAGATCGTGTCGTAGATGCCGTTCGAGGACGGCGCGGAGACGACGATCGAGGCCCCCGCAAGCGCCTCGGGCGGGATCTCGAACACGAAGACCACATCGACCCACCAGCCGTTCTGGACGGGGCGATGGGGCAGCGTGAACGCCGGGCCGACCCGGTCGGTGGCCGCGTACTCCACCCCGTCCGCCGTACGGAGCCACGCGTCGTCCAGCCGCGTCGGATCTCCGGGAGAGGTCGCGCCGATCGTGACGACGATGAAGACGTCCTGGGTGCCCACCCTGCCGGACTTCTTGATCGTGACCCGTCCCGTCTCCGGGTCGGTCGAGGTCGTGAGCAGTCGCAGGGACCGGGCGGCCACCACCTTCTCGAGCCGGGCGCTGAACCTGCCGGTCACGGCCACCCCTCCCGCCGCCGCGTGGCTGGTCAGCGGGGCGTCCAGCTTGTCCTTGTCCATCGCGAACGTGTGGGCGTACACCGCCGCGGCGCCGATGGCGAGCGCGACGACCCCGTTCCCCAGGGCGTGCGAGAACCGCCCGCGCCTCGCGCCCTCCGCGGGCGGAGCGCCGATCGGACGCTCGGCGACGAGTGGCCCGGTCATCACACCGCCTTCCGTACGGGAACGGTGACCCGCGCGACGACCACGGGCGCGCCCGTGTCGTCCTGCACCAGGGCGGCCCTGTGGCGTCCGGTCAAAAAGTCCTCGTGGTTCTCGTAGACGCCGACGTCGACGCCGACGAGGTCCGGGTACTTCCCGGCGCCGGGCTCGTCGCCCGACGCGCTCCGCTTGCGGAGCCGGACGGTGACGGCCGAGGTCCGCTTCGGCGGCAGGAGCCTGCTGGGGGCGCCCTCGCCGGGCACGGTGGTGTCGTACAGCCACGTGCCCCCGGCGCCCGGGGCGCTCCCGGGGGACATCAGCGTCTCGCCCTCGCGCGACACGATCCGCAGCAGGGAGTTCTCCAGGTACGCCAGAGGCACGCTCACCTCCGCGTCGTTGTAGATCTTCAGGCTCAGGTCGAGGACGGTGTGCCGGGGCGCGTGCGGATCATCGCCGTCGAAGGACACGGCGTGCACGATCGCGTCCTCGATCTTCGTGCGGAACAGGTCCTGGTCGATCTCCTCGCCCACCCGCCGTTGCGGAGGCTGCTGCGGTGGAGCCTCCACGAGACCGCCGAGGGCGGCGATCGTCCCGAGACCGGTCGCGGCGAGCAGGACGGCGGCCGGTGCGAGGAGCGGACGCCGGCGACGGCGACCGGGGAGGACGGAGGATGACATGCCTCACGATCGTAATCGTTGGCCCTTTCCCATCTGCCCCGTTTATCCCATCGAAGGGCGTCAGACGTCAGGAATCTGGGCCGAATGGCGAGAACCCTGCCCGAATACGAGGTGCACCTCATACGCTGTCACAGTCGGAGAGCGAGTCCACGGCACGGAGCCGGCAAGCTCCCCACGAGCGCGACCATTGACAGGTGGAGGTCCGGTGGCGGACGTACACCCAGAGCATGCACAGCTGCAGGCTGACCGGATCTACCTCGGCTGGCAGTACGCGATGCTGTACCCCGATCCCGGCCCGCCGCCAAGGCGCCCGTCCCCGGGAGAGATCCCAGAAGAGCCCATCGCGGTCGACCCGGCCTGGGTCCGGCGGGAGCGCCTGCAGGAGGACCTCCTCAACCGCCCGGTGAAGATCGTCGGGATCTTCATGGCCATCCTCGCGATCATGATCCTGGCCCTCGGCGTCAGCGAGATGATCGGCTGGCCGTTCGTCGTCATCGGCCTGGTCGCCACCGGCGGGGTGGCCTCGATCTGCGGGTACGCCGTCCATCAGGGCGAGCGCGCGCTCCGTTCCCGCATCAGGGAGCAGGAGGCCCGCGCCGGCCAGCGCCGCGAGCGCCGCGAACGCGAGCTTTTCGACGCCCAGGAGGAGCACGCCGAGCGCTACCGCGAGTGGGCCGCCAGGAAGGACCAGTACGACAAGCAGCTCACCTGGTACGCGGTGGCGGTGCCCGACGAGATCGACCGCATCGACGTCGCCGGTGGCACGCTCCCTGGCTGGTCCGCGCTCATCACCCTGCTCGGCGCCACCCGGCTCTACAGCGGCGGCCACCTCACCGTGCTCGACCTGTCCGAGGGCGCGATCGCCAAGGATCTGATCGAGCTGGCCAGGCGCGGCGGCGACGACCCCCTGGTGTGGGTGCTCCCGGTCGACCTGCCGAGGCTCGACCTCGGCGCGACGCTGCCCCCGGAGGCCTTCGCCGACGTGCTCGCCCACGTGGTCAGCGTCAGCGAGGAGCACCGCACGACCCGCGACCTGAGCTTCGACAACGCCATCCTCGAGCGGGTGCTGGAGGTCCTCGGCGAGAACGCCACGATCAACCAGGTCACGGCCGCCCTGCGCGCCCTCGCCCAGGTGGGCGACCCGCGTGACGACCTGCGGTTCGGCCTGCTCACCGCCACCCAGCTCGAGCGCATCGGCACGCTGTTCGGCAGGGGCGTGACCGACCGCGTGGTGATCGAGCGCGCCTGGGCCCTGGAGTCCCAGCTCCGCAAGCTGGAGACCCTCGGGTCCGAGGCGGTACGGCTGCCGCCCGCGCGGCTGCGCGTGGTCTCCATGGACCGCCAGGCCGGGGTCTTCGGCAACCGGGTGCTCGGCACCTACGTCGCCACCGCGCTGACCCACATCCTGCGCCAGTCACCGGCCTCCGAGCGGCCCTGGTACCACACGATCATCGTCGCGGGCGCGGACAAGCTCCGCGGCGACGTGCTCGACCGTCTGATGGACGCCTGCGAGACCTCGCAGACCGGTCTGGTGCTGACCTACCGCTCCCTCACCCCCACGGTCAGGGAGCGCCTCGGCCGAGGGCACGCCGCCGTCGCGTTCATGCGCCTCGGCAACGCGGAGGACGCCCGGGTCGCCAGCGAGCACATGGGCACCGAGCACCGCCTGGAGCTGGCCCAGCTCACCGAGACCATCAGCCCGGCCGTGGACGGCGTGAACAGCTCCTACACCTCCACTGTGGGCGAGAACGCCGGCCGCATCGGCCCGGAGGAAGAGGAGAAGGACGAAGGCGACCTCAAGGAAGGCATCACCGAGTCCACCGAGTGGGGGCGCAGCGCCAGCAAGGCGATGGGGGAGGAGCGCGTGCTCCACCGCAGCCGGGAGTTCCTGGTGGAGCCGCACCAGCTCCAACAGCTCCCCACGACCTCGGTGATCGTCACCCATGCGACGGCCGAAGGCCGGCAGGTCCGGCTGGCCGACGCGAACCCGGCCATCCTCACCTTCCCCAAGACCACCTTGGGCGAGTTCGAGGAGGTACGCCGTGTCATGCTCACCCCGCCGGAGCCCGAACCGGTGCTCGAGGACGACCCCTTCCCGCCGAACCTCGGCCCGCCGCCGGAGCGGCTCGACTGGCGGACAAGGCATTGAACAGGTAATCCCCTGGTAAACGTCAGTGGCATTAGGGATTTGGGCTTGATATGCAGGCAAGCGTGTCCTCCGCAGCGCCCAGCGCGCCGTTCCCTCTGAGTGGTCCGTGGTATCGCATCCAGGCGATCACCGCCCCCTCGCGCAGCTCCTCGGCCGAGTGGGACTTCGTCACCGTCCTGCCCGCCGTGCTCTCCGCCGCCCAGCGCAACCGGCCCTTCGTCATCGGCTGGCTGTCCCGGGGGTCCGGCGCGCCGCTCGAGCTCATCACCAACGCCGGGCCGCTCACCCCTCCCCGCCCGCCCCGCCGCGCGTCCAGCGCCACCGTCGAGGAGCCGCCACAAGGGGTGCAGCCCCTGCTGTTCCCCGGCGGCGCGCGAGGCGTGGAGATCGGTGACGACTGGCTGGCCGACCTGGCCGACCTGGCCTGGACACCCTGCCCGGGCCGCCAG
The DNA here is from genome assembly GCF_039537005.1 of Sphaerisporangium flaviroseum. Classification (NCBI taxonomy): domain Bacteria; kingdom Bacillati; phylum Actinomycetota; class Actinomycetes; order Streptosporangiales; family Streptosporangiaceae; genus Sphaerisporangium; species Sphaerisporangium flaviroseum. The sequence continues at coordinate 283,787 of NZ_BAAAZR010000052.1, read as the reverse complement.
GCGCCGCCGCTGAACGGGCGCAGGGAGCCCGGCCCCGACGAGCTGCTGCGCCCGACGCTGTTCGAGTCCACGCTGGTGACGCTGATGTCGCGCCCGTTCGCCTGGCTGGTGGTGGCCGAGCCCACTGACCTGCTGGACGCCGAGGTGGCCCACCTGCGCACACAGCTGAACGTGTTGCGGCAGTACGGCGACGCCTCCGAGCGCAGCAGGTACGACGCCGAGCGGGCCGAGCGGCGGATGCAGGAGCTGGACGCCTTCCGCGAGGCCGGGCTGTGGAACGTTCGAGTGCTGGCCGGGGCCGCGGGCCCCGACGAGCTGCGGCAGATCGCGCCGGTGCTCGTCGGCTCGGTGGAGATGAGCCATCATCCCTACCGGCTGCGCAGCGCGCTGTCGCTGCCCATCCTCGCCGGCTTCGGGCGCTCCACGTCCGTCGAGCCCGTGTACGGCTTCACCGAGGCGCTGGGCGTGACCCTGCAGGATCCGGCCGACGGGGCGGCGGCGCCGTTCGCGGCCACGGCCGGGGCGCTGGCCGCCCTGGCGGGGCTGCCCCGCCGCGAGGTGCCCGGCGTGCGCGTGCTGGACGCCGGGTTCTTCGACGTGACCAGCGAGGCGGACGTGCGCAACACCGGCGAGCCGGTGCTCGACCTGGGCGCGATCGTCGACGGGCAGGACCGCGCGGTCGGCTCGTTCCGGGTGCCGCTGGCGACGCTCAACCGGCACGCCTTCGTCACGGGGGCGACCGGGTCCGGCAAGTCCCAGACCGTGCGCCACCTGCTGGAGCAGCTCACCGAGGCGGGCATCCCCTGGCTCGCGATCGAGCCGGCCAAGTCGGAGTACGCCGCGATGGCCGGGCGGGTCGAGCACCTGTCCCCGCTCACGGTGATCAACCCCTCGGCGCCCGACAACGTCCCCTTCAGCGTCAACCCGCTGGCCCCCGAGCCCGGTTACCCCGTGCAGGCGCACATCGACATGGTCAGGGCCCTGTTCATGGCGGCCTTCGACGCCGAGGAGCCGTTCCCGCAGATCATGTCCCTGGCGTTGCAGCGGGTCTACGAGGCCAACGGCTGGGACGTCGTCACCGGTGGCGGGATCCCCGGGGCGGCCGTGCAGCCCGCGGTGCCGACGCTGGAGCAGTTACAGACGCATGCCCTGGAGGTCATCCAGGAGATCGGGTACGGCAACGAGGTGCAGGCCGACGTCGAGGGCTTCATCAGCCTCCGGCTGCGGAGCCTGAGGGTCGGCTCGGCCGGCCGGTTCTTCGAGGGCGGCCACCCCGCCGACATCGGCGGGCTCCTGCAGCGCAACGTCGTGTTCGCGATCGAGGACGTCGCCAACGACGAGGACAAGGCGTTCCTCATGGGCACGCTGATCATCCGCATCGTCGAGCACCTCAGGATGCGCGCGCGGCAGGAGAAGGCGCGCGGCCTCCAGCACGTCATCGTGATCGAGGAGGCTCACCGGCTGCTGCGCGACCGGGGCTCCCAGCGGGCCAGCACCCACGCGGTGGAGTTGCTGGCGGGGATGCTGGCCGAGATCCGCGCGTACGGCACCGGCATCGTCGTGGCCGAGCAGATCCCCACCAAGCTCATCGCCGACGTCGTGAAGAACACCGCGCTGAAGGTCGTGCACCGGCTCCCGGCCGAGGACGACCGCAGGCTCGTCGGCGCGGCGATGAACCTCAGCGAGGAGCAGTCCCGCCAGGTCGTCTCGCTCCAGCCGGGCGTCGCCGCGGTGTTCGCCGACGGGATGGACCGCCCGCTGCGCATCCAGGTGCCCCTCGGCGAAGAACGGGAGCACACCCTTCTTGGCCCCATCCCGCCGATCAGGGGCCGCCGGTCCGCGGCCTGCGGGCACGAGTGCAGCACAGGGAAGGCCTGCACGCTGTTCGAGCTGCGCGAGGCCGACCTGCTCGCCGACGCCCCCGAGTGGGCGTGGCTGCGCATCTGGACCGACACGGTGGTGCTCGCCTTCTGCACCAACCGGTCGCTGCCCGGCGTCCCGCGTGTCCTCGCCGACATCTGGGCCGAGCTTCCCGCAAGGCGGCGCGAGTGCCTGCTGGCCACGCTGGTCGAGCGCGCGGTGGCCCGGCGCGCGTGGTCGCTGCGCACCTTCTACGACCCCAGCCTGCTCACCGTGAAGGCGGCCGAGGTGGCGGCGGCCCTGCTCGACCCGCCGGAGGAGTCCGAGCACGTCCCCGGCGGGCGTCCCGGCGCCGCGTGGGTGATCCCGCAGGTCCGGTGGGTGCACGAGGTCGACAGGCTCTTCCCCTACGGTCACCAGGCGCCGAACCTGCGCAGTCCCGCGCCCGCGATGGAGTACGCCCTGTTCGGCACCGACCCCTCCGGCCGGCCGTACCCGCACCTGGGGGTCAACGGCTCGGGGCCGGTGGACACGATGGCCCGCACCGAGCTGCTCGGCCATCGGGCCAAGGCACTGCGCCACCACCCGCTGTCGATGGAGATGGACCGCAACCGGGCGCTCGCCTGGCGGGTCCTGCTCGGCGACGACGAGCACGAGGGCATCCAGAAGGACTTCGCGACCGTGGCCATCGGCATCGAGCCGCGCGACCGGGTGCGTCACATCGCCCAGACGATGGGCGCGGCCTGGCTGGAGACCGTGCTGTCATGGCCCCGGCGCTTCGTGCTCCCCTTCGAGGGCGGCCCCGAGCACCAGGCGGAGCTGTCCTTCCTTGACTAGCAGCGTGGAGTGATTTTGGTCATAGTCGCGGGGGTTTGCCGATATTCCTCCCTGTAGCGGGCCGCCTTTGACTGCTTGAGAGGAACTCTTCGCGCGAGCCCCACTAGGATCTCGGGCATGACCCAGCTCCCGCTGCGGGCTCAGCTCGCGAGTGCCCTCGGGCGTACGGCCGCCACCCTGTCACGGGTCACCGGCCGGGGCGACGGATCGGTGATCGGCGGTCGCGTCGGGCTGATCCTCGAGCCCGATCTGCTGCGCAAGCTGGCCGCCGACCGCAAGCTCGTGCTGGTCAGCGCCACGAACGGCAAGACCACGACGACCCGGCTGATCACCTCCGAGCTCCAGGAGCTCGGGGAGGTCGCCACCAACGCCTTCGGCGCGAACATGCCCGCAGGCCACGTGTCGGCGCTGTCCCAGGCCAAGCAGGCGCCCTTCGCCGTGCTGGAGGTCGACGAGAAGTACCTTCCCGAGGTGCTCGACACCACGGGGGCGAGCGTCATCTGCCTGATGAACCTCAGCCGCGACCAGATGGACCGTGCCGCGGAGATCTGGCTGCTGGCCCAGAAGTGGCAGCGCGCCCTCGCGGGCAAGGACGCCCATGTGATCGCCAACTGCGACGATCCGCTGGTCACCTGGGGCGCCTCGACCGCCGCCCACGTGACCTGGGTGTCCTGCGGGCAGCCCTGGAAGGAGGACTCCTGGTGCTGTCCCCAGTGCGGTGGGCCGCTCGATCGCAAGGAGAACGACTGGGCCTGCCGTGAGTGCACCTTCCGCCGTCCGGAGCCCACCTGGGTGCTCGACGACGACGCGGTGATCGACCCCCGGCGGCAGCGCTGGGTGCTCGACCTCCAGCTTCCCGGCCGGGCCAACCGCGCCAACGCCGCCATCGCGCTGGCCACCGCCGAGGCGTTCGGCCTGTCCGTCGACCGCGCGCTCCCGAGACTGCGGGAGGTCAGGTCGGTCGCCGGGCGCTACACCACGGTCGAGCGCGACGGGCGGTCGCTGCGGCTCCTGCTGGCCAAGAACCCCGCCGGCTGGCTGGAGGCCTTCGAGGTCGCCGACCCGTCGCTGCCGATCGTCCTGTCGGTGAACGCCCAGGGCCCCGACGGCCGCGACACCTCCTGGCTCTGGGACGTCGACTTCCGCATCCTGAGCGGCCGGCCGGTGTTCGTGACGGGGGAGCGGCGGCTCGATCTGGCGCTCCGGCTCGACGTCGCCGGGGTGCCCTTCGAGCTGTGCGAGACCTTCGACGACGCCGTGACGCGCCAGGTCCCCGGCCGCATCGACGTGATCGCCAACTACACAGCCTTCCAGCAGATTCGAGCGGAGTTCGGCCGTGCCGTCTGACAGCGCCCTGCGCATTGTGTGGATCTACCCCGACCTGTTGAGCACCTACGGCGACCAGGGCAACGTGCTGATCCTGGAGCAGCGGGCCCGCAAGCGGGGCATCCCGGTCGAGACCGTCTACGTGCGCTCGGCCGACCAGGTGCCCGACTCGGGCGACATCTATCTCATCGGCGGGGGAGAGGACCGGCCGCAGATCCTCGCGGCCGAGCGGCTCCGCCGCGACGGCGGCCTCCAGCGGGCGATCGACCGGGGAGCCTCTCTCCTGGCGGTCTGCGCGGGCTACCAGATCATGGGGTCGGTGTTCGGCGGCGAGGAGGGCCAGCCGGTGGCCGGCATCGGGCTGCTCGACATCGAGAGCTCCCGCGGCCCCGCGCGCGCGGTGGGCGAGCTCGCCGCCGAGGTCGACACCGGGCTCGGCGGGCACATGCTGACGGGCTTCGAGAACCATATGGGCGTCACCCGGCTCGGACGCGGGGTCCGCCCGCTGTCGCGCACGGTGGTCGGCACGGGCAACGGCGACGGCACCGAAGGCTGCCACATGGGCAAGGTCGTCGGCACCTACCTTCACGGCCCGGCGCTGGCGCGCAACCCGTGGCTCGCCGACGTGTTCCTGAGCTGGATGACCGGGCCGCTGTCGCCCATCGACGACACCTGGTACGACCGGCTGCGGGACGAGCGGCTCAAGGCCGTACTGCCCGGCTGAGCCGGCGCGGTGTGCCGCCCCGCCAGGGCTCAGTACACCAGTGCCTGGACGCCCTCTCCGAGCGCTTCCTCCACGAACGTCGAGGCGCCCGCGATGCGCACGCCCTCGATCAGGTCGTCCACCTTGATGCCCCGGCGTGCCGCGCACTGCGTGCAGACCGTGACCTTGCCTCCGGCCAGCACCGCGCCGAGCAGATCCTCAAGAGGAGTCGCCTCAGGCAGGCTGAACTCCTTGGCCCGGCCGGGCAGGCCGAACCACGCCGATTCCCCGGTGAGCCACAAGGACACGGGTACGCCGCTGGCCACCGCCGCGGTTGCCACGGTAAATGCCTGATTGCAGCGCTCAGGGGCATCTGAGCCAGCCGTCACCTTTATCACCATTGATCGTGCCATGGACTGAGCCTATGCGCCGATGACCATGATCCACCAGGTGAACGCCCTGTTCGGTGTCGCAGGCACGAGCCGCACAGGCGGGCATTTAGGCTCATGTGCCATGGACTCCCAGTCAACACATCCCGCGCTTGAGCCGATCGCCTTCCTGCTGGGCAGGTGGGAGGGGGTCGGCGTGGGCGGCTACCCGACCATCGAGAGCTTCCGGTTCGGCCAGGAGATCACCTTCGAGCACAACGGCAAGCCGTTCCTGAGCTACCACAGCACGACCTGGCTGCTCGACGACGAGGGCACCATGGTCAGGCCCCTGGCCACCGAGTCGGGGTACTGGCGGGCGCTTCCCGAGCGGCAGCTCGAGATCGTTCTGGCCCATCCGACCGGCATCGTCGAGATCTACCTCGGTGAGGTCGCGTTCCACAAGATCGAGATGCGGACCGACGTCGTCGCCCGTACCGCCACCGCCAAGGAGTACACCGCGGGGCACCGGCTCTACGGCCTGGTCAACGGCAACCTGATGTACGCGTACGACATGGCGGCCGAAGGGCAGCCGCTGACCTCGCATCTGTCCGCGGAGCTGAAGAAGGTGGGCTGAGGCCGCCTCCGCCGCGAGGGCGCCACGATGCCGGCGCGCGGACCAAGAGGGCCAGTGCATGAAAGAACCCCGGGCTCGCTCCGTCTCCTGATAAGACGGGCCGACTGGACCATGGGAGGAGTGCAACTCCCCCCGTCGGCTGCCCGGGGTTCCGGTGTCTGTCTTGGATTCGCCGGACGCCACCAGTGCCCGGGAGGGCACGACGTCTGGACGGAAGGTCCTGACTTGGCGATGCCCTAGCGGACAGCCACCTCGCTAGCCCAATAATGACTGACCATCGTTTGGACCACCTCCCTTCTGCGTGTTACGTACGCTATGCGAGCACCGCCGAGCCAGGCAAGCAAATATTTCCGGCCCGCCCTGAATGGCTCCCGACCTGCCCATCTGCGCTCCCGTGGTGCCCCGGGACGGCGGGCCGCACGACGAGCCGGCTTCAGGCCTCCGCCCTCCACGACGGGGCTCGTAGACTCGGTTCATGACCGGGACATGGCACGAGGAGCTGCGGGCGCGTGGATACCGAGTGACACCCCAGCGGCAGCTGGTGCTGGAGGCGGTCACCCGGCTCGGTCACGCGACGCCCGAGGACATCTGCGGTCAGGTGCAGGAGACGGCCAGGGGTGTCAACATCTCCACGGTCTACCGCACGCTTGAGCTGCTCGAAGAGCTCGGCATGGTCACCCACACCCATCTGGGCCACGGCGCCCCGACCTACCATCTGGCGAGCAAGGCCGATCACGTCCACCTCGTCTGCCGGGGCTGCGGCGAGATCACCGAGGTCCGTCCCGAGCTCGTCCACGGCATGGTGGCCAAGCTGGAGGACGAGCTGGGCTTCGAGACCGACGTCCACCACCTCACCGTGTTCGGCCGGTGCCGCGAGTGCCGCCCCTGAGTCACGGAAACGGGCCCCGGCGCAATAGCCTTGAGGCATGCGAAGCCCTCTGCTGGACACTCCTGGAGCCGTAGCCGCCGCGGTCCCCGACGACACCGTCGCCGCGCATTACGGCGAGCCGTATGCCGAGCAGCGCGCTCTCGTCGCGGGCGAGGCGATGGTCGACCGCGGCAACCGCGAGGTCGTCCGCGTCTCCGGGCCCGACCGGCTCGGCTGGCTCAACGACCTGAGCTCGCAGAAGCTCGACACCCTGGCACCGGGCACGCCCACGCAGACGCTGCTCCTCGACCCGCAGGGCAGGCTGGAGCACCACCTGACACTGGTCGACGACGGCGAATCCGTCTGGGCGCACGTCGAGCCGGGCACCTCCGCCGCCCTGGTCGCCTTCCTGGAGAAGATGCGGTTCATGCGCCAGGTGGAGATCACCGACGTCACCTCCGCCTACGCCGTGGTGACCGTCGTGTCGCCCGGTTCCGACGAGCAGGTCCCCCGGGTCGTGCCGGAGGGGGCGATCGCGATCGGCGGTGATCTGCTGGTCCCCCGCGAGCGGCTCGGTGGGCTTCCCCAGGAGCTCGGCCTGCGCACCGCCGGCCTGTGGGCGTACGAGGCCCTGCGCATCGAGGCGCACCTTCCCCGGGCGGGCTTCGACACCGACCACAAGACGATCCCGCACGAGGTCGGCTGGATCGGGTCGGCGGTCCACCTCACCAAGGGGTGCTACCGAGGGCAGGAGACCGTCGCCCGGGTGCACAACCTCGGCCACCCGCCCCGTCGCCTGGTCTTCCTGCATCTGGACGGCGGCGCCGACACGCTGCCTCCCCACGGGGCGCCGGTGACCCTCGGCGTGGGGTCGCCCAGGGAGGCCGACCCCGAAGCCGCCATGGAGGGGAGCGCCGAGCCCGGCCAGGTGGGCTTCGTCGGCTCGTCGGCCAGGCACCACGAGCTCGGGCCCATCGCCCTGGCCGTGGTCAAGCGCACCGTTCCCGTCGACATCGGCCTGCTGGCCGGGGGCGTCGCAGCGGGCCAGGAGGTCATCGTGCCGCCGGACGCCGGCCGCAACGTGACCATCGACCCGGGCCTGCGCCGCCGCATCCGCTGAGGGGCCGGGCTCAGACCTCGATGATCAGCGTGATGGGCCCGTCGTTGACGAGCGCGACCTTCATGTCGGCTCCGAACACGCCGGTCTCCACCCGGGCGCCCAGAGAGCGCAGGTCGGCCACCACGGCCTCCACCAAGGGCTCGGCCACCGGTCCGGGCGCGGCGGCCTGCCAGGTGGGCCTGCGGCCCTTCCTGGCGTCGCCGTAGAGCGTGAACTGGCTGACCACCAGCAGGGGCGCGCCGATGTCGGAACAGGACTTCTCACCGGACAGGATGCGCAGGCCCCACAGCTTGGCGGCGAGCCTGGCCGCCTCCGCCGGGCCGTCGCCGTGGGTCACGCCGACCAGCACGAGCAGGCCCGGCTCGTCGATCGCCCCCACGCTCCGCCCGTCGACCACCACCGACGCTGAGCTCACCCGCTGGACTACGGCACGCATGGTCCCCGATTCTTCCACCGCGTAGGGGCAGGGCGAACATGCGGGCGGTGCGGTGGTGAACGGCGCAGGTTCACCGTCCGTAAACTCAGGTGCGAGGGGAGATGATGTGTCCGCCGATCTGATCGTGGAAGTCGTCCGTTCCGGGTTCGTGGAGTCCGTGCACCGCGCCTGGGTCTTCGCCCTCGATGCCGGTGGAGCGCCCATGGCGGTCCACGGCGACGTCGCCGCGGCGGCCTCGCCGCGCTCGTCGATGAAGCCGTTACAGGCGCTCGGCATGCTCCGCGCGGGCCTCCGACTGGACGGCGAGCTCCTCGCGCTCGCCTGCGCCAGCCACTCGGGAGAGGACTTCCATGTCGAGGGGGTCGCCAAGATCCTCGCGAGCGCCGGGCTCGACGAGTCCGCTCTGAAATGCCCCGAGGACCTGCCGGCAGACCCGGCGACGGCACACCGCGTGCTCCGCGGCGGCGGCGGACCGGCGCGCATCACCATGAACTGCTCGGGCAAGCACGCCGCGATGCTCGCGACCTGCGTGATCAACGGATGGTCCACCGCCGAGTACCTGCATCCCGCCCATCCCCTGCAGCGGGCGATCAGGTCAACGGCCGAGGAGCTGACCGGCGAGCGGGTCGCGGCCACCGGGGTCGACGGCTGCGGCGCCCCGCTGTACTTCGGCTCCATGGCCGGGGTCGCCCGCGCGTTCCGTGCGTTCCCGCTGGCCGAGCCCGGTACGCACGAGCGGCGGATCGCCGACGCGATGCGCGCCCACCCGGAGTGGACGTCGGGCACCTCACGCCCGGAGGCCACGCTGATGCGGGCCGTTCCCGGGCTCATGCTGAAGGCGGGCGCCGAGGCGTTCGACGCGTTCGCCTTCGAGGACGGGCGCGCGGCGACCGTCAAGATCCTCGACGGCGGCCAGCGGGCGAGGGTGCCGGTCACCGTCGCCACCCTGCGCGCGCTCGGCCTCGGCCTGGATGCCCCCGACCTCGACACGCTCGCGACCCCGCCGCAGTTCGGCGGAGGCCGTCCCGTGGGCGAGGTGCGCGTGCGGGGCCAGGTGTGAGGCCCGCCCCGCGGCGCCTCGCGTCAGATCGAGCGGCGGAACTGGCGGGACGCGGAGATCGCCCCTGAGGTGGTCAGGGTGAACGTGCGCATCGAGTCGGCGAACTTGGACAGATCCCACTCGGCGGGGCCCTGGTACCAGTAGAGGTGGTCGGCCTGGCCGCCGTTGCCGTTCATCGAGGCGACCACGCGCGCCCATCGGTCGACGTTGTCGAAGACCACCGCGTACGGCAGGTAGCGGGAGAACAGCTCGATCCGCTGGGCCGGCGGCACCTCGCCGATCTCGCCAGAGGCGAGGTAGTCGCGGAACCCCAGGGTGTGGGCCAGGGCCGAGGCGCCCCGCGAGGTCTTGGCCGGCATGTACTGCCCGCCCACCGCCAGGGCTGCTCCCGCGATGATCAACGCCAGGCCGATGAGGCCGTACGTGGTGAGCCAGGCGAGCAGCACGGTGGCGAGCACGCCGAGCCCGGTGACGATCACGCCGATGGTGGTCCAGCGGGTGCGGACCGAGTCGGGGCGCCGGACGAACCACCCCTGCGCGACGACGTCACGGTAGAGCGCGTCGCGCACCTTGCCGAGCCGGGCGCCGAACGAGCCGTGGAGCTGGGACAGCAGTACCGAGTCGCGCCCGTCGAAGATGGCCATGTGCAGCGCGCGCTCGTAGTCGAGAAGCTCCTCGACCGGCGCGTCCGGCACCTTGACCAGCAGCCAGTCGGGGGCGTCGTAGGTCCCGCGTGGCTGCTCGTCGATGCGCACGAAGCCCCTGACGGCCAGGTCCACGATCGTGGCCGTGACGTCGATGACGTCGGCCTGCTCGTCGATCAGAGTGCCGATCTGACCCGGGCGCACGCCGTCCGGCGGGGAGAACCGGCCGTCGCGCAGTGTGGTCACCGGGCCACCGGCCTCGCTGTCGAGGATGCGGGCGTCCCTGCCGCGGGTCCAGTAGAGCACCACGATGCCGCCGAGCAGCAGCACCAGAAGCCCGATCAGCGCGCCGCCGGTGAGCGGGCTCAGGGTGAAGGCGCTGGCGAGCTCGAACCGGCGCTCCAGGATCGGCCTACCGCGGCTGGTGCCACTGGGGAAGCCGACGGCGACGGTCAGCGCCTGGGCGGGGCCGAGGCCCTGCTGCTCGAACTCCGCCCGCGTGCCGGTCTCGTCCATCGAGGCGGTGGTGCAGCCGGTCGCCGAGGTGAGGTCCCCGGCGAAGCACGAGAGGTTCTGGATGGGCGCCGGGCCGCTCAGCTTCACGACGGCGCTCTGGACGGGCGCCGACCAGCCGTTGACGACGTACCAGCGAAGCTCCTCGCCACCACCGACGGGGGAGACCGCCCCTGCGACGTCGTACTCGATCGTCGCCGTGTCCTTGCCGGTCAGCGTGATCGTGTCGCCGGTGAGGGCGCCGTCGCCCTTGAAGCCGGTGACACGGTAGACGCGGTCGTTGCCGTCGTCGTACCTGGTCCGGGTGAGCAGGGTACGCCGGACCTGGCCGGTGAAGGAGATCTGCTCCTTGATGTGCAGCACGCCATCTGCGCGCAGCTCCACGGTGACGTCCGTTTTTGTCACGCTGTCCGCGGCGGCGTGGGCCGGGGTGGCGACGAGGAGGGTCAGCACGAGCGGGAGCGCGAGCACGAGTCGTCGAGGGAGATCCACCATGGGGCGTCAGCCTAGCGGTCGGCGCGGGACCGCGTTGCGAGACGCTCATGACCGGCTGAACACCAACAAATCAGGACGGCGGCCCGGCATCGCGGGAGCGCCGTCCCCGGTGCCGTCGGCCTACCAGGGGCCGTACGGGCCGTTGTTCCCGCCGCCCTTGCCGATCTCGCCGACGGCCGGCTTCACGTCGGCGAGGTAGATGCCCGAGCCGATGACCGACGCGACCGTGAAGATGCTGAGCACCGAGAGGTACTGCACGGCGGCGGCGAACGAGAACAGGGTCGCCAGGCCGAGGATCAGCAGCCAGAGGCGCTTGCTGAGCTTGCCCGCCATCGCGAACGCGCGGGCGGGGGTCCTGAGGGCGTGCACGAGTGCCCAGACGCACAGAGCGAAGGCCCCGATGGCGAGCACCCAGAATATGAGATCCAGGACGCCGTGAACCTCGAACATCGCCTCTCCAAGGGGTCATGTGATGGGCCGGGTTCAGCCTAGCCCGGACGGGGACCTCCCGGGGGTCCGCGACGATCGTCGCGGACCGGTCTGAACGGTGGTTGGCCGGCCCGTACCCGGATAACGCGTACGGGCCGTACTCCACACAACGCACACGGCCCACCCCAGGTTCCGGGACGGGCCGTGATGGTGGCGCTATGCGGCCGGGCTCAGGCCTTGGTGCCGCCGTTGCGCGGGGCCTTGCGGGCCGGCGCGGTGCGGGTGGTGGTCGGCGCCGGGCGGGCGGCGATCGCCGGCTCGGCGTTCGTGGAGACCTCTTCCAGCTCGAGCGCGGCCTCGCCCGTCACGCGGCTGACGACCTTGCGGCCCCTGCTGGCGAACTCGTCGTACAGGTGAGCGGCCCTGGCGCTGATCGTGTCGGCGTACTCCTTGGCCTTCTCGGGCAGGTCCTTGGCGACGGCCTCGGCCTTCACCTGGACGGTGCCGGCGTACTTGCGCGCGATGGTCGGCAGATCGCGGGCGACCGTGCCCACCTCGGCGCGGCGGGACTGCAGGCGGTGGAACTGCTCCGGCAGCTCGCGCAGCTTCTCGACCGCGAAGTCGCCCGCGCCCGCGACGGCGTAGAACGGCTTGGACTCGGCTAGCTTCTTGACCTCGTCATTAATGGGCATGGGTTAACCTTCCTTGGGTTCTGGATTACGACGGCCGTTCGATGAGGAGGTCGCACCCTCCTCGGCGGGAACCGCGTCGACCCCGTGGGGCTCCGACTCGGGCCGGGCGTTCTGGGAGGTCCGCTCGGCCTGGGTCGAAGCCTCGACTCGGTTCTCCTTGCGAAACGACTCGTAGATGTCGACGAGCACCTGACGTTGCCGCTCGGTGAGGCTGCCGTCGGTCCGGATCGCGGCCAGCACGTCGCTGTCCGGCTCGCGGTCCTCGATGAGGCCCGCCTGCACGTACAGCGCCTGGGAGGAGATCCGCAGACCCTTGGCGATCTGGTTCAGAATCTCCGCGCTCGGCTTGCGCAGTCCGCGCTCGATCTGGCTCAGGTAGGGGTTCGACACCCCGGCCTGGGTGGCGAGCTGGCGCAGAGAGATCTTCGCCTGCTTCCGCTGATCGCGGATGTACTCGCCGATCGAGCCGACCTTCGGTAGTTCCATGCCTTCAGTCTGCATCACGGTGCTTGCAAATGCAAACGCTGTGGCATGCGCCAGCAAGCACCTTGGCTCAGCCGGGATAGATCCACAGAAGGGGCGCGGAGGCGGACAGGAGCACCGAGAAGGTGACCAGGCTGTACCGGAAACGCCTCGGCAGCGCGGCCCCGGGCTTGATCAGGCGGTTGACCCGGGCCATCACCTGCTCACCGGCCGCGCCGAGCGCTCCGCTCGGCGCCGGCACCGCCCCGGCCGTGCCGAACCGGAGCAGCGCGGTCGCCAGCCGGCGGGGCGAGCAGTAACGGCGGGCGCGGTCGTCTGCCGCCATCTCGACCAGCAGGGCGACCGACGAATGGGCGTTGCGCACCACGCTGAGCCAGGGCAGCGCCCAGTTGAGCGCGGTGAACGGCAGGAGGACCAGGTCGTGACGCTCGCGGACGTGGGCCGTCTCATGGGCCAGGACCGCGGTCAGCTCATCGGCGCTCAGCAACGACAGCGTGCCCGCGCTGACGACGACCTCGGACCTCAGGCCGGGCAGGCAGTACGCCGCCGCGCCGGGGTGGTCGACCACGCGCACGCCCGGGACGCCGGGGTCGTCGTGGGCGATGAGGGACAGCAGGACGCGGTGCCGCCGGCGGGCGCGCAGGGTCTGCGCCCCGGCTGTGAGGAGCACCATGACCAGCACGGCGAGAAGGGTCAGCCCCGCGACGAGCGCGGCGACGCGGGGCAGGTCGTACGGCTTGAGCAGGCCGTATCCCATGCCGAAAGAGATGGCCGAGTCGACGAAGGCGCGCAGGCCGTACAGGACGCCGCTGCCGTAGGGCTCCAGAGCGTAGGCCAGCAGCGCGCCCACGCTGGCGAGACCCCACGTCACGCCCAGGGACTGCCACAGCAGGATGGCCGCCCGAGGGGTGCGCCACGGCCACCGCGCCAGCGTGAGCCGCCATGCGCCTACCGCGCACGCCATGGCGAGCGCGGCGAGGGCGGCGGCCGTGATCACTCTTCTTCCAGCTCCGTCAGTGCTCTGCGCAGGATTTCGGCCTCGGACCCCGAGACCCCCTGGGCGAAGCGCGTGAGCGCGGCCGAACGGTCCCCGGTCATGTCGAGGGCTTCCAGCATAAGCTCCGCGACGTACGCGTCGCGGGTCGCGGCGGGTTCGTAGCGCCAGGCGCGTCCGTCGCGGGTGCGGCTGAGGAAGCCTTTGCGGGTGAGCCGGTCGAGAACCGTCATCACCGTGGTGGGGGCGAGGTCGCGGTCGGCGATCAGACGGCCGACCTCCCTGGCGGTCAGAGGGGCGTCGTGGGCCCACAGGATGTCCATGATGCTGCGTTCAAGCTCGCCGAGACCCTTCACGCGAGCAAGCCTACCTCGGGTAGTACTACGTCGTGTAGAGGCCAGGCGGGGTCGCCGTGGGTCGACCGTGTCACGTCCTCCTCGCCGGCGCGGCGCCGGTGAGGTCGCTCACACCGCCTCCGCCGCCCGGTTACGGTGTGAGATCCCGGCGAGTGTGCGGCACGTGGAAGGTCGTGACCATATGGAGATAACGCTGGTTCAGGGCGACATCACCGAGCAGCATGTGGACGCCATCGTGAACGCCGCCAACTCGTCGCTGATGGGCGGCGGCGGGGTGGACGGGGCGATCCACCGGCGCGGCGGCCCCGAGATCCTGGAGGAGTGCCGTGCCCTGCGTGCCTCCCGGTACGGGAAGGGCCTGCCCACGGGGCAGGCCGTCGCCACCACGGCGGGGCGGCTTCCCGCGCGGTGGGTCATCCACACGGTCGGACCCGTGCACGCCAAGTCCGAGGACCGCTCCCACCTGCTGGCCTCCTGCTACGCCGAGTCCCTGAAGGTCGCGGACTCGCTGGGAGCCGAGACCGTCGCCTTCCCCGCGGTGTCGGCGGGGATCTACGGCTGGCCGATGGACGACGCCGCCCGCATCGCGCTCTCGACGGTGCGGGAGGCGTCGACCGGGGTGGCGGAGGTCCGTTTCGTGCTGTTCGGCGCGGACGCGTACGCGGCCTTCGAGGAGGCGCTCGGCCGCCTGGGCCGCGAGGACGAGGGCTAGACGCTCGGCCCCGGCCGGTCGCGAGGACGAAGGCTAGGCGCTGGCCGCCCGGTCGCGAGGACGAGGACGGGGGCGGCTAGGGGCGCGGTCGTTCGTCCGGGGCCAGCGCCGACCACGGGATGGTGAGCTCGCCGAGGCGCCAGCGGCGCCGTCCGCCCAGCGGGGGAGCGGTGGCGACCGGCCACGTGCCTGCCAGCCGCTCGACCGCGGCCATCCAGCGAGGGCGCACACCGTAGGCCCCGTACGGCGCGGACAGCGCCCAGGCATGGTCGAAGTCACGCAGGAACCCGTGGACGGCCTCGCCCGGCACGTTGCGGTGGATCAGCGCCTTCGGCAGCCGCTCGGCCAGGTCCGAAGGGCGCTCGAACCCGGCCAGGCGGGTGGACAGGGTGAGCGTGCGCGGCCCTCGGGCGTCCAGGGCCACCCAGGCGGCCCGATGGCCGATCTCCGAGCAGGTCCCCTCGACGATCACCCCCTCCGGCGCCAGACGGGACCGGAGCAGGTCCCACGCCGCCCACGCCTGCGCCTCGCCGTACTGCCGCAGCACGTTGAAGGCGCGGACGAGCGTCGGCCGGCGGCTCACCGGAAGCTCGAAGCCGCCCCGCGCGAAGGACAGCCCCGGCCTTTCGTACGGCCTGGCCGCCGCCACGCGGACCGGGTCGATCTCGATGCCGACCACCTCCACGTCGGGGCGGACGCGGCGCAACCGTACGAACAGCTCCGATGTGGTGACGTGCGAGGCTCCGTACCCCAGATCGACCACGAGCGGCCTGTCGGCGGAGACGAGCAGCGGGCCGTACACCGCGGCGGTCCACCGGTCGGAGCGGCGCAGCCGGTTGTGACCGGTCGTCCCCCGGGTGACCTCCCCGACGGGGCGGCTTCTGGCCGGGGCGTCGCCGGGTCCACGGCGGGTACGCGGCTCGTCGGGCGCGGCCATGCTCATCGCGTCTTCACGTCCAGCGGTTCCTCATGCTCAGGAGATCCGGTGGACCTTGTGCTGCGCGGCCTGCGCGCGCGGCCGGATCACCAGCCGGTCGACGTTCACGTGCGCCGGCCGGGTGACGCACCAGGCGATCGCGTCGGCCACGTCGTCGGCCGTCAGCGGGTTCGGGACGCCCTCGTACACCTTCTCCGCGCGGTCGGCGTCGCCGCGGAAGCGGGTCAGGGAGAACTCCTCGGTCTGGACCATGCCGGGGGCCACCTCGATGACGCGCACCGGCTCCCCGCACAGCTCCAGCCGGAGCGTCTCGGTCATGGAGGTCTGGGCGTGCTTGGCCGCGCAGTAGCCACCGCCGCCCTCGTACGAGACGAGGCCGGCCACCGAGGTCAGCATCAGCAGGACGCCGTCGCCTGACTCGATCAGCTTGGGCAGCAACGCCCGGGTCATCCGCAGCGAGCCGAGCACGTTGACCTCGTACATGCGCTGCCAGTCGTCGACCAGGCCCTCTGCGACCGGCTCCAGGCCGAAGGCCCCGCCCGCGTTGTTGACCAGGACGTCACACCGGTCGAGCGAGGCGGCCAGTTCGGCGACCGAGTCGTCGGAGGTCACATCGAGCGTGAAGGGCCGGATCGCGGGGACCTCGGCGGCCAGCTTGTCGAGCCGGTCACGGCGGCGGGCGGCCGCGAGGACCTCGAAGCCCTCCGCCGCGAGCCGGCGTGCCGTGGCCTCGCCGATGCCGCTGCTCGCGCCGGTCACCACCGCTGTCTTGGTCATGTCTCGTCCTTCGTGGTCGCCGCTTATGCTTCGGTGCCGCCGGCGCCCCGTTCACGCTCGGGAGAGCCTTGTCGTCATCCTGCCAGCGCCCGCGGGCAGGGGGTTGCGCGGGGGCGTGCGCTCACCTGCCGGGAATCTCGTGAAGTATCCGACAGTTATAACCCGTCTGGAGGTGGTGTCAGGTGCCGCGAGTGCCTGTCGCACGCCGGATCAACCGGGTTGCGACCATCAGCATGCACACATCCCCGCTGGACCAGCCGGGAACCGGCGATGCGGGCGGCATGAACGTCTACATCGTCGAGGTGGCCAAGCGCCTCGCGGCTCTCGGCGTCGAGGTCGAGATCTTCACCCGGCAGACGGCCCGTGATCTCCCCGCCACCGTCGAGATCGAGCCCGGCGTGACCGTACGCCACGTCACCTCCGGCCCGTACGAAGAGCTCGACAAGGGCGACCTGCCCGGCCAGCTCTGCTCGTTCCTGTCGGGCGTGCTGCGCACCGAGGCGATGTACGAGCCGGGGCGCTACGACGTGATCCACTCGCACTACTGGCTGTCCGGCCAGGTCGGGTGGCTGGCCAGGGAACGCTGGGGCGTGCCCCTGGTCCACACCATGCACACGATGGCCAAGGTCAAGAACCTCCTGCTGGCCGAGGGGGACAAGCCCGAACCCGTGGCACGCGTGCTCGGCGAGGAGCAGGTCGTGGAGATGGCCGACCGCCTCGTCGCCAACACCGCCGCCGAGGCCGAGGAGCTGATCGACCTCTACAGCGCCCCGGCCGAACGTGTGGCCGTGGTGAACCCCGGCGTCAACCTCCAGGTGTTCCAGCCGGCTTCCAAGGGCGCGGCCCGGTCCCGGCTCGGCCTGCCGCAGGACGCCCACGTCATGCTCTTCGTCGGCCGGGTCCAGCCGCTCAAGGCGCCGGACGTGCTGCTCAGGGCGGCGGCACGGATGATCGCCGATGACCCCTCGCTGCGGTCCCGGCTGATCGTCGCCTGCGTGGGCGGTCCCAGCGGCAACGGGCTCGCCCGCCCTTCCTACCTGACCGAACTGGCCGCCGAACTGGGCATCTCCGACGTCGTACGGCTCGCGCCGCCCGCCCCCCAGTACGAGCTGGCCGACTGGTACCGCGCGGCCGACGTCACGGTCGTCCCGTCCTACAACGAGTCGTTCGGCCTTGTGGCGCTGGAGTCGCAGGCCTGCGGCACCCCGGTGGTGGCCGCCTCGGTCGGCGGGCTGCGCACGGCCGTGAAGGACGGCGTCTCCGGCCTGCTCGTCGACGGGCACGATGTGCACGCCTGGGCCCAGGCACTGCGCGCGTTCGTCGACCGCCCGGCCTGGCGCGACGCGATGGGCTCCGGGGCCAGGGACCACGCCGCGGCCTTCGGCTGGCCCGCCACCGCCGCGCGCCTGCTCGAGGTCTACTCCGCCGCCATGTCCCGGCTCAACCGCGTGCCGGCGGCCGTCAACCTGTGACGTGGTGTGGTCCCCGCTGTGGGGCGCCGGGCGCGGTACTGTCGCCGCCTCACGGGTCCGGCGATCACCGGCTCCTGATACACACGGTTTAGCCGCCCAGGAATGCGGGAGTGTGCACAGTTATGGACCACGAGGCAGTTGTCGAGTCCGCGCTGAAGGCCGCGGAGATCCCCTACGAGCAGCCGCGCCCGGGCGCCTTCCTGGTGAAACTGCCCGGACAGCACAAGCTGGCGACCATGACCTGGCTCACCGTCTCCGACCGGGCGCTGCACGTGGAGGCGTTCTTCTGCCGCCAGCCCGACGAGAACCACGTGGAGTTCTACCGCTGGCTGCTGTCGAAGAACGGCTCGATGTACGGCGTGCACTTCGCCCTCGACGCCGTGGGCGACGTCCACCTCGTCGGGCACCTGCCGCTGGCGTCGGTCTCCGAGGACGAGATCGACCGCCTGCTGGGCTGCGTCCTGACCTACGCCGACGAGTGGTTCGACCGCGCCCTGGAGCTGGGTTTCGCGTCCTCGATCCGGCGCGAGTGGGACTGGCGGGTCAAGCGGGGCGAGTCGCTCGCCAACCTGCGGGCGTTCGAGGGCATCGTGGCACGCAGCAGGAGCGAAGTGGCGGGCGGCCGAGAGGCGGAGCGCGACCGGGGCGAAGGCGGGGACGAGGGCCGATCGGCCACGCCGGGCAGACCCTAAGCTTGGCGCATGGCTACTTTGGTGCTGTTGCGGCATGGCGAGAGTGAGTGGAACGCGAAAGGCCTGTTCACCGGGTGGGTCGACGTCAAGCTCTCGTCCGCGGGCGAGGCGGAGGCGCGGCGCGGCGGCAGGCTGCTGCTCGACGCGGAGGTGCGTCCCGATGTGGTGCACACCTCGGTCCTGACCCGGGCGATCCAGACCGCCAACCTCGCGCTGGGCGCGGCCGACCTGCTGTGGCTGCCGGTCACCAGGTCCTGGCGGCTCAACGAGCGCCACTACGGCGCGCTCCAGGGCAAGAACAAGGCGCAGACCCGCGAGGAGTTCGGCGACGAGCAGTTCGCCCTGTGGCGCCGCTCGTACGACACACCGCCGCCGCCCCTCGCGGACGACGACGAGTTCTCCCAGGTGGGGGACGCCAGGTACGGCATGCTGCCGCCGGAGCTCATGCCTCGCACCGAGTGCCTGAAGGACGTCGTCCACCGCATGCTGCCCTACTGGTACGACAGCGTCGTCCCCGACCTGGCGGCGGGACGCACCACCCTGGTGGTCGCCCACGGCAACTCGCTGCGCGCCCTCGTCAAGCACCTCGACGGCATCGGCGACGACGAGATCGCCAAGCTCAACATCCCGACCGGCATCCCCCTCCGCTACGACTTGGACGCCGACTACAAGCCCCTCAAGGCCGGTGGCGAGTACCTCGACCCCGAGGCCGCCAAGGCCGCCATCGAGGCCGTGGCCAACCAGGGCAAGTGACCGCCGCGAGCCCGAGCAGGCCCGTACGACGAACAAGCCCCGGACCGCTGAGGTCCGGGGCTCGTTCATGCCGGTGGCGCGCCTGGAGAGGCTGGAACGGTCAGGAGGCGGAGTCGCTTTCCAAGCGCCTGCCGGTCACCAGGTAGACCACGTCGCGGGCGACGCGGACCGCGTGGTCGGCGTACCGCTCGTAGTAACGGCCGGTGAGGGTGATGTCGATCGCCGGCTCGACGCCGTGCGCCCAGTCCTTGGACAGCAGGACACGGAACAGCCTGCGGTGCAGCCTGTCCATCGCGTCGTCGTCGTCATCGAGCTCCTTGGCCATCTCGACGTCGTGCGTGGCGATGCAGCTGCCGGTCTTGGTGACCAGGCGCTCCGCGATCTGGCCCATCTCCAGGATCGTGTCGCGCACCTCCGGCGGGATCGCGGAGACGGGGTGGCGCATCCTGGCGATCTTCGCAACGTGCTCGGCCAGGTCGCCCATGCGCTCCAGGTCGCCGCCCATACGAAGGGCGGTGATGGCGACGCGGAGGTCCACGGCGACGGGCTGCTGGGTGGCCAGCAGCTCGAAAATGGAGGTCTCGATCTCGGCGTAGAGCCGGTTGACCTCCACATCCTGGGAGATCACGCTCTCCGCGAGCTGGAGGTCGGCGTCCAGCAGTGCGGTGGTGGCCCTGGATATGGCGGAGCGGACCAGGCTGGTCATCTCCACCAGGCGGTCGGTCAGAGCGTTGAGTTCTTCGTGGAAGGCGTCGCGCATGCGGTTCACGCTACGCGCGCGTTCGTGAACGAACTTCGTCCAGAAGGTGAACTCTCCACGAAAGGGAGGTCTTCGGAGTCCTGGCCAGCGAATAAGGCCGCCTACCATCGAAGGCGTGAGTGAGATCGTGGCGAGCCTGGCCGCTCTGGCGGGGTTTGTCGTAGGGGCGATCGCGATGGTGGCGGTGCGTCCTCGCGACAAGCGTCGATCCGAGACCGTTGACACCTCCGATTCCGTCCTGCCCCAGGGGGTGGCGTCGGTGCTGGCCGTGCTGCCGTCCTCGGCGGTGGTCCTCGACCGTGACGACCGCGTGCTGCGGGCGAGCTCGGCGGCCCGTGCCTTCGGGCTGGTCAAGGGCGATCACCTCATGGCCGCCGAGCTGCTGGCCCTCGCCCGCCAGGTACGCAGGGACGGAGAGATCCGCGAGAGCGAGTTCGAGGTGGCGGGCCACAAGTTCGGCCTGGAGACCACCACTTTCGCCGTCCGGGTCGCCCCGCTCGGCACCCACGGCCAGGTGCTGGTGCTCGCCGAGGACCAGACCGAGCGCCGCCGCGTCGAGGCCGTGCGCCGTGACTTCGTCGCCAACGTCAGCCACGAGCTCAAGACCCCTGTGGGAGCGTTGAGCCTGCTGGCCGAGACGATCCAGGACGCCTCCGAGGACCCTGTGGCCGTCACCCGCTTCGCCGGGCGCATGCAGCACGAGGCGGCCCGCCTGACCTATCTCGTCCAAGACCTGATCACGCTGTCCCGCATCCAGGGCGGCGAGCCCATCCCCACGCCCGGATGCGTGCCGATCGACGAGGTGCTCCACGAGGCCATCGACCGGTGCAACACCAAGGCCTCCGCCAAGGACATCGCGCTGGTCGCGGGGGGCACCGAGGGGCTGCGCGTCTGGGGCGACGACGAGCTGCTCGTCACCGCGCTGCGCAACCTGATCGACAACGCCGTGGCCTACAGCCCCGAGAGCACCCGTGTCGTGGTGAGCGCCAGGCCCGCGGGCGAAGCGGTCGAGGTCAGCGTCAGCGACCAGGGCATCGGCATCCCCGAGAGCTCGCAGGAACGCATCTTCGAGAGGTTCTTCCGTGTCGACGCCGCCCGGTCGCGGGCCACCGGCGGCACGGGTCTCGGCCTCGCCATCGTCAAGCACGTCGCCGTGGCACACGGTGGCGAGGTGACGGTCTGGAGCAAGGAAGGCTCCGGCTCCACGTTCACCCTCCGCCTGCCTGCCTTCGGCGGCATGGCGATAGCCGTACCGAGCACATCGATCCCCCTGGAGGCCGCGAGATGACCCGCGTGCTCGTCGTCGAGGACGAGGAGTCGTTTTCCGACGCCCTGTCCTACATGCTGCGAAAGGAAGGGTTCGAGGTCGCGGTCGCGACCACCGGCCCGGAGGCACTCGACACCTTCGACCGGAGCGGCGCCGACCTGGTGCTGCTCGACCTCATGCTCCCCGGTCTGCCAGGCACGGAGGTGTGCCGCTCGCTGCGGCAGCGCTCCAAGGTTCCCGTGATCATGCTGACCGCCAAGGACAGCGAGATCGACAAGGTGGTCGGCCTTGAGCTCGGCGCCGACGACTACGTCACCAAGCCGTTCTCCTCGCGTGAGCTGGTGGCGCGCATCCGCGCGGTGCTGCGCCGGCACGGTGACGGTGAGGAGATCGAGCAGGCGGTCCTCGCGGCGGGGCCCGTCCGCATGGACGTCGACCGGCACATCGTGGCCGTACGGGGGCAGCAGGTGCAGCTTCCGCTGAAGGAGTTCGAGCTGCTGGAGGTGCTGCTCCGCAACGCCGGCAGGGTGCTCACCCGGGGCCAGTTGATCGACCGCGTGTGGGGCGCCGACTACGTCGGGGACACCAAGACCCTGGACGTGCACGTCAAGCGCCTGAGGGCCAAGGTGGAGGCCGATCCCTCCAACCCGCGGTCCATCCTCACCGTCCGCGGCCTGGGCTACAAGTTCGACCCCTCCGAGGCATGACCCTGGCGTGGCCGTGACCCCTGGCGGGGGCGCCTGTGACGGGTTTGATGCAAGGGACGACGAGGCCCGGTGGCGATTTCCCCGCCACCGGGCCTCTCGCTTCGCGGTGTTCCGGTGCCTTCTGCCCGTCAGCCGTGGGCCGACGCGGTCGCGCTGGGAGTCACGGCCGGGGTGGCGGTGGAGGGCGCGGCGCTGGGGGTGGTCGACGGGACCGCGCTGGGGGCGGGCGACAGGACGGCGAACTCGCGGCTGCGCGTGATCACAGGAACCGTCATGGTGATGTCGCCGGCCTGGGTGAACTTCAGGGTCACGGTGACGCTCTCACCGCCGTACAGGGGCTTCTTGGTGCCCTCCAGGGCGACCTGGGAGGCCGGCCTGCCGGTGTTGACCAGCTTGCCCGGGGGAAGGGCGATGGAGCCCTGCGCCTTCACCGAGCCGGCGCTCTGGTCGGCCACTGCCACACCCTCGAGGGTGTCGGCCGCGGTGCCGTAGTTCACCATGGTGAGGTAGAGGGGGACGGAGCCGCCCGGCTCGATCTTGGCGCCGGCCTCGGGACCAAGGAGGAACGCCTGGGCGACCTTGATGCCGTTCCTGCCGTAGGACTTGCTGGAGCCGTGGCTGTCAATGAGCACGTTGGCCTCAGTGGGGGCGTACGCATTGCTGGTGTTCGCATCGGATCCTGCGCCGCACGCGGCCAGCGCCGGGGCGGCTGCGAGCAGAGCGGTGGCGGCGATCACCCTGCGACGGCTGGTGCTGGTCACGGTTCGAGATCTCCTTGATACACATGGGTAGGGCCAGACGCAACCTTATCCGTGCGTCGCACCCCCCTCCGAGCCGGGCCGGTGGGACCGCTGAGGCGGCCAGCATCGCAGGTCATCGGGCATGTCAGGACTTGGGATTCACACGGTGGGGCGGTTGTCAAGTCCCAAATCGAGGCTTTGACCTGCAGTTATGTTGATTTCACTGTTCCGGGAGGGGACTGGCGCGTGGTATCCTGGAGTACAGCGGAAGGGGTACTTGTCACATGACTTTCCAGGTCGGCGACACTGTCGTCTACCCCCACCACGGGGCTGCTCGGATCGAAGCCATCACGACCCGCACTATAAAGGGCGCGGACAGAACCTATCTGGTGCTGAAGGTCGACAAGGGCGACCTTACCGTTCAGGTGCCGGCTGAAAACGCCGAGCTCGTCGGCGTGCGTGACGTTGTAGGCCAAGAAGGTCTAGAGCGTGTCTTCGATGTTCTGCGCATGCCACACACTGAAGAGCCCACCAACTGGTCCCGCCGCTACAAGGCCAACCTGGAGAAGTTGGCGTCTGGCGACGTCAACAAGGTTGCCGAAGTGGTGCGCGACCTCTGGAGGCGCGACAAGGAGCGTGGCCTGTCCGCGGGCGAGAAGCGCATGCTTGCGAAGGCCAGGCAGATACTGGTCAGTGAGCTGGCGCTTGCGGAGAAGACCAACGAGGACAAGGCCGAGGCTCTTCTCGACGAGGTTCTCAACTCCTGAACACGAAACATCCAAGGGTGGGCGTCGGAGTCGACGTCCACCCTTTCGCATCGGGCCGTGAGCTCCACCTGGCCGGTCTGCACTGGCCGGGTGAGACGGGCCTCGCCGGCCATTCCGACGGCGACGCCGCCGCACACGCGTGCTGCGACGCGCTGCTGTCGGCCGCCGGGCTCGGCGACCTCGGAGGGCTGTTCGGCACGTCCGACCCACGCTGGGCAGGCGCGTCCGGCGTGACCCTCCTTGAGGAGGCCGCACGCCATGTCCGCGCGGCCGGTTTCGAGATCGGCAACATCGCCGTGCAGGTCATCGGCAACCGTCCCAAGATGGCGCCTCGCCGCGTCGAGGCCGAGAAGGCCCTCAGCGCGGTCGTGGACGCCCCGGTCAGCGTCAGCGCCACCACCACCGACGGTCTCGGGCTGACCGGCCGCGGCGAAGGCGTCGCGGCCATCGCCACGGCGATCGTCTTCCAAGCTTTTCCAGTAATTCCCCGGGTGCCGCCAACCGGCGAGCAGACGAGCACGTCTTAAGAGCGGGATCCCACGTAGGGCGGATGGCTCAACCCACCCGCGAACCTGAGGACGGTGCCCCCAACCGGCGCGGCACGGGACACCGTCCTCAGGCTTCACACCTACGCCACACACGATCGAGTTGCCTACGAACGCCGGCCGCCTGCCCGGCACGGCTGCGTCCAGGCCCGTAGCCGGGACCGTTGAACCGCTCGGAGAGGCTGACCGCCTGCGCGGCGCGGGGTGTTTCAGCCCCGTGGTGCGGGTGGCTGGACCCTCTGCGGACGGCGGCCGCCTGCGCGTCCGGGGTGTCTCAGGCTCTGGTTGAGCCGCCTGCGGACTGAGGCCTGTCAGATCGGCGTGGGGCCGTTCAGGCCTGTGGTGCGGGCGGTGGACGCCTGCGAACCTGCCGTCGGTGGCCTGTCAACCGGTGCGCTGCATGACAGCATTGTCATTTTTTGGGCCTCTGATCAGGCATTTCTTACTTTCTAGGATTAGTGCCCCAAATCAGGGTAGCCATCTTTTCAGCGTGAAGGTGCGACCCTCAAGGGGAGGCTCAATATGTCCATTCAAACCATCCTCGGCGCGATCGTCATCGGTGCCATCATCGGTGCTCTCGGTCGACTCGTACTGCCTGGCCGGCAGCCCATCGGCTGGCTTCTGACGATCGTCGTCGGCATCGTGGCCGCTCTGATCGGTACTGCGCTCGCGCAGGTACTCGGCGTCGCGACCACGAACGGCATCGACTGGATCGAACTGGTCATGCAGGTGGTTCTCGCCGTGGTCGGCGTCGGCCTGGTGGCCGGGCTCCGCGGCCGTACAAGGGTCTGACCCTGGGCGGAGTGCATCCTGACCGGTGACCTCCGCCGACGCTCACAGCACGGAAGGCGCACGCCCGGCCATTAGGCCGTGAAGCGCAGTGGTCACCCGCACGGTGCCGACTCCGCCGGCACCTTCAAAGATCCGCCTGGTCCCACGACCAGGCGGATCTTTTGCATTCACCCCATCCGAGACCACAACGAAGGGCGTGGACTGTCGCAGTGGGGATGGCCCTTCACCGAGTGCAGTGGGGTGAGCGCCGTTCTGGGGGTCATTTAAGGGCTCCCAGCCTTACGGTCATCCTGCCCGACGGTGAATTCGGCGCCGTTTGCGGCGGCCGGCTGGGGGCGTTCATGGCCTCGGGCTGGTTCTTTGGTCGCTATCCCTAGGGCGTCTGTCGCTTGGTCAGGCTGGTTGGCCGTCAGCTTCTAGTCCTCGGGGGGTAGCGGGGTGCTTCGCATCCGTCCGGAGGGGGGTGCGGTGGTGGGCTCTCTGTACGGCTGCCGCCTCGCCCGTGGCGACTCCTCTTCGTCGGCGACGTCGGCGCCGTGCGCGGGATCGGGACCCGCTTCTTCCAGGGTGCCGGCGGTCGCGTCCTCTGGTGTCCCTGAGGGCACGGTCTCCGGTGTCCCTGAGGGCACGGTTTCCGGTGTCACTGAGTGCGGGGTCTCGGTGGTGTCGGAGGGCAGGGGAGTGGCGTTGTCGCGCAGGTGGGGGTAGGGCTGGGTGTCCGGCCCGTCCGGGTCGTCGGAGACGTCGGCGTCCGCGGAGGAATGCTCGGCGGGCTGCCGGTGGCGGACCTGTCCGGTCGGCCGATCAGTGACCTGGGGGTACGGCTGGGTGTCGCCGCCCCCGCGTTCGCTCGTCGACTTCGGTAGCGGATGGACCAGCACGTCGCCAGTGGTCGGCCGGACGAGATCTCCCCAGCGGAGAGGGAGATCGGGGTCGCGCTGCGGGGGTGAGGGCGTCGTGGCCTGGACACGAGGCTTCGGCACCAGGCGCTGCTCAGGCTCGGGCTCGGGAACCGCGTGCTGCTGCTCCGGAACGGCGTCTTCCTCCGCCGCCATCGCCCCACGGCCCTCGGAAGGCACGTCCCCGCGCTCGAAACCCGCTTTGCCGCGCTCGTAGTCCGTGGCTCCGCGCTCGGAGCCCACTTCCCCGCGCTCGTAATCCGCGCCCCCGCGCTCGGAGCCCACTTCCCTACGCTCGTAGTCCGTGCCCCCGCGCTCGGAGGAAGCCACGTCCCCGCGCTCGGTATCCCTGCCCCCGCGCGCAGAATCCGTGTAATGAACCCCGGCGTAATTCTGCTCTGGAGCGGTGTCCTCCGGGGTGTCGGCGGTCGGCGCCTTCGGCCGGTTGCGGATCCGGGTCTCGTCGTGCAGTGGCGGCAGCTCATCCACGGTAGGGGTCTCGGGGGCAGGCGTCGGCGGCACCACCGGATCGATCTCCGGCTCAGACGCGTGGGCGATCTCCAGATGCGGTGCGTACTCCCGCTCCAGAGCCGCAGCGTGGCCGGTTTCGAGGGGCGGAGCCAGGTCGGGGTCACGCTCCTCACGGCCGAACGGGAGAAGGTCGTGATCCGTACGAGCCGCGGCCTCCGTACGACCATCGGGCTCGGGGACGTCCGCCGTAGAAGGGGATGATTGGAGGCGTCTCGCCGGAAGCAGGAAGAGCCACAGCCCGATGACCAGCATCACCCAGGGGGCCACGGCGACGCCCAAGGCGGCCTGCCGCGCCGCGACCGTGAAGCCCATGGCGATCACGACGTTGGCGGCGGCGGCGGCCGCGACCAGCAGGGCGAGGATCAGCACCGCCTGGACCCGGAGGAGAAGCCGAGCGGGACGCAGCAGAAGCATGCTGATCAGCGCGATCGCCAGAAGCACGTCGAAGCCGGCGGGGTACAGGTAGGCGAGGTCGGTGCGGGCTCCGCCGGACACGGCAAGGGCGCGCAGCGCGTCGAAGGACAGCACGCAGGCGCCGCCGGCGAGCGCGGCGACCGCGAGGCCCGCGACGGCGGTCCCCAGGCGGCGCAACACCAGCGCCGCTCCGGTCGGCTGGGCGGGAGCGGGCAGAGGCTCGGTCCGGCGGGAGGGCTTACCTGCCGCCGCAGGGGGAGTGACGTCCATGGCGCTTCGAGCCTACAGAATCGGCGATCCCGTAATCGGCTCGGAGGCCGACGCCACGCGGCGACCCACCGCATTAATCTCCTACGTCCCTCCCCGAAAGTCATCCCCCTTCCTGCTCGGCGCGGGACGGCATGGTCGTACGGGCGTACAGAGACACGCTGCGGAGTCCGAGTCGCTCCACGGGCACGGCTTGGGCGACTGTAACGACGGCGCCCGGGGCCTACGTGGGGTCCGAACTGTCGTACGGCAGCGCGGTGGCGCGGGGGCGCGGTGGCCAAGGATTCGTCACGGCGGCTTCACAGAAAGCCCTGAGGACACCATGTCACTGCGATCTATCCCATAACGGCACAAACGACCTGGGACAACCTGGCTTATAGGGAGAAGTCGGTCATTCTCGCTGGGCTACTGGAAAGGCGGCCGGATTCACATTCGTTTTGCGGCGCTGTGAGGTCGGGCAACCCGTCCTGTCACGGCGTGCGAGGCATTAGCCTTGCGTTCGTGAGTCTGCGCCTATACGACACCAGCACCCGTGCGGTCCGCGACTTCGTCCCGATCCAGCCGGGCCGGGTCTCGATATACCTGTGCGGGGCCACTGTCCAGGCTCCGCCGCATATCGGCCACATCCGTTCGGGCGTCAACTTCGACGTGCTGCGCAGGTGGCTGACGCGGTCCGGGTACGAGGTGTCGTTCTGCCGCAACGTGACGGATCTCGACGACAAGATCATCCGAGTCGCGGCGGGAGAAGGCGTGCCGTGGTTCGTGGTCGCCGAGCGCAACCAGCGGGCGTTCACGTGGGCCTATGACACCTTGGGCTGCCTTCCACCCACGGTGGAGCCGAGGGCGATGGGCCACATCCCCGAGATGATCGAGCTCATCCACCGGCTGATCGACAAGGGCCACGCCTACGCGACCGGCGGCGATGTCTACTTCGACGTGATGTCCTACGCCGAGCGTTACGGCAGGCTGTCCAACCAGCGCCCTGAGAACATGCGTGCGGCGGGCGATACCGACAGCGACTCGGCCAAGCGTGACGCCCGTGACTTCGCGCTCTGGAAGGGCGCCAAGCCCGGAGAGCCGACCTGGCCCACTCCATGGGGTCCCGGCCGTCCCGGCTGGCATCTCGAGTGCTCCGCCATGGCCACCAAATACCTCGGCGAGACCTTCGACATCCACGGCGGCGGCGTCGACCTGATCTTCCCGCACCACGAGAACGAGATCGCCCAGTCGCAGGCCGCGGGCGACGGCTTCGCGCGCTACTGGCTGCACAACGGCATGCTGAAGATCGGCGCCGAGAAGATGAGCAAGTCCCTCGGCAACTCCCTGCTCGTGCCCGCGATGCTGGGCAAGGTGCGTGCCGTCGAGTTGCGCTACTACCTCGTCGCGGCCCACTACCGCTCCGCGATCGACTACTCCGACGAGGCGCTCGCCGAGGCCGCCGCCGGCTACCAGCGCATCGAGGGCTTCGTCACCCGCGCCGCCGAGGTGATCCACGACGTCGACGCGGCGGCGCCGCTCCCGCAGGCCTTCGTGGACGCGCTGGACGACGACCTCAACGTTCCTCAGGCGTTCGCCGTGGTCCACGAGGTCGTCCGCGAGGGCAACGTCGCTCTTTCCCACGGCAACAAGGAGCAGGTGGCCCGGCTTCTCGCCGAGACGCAGAACATGCTCGACGTGCTCGGTCTGGACCCTCGCTCCCCCCAATGGCGGGAGGCCGGGGGCGAAAGCGGCATGCGCGACACGGTGGATGCCCTGGTCAAGGTGGCCCTGGAGCAGCGCCAGGCCGCGCGGGCACGCAAGGACTACGCCGCGGCCGACGCGATCCGCGATCAGCTCGCCGCGGCGGGCGTGATGGTCGAGGACACCCCCCAAGGTCCTCGATGGGAACTGGCCCGCTGATCCCGCCGGTAGGCTGGGGCTATGGCTGGTGGGGGTAAAGGGTCGTCCGGTAGGCCCGCGAAGAAGAAGGGCCCCACAAGGGGCACTGGTGGGCAGGGCCGGCGGTCCCTCTCAGGCAGGGGAGCGACTCCGCCCGCCCACGAGAGGCACTGGTTCAAGGACAAGCAGCGGTCCTCGGGCGGAGCGGCGACCGCCCGGCCCGCCGCCGACCAGCCCGCGCGGCCGAGCCGCGGGGGCAGGCGTGAGGACGCCCCCGAGGTCATCGGCGGGCGTAATCCGGTGGTCGAGGCGCTGCGAGCCGAGGTGCCCGCCAACGTGCTGTACGTCGCACAGCGTGTCGAGAGCGACGACCGCATCCGAGAGGCGATCAAGATGGCGGCCAATCGCGGCATCGCCCTCCTGGAGGTCAGCCGCGAGAAGCTCGACAGGATGATGGACGGCGCGGTCCACCAGGGCCTCGCGCTCCAGCTTCCGCCGTATGAGTACGCCCACCCGGAGGATCTGGTCGAGCGTGCTCACGACGCGGCCGAGGTGCCGTTGATCGTCGCCCTCGACAGCGTCACCGACCCGCGCAACCTTGGAGCCATCGCCCGCTCCGCCACCGCCTTCGGCGCCCACGGCATCCTCGTGCCGTCCCGCCGCTCGGCCGGCGTCACGGCCGGCGCCTGGAAGACCTCGGCCGGCACGCTCGCCCACCTTCCCGTGGCCCGGGCCGCCAACCTGACCGGCGCGCTTCGCGAATACCGCGAGCAGGGGCTGTTCGTCGTCGGCCTCGACGGTGAGGGCTCGACCGACATCGGCGACGTGGAGCTGCTCACCGAGCCGCTCGTGATCGTCGTCGGCTCAGAGGGCAAGGGCCTGTCCCGCCTGGTCCGCGAGTCATGCGACGTGGTGGCACGCATCCCCATGCGCCCCACCGCCGAGTCCCTGAACGCCGGCATCGCCGCCGGCATCGCCCTCTACGAGACCGCCCGCCTCCGCCGCTGACCACCCACCCCGCAACCACCCCCACCCCCCACGCCCCCAACGAGGCGCCGACGCCGGCGTGCCGCCAACCGGGATCCACAGCGGCCTATACGGGATCCACAGCGGCCTATACGGGATCCACAGCGGCCTATACGGGTTCCACAGGCCGCCATACGGGTTCCACAGGCCGCCATATGGGTTCCACAGGCCGCTATACGGGATCCACAGGCTGTTCACAGGCAGCCTGATCCCGGACGGCCCGGCTCGGGCCCGGCCCGGCACCGTTGATCGGTGACGGACCCCACGTCATGCCACTAAACTCGTAGGGCACCGCAGGCCGACGTAGCTCAATCGGCAGAGCAACGGTCTTGTAAACCGTAGGTCAGGGGTTCGATTCCCCTCGTCGGCTCCCAGCTCAAAGGCCCCTTGCGATCATCGCAAGGGGCCTTTTGCTAACACGAAGCAGGCGTCTACAAGCCCGGACATCCCATCCCCGGCGAACCTCGCATGGCCGCGGAGTTCGGCATCGCGCGCCGGACAGCACGCAAGGTGATCAACGCACTCTTGGACGAGGGTCTGATCTACACGGTCAAGAACATCGGCACCTTCGCCGCGGACCCAGCCATAGGCCGGCCACCCGACCAGATCACCCCGCAAGATGACCCCGACGAGGGCGACGAGCCATCAGCTCAGCCTCAGTGAACCACCCGCCAGCGTCGACCGACAAAGGGCACCAGGACCAGGCCGCCAACGACGACTGGCGTCCCACATGATGCTGCCGCCTCAAGATCGGCTGCTGGCGCTGCGGGAGTGCGTCGTGCACTTCGCGCCGTACGGGTTCCGGCCCACGTGGCATCACCTGCTGGTCAATGCGCGCATCCCTCGACGCTTGGAGGACGATTCTGCCTCGCTGGTGCGGGCCGTCGCCGAACTCGACGAGGCCCGCCATCTGTGGATGGAGTGCAGCAACGCCTATGCGGCACGCCGTCGCCAGAAGCGGAAGGTCGGCGGTTCGACCCCGCCCCTGACCGCCTACCACGCCTCCGTGGACGTAACCCCCTGGCACCGCCAGGGCGGTCAGGTGGCACGCTGAGCAGCGGGTACTGCTGGACGGTACAAAACGATCATTTTTCCACAATAGGGCCCACGAGCATCGGGCGGTCGAGCATGTCCGGCCTGAACGGCACCCCCGTGACCTTCGCCGCCAGGGCGAAGCCCCTTGGCACGGCGGTGTCGTAGTTGTCCTCCCAAGCGACGTCCCACGCGGCCTCGTCCTCCGGCTTGTCCAGCCCCATGCCCAGCTCCCGCATGAAGCCGTTGAGCCGGTCAGGGACGGAGCCGTAACGCTCGTGCGGGTGTCGCAGCCGGTAACCGGTGACAACCGTGCCGTCGATCGCGTACTCGAAACTGTGCTCGGCGGCGTAGTCGTGCCGGGTGACCGCCAGCACCTCACAACCCCGCGACAGCTCGGTCACCACCTCGTGGAGCGTCACCATCCAACCGTGGGGCTCGATGGCCACGCACCACTCGCCGGCCTGGATGACGCCTACGTAGCCGCCGCCAGCCCCGCCGTGCGTCTCGTTGACGAACTCGTAGGCCTTGGCGTCGAGCCCGCCGAAGTCCGACTCCTGGCCGGAGCTCTCACCGCGGCTGAAGCGGCGCACCACCTCCGCTGGGTCGAGCCCACGGAAGAAGGCCACGCTGAAGATCACACCCAGTGCGCCGCCGCCCGAGCCCTCGGACTTGTTGAGCCACTGGAACGGGGCTAAGGGGTCGGATGTCGTCATGCGGGACATAGTGGCAGGCCGTACCGACAATCAGTCGAGATCGGCGGCCACCCCGATCCGCGACGCCAAGCCCTTGGGCGACGCGAGAGTCACCAGCAGGGTGGTCGGTCGCCAGCCCAGCGGCTCGTGCGCCCGCTCCCGCGTGACGGTGTCCCGGGGTCTCCTGCACACCCGCAGCGTCGGCACCAGCCCTCGGTGCCGTCATCGGCCTCCAGGGCCCGGCACGCCAGGACCGCGATCGGGCTCCAGACGCTGGCCGACCACGACCAGGTCTGCTTTCCAGGGCACGCGGTGTGGCCGTCGCCTGAAAGTGGTTGGTGCCGAGTCAAGTGGTGTGTGAGGGTGCATGCATGGCGAAGACGGTGGACGTGCGCGATGTGGCGGGGTTGGTCGAGGTGGCGCAGCACGGTGAGCGGATCAAGTACCTGATGTTCTGGGGGCACCGGCCGACGCGTTCTGGGGCTATCGGGGACGGGTGCCTGTCGCAGTGGTGGCCAGCGGACTTCGCCGTGGACGGCGTCGTCTATCGCACGGCGGAGCATTTCATGATGGCGGGTAAGGCGCGGCTGTTCGGTGACGAGGAGACGGCCGCGGCGATCGTGGCGGCCGATCACCCCAAGCAGGCCAAGGATCTCGGGCGCCGGGTGCGGGGTTTCGAGGAGGAGACGTGGGTGTCGGCCCGCTTCGATCTGGTGGTTCGGGGCAATCTCGCCAAGTTCGGCCAGCATGCCGATCTGCGAGAGTTCCTGCTGGGTACTGGTGAGCGGGTGCTGGTGGAGGCGAGCCCGGTGGACCGCATCTGGGGGATCGGGCTGGCGGCCGACGATGAACGAGCCGAGAGGCCGGAACTGTGGCAGGGGTTGAACCTGCTCGGGTTCGCCTTGATGGAGGTGCGTCAGGTCCTCCGGCAACAGTGACAGCGGGGTGGGTGCCCGAGCTAGCGTGGCCCTGATGCGGCTCAGGCCGTAGCGGTACCTGATCCATTTGCTAACGCCGGTGCTAACAGCCTCCGTGGATGTCGGTAGACGGCGGTAGAAGACGATGAGAGCGATGTGGACTCTGAACAGGGAGTCAGGCACATCAGTGGACGTCGATAGACGATCTCGAACTGGCTTGTGAACCGTAGGTCAGGGGTTCGATTCCCCTCGTCGGCTCTCTTGTCGAAGGCCCCTTGCGATCTTCACAAGGGGTCTTTCGCGGAACAGGGCGGGGTGTGAGGGGGGTGGTCACTCTTCGCAGGGCAGGCGCACGGTGATCGTGAGGCCGCCCTGGTCGCGGCGTTCGGCGGTGATCGTGCCGCCGTGGGCGGCGGCGATGGCGCGGGCGATGGAGAGGCCGAGGCCGCTGCCGCGCTCGGAGTCCAGCCGGTCGCCGTGCAGCCGCCGGAACGGTTGGAAGATCGCCTCGATCTCGCCGGGCGGCACGGCGGCCCCGGTGTTCCCGACCACCAGCTCGACCATGTCGCCGCACCGCCGGGTGGTCACCCACGCCTCGCCGTCCCGCTGGTTGTGCCTGATCGCGTTCTCCACGAGGTTCTGCGCCAGCCGTTCGACCAGCGCCGCGTCACCTGCGGTGGGCGCGCATTCCGGCGTGCTGTGCACGGTGACGCCGCGTTCCTTCGCCTCGGCCGCCGCCTGCTCCACGGCGTGCTCGACCACGTCGGCCAGGTCGAACCGGTTGCGGTCGAGGACCGGTCGCTCGCCTTCGGCCAGGGCGAGCAGGCCGTCGACCAGCCGCTGGTGCCTGGCGTTCACCAGCAGCAGCGACTCGCCGAGCCGCCGGACCTGCGCGGGCGCGCCGGGCTCGCGGACCGCCACCTCCACCAGCGTGCGGTTCACGGCGAGCGGGGTGCGCAGCTCGTGCGAGGCGTTGGAGATGAACCGCCGTTGCCCGTCCACGACCCGGGCCAGCCGGCCGAGCATGCCGTCGAAGATGTCGGCCAGTTCCTTGATCTCGTCGTACGGGCCGTCGTAGCCGATGCGCTCGGCCAGGTCGTGGCTCTGCGCGACGCGCCGGGCGGCGAGGGTCACCGTCCGTGCCGGGCGGAGCGTCCGGCCGGCCGCCCACCAGCCGGCCGCGCCGGCGATCACAGTGGTGACGATCAGGGCCACGGCTCCCCAGAGACGCACGGCGTGCAGGGTGTCGGCCAGGTAGATCCGCTGGATCCCCTCCTCGTAGCCGAACCGGAGGACGTCCTTCCTCGACACCCATTGGCCTTCCGGGGTGCGGACCATGAGAGCGCCGGTCTCCTGGGGGAGAGGTCCGAGGCTCAGCTGGACGACGAGGTGGACGATGGCCAGCAGCAGGGCGCCGATCAGGAAGGACATCCCTCCGAACAGCAGGGCGAACCGCATCCGGATGGTGGTCCTCATGGGATGCGGTACCCGACGCCGGGGACGGTCTCGATGACCTGTGGCTCGCCGAGCTTGCGGCGCAACTTCATCATCGTGGTCCGTACGGTGTTGGTGAAGGCGTCGACGCGCTCGTCCCAGACCTTCTCCAGCAGGACCTCGGCCGAGACGACGGTGCCGCGGGCGCGCAGCAGCTCGGCGAGCAGGCCGAACTCCTTGCGGGCCAGCGGGACGTACCGGCCGTCGCGGAACACCTGGCAGTGGGCCGGGTCGAGGGTGATGTCCCCGCGCCGGAGGACCGGCGGATCGGCGGGGGTGGCGCGCCGGCCCAGGGAGCGGACCCTGGCCACCAGCTCGTCGAAGGCGAACGGCTTGGTCAGGTAGTCGTCGGCGCCGAGGGACAGGCCGGCCACCCGGTCGCGGACATTCCCCGCGGCGGTGAGCATGAGGATCCGGACCAGGCCGCCCGCGTCGACCGCCTTCCGGCAGACGTCGTCGCCGTGCACGCCCGGCAGGTCCCGGTCGAGGACGAGCACGTCGTAACGGTGGACGGCGAGCCGTCGCAGGGCCGCCGCGCCGTCGTAGGCGACGTCCACGGTCAGCCGCTCGCCGCGAAGGCCCGCCGCGATCAAGTCGGCGAGCATCCGCTCGTCCTCGGCGATCAGGACCCGCATCGCGCCCCTTCCGTAGTCCCTCCGCGCACCCGTATGCCCCGGCGGGCGCACCCGTACGTCCCGGCGGGCACCAGGGTGGCAGCGGCGGAATAACGCGGGCGTAACCAAATACGGTTACGTCACCTTGATCGGCCGTCTGCTGGAGTGCCCCTGTCGTCCGCACCCTCTCCTGCACATCCTCGGGGCCCAGATGTCGTTCGCCTCCCCCTTGTTCCTGTGGTTCTTCATGCCGGCCACGCTGGCCGCGTACTGCCTGCTCCCGCCGCGCCGGCGCAATGCGGTCGTCGCCGCCGCCAGCCTGGTCTTCTACACCTGGGGCGCCGGACCGTACGTCCTGCTGCTGCTCGCGGCCGTCGCCGTCAACTACGTCGCCGGGCTCGCGCTTGGCTCGGCCCGGCTGCGCGACCGGCCGGGGGCGCGCCGCGGCGTGCTGCTGGCGGCCGTCGGGTGGGACGTGGCGGTGCTGGCGGTGTGGAAGTACGCCGGTTTCGCCAGCAGGCAGGTGGACGCGCTGGCGGGGGCGCTGGGGCTGGGCCACACCCCGGTCGTGGCCCTGGCCCTGCCGATCGGGATCTCGTTCTTCACCTTCCACCACCTGTCGTACGTGGTGGACGTCTACCGAGGCAGCACGCCCGCCCAGCGGAGTCCCGTGCGGTTCGTCACCTACATCGCGATGTTCCCACAGCTCGTCGCCGGGCCGATCGTCCGCTACCACGAGATGGCCGGGCAGCTCGGCGACGCCCGGCGCGACCGCCTCGGCGACCTCGCCGCGGGCTTCCCGCGCTTCGCCCTGGGGCTGGCCAAGAAGGTCATCGTCGCCGACTCGCTCGCCCCCGTCGCCGACGCGGCGTTCGCGCAGGCGGAGGGGCAGATCAGCACCCCGACGGCGTGGCTGGGGGCGTCGGCCTACGCGCTGCAGATCTACTTCGACTTCTCCGGCTACTCGGACATGGCCATTGGCCTGGGCACAATGGTCGGATTCCGGCTCCCGGAGAACTTCGACCGGCCGTACACGGCGTACTCCGTCACCGACTTCTGGCGGCGCTGGCACATGTCGCTGTCCCGCTGGTTCCGCGACTACGTGTACATCCCGCTCGGCGGCAACCGGGGCGGCGCGCCGAGGACGTACCGCAACCTGCTGGCCGTCTTCGCGCTCTGTGGCCTGTGGCACGGCGCCGGCTGGACCTTCCTGGTGTGGGGCCTGTACCACGGCGCTTTGCTGGTGGCCGAACGGCTGCTCGGCTGGGACCGCCCGCCCACCGCCGCGTGGGCGGGCGTGCTGCGCCGCGGCGCCACTCTCCTGCTGGTCGTGGTCGGCTGGGTGGTCTTCCGGGCGGAGAGCATGCCGGACGCGTGGGGCATGCTGCGGGCGATGTTCACCTGGCGTCCGGGCGAGCTCGACGAGTTCGTCGCGTACACCGCGAACCGCCAGCGGATGCTCGTCCTCGCTCTGGCGCTCGCCGTGGTGGCGTCGCCGGCCGGGCCGGCGCTCGGCCCGCTGATCGAGGAGGGCCGGGGACGGGCGGCGCGGGTCGCGCGCGCCGTGGTGATCTGGGTGGCCGCCCCCTATGCGGCGATGCTGGTCGCCGCCGGAACCTTCAGCCCTTTCCTCTACTACCAGTTCTGACAGAGATGATGGAGGTGAGCACTGTGCGGACCGGACCGGCGTCGCCCCGGGCCAGAGGCCGCCGCCCCACGGCACGGCGGGCGGTGGCGCCGCTGGCGGCGGCGCTGTTCTTCTTCGGCCCCGCCCTGGCCTTCGTCGCGGGTGACCGTGCGGTGGAGATCGAGAACCGGAGGCTGCCGGAGTTCCCGGCGCTGTCGCGGGGCTGGGACGTCATCCCGGACGCGGAGGCGTGGGCGACCGCCCATCTGTCGCTGCGGCGGTACGCGGTACGCGCGGACGCCGCCCTCTCGGAGCTGCTATTCGGGGACGCGTCGTCGCACGCCAGGACGGGCCGGCCAGACTATCCGCGGGTGGTGGAAGGGCGCGACGGCTGGCTCTACTTCGGCGACGACGTGACCGAGGCGTGCCGGCCGCGCCGCCCGGTCGCCGACACCCTCGAACGCCTGCGCCGCCTGGCCGAGATCGTGCGCGGGTCCGGCCGGCGGTTCCTGGTCACCGTCGCCCCCGACAAGACCACCGTGTACCCGCACCGGCTGCCGGAGCGCTTCCCCGGCCAGAGCTGTCTCGGCGAACGCAAGCGGGAGTTCTGGGCCGCACTGCGGATGGCGCGCCTGCCCGGCTACGTGGATCTGCGGGGCCCGCTGGAACGGACGCAGCGCGACTCCGGCGCGCCGGCGTACTGGCGGACCGACAGCCACTGGACCGAGCGCTCCGCGGGGCTGTACGGCGCCGAACTCGCCCGTGCCCTCGACCCCGGCCTGTCCCGGCACACCCGGCTGGTCAGGACGGGGCGGGCGGTGCGCGACGGCGACCTGGGCGGGCTGCTGGGCGTGCCCCGCGAGGAGACCGTCGAGCGGTGGCGCCTGGACCGGGACGGCGTGCGGCGGCTCCGACAGGACGACCGCGAGCTGCCGGTGTCCTTCCGCACCGCCAACGCCTCCGGCCGCGCATCGCTGTACCGGCCGAGGACCCTGCTCATCGGCGACTCGTTCACCCGCAACTCCCTGCCGTGGGTGCTCCCATACTTCGCCGACCTCACCTACCTGCGCAGCGACGCCCCCGCGACGGTGGGGGCCGACCAGGTCGCGTGGGAGGTGGCACGGAGCGAGACGGTGGTGGTGGAGATCGTGGAGCGTCACCTGGTCGGTGGCCGCGTCGAGATGCTGGACGACGCCGTGCTCGCCGCCCTCGAACGGGCACTGTGAAATGGTCCTTCGCTTCGCTCAGGGCCGTGGGCTTCGCCCGCCGTCGGTCGCGGAAGGACGGCGCTTCCCCTCGCGCCCGGTCACGGCCTCTCGCGATCATCGCACTCTCCGTAAGCTGTGGGTGTGTCCCCCGCACTGGTCCTGCTCGATGGCGTTCGGTGGCAGGGTGTGCGCGTGGTCGGTGATCGCGCGCAGACCTTGCTGGCCGTGCTCGCCATGCATGGGCGGGCAGGGGTCGGTGACGAGCGCTTGGCCGAGGAGTTGTGGCCCGAAGAGGTGCCGGCCAACCCCGCGAAGGCGTTGCAGGTGGTCGTCTCGCGGACCAGGGCGGCGACCTGTGCCGACGTCGTGGTGCGGATCGCGCGTGGTTACCGGCTCGGGCTGCCCGCCGATCAGGTGGACGTGCTGCTGCTCGGCAGTTTGGTGGAGCAGGCACGGGCCGCACTGGGCGAAGACGACATGGTGCTCGCGTGCCGCCGCGCCGAAGAGGCCATGGGTCTGGTGGCCAGCGGCGTGGACGGAGCCACGGGGCCGCTCGCTGAGCTGAGGGGCGTCGCCGCAGGGTGGGTGGCCGAGGCGCGCCGGGTGGTGGCGATCGCGCGGGGGCGGAGCGGTGCTCACGAGAGCGCGTTGCCGCTGCTGGAGGAGGCCGTGGCCGATCGGCCGCACGACGAGGAGCTGCTCGCCTGCCTGTTGCGCAGCGAGGCCGCCGTACGAGGTGCCGCCGCCGCTCTGGAGCGTTACGAGCGGTATCGCGCGGGTCTGGTGGCGCGGCTCGGCACCGGGCCAGGGCCTGAGCTTGCCCGCGTGTACGCCGAACTCCTGGTCGCCGATCGGCCGGTGCGTGAAGGCATCCTGTTCGACGGTTCCTCGCTGCTCGGCCGCGACGACGACATCCGTGCGGTGCACGCCCTGGTGCAGACCAACCGGGTGGTCTCCATCATCGGCCCTGGCGGGCTGGGCAAGACCCGGCTGGCTCATGTCGTCGGCAGGAACGCCGCGCAGCCCATCGCTCACTTCGTCGAACTCGTCGGGGTCTCCTCGCCGGACGGCGTGGTCGGGGAGGTGGGCTCGGCACTCGGGGTCCGGGACTCGGTCAGCGGGCGTCGGGCCCTGACCACCGAGCAGCGCTCCGACGTTCGCGCCCGGATCGCCCAGCATCTCGACCAGGCTCCGGCGCTGCTGATCCTGGACAACTGCGAGCACGTGATCGAGGCCGTCGCCGATCTGGTGGCGTTCCTGACCGTCACGACCCGCGACCTGCGGGTGCTGATCACCTCGCGCGCCCCGTTGTCGATCCCCGCCGAACGCGTCTACCTGCTTGGCGAGCTGCCCAGGGGCGACGCGGTGGAGTTGTTCCGCCAGCGCGCCACGGCCGCCCGCCCAGGTGTGCGGATCGAGGAGGGAGTGGTCGAGGAGGTCGTCGTCCGCCTCGACGGGCTGCCGCTCGCGATCGAGCTGGCCGCGGCCAAGGTGCGGGTGATGTCGGTGGAGGAGATCGCGCGGCGCCTGGCGGACCGGTTCGCTCTGCTGCGCGGCGGGAACCGTATGGCCCCCGACCGGCACCAGACGCTGCTCGCGGTCATCGACTGGTCGTGGAATCTGCTGGGCGACCCGGAACGGCAGGCGTTGCGGTGGTTGTCGCTGTTCGGCGATGGTTTCACGCTGGCCGCGGCCGAGCACGTCCTCGGCCCGGACGCCCTGCACGTCGTGGACGTGCTGACCGAGCAGTCGATGCTGAGCGTCCGCGAGACGACGTACGGCCTGCGCTACCGGATGCTGGAGACCGTCAGGGAGTTCGGGCGGATGCGGTTGAAGGAGGCCGGCGAGGAGGCGCCCGCCCGGGCGGCGCAGCGAGCCTGGGCGACGGCGTACGCCCTCGAACACGCTTTGGCGGTGTTCAGCCCGGCGCAGTTCGCGGCGGTCGACGC
Organism: Sphaerisporangium flaviroseum; assembly: GCF_039537005.1. NCBI lineage: Bacteria > Bacillati > Actinomycetota > Actinomycetes > Streptosporangiales > Streptosporangiaceae > Sphaerisporangium > Sphaerisporangium flaviroseum. The sequence goes on along the minus strand of NZ_BAAAZR010000052.1, from coordinate 244,497 downwards.
GTTGCGCGTCGAGGAGGGCAACCTCGCCGATCTGCTCCGGCAGGCTCTCGGCGAGTCCGATCCCGTTACGACGGTCCAGTTACTGGTCGGCGTCGGCACGCTGTGGTCGATCCGTGGCGACCACTCCCGGATCCTCGTCCACTGGGATGCGATCAACGAGGTGATCACCGGCTGGGTGCCGCCGCCACACCTCGTCGAGGTGACCAGGGCCGCCATACTGATCACGCTCATGAACATCGTGATCATCACGGATCGCCGCGGCGATCCGTTGCGCGATCTCCTCCGTACGCTGCCCACCAGTGACATGACCGATCCCCACGTGGGGGCGATGACCACGGTGCTGCTCGCGTGCGACGTGGCCGACGGCGCCGAGGTGCACCGCCGGCTGGCGATGTTGAGCCGGAGCACCGACCGTGCCGTCGCCTTGGCGGCGACGCAGTTGAGCGTCCACGTCCTGGAGAACGCGGGTGACGTGACCGGGGCGATCGAGGCCGCCGAGCGCACCCTGATGATGCTCCCCGAGGACGATGGGCCGTGGCTCGCCGCGATCATGCACGCCGTGCTGGCCCACTTGGTCGTGCATCTCGGCGACCACCGGCAGTCGGTCGAACACGCGCGGACCGCCATTCCGGTGCTCAGCCGGCTCGGCGCCACCGATGACGAGATCCAGCTACGCGCGGTGCTGCTGACCTCCGCGCTCATCGATGGCGACCTCGGCACCGCGGAGGCCGAGCTCGCTGAGATCACCCGGATCAACGACAACGAGGCGGTGTTCGGCGCGATGGCGATCGCCTCGTTGTGCGCGGCGGAGCTCGCCCTCGCCCGCGGCGAGACGGCCGCCGCGCTCGCGCAGTACCGCCTGGCCGTCCAGCGGGCACGCGATCTGCGCCTGCCCGGGGTGTCCCGCGCGGAGTTCACGCCGTGGACGATGATCGCGGTGTCGGTCACTTTGACGGCGTACGCGTACCACGCCCCGCCGGAAGACGTCCGGTACGGCGAGGAGTTGTTCTCCGCCGCGCGGGACTTCGACCTGCTGGGTGTGGAGAACCCCATCCTCGACTTCCCGCTGTGCGGTTCGGTGCTCTTCGCGCTCGGCGCCTGGGGGTTGCTGCGGGAAGCCATGGCCCCCGGCGACGCGATCGGGTTGCTGGTGCTGGCCGAGCGGTTCGCGTACAACAGCGGCATGCCCAGCATGACCTTCAAGCGGATCGAACCGTACGCGGAGCTGGCCGCGCCCGGGATGATCGCCGCCGTGCGGGCCCAGTACGGCGATCGACGCGGCCCCGACCTGCTCGACGAGGCACGGAGTCTCGTCGAGCAGGTTTCCGGGCATGACGGACGGAGGTCACATGTGCCGTTTGTAGCTTCGTACCGACAGCGGCGCGAAGATCGCGATGACGATCAGGCACGCCAGGAGCGTCCAGGCCACCTCTCCGCTGACCAGGGCGTCGTTGGCGAGGTCGCGGGCGGCCGTGACCAGATGTGAGACCGGGTTGACCCGTACGAACGCGGCCAGCCAGCCGGGCAGGGTCTCGACGGGGACGAACGCGTTCGACAGGAACGTCAGCGGGAACAAGATCATCATGGAGATGCCCTGCACGGCCTGGGCGCTCCGGGCGATCGTGCCGACCCAGGTGAAGACCCACGCGAGCGACCAGCCCGTGAAGATCGCCAGCAGGATCGCGGCGAGCACGCCGCCCGCTCCGCCGCCCGGGCGGTAGCCCAGCACCAGGCCCATTCCGAAGGTCAGTGTGGCGGCGATCGTGTAGCGCAGCAGGTCGGCCACCATCGGGCCGGCGAGCGGCGCGATCCGGGCGATCGGCAACGACTTGAACCGGTCGAAGACACCCTTCTCCATGTCCTCGCGGAGTTGCGTGCCCGTGGCCATGCACGTCGTCAGCACGGTCTGGGCGAGGATGCCGGGGATCATCAGGGGGAGGTAGCTCTGCACGTCGCCGGCGATGGCGCCGCCGAAGATGAAGGCGAACATCGCGGTGAACAGGATCGGCTGCAGCGCCACGTCGAAGAACTGCTCCGGGTTGCGGCGCATCTTCTTGAGTGCCCGCCACGCCATCATCAGGGTCTGACCGAGCGTCTCCCCCATGGAGATGCGCCGCCGGGCGGCCGCCACGCGGTCGGCGGCCCGGACCGCCTCACGGGCGGGTGCGATCGTGGTGCTCATCGGTTCTCCTCCGTGCCGGTCTGGTCGTCCCCGTCCGTTTCGTGGCCGGTGAGGGCGAGGAACACCTCGTCCAGGCTGGGCTTGGCCACGCTCACCGAGGAGATCGACACCCCGGCGGCACGCAGCGCGATCAGTACGTCCGCGGCCAGATCGGCCTGGTCGAGGGCGACGTTGAGGCGGCCCTGCTCCGGGCTGAGGATCGGGTCGGAGCCGAGGACGCGCCGCACGATCTCCATAGCCGCGGGCCCCTGACCCGGCTCGGCGAGCAGCAACTGGAGGGCGGAGTTGCCGACCGTGGTCTTCAACTCGTCGGGGGTCCCTTCGGCGACCTTGCGGCCGTGGTCGATGACGGCGACGCGATCGGCGAGCTGGTCGGCCTCGTCCAGATATTGCGTGGTCAGCAGCACCGTGCAGCCGTCGGTGACCAGACCGCGGATGGTGTCCCACATCTGGCCGCGCGTGCGCGGATCGAGACCGGTGGTCGGCTCGTCGAGGAAGATCAGCGGTGGCCTGGTGATCAGGCTGGCCGCCAGGTCGAGGCGCCGGCGCATGCCGCCGGAGAACTGCGCGATCGGTTTGCCGGCGGCCTCCTCCAGACCGAACTGGGCCAGCAGTTCGGTGGCGATGCGCCGGGCGCGCGGCGCGGCGATGCCCTGCAGGCGACTGAAAAGCCAGAGGTTCTCGCGGGCGGTCAGGTTCTCGTCGACCGATGCGTACTGTCCGGTGACGCCGACGAGTTGGCGGATCACGTGCGGGTTGGCGGCCACGTCGACCCCGAAGATCTCGGCACGGCCCGCGTCGATCTTCAACAGGGTGGCCAGCATCCGTAGCATGGTGGTCTTGCCGGCGCCGTTGGGGCCGAGGACGCCGAAGATCTCACCCGGGCGTACGTCCAGGTCGATCCCGTCGACGGCACGATGCTCGCCGAACGTCTTCACAAGCCCTTCGGCACGTACGGCCAGATCGGTGCCCCCGTCGTCGGAGGCCGGGCCGCCCCCGGTATGTCTGAGTTCTGTGATGCTCATGGCTTCACTCTCGGTGGCGCCGGTTTCACGGCACCCTCGACCGGGTTTCACCGGTTGCCGGGACCTGTTGCCGTACGCCTCTTCACGCGTGCCGGAGGCGCGGCGTATATTCCGTGAAGTACGTACTTGACGTCCATTGTGGAGTTGGCGACGGTGAACCTTTCGGAGATCGAGTTCGTCGATCGCATGGGCCTGATCATGGAGCGTCTGGGCGGGACACGCACGATGGGCCGCATGTACGCGTGGCTCATGATCAGCGATCCGCCCGACCAATCCCTCACCGACTTGGCGGCGGAGCTCGGCGTGAGCAAGACCGCCGTCAGCACGGTCGCCAGGCATCTGGAGGTGAGCGGAATGGTGGAACGCGTTCCCAGCTCCACCCGCGAGCACCGCTACCGGATAGTCGGCGGTGGGTGGGCTCAGGTCATGCGGGTCCAGCTGGCCATCCTCAAGCAGAGCCTCGACACGCTCGACTTCGGGCTGTCGATCCTCGGCGACGACCGACCCGGCCAGCGCGACCGGCTCAAGGACACCCGGGAGTTCTTCGCCTTCATCCTGCAGGACTCGGACCAGATGTTCGAGCGCTGGAAGGAGCACCGCGAGAAGTCGTCCTGACGTACATCAGCAGAGGGATCCTCAACCAAGGAGAGGCGATGTCCGACATCGTCAAGCGGTACGACCTCCCCGAACGGCACTTCTGGCTGCACGGGCCCCGATCGGGCCCGCCGGTCGAGTTCGACGCCCGCACCGGGATGTGGAACGTCTACGGGTACCCGGAACTGCACGAGGTCCTCGGTGACCCCGCGACGTACTCCTCCGACACCATGCGCGTGGTCCCCAAGGAGATGCTGCCCAGCGAGGACGACTTCTCGCTGAAGGGCTTCATCACCCAGATCGACCCGCCGGAGCACGGCAAGCTCCGCAAGCTGGTCAGCAGCGCCTTCACCCGCAAGGTCGTGGGGGATCTCGAACCGCGGATCGCCGCGCTCACCCACGAGCTGCTCGACGCGGCGCGTGAGCGCGGCCGGTTCGAGCTCGTGAGCGATCTGGCCTATCCGCTGCCGGTCATCGTCATCGCCGAGTTGCTCGGGGTGTCCAGCGGTGATCGCGCCCTGTTCAAGCAGTGGGCCGACGCGCTTTTCCAGCGTGACGCCGAGATCTCGCTCAACCAGTCCGCCGAGGAGCGCAGCGCGGACATCGAGGCCACGATGAAACCGTGGAAGGAGATGTCCGCCTATCTCGCCGGCCACGCCGCCGAACGCCGGCGGCAGCCGCGTGGCGACCTGCTCACCAGGCTGGTGGAGGCCGAGGTGGACGGCGAACGTCTGCCGGACGATCAGGTGGTCAACTTCGCGATCGTCCTCCTGCTCGCGGGGCACATCACCACGACGATGCTGCTCGGCAACACGGTGTTGTGCCTGGACGCCTTCCCCGAGCAGCAGGCCGGGGTACGCGCCGACCGCTCGGCGATCCCGGCGGTCATCGAGGAGTCCATCCGGTTCCTGACCCCGTTCGCCCTCCTCGGTCGCGCCACCACTCGCGAGGCCCGGCTCGGCGGGGTGACGATCCCGGCCGACCAGATGGTCATGCTCTGGCTCGGGGCGGCCAACCGGGATCCACGCCAGTTCCCCGACCCTGACGTCTTCGACCCCGACCGCGACCCCAACCCGCACCTCGGCTTCGGCCGCGGCATCCACTTCTGCCTGGGCGCTCCCTTGGCTCGGCTGGAGGGACGGGTCGCCCTGAACATCCTGCTCGACCGTTTCGACACTCTGCGTACCGACCCGGCCGACCCCGTGCAGTTCATTCCCACGCCGTCCCTTACCGGAGTGCGCCGCCTTCCGCTCATGCAGGGGTGATGGTCTGCGCCCCGGTTGTGTGCCGGGTCCGGGCGAGGTCGCCTGGACCCGGCGGGGTTGATGTCGGTTAGTTGCCGGTCATGACCTGGTCCATCTCTGGGCGGCCTGGCCGTTGCAGGTGGCGACGGTCACGGTGGAGCCGTTTCCGGTGCCGGTGACGTTGAGGCAGAGGTTGTTGGCGCCGTTGGTGACCGTGCCGCCGGAGGTGAAGGTCCACTGCTGGTTGCTGTTGCCGTGGCAGTCCCACAGTTGGACGCGGGTGCCGGAGCCGGCGTTCGTCGGGGAGTCCAGGCACTTGCCGAGGATCTGGAGTCTGCCGGAGCTGTAGGCGAAGCGCTGGTTGGCGTTGGTGTGGCAGTCGTAGATCTGGAACTGGGTGCCGTTGGCGTTGGCGTTGTTGGGGGAGTCGACGCAGCGGCCGGCCGCCTCGTTGCGCAGGCGGAACTCGGTCGCGGGGGTCGGGGTGACGGTCGGAGTGATCGTCGGGGTCGGGGTGACGGTGGGAGTGATGGTCGGGGTGGGGGACGGGCCGGAGTCCGTGAGGGTCGGAGTCTGCCAGTCTCTCCACTCGGACAGATTGCCCTGCGCCCTGGACGAGATCCTGATCGTGCCGGCGGCATTGCCGGTCTTCAGCAGGAACTTCTGGATGTTCTGCTGCAAGGGGGTCCGCCATTCAGACCTGTTGGCGCAGTGGTTGCCGTCCTGGATGTCGGACCAGTAGGTGATGTTGCCTCCGGCGCCGAGCGCCTTGTAGACCTCTGCTCCGCCCAAGGCCGCCACGCTCGCGGACCTGGGACCCAGGTTGGCGATGTGGGGGTTGTCCATGATGAACAGTCCTCGGGGCGCGATCATGGCCACCATTTCGTGCGTGTCTACGGGCAGCCTGGTCGGGCTGCCGGTGAAGGAGCCGAACGCGTCGCCCAGCCACGGCTGCTCCCCGTAGGCGCTGCTCAGACTCTGGGCGCCTTCTCCGGGAATCCCTCGGAAGATGGGAACGCCGGCGCTGCCCGACTCGATCGGCATGGTCAAAGCGATGCGCTGATCGAACACACCGACCACGAAGGCGCCCTTGCCGAACCGCGAGCATCCCGTCACGCCGGTCGCATCGGCTTTGAGGATGTTGCCTCCCGACTGTTCGAGGACGTCGATGATCCGGCTCACACCCCAGGCCCAGGCGACCAGCAGCCCTGTGCTGCTCTGGGCGCCGTAGATGCTGTAGAAAGCGCCTTGTTTGTTGTTTCGCGGCGTGCCCTCTCTGCCGACCACGTAGGGGTCGTAGTTGATGACGGCGGCGCCGGCCGCTCTGATGGCGGCCGTGTCCGCCCCGAACCCGCCGAGGACGACGACGGCGGGGAATGGTCCGGTACCACTCGGCAGCTGGACGCTCGCCGAGAAGCTGGAGCTCCTGCCGTTGTGCGTCACGTTCACACTGATGTTGGTATTCGAGACGGTCCCCGTGACACTTGCCGGCTTTCCAGGCTTCTCGCCGTAGACGAACTTCTCCGCCAGCTTCTTGATCTCTTGCCGCCGGCACCGCCACTCGGCCTTGGTGGAGATGCGCGAACCATTCAGCTTCGTGAAGGGATCGGGAAGCCTGGAGACCGTCGGCAAAGATCCCGCGTCGGGCAGGCCGGGCACTGCGCAGTCGGCACCCTCGTCTTCAGGCGCCGCGGCGGCCACGGCGGTCACAGACGAGGCGGCCACGGGCGCGGCCGCCTCGGCGACCACTACCGTTGCCGCTCCAGCGCCCGCGAGCGTCGCCGTCACCGCCAGCGCGACGACCGTCGAACGGATCTTAGAGCGGCCCGAGCTGATGATCACTAGGGCTCTCCTTCCGGTAGGGCGATGGAAGCGACGACCGCCGATCGATGAATCGCCGGTACGGGGCTGTTCACCGCATGTGTCGAGCTGCCGATCAGTGTGAGAAATCGCTACGAAACATGTCAAGGATGGCTTGAAATATTTCGATACCCGCGGCGGCGATACGCATTCGACCAGGATCAGGCCAAAGAAGGCCGATGAAAGTAGCGGAAAGCCCGCACAAGCGAGGGTGGTCAGGCCCCTTCAGGTCATCACTCCAAAACATTTCGACAGACGCGGGAAAGGACACCACGCCGCTCGTGAACCAGCGCGGCAGGCCATTGGTGTCCGAGGGATGAGGCTAGGTGGCCGCCTCGGTGGTCTCGGCATGAAGCTGAATCTTTCACCGCGTTCCGCGTCCCTTCAGCCGCGGTCCGGTGGCATTTGCCGAGGTGCCGAAGCCGCCCGCGCTCCCGAGCCCGCCCCCTGCCCCGCCGCCGCCGGCCCGGGACGGCGAATCGGCCGCGACCTGCTGTACACCACTAGAAACGGTGCCGAACCTGGGAGCGCCACCGCTTGAACCCCGGGTCCGGATGGGCGTGGTACGACCGTCACCACCACGACGGCACAGCTCGGTCAGCCTCGTCATGGAGATGATCTTTAATGGGACTTGGTACGAGTCGATTACGGCGCAACGTCATGACGGCGGTCATGGCCACGGCGCTCGCCGTGGCCGGGCTCGTCACCGGCACGATCACCGCCGCGAGCGCCGCCCTGACCTGCGAGGTGACCTACACCACCCACCAGTGGGGCACGGGGTCGGGCGGTTTCACGGCCGGCATCGCCGTGAAGACCACCGAACCGGTCACGAGCTGGACGCTGACCTTCACGTTCCCGGGTTCCCAGCAGCTCACGCAGGGCTGGTCGGCCCAGTGGAGCCAGTCGGGCGCCCGGGTCACCGCCCGGGGCCAGTCGTCCGGCACCGGCTTCACCATCGGCTTCAACGGGTCCTGGACGGGAAGCAATCCGCCCCCGACGGACTTCGCCGTCAACGGCGTGCCGTGCAAGGTCACCCTGATCCCGAGTCCCAGTCCGAGTCCGAGTCCGAGTCCGAGCACGACGCCGTCGCCCGTCCCGCTCAGGATCGTGATCTCCCCCTCGTCGCTCACCGTGCCGGAGGGGGGCACGGCGAGCGTCCAGGTGCGGCTCAACCGGCAGCCGCCGGGCAACGTCATCGTCGGCACCGCCCGGGTGGCCGGCGACAGGGACCTCGCCGCCGGGCCGCCGCTGACCTTCACCCCGGACAACTGGAACGTCCCGCAGGCGCTGGCCGTGTCCGCGGCCGAGGACGCCGACACGGCGAACGGATCGGCCACGTTCGACTCGCGCAGCAGCCAGATCACCGGCAGCAGCGCCGTGCTGTGGGCCGCCACGGAGCAGGACAACGACGGCTCCTCCACGCCCGACGTCCCGGTGGACAACCCGTTCAGGGGCGTCACCGGGTACGTCAACACGGACTGGACGGCCAACGTCGAAGGCTCGGCCATGGAGGCGGGCGGGACGGCGGCGGATCGGATCCGCGCCCTGAAGACGGTCTCCACCGCCGTCTGGCTGGACCGCATCGCCAAGGTCAGCGGCGGCGCCGGCGTCACCAGGACGCTGGAGGACCACCTGGACGCGGCGCTGGCGCAGAATGCCGGCTACGTCACCTTGGTGCTGTACGACCTGCCGGACAAGGATTGCTGGTCCCTGGTGTCGGACGCCGAGCTGCACTACTCCGAGAACGGCCTGAACCGGTACAAGACCGAGTACATCAATGCCATCGCCGCTATCGCCGCCAAGCCGAAATACCAGAGGCTGCGCATCGCCACGATCATCGAGCCGCGTTCCCTGGCCCACCTCATCACCGGCAGGAACACCGTGACGTGCGATGAGGTGGCGCAGTCGGGCGTCTACGTCTCCGGCATCCGGTACGCCCTGGACAAGCTGTCGCCCTTGCCCAACGTCTACACCTACCTCGACGCGGCCCACTCCGGCTGGGTGGGCTGGGAGACCGAGTTCGCACCGCTCGCCGACCTCGTCACCTCGACGGTGCGGGGCTCGGCGGGCGGACTGCCCAGCCTGGACGGGATCGCGACCAACGTCGCCGACTACATCCCGACCGAGGAGATCCACCTGCCCGACCCGTACCTGGCCATCAGCGGTGTGCAGGTCAGGGCCACCCGGTTCTTCGACTGGAATCCCATGTTCGACGAGCGGGACTTCGCCACCGCGATGCGCAGCGCCCTCATCGCCAAGGGCTTTCCCAGCTCGCTCGGCACCGTGATCGACACCTCGCGCAACGGCTGGGGCGGTCCTGAGCGGCCTGCCTCCGTCAGCACCTCCGCCGATGTGAACACCTACGTCGACCTGAGCCGTCTGGACCGGCGTCCGTACCGGCTCAGCCCCTGCAACCAGAAGGGCGCCGGGCTCGGCGCCCGGCCGGCCGCGGACCCGGTGCCCGGCGTCGACGCCTACCTGTGGATCAAGCCGCCGGGCGAGTCCGACGGGGCCGGCGGCCCGCTGCTGCCCCCGGACACCGACCGGGTCGTCGACCCCATGTGCGACCCCGCCGCGCAGAACCGGTACTTCCGCAGCGCGCCGACCAACGCCCTGCCCAACGCGCCCGCCGCCGCCGATTGGCACCACGACCAGTTCATGGCGCTGGTGAACAACGCTCATCCCGCGCTCTGACCGGGGCGCTACACGAAGGTCACAGGCCGTACTCCTCCAGGAGGCGGAGCCAGATCTCGCTCACCGTCGGGAACGCCGGAACGGCGTGCCACAACCGGTCAAGGGGGATCTCCGAGGTCACCGCGATGGTGGCCCCGTGGAGGAGATCGACCACCCCGGGGCCGGCAAAGGTGACACCGAGGAGCACACGGCGGTCCTCGTCGACGACCGCCTTCGCCCGGCCGATGTAGGGATCGGCCTGGAGGTAGGCGCCGGTGACCGCGCCCATGTCGTACTCCACGGCGCGTACCGCGAACCCTTCGGCGCGGGCCGCGGACTCCGTGCGCCCGACCACGCAGATCTGCGGATCGGTGAAGATGACCTGGGGGGCGCCCCGCTCGTCGGCGATGTCGCGCAGCGCCGGCAGGTCGTCGGGCAGGCCCCCGGCGCGGGCGCTGATCACGTCGCCGCAGATGCGGGCCTGGTACTTGCCCATGTGGGTGAGCAGGTTCCGCCCGTTGACGTCGCCGACGGCGTACAGCCAGCCGTCGGGGACGCCCGTCGCGCGCATGCTGGCGTCCACCTCGATCGGGCCGTGCGTCCGAAGGCCGACCGTCTCCAGGCCGATGTCGCCCACGGACAGCCGGCGGCCGAGGCCGACGAGGAGCTCATCGGCCTCGACCTGCGAGCCGTCGTCGGCGTGGACGGTCACCGGGCCGCCGGGTATGGGGCGCTCGACACGGGCGGGGGAGCGCCCGAAGCGTATCTCGATGCCCGACTCGCGGAACGACTTCTCCAGCAGGTCACCGGTGAACGGCTCCATCCGGGTGAGCAGGCGATCGCCGCGCACGAGCATGGTGGTCTCGTGGGCGCCGAGGCCCTGCAGCGCCTGGGACATCTCGCAGGCGACGGCCCCGCCGCCGAGCACGGCCAGCCGTTTCGGCACCTGCTGGACGCTGGTCGCCTCCCGGTTCGTCCACGGGCGCGCCTCCCGCAGGCCGGGCACGTCGGGGATGAAGGGGTCACTACCGGTCGCGATCACCACGGCGTGCCGGGCCCGCAGCGCGCGGACCCCGCCGTCCGGCATGGTCACCTCGACCTGCAGCGGCCCGGCCAGGCGTCCCCGGCCCCGGACGAAGGTGGCCGGCAGGTTCGCGATCCAGCTCACCTGGCCGCCGTCGTCGAGGTGGGACACGGTCTCGTCGCGGCGGGCCAGCACCGCGGCGGCGTCGATCGGCCCGCGCAGCTCCAGCCCCGGCATCCGGCTCACCTCGCCCGCGAGGTCCACCGGCCGCAGCAGCGCCTTGCTCGGGATGCACGCGTAGTAGGCGCACTCGCCGCCCGCCAGGCGCTCCTCGACGACGGCGGCCGTCAGACCGCCTCGTACGACGCGCGCGGCGGCCATCTCTCCGGCCGGTCCCGCGCCTATCACGATCACGTCGAAGACGTCGTCCTGGTCCGCCATGGGTATACGCACCCCCGTTGCCGCAGGGCACGCCGCTGACGGCGTGCTCACGCCAGTCTTTCATCCGTTAGGGCGACGGGACGGAAAGTAGACGTTCGGCGCGGTGAAGTACGCCGAGCAGCAGGAGCTCGCGGCCGAAGCGCGACTCCGCACCGAAGGCCAGGGACCGGGTCACCGAGTGCGCGCCGTCCGCGCCGACCACCAGGTCGAAAGACGCGCGGCCTGAGGCCGGCGGGCCTGACGGATCATCGGACATCGCAGATGCCGCCGATTTCGTAGCGTCCGCCGTGCTTTTGCGATGGTGTTCTGCCATTGATGCCCGCATATACGAAGGTATGGTGAGGGTGTGACGACGTTTCGGATCAGCGAGGCGGCGGGGTTGCTCGGGGTCAGTGCCGACACCGTCCGGCGGTGGGTCGACGCCGGACGGCTGGCGGCGGGCCGCGACGAGCACGGCCACCGGATCATCGAGGGCACCGACCTGGCCGCGTTCGCGCGCTCCCAGACCGAGGCCGGTGACGGCTCGGGTCACTCCTCGGCGCGTAACCGCTTCCGCGGGATCGTGACCGAGGTGATCAAGGACGCGGTGATGGCCCAGGTGGAGATCGCCGCCGGGTCCTACCGGGTCGTCTCGCTGATGAGCCGCCAGGCCGCGGACGAGCTTGGCCTGGCGCCCGGGGTGGTGGCGGTCGCCGTGATCAAGTCCACCAACGTCGTCGTCGAGATCCCCGACCACGCTCGCATGGCGAGTCAGTGAGGAGCCTTCGTTGCCCAGGTGTCTTACCCGGTGGGCCGTCGCGATCCCGCTGGCGCTGGCGCTGGCCGGTTGCGGCTCCAGCGGCCAGGCCGACCCGTCGGGTCCGGGCTCATCGAGTGGCGGGGCCACGACGGTGACCGTGTTCGCCGCCGCCTCGCTGACCGAGACCTTCGCCGAGCTGGGCAAGACCTTCGAGGCGTCCCACCCGGGGGCGTCGGTGAGGTTCAACTTCGGCTCCAGCGCCACCCTGGCCCAGCAGATCACCCAGGGCGCGCCCGCGGATGTGTTCGCCGCCGCCAGCCCCGCCACGATGAAGACCGTCACCGACGCCTCGCTCGCCGGCACACCGGTCACGTTCGCGCGGAACAAGCTGCGGATAGCCGTCCCGGCCGACAACCCGGCGAAGGTCGTCCGGCTCAGTGACCTGGCCGACCCCGCGGTCAAGGTCGCCCTGTGCGCCGTCCAGGTGCCCTGCGGGGCGGCGTCGGTCAAGGCCCTGGACGCGGCGGGGCTGAAGGTCACCCCCGTCACCTACGAGCAGGACGTCAAGGCCACCCTCACCAAGGTCGAACTCGGCGAGGTCGACGCCGCGCTGGTGTACACCACCGACGTGTCGGCGGCGGGCGGCAAGGTGAGGGGCATCGAGTTCCCCGAGGCCGACAAGGCGATCAACGACTACCCCATCGCGGCCCTGACCAAGGCGCCCGCGGCCGATCTGGCCGGGCGGTTCGTCGACCTGGTGCTGTCCGCCCAGGGCAGGGACGTGCTGACCAGGGCCGGCTTCCTGGCACCCTGAGTGAATATGACACCGTCCACGACGTCGGCGGGCCGGGGGAGCGGGCGCCGCTCCGGCCCGGCAGGCGTTGTGACGGGCCGCACGCCCTGGCCGCTGATCCTGCCCGCCGCCCTCGGCATGGCCTTCCTGCTGCTGCCCCTGGCCGGACTGCTGATCCGCGCCCCCTGGCCGACCCTGGCGCAGCGGCTGGCCGAGCCGCAGGTGCTGGAGGCACTGCGCCTGTCCCTGGTCACCGCGACCATCGCCACGTCGGTCTGCCTGCTGCTCGGCGTTCCGCTGGCCTGGCTGCTGGCCCGCGTCACCTTCCCCGGACGGCGCGCGGTGCGCGCGCTGATCACCGTCCCCCTGGTGCTGCCTCCGGTGGTCGGCGGGGTGGCGCTGCTGCTCGTGCTCGGACGGCGCGGCCTGGTCGGACAGTGGCTGGAGGCCACCTTCGGCGTCACCCTTCCCTTCACGACCGCCGGCGTCGTGATCGCCGAGGCGTTCGTCGCGATGCCCTTCCTGGTCATCAGCGTCGAGGGCGCGCTACGCGCGGCCGACCTGCGGCTGGAGGAGGCCGCCGCCACGCTCGGCGCCTCCCGGTGGACGATCTTCCGCCGGGTCACGCTGCCCCTGGTGGCCCCGGGCGTCGTGGCCGGGACCGTCTTGTGCTGGGCACGCGCGCTGGGCGAGTTCGGCGCCACCATCACCTTCGCGGGCAACTTCCCCGGCCGCACCCAGACCATGCCGCTGGCGGTCTACCTCGCCCTGGAAACCGAACCCGAGGCCGCGATCGTGCTCAGCCTCCTTCTGCTCGCCGTCTCGGTCGTCATCCTGGCCAGCCTGCGCGACAAGTGGGTGAGCAGCCCATGACGTCCTACGACGAGCGGGTGGCCGGCTCGTGAGCCTGCACGCCCATCTGGCCGTCCAGCGCTCCGGGTTCCGTCTGGACATCGATCTCACCGTCGCACCCGGCCAGGTCGTCGCCCTGCTGGGCCCGAACGGCGCGGGCAAGACCACCGCCCTGCGCGCTCTGGCCGGCCTCACCGGCCTGTCGGGCGGCCACATCACCCTGGACGGCACCCCGCTGCACACGTTGGCGGCGGAGCGCCGCCCGATCGGCATGGTCTTCCAGGACTACCTGCTGTTCCCTCACCTGTCGGCGCTGGAGAACGTGGCCTTCGGCCCTCGCTGCCGCGGCGCGTCGAAGTCCGACGCTCGCCGCAGGGCGGCCGCCTGGCTGCAGCGCGTCGGCATGGCGGACTTCGCACGGGCCAGGCCGAGGCAGCTCTCGGGTGGCCAGGCGCAGCGCGTGGCCCTCGCGCGCGCCCTGGCCGCGGAACCCCGCCTGCTGCTGCTCGATGAGCCGCTGGCCGCGCTGGACGCCCGTACGCGGCTCGACGTCCGTGCCGAGCTCCGCCGTCACCTGGCCGACTTCGGCGGCGCCACCGTCCTTGTGACCCACGACCCGTTGGAGGCGATGGTGCTCGCCGACCACCTGGTCGTCATCGAGAACGGCGCCATCGTGCAGCAGGGCGGTCCGGCGGAGGTCGCCCGCCGCCCCCGTACCGACTATGTCGGCCGCCTGGTCGGGCTCAACCTGTATCGCGGCGTCGCCGCCGGTAAGCGGGTCAAGGTCGAGGAGGTGCTGTTCAGCGTCGCCGAGCATCTCGACGGCCCCGCGTTCGTCGCCTTCGCCCCCGCAGCGGTCGCCCTGTACCGCACCCGTCCGGACGGTTCACCGCGCAACCTGTGGCAGGCCCGCATCGAAGGCATCGAACGGCACGGCGACAACGTCCGCGTTCACCTGGAAGGGCCGATCAGCGCCTCGGCCGACATCACTCCCGCCGCCGTCGCCGAGCTCGACCTGACGCCCGGCCGGCAGATCTGGGCCGCGGTCAAGGCCACAGAGACCCACGCTTACCCCGCGTAGCCCGGCCCATATCTCCCTCGGATGACAGGGCGCGAGGGTGGCCCCCGTTGGCGTCGGGACCTGCTGTGCTGGCATGGTCTGAGCATGACGGGCTCGTGGTGGGACTTGCTGATCGGCCTCGCCGTCGCCCTGCTGGTCACCTGGCTGGCGCTGGTCGTGGCGCTGGCGATCGTGCGGCCGCGGGGCGGACTGCTGCGCGAGGCGATTCGCCTGCTGCCCGATGTGTTGCGGCTGGTGCGCCGGCTGGCCGCCGATCCGGCGCTGCCCCGGGGCGTGCGCGTCCGGCTGGGGCTGCTGCTCGCCTACCTGGCCTTCCCGATCGACCTGGTGCCCGACTTCATCCCCGTTCTGGGGTACGCGGACGACGCGATCGTCGTCACCGCGGTCCTCCGCTCGGTGGTACGTCGGGCCGGGCTGGAGGCGGTGCGCCGCCAGTGGCCGGGCACCGACGACGGATTCACCGCCCTGTGCCGCCTGACCGGCCTGAACGGGCCAGACTCCCCACCCGGACCGCCGTAAACTTCAGGGCCCCACCCGGCACCCGTTCGACCGGGGTACCCGGGTGTTGCCCGCCCAGCTCAAGATCCCGCTCGCAGAAGGTGGAGCGAATGACCCTGCTCAGCTGGTGGAGCGAATGACCCCGCTCGGCAGAACGTGGAGCGAATGACCCTGCTAGCCGTTACAGGGCTGGTCTGACCTGGGTGGGCAGCAGGCGGGTGCCCCGATCAAATGGGTGCCGGGAGGGCCTATGTGCGTTCGCCCATCCGCATGCCGATGTACGTCACCGACAATCCCCCCGCCTGCGAGAAGAAGTGCCATACGTCAGCCATGATCTGCCGTTGAAGGACAGCATGATCGTGCGATCAGTCACCGTTCAGCCGGGACAGCATGGGCGGTAGCTCTCCCTCGTGGACGACCATCAGCCGTCTCGTGGCACGGGTGATCGCGACGTACAGGTCCTGGCCGCCCTTGGGCGACTGGGCCAGGATCTCATCGGGGGCCACGACCACCACCGAGTCGAACTCCAGGCCTTTCGACTGGGTGACGGTGAGGACGACCGACGGGGAGTCCAGCGCGTCGGCCGTCAGCGCGGACGCGGCCTGCGGGAGCAGGGCGGCGATCTCGCGGTGCCGCGCGTCGGGGGTCAGTACCGCCAGCCGTCCATCGCCGATCTCCGCAAGCTCCGAGGCGACCAGTTCGGGCAGCGCCACGGCCAGGTCCGCGCCCGGAATGCGCAGGGCTCGAGGCGGGGCCTCTCCGTCGCGTACAGAGATGGGAGGCTCCTGGTCCGGGGCGACCGCCGCGAGCACGTCGGTGGCGACCTCCATGATCTCCGCCGGGGTCCGGTAGTTGACCAGCAGGCGTGCCTCCCGCCACCGGCCCTTCACGTACGGGTCGAGCATGTCCCGCCATGACCGCGCGCCCGCCGCCGAGCCGGTCTGCGCCACGTCGCCCACGATGGTGAGGGAACGCGTCGGGATGCGACGCATCACGGTACGCCAGGCCATCGCCGACAGTTCCTGGGCCTCGTCCACGATGACGTGCCCGTACACCCACTGCCGGTCGCGTGCCGCCCGCTCGGCGGTCGTCGCGGCGGGTCCGTCGGTGAGGTGACGCCCGGCGAGGGTGCGGGAGTCGAGCATCTCCTCTTCCGCGACCCCGGTGATCTCCAGCACCTCGCGTGCGTAAAGCTCGTCGGCCTGCCGTTCCCGCCTGGCGGCCCGCTCCGCCGCTCTGGCGGCCGAGTCGTCCTCGCCGAGCAGCTCGGCGGCCTCGTCGAGTAGCGGCACGTCACCGGTCGTCCATGGCGCGCCCGAAGGCCGTAGCAGCGCCTGCTGCTCCTCAGGGGTCAACAGCATCACGCCGTCGCGATCGTCACCGGAGGAGACGGCCGAGCGCAGCGCTTCGGGGTCCGAGAACAGCTCGGAGATCAGCCGTTCGGGGGTGAGCAGCGGCCAGAGGCGGTCCAGCGCCTTCCGTACCGAGGGCATCTGCCACAGCGCTTTGCGCGCGTACCGCAGGTCCTCCTCGTCGAGCGGCCGGTCCAGCTGACGCGCCTCGTCGAGGGCCAGTGCCGTCAGCGCCGAGTCGATGAACAGCTTGCGCGCCACGTTGTGCGGGCTCCGTACCGCCCGTGCGCGCTCACGGGCCCGCACGCAGGTGGCGTGGTCCATCCGCAGCGCCATCTGTTCCACCACGACCTCGACGCCGTCCCTGAGCGAGGTCCTCACGGCGATCAGGACCTCAAGGTCGCCGGACGGCACGCGCTGGCGGTCCCGGACGGCCCTCCTGACCAGCTCGGCCATCCGCGGGTCCCCCTTGACGATCGCGGCCGCGGGCTCGTCCGCCACGGTGGCGCGCACGCCGGGATACAGCTCGCCGACGGTGGTCAGCACCACGTCGGTCTCGCCCAGGGAGGGCAGCACATGGCCGATGTAGCGCAGGAACATGGCGTTCGGCCCGACCACGAGGACGCCCCGGCGTTCGAGCGTGTCGCGGTGCGCGTACAGCAGGTACGCGGCCCGGTGCAGCGCCGCCACGGTCTTGCCCGTACCTGGGCCTCCCTGCACGACGAGCGCCCCGGGCAGTCCCGAACGGATCACCTGGTCCTGCTCGGTCTGGATGGTGGCCACCACGTCGCCCATGCGTCCTGTGCGCCCGCGCCGCAGCGCCGCCATGAGTGCGGCCTCGCCGACCAGGGTGCGGCGGTCGGGCTCGCTCATCCTCCCGAGGTCGAACACCTCGTCGTCGAGGTCCACGACCGTACGACCGCGGGTGTGCAGGTGACGGCGGCGCACCAGGGGCCCGGGGTCGCTGGGCGTGGCGGTGTAGAAGGGCCGGGCGGCCGGCGCCCGCCAGTCGATGAGGACCAGCTCGTTGTCGGCGCCGCGCAGGCCGACCCGGCCTATGTAGTACGTCTCGCCGTCGGCGTCGTCGGTCCGGCCGAAGCACAGGCCGCGTTCGACCCCGGCGAGCTGCGTGATCCGCCGTGCGTGTTCGTGGGCGGCCACGTCCCGCTCGAAACGGGCCTGGCGTGTGCCGCCCGGCGTGCCGCGCCCGAATTCCGCGCTCAGGGCCTTGTCGGCGCGCTCTCGTACGGTGTCTAGGCGGTGGTAAAGCATGGAGACATAGGCCTGCTCGGCTCGCAGGGCTTCTGCACGGGCGTTTTCGGATGCACGGCGCTCCATTGGTGTGGTATACTCCTAACGGGCAGTGGTGCATGGCGTTACATTTATTACGCCGAACTGCCGAGCTTAACAGCTTCTGCCCCTTATCGGCATCCATTGATTTCCCATGGATTACGCCATTTCCGCCAGAAGAGCCCCTTGCGCCGCGCAAACGGCACCGGTCGGTCCCGGCTCACGCTGATGCCCTGAAGCGGATCAGAACGCAGGCGTGATGCCTCCCAAGCGGATCACAACCCCCCAGGCCGGTGTCCCGCAAACGGATCAGAACCCGAGGCCGCTGCCACCAGAGTCGGCCCCTGCGGCCCGCGAGTCGGGCCCCGCGGCGCGCGAGTCGGGCCGCCCTATACGAGTCAAGCCGCCTGTACGATCGCCACCGCTTCGTCCACCGTCGGGTAGATCGAGAAGTGGTGGTCGAGATTGGTGATGATCAGCAGCCTGGAGATCATGCCGGGAACCACCACCATCGCCAGTCGCCCGCCCATCTCGCGAACCCTGTTGTAGGTGCTGACCAGCAGCCCGAGGCCCAGGGAGTCACAGAAGGTGGTCCGGGAGAGGTCCAGCACCAGGCTCGGCGGATGTGCCACCGCCTCGATCGTCATGTCGAGTTGGGCGCGGAGCCGGGGTACCGCGGTCATGTCGAGTTCGCCGGCGATCTCGAAGATCGCACACGATTCCTCGTGCCTTACGTGGATCTCCAGTCCTGTCTCGCGCGCCGGGAAAGCCATGTGATCACCTCCGTTGCCGACTCGTTACCCTGACAAAAAGGTAATAAGCCCACATAGCCAAATAAGCAGGTAGGCCGCGTACTGACAGACGCGCTGATTGGGCTCCGTGACGCTGGTCAACGGTTACATAATGAAGCGCAATGAAGACGGAAAGTAATCGGCACGTCGACGTGAGCATTGTGGTGCCCGTCCACAACTGCCGCCCTTATCTCGACCGGTGCCTCGCCTCACTGCTGGAGCAGGCCGTCAGCAAGGAGATCGTCATCGTCGATGACGGATCCACCGACGGCAGCCAGGATCTCCTCGCCGAATATGCAGCGAAATTCCCGGAGATACGGGTCTCGTACGAGCAGGCCTCCGGCGGCGCCGGCCGTCCCAGGAACCGCGCGATCGCCCAGTCCTCCGGTCGCTACGTCTTCTTCTGCGACGCCGACGACCACCTCGGCCCCGAAGCCCTGCAACGCATGCTCGCCATGGCCGACCGCAACAGCTCCGACATCGTGCTCGGCAAGATGGTCGGCCACGGCCGCAGGGTCCCCACCTCCATGTTCCGGGAGAACCGCGACCGCGCCCCCCTCGGTGAGAGCACCGTCTACAACACGCTCACGTGCTTCAAGCTCTTCCGCCGCGAGTTGCTGACCCGCCACCGCATCCGCTTCGACGAGTCCCTGCGGGTCGGCGAGGACATCCTCTTCTCGGTCCACGCCTACTGCCACGCCGAGACGATCTCCGTGGTCGCCGATCACGACTGCTACCACCTCGTCTCGCGCCCCGACGGCAGCAGCATCATGCAGGAGCCGGGCAGCCGCGACCCCCTCGCCTGGCTCCGGATGATCCGCATGCCCATCGAGCTCATGATCCGCCACATCCCCGAGGGTCCCCTCCGCGACCACCTCATGCGAAGGCACTTCCGCTTCGACATCCTCGGCCAGCTCGGGGCGCCCCTGCTGGCGGCGGACCTGGCCTCCCGGCGCGCGATCGTGTACGAGGTGTCCGAGATGTGCGCCACCTGGCTGACCGACGAGGTTCTCGAACGGCTGCGGCCGATCGACCGGCTCCGGGCCGCCTCGCTCGGCGACGTCGACCGGCTCGTGCGGCTCGCGCGGGTCGAGACCGCCGCGCTCCGCCGGCGGCTCACCGGGCTCGAGTGGGCGGGTGACCGGCTCGAGGTGACCGGGCGAGCGTTCCTCACCGATTCGTGGAACGGGGTCGCCGTCGGCCTCCTGCTCAGAGAACGCTCCACCCGCGCGGAGCGCCGCGTCCCGGTGACCTCCGTGGCCGACGTCTTCGCCGGGAGCGTCGAGGTGTCCCGGCTGCCATCCGGCGTCTGGGACATGTACGTCGTGATCGCGTGCGAGGGGGTGCGCCGGGTGGCGAGGTTCGGCGCCGACCGTGAGCTCGGCATCGGCTGTCCCGGCCCGCGCCTGGCCGCGTCCGTGGCCCTGCCCTACTTCACCAACCCGCACGGGAACCTCAGCATCGACGTCGGCGGCCACGTCGTCGCGGTCCCCGGAGCCGTATGGCTGACGCGCGCGGAGTGGGGCGGTAAGGGTGTGCTGACGATCGAGGGCACGGCCGCCGTCGGCAGCGACTGCCCGGCGGCGCGATGCGTGCGCCAGGTGGTCTGGCGGGAGCGGTCCTCAGGGAACGAGCGCCGGGCGCCGGCGTCGGCCGTGGACGACGCGCTGTTCACCGCCACGGCGACGCTGGACGCTCCGGGCATCTGGGAGGCGAACCTGGAGCTCAACCTCGGCGGGCCGCCTCTGCGCTATCCCATCCAGGTGGGGGAGGCCGAGCTCGGGCCGGGCGTGGCGTGGTGGCGCGGCCGGCGACGCTGGACGGCCACGGCGCGCGCCTCCAAGATCCGCCGCAGGCTCGTCGTCACCGTTCTCGCCCGAGGCCCGAAATCCGTCGTACGCCGATCAATCCGCATAGGCCGCTAGCGCGAATGCTTAATGCCACTTACTCGCAACTACAAGGTGATGGCCTAGAGTGGCACCGTGCGATCGCTTGGAGGCCTCTAGTGCACGTTCCTGACGGTTTTTTCACCGCACCGGTGTCCGTCGCCGCCGGCGCCTTCGCCGCGACAGGGCTCGGCGTGTGCCTGCGCGGCGCGCGGCGCGAGCTCGACGACCGTACGGCCCCGATGGCGGGCCTGGTCGCGGCCTTCGTCTTCGCCGTCCAGATGCTGAACTTCCCCGTCGGGGCCGGCACCAGCGGTCACCTCCTGGGCGGCACGCTCGCCGCGGTCCTGGTCGGCCCGTACACCGCCGTCCTGTGCGTGTCCGTGGTACTGCTCGTGCAGGGGTTCTTCTTCGCCGACGGCGGGCTCACCGCGCTGGGCGTCAACATCACGCTGATGGCGATCGTGACCACCGTGGTCGGCTGGACCGTGTTCCGTCTGATCGTGCGGAGCCTCCCGCGCGGCCGCACCGCCGTCTCCGTCGCCGCGTTCGCCGGGGCCCTCGTCTCGGTCCCGGCCGCGGCGCTGGCCTTCACCGTGCTCTTCTGGCTGGGCGGCACCGCCCCGATCGACGTGTCCTCCGTGGCGGTCGCGATGGGCGGCGTGCACGTCCTGATCGGCCTCGGTGAAGGGCTGATCACGGCGCTCACGGTGAGCAGCGTGCTGGCCGTACGCCCCGACCTCGTGTACGGCGCGCGGGGCCTGACGACGCCGCTGGTGCTGCGCACGGCCGACGGCCGCACCACCGACGTGACCCCCGCGCCTGCCCCGGAGCGGGTCCGGAGCCCGCGCCCGCTGCTCATCGGCGGCGCCCTGGTCGCCGTGCTCCTCGCTGGCGTGGTCTCCTTCTACGCCTCCAGCAGCCCCGACGGGCTGGAGAAGGTCGCCGGCGACAAGGGGCTCGACACCCACCAGGCCGACCACACGCTCGGCGGCTCGCCGCTCGCCGACTACGGAGTCAAGGGCGTCGGCGACCAGCGGCTCGCGGTGGGCGTCGCGGGCGTCGCCGGGGTCGGCATCACCGTCCTCGCGGGTGGCGCGATCTTCTCCGTGGTGCGCCGCCGCCGCGACGCCGATCGGGCACACGTGTAGTGGGCGCCGGACACCATCACCAGCTCTACCGGCCGGGGAACACGGTCGTCCACCGGTTGCCCCCGCAGTGCAAGATCCCGGCCGTGGCGGCGTTCGCCGTGGTCGTCGTGGCGACGCCCCGCGAGGCCTTCTGGGCCTTCGGGGTGTACGCCGTGCTGCTGGGAGCGGTGGCCGCGGTCGCCCGGGTCCCGGCGAGGTTCATGCTGCGGCGCATGGTGGTCGAGGTGCCGTTCGTGCTGTTCGCCCTCGCGTTGCCGGTGATCGGCCTGGGCGAGCGTGTCGAGGTGCTCGGGCTGTCGCTGAGCGCCGAAGGCCTGTGGGCCGCGTGGAACATCCTGGCCAAGGCCACCCTCGGTGTCATGGCGAGCATCCTGCTGGCCGCCACGACCGAGCCGCGCATGATCCTGCTGGGCGCGCAGCGGCTCCGGCTGCCGCCGCTGCTGGTGCAGATCGCGATGTTCATGCTCCGCTACATGGACGTGATCCTCGACGAGATGCGCCGGATGCGGGTCGCCCGCGAGTCGCGGGGTTTCGTCGCGCGCGACGTACGGCAGCTCCCGATCCTGGCGAAGTCGGCCGGCGCGCTGTTCATCCGCTCGTACGAGCGTGGTGAGCGGGTGCACCTGGCGATGCTGAGCAGGGGGTACACCGGGTCGATGCCCCTGATGCACGACGTGAGCACTCCGGTGACGAGCTGGGCCACCGCCGCGATCCTGCCCGCCGCCGCGCTGGCGACGGCCGTACTCTCCTGGGGCGTCTCGTGACCGGCTCCCCGCCCTCCCTGCGCGTCAGCGAACTGGCCTACGCCTATCCCGACGGCACGCAGGCGCTGTTCGGCGTCGACCTGGCCATCGGGAAGGGTGAGCGGGTGGCGCTGCTGGGGCCCAACGGGGCGGGCAAGACCACCCTGGTGATGCACCTCAACGGCATCCTGACCGCCGGGCACGGATCGGTCGAGGTGGCGGGCCTTCCCGTGCGCAAGGACACTCTGGCGGAGATCCGGCGCCGGGTCGGCCTGGTGTTCCAGGATCCCGACGACCAGCTCTTCATGCCCACGGTCCGCGAGGATGTCGCGTTCGGCCCGGCGAACCTGGGCGTGCGCGGCCCCGAGCTGGAGCTGCGCGTGCGGGAGGCGCTCGACCAGGTCGGGTTGCCGGACGTCATCGACCGGCCGCCGCACCACCTGTCCTTCGGGCAGCGCCGCAGGGTCGCCGTGGCCACGGTCCTCGCCATGCGGCCGGAGATCCTCGTCCTGGACGAGCCTTCCTCGAACCTCGATCCCGCCTCGCGGCGGGAGCTGGCCGAGGTCCTGCGCTCCCTCGATGTCACCGTGCTGATGGTCACGCACGACCTGCCATACGCCTTGGAGCTGTGCGAGCGCTCGCTGATCCTCTCGGGCGGCGTGATCGCGGCCGACGGCCCCACCCGTGACCTCCTGGCCGACGGCGACCTGCTCGCCGCTCACAGGCTGGAGCTCCCATACGGGTTCGTGGTGCACCAGCGTCCCTACTGACGATCGTTCAGGGTGAATGCGAAGTAAAGTGGGCCCGCGAGGAGGTTCCACATGAAGCTGCGGCTGGCGCGGCGTGCGTTCGGCGACGCCGTCGTCGTGGCTGTCGAGGGTGAACTTGACCTGTTCACCGCGCCGTTCCTCCGCGATGAGGTCCGTGAGGCCATCAAGCAGGACGGCAACCGGCTCGTGCTCGATCTGGGCGCGCTGTCCTTCATGGATTCGAGTGGTCTGTCGGTCCTCATCGAGGCCTGGCGCCTCGCGACCGGTGAGGGCGGCGGCGTGTCCCTCGCCGCCCCGCAGGCGCCGGTGGCGCGCATCCTGCGCACTACCGGCCTTGACCGGCGCATCAAGGTCTACCCCGACGTGGACGCCGCCATTTCGGGTGAGATTTGAGGCCCCCCTTGTAGAACTTCATTCGGTTGCCACGTTAGGGTCCCGGATATGGACCTGAACGGAGCAGCAGCAATCATCTCGGGCGGTGCCAGTGGCCTCGGTGAGGCGACGGCACGCGAACTCGCCGGCGTCGGCGCCACCGTCGTCATCGCCGACCTCAACGCCGAGCGCGGCAAGGCCCTCGCCGACGAGCTCGGCGGCGTCTTCGTGCAGACCGACGTCTCCGACGAGGCCTCGGTCCAGGCGGCCGTGGACGCCGCCGTCGCGACGGGCAAGCCGCTCCGCGCCGTCATCAACAGCGCGGGCATCGGCTGGGCGTCTCGTACGGTCGGCCGTGACGGCTCGCCGCACGACCTGGCCAGCTACCGCAAGGTGATCGAGGTCAACCTGATCGGCACCTTCAACCTCATGCGCATCGGCGCGGCGGCCATGGCCAGGACCGAGCCCGCCGACGCCGACGGAGGGCGTGGCGTCGTCATCAACACCGCCTCGGTGGCGGGTATCGAGGGGCAGACCGGCCAGGTGGCGTACTCCGCCTCCAAGGGCGGCATCATCGGCATGACCCTGCCCGCCGCGCGTGACCTCGCGGCGATCGGTGTGCGGGTCCTGACGATCGCCCCGGGCATCATCGACACCCCGATCTACGGATCGGGCCCCGACTCCGAGGCCTTCAAGGCCAAGCTGGCGGCGCCGGTGCCCTTCCCCAAGCGGATGGGCCGGGCGTCGGAGTTCGGCCACCTGGTGCGCGCTCTCGTCGAGAACGACTACATGAACGGTGAAGTAATCCGCTTCGACGGCGGCATCCGCTTCCAGCCCAAGTGAGTCCCGCGAATCGGAGGTAAGGGTGTCTGACGAGGTTCTCGTCGAGGTAGAAGGCGGCATCGCCGTCATCACGATCAACCGGCCGAAGTCCAGGAACGCCATCAACGGCGCCGTCGCGCGCGGCGTCGTGGCGGCGCTGGACGAGCTGGAGGAGCGCAAGGACGTCTCCGCGTACGTCCTGACCGGTGCCGGCGGCACCTTCTCCGCCGGCATGGACCTCAAGGGGTTCCTGACCGGTGACTTCCCGCTCGTCGAAGGGCGAGGCTTCGGTGGCATCACCGAGAGGCCGCCGAAGAAGCCCATCGTCGCGGCGGTGGAGGGCTACGCCCTCGCGGGAGGGTTCGAACTGGTCCTGGCCTGCGACGTCGTCGTCGCCTCCGAGGAGGCGAAGTTCGGCCTGCCCGAGCCGAAGCGCGGGCTGGTGGCCGGGGCCGGCGGCGTCATCCGGCTGCCGCAGCGCATCCCGTACCACGTCGCCATGGAGATCGCGCTGACCGGCGATCACTACCCGGCGTCGCGGCTGTACGAGCTCGGCCTGGTGAACCGGATCACCCCGGCGGGCGGGGCGCTGGCGGCGGCGAAGGAACTGGCGGGGAAGATCGCCGCCAACGCTCCGCTGGCGCTGCTGGCGACCAAGCGGGTGCTGGTGGAGTCGGCCGACTGGTCGCGCGAGGAGATGTTCGCCAGGCAGGCGGAGATCATCAACCCGGTGTTCGGCTCCAAGGACGCGATGGAGGGCGCTGCGGCCTTCGCCGAGAAGCGGGCGCCCAAGTGGGCGGGGGAGTGATCTCCGCCCCGAAATGATCATTCCGGCGTCGCCGGAGACAAGGCGCATGTTGCCGTGATGGCGGCAACATGCGCCTTATTCGTGTCCCAGTGGAAATCGCGGGTTAAACACAGTTTGCGTACGGTAAAGGGAGGACAAAGCACGTTCCAAGGCATGCCATCAGAGGAGAACGATGAGCGAGTACGCGACCGGAGTCGCACCGGCCGGCCGATCCTCGGGTGAGGTGGTCAAGCGACGCGTCGTGGGCCTCGTCACCGGAGCCCTCGGCGCGGCCATCGTGGTCTCGCTCCTGGTGGCCGTGGAATGGGCCGTCGAGGTCGCCGACTACATCCTGCCCCAGGAGCTCGACCAGTACGGCATCGTCTCCCACGAGGTGGACGGCCTGGTCGGCATCCTGATCGCCCCGTTCCTGCACGCGGGGTTCGCGCATCTGATGGCGAACACCGTGCCGCTGGCCATCCTGGGGTTCCTGGCCGCCCTGCGCGGTCTCGGCCGCTTCTTCGTGGCCAGCCTGATGATCATCATCGTCAGCGGGCTCGGGGTCTGGTTCCTCAGCCCTCCCGGGTTGACCGTGGGCGCGAGCGGGCTGGTTTTCGGTTACTTCGGATACGTCGTGACCCGCGGGTTCTTCGACCGGCATCTGCTCGACATCGTTCTCGGCATCGGGGTCGCGGTCCTGTACTACTCGCTGATCTGGGGAGTGCTCCCCGGCCAGCCTGGCATCTCCTGGCAGGGGCACCTGTTCGGCCTGGTGGGAGGCGTGTTCGCCGCCTGGACGCTGCGCCGCAGGAGGCGGGCCACGAAGAGGACCGAAATTGGCCAACCAGCATAATTCCCCGCAGAAGGGGTGAAAGGCCTAATGTCGCCGGAAGCACACCGCCATGGATCTTTAACTAGTCGTGACGGGTGTCCCCAAGGGAGAATGACGGCGTGAACAAATTGGGATCTCTAGAGCGCGCCATCATGGAAGTGCTCTGGGATTCCGCCAAGCCGTTGCTCGTCCGCGAGGTGCAGGGAGTGCTCAACGCGGACGCCGACAAGCCGCTCGCGTACACCACGGTGCAGACCGTCGCCGAGCGGCTGGTCAGGAAGGGCCTGCTGAGCCGAACGGCCGAGCGCAAGGCCTTCCGCTACGCCGCCAGCCGCACCCGTGACGAGCATGTCACGGCGGTCATGCTGGAGGCTCTGGCCGAGAGCCCCGACCGGGCCCCCGTGCTGTCCTGCTTCGCGCAGAGCGTCGACCTGGACGACGCGTTGCGCCTGCTGGAGGAGCTGGCCCGCCGCACGGGCGGGCACAGGCACGTCGGGGGCCCCGGCTGGGTGCCGCCACCCTAGACCTCGGCGAGGCTCAGAGGCGCTCGACCACGTATTCGACGCAGACCGTCAGCGCCTCGACATCGGCCGGGTCGATGGCCGGGAACATCGCGACGCGAAGCTGGTTGCGGCCGAGCTTGCGGTAGGGCTCGGTGTCGACGATGCCGTTGGCCCGCAGGACCTTGGCGACCTCGGCCGCGTCGACGTCATCGGAGAAGTCGATGGTGCCGACGACGTGGGAGCGCTGCGCCGGGTCGGCCACGAACGGCGTCGTGTAGGCGGTCTTCTCCGCCCAGGTGTACAGGCGGGACGCCGAGTCGGAGGTGCGCGAGGTGGTCCAGGCCAGTCCGCCGTTGCCGTTCATCCACTCGAGCTGGTCGGCCAGCAGGAACAGCGTGGCCACGGCGGGGGTGTTGTAGGTCTGGTCCTTGGCGGAGTTGTCGATCGCCGTCGGCAGGCTGAAGAACTCGGGGACGAACCGGTCGGTGCGCGCGATCTCGTCGACCCGGGCCAGGGCGTTCGGCGAGAAGAGCCCGATCCACAGGCCGCCGTCGGAGGCGAAGCTCTTCTGCGGCGCGAAGTAGTACACGTCGAACTCGCTCGCCTCGACGGGCAGGCCGCCCGCGCCGGAGGTGGCGTCCACGAGCACCAGCGAGCCGTCGTCGGCCACGCGCTTGATCGGCATGGCCACGCCGGTGGAGGTCTCGTTGTGGGTCAGCGCGTAGACGTCCACACCGGCCTCGGGCGTGGCCACCGGGTGGCTGCCCACGGCCGACTTGATGACGGTCGGCTCGCTCAGCCACGGGGCCTTGGCGGCCACGGAGGCGAACTTCGACGAGAACTCGCCGAAGTTCAGGTGCTGGGACTTCTCCTTGATCAGCCCGAAGGACGCGATGTCCCAGAACGCCGTCGTGCCGCCGTTGCCGAGCACGACTTCGTACCCCTCGGGGAGCGAGAACAGGTCGGACAGGCCCTCGCGGACCTGGCGGACCAGATTCTTCACCGGCTTCTGGCGGTGGGAGGTGCCCATCACTCTCGCGCCGGCCTCGGCCAGGGCGGCGAGTTGCTCGGGGCGTACCTTCGATGGCCCGCAGCCGAAACGGCCGTCCACGGGCTTGAGCTCAGCGGGAATCTCGATGTCAGCCACCTAACCAGGTTAGTGAGCCTCCTCGGTGCTCACGCCCCGGGTCCGGATCGTGAGATACACGCGTTCATGCAGGGAGATGTCCGCGGATGTCACAGGCTCGGGTAGGGCGGCGAGATGCCCACCGCGCACAAGGCCCGCAACCGGGGGCTGCGGGCCGTGGGGGGCGAGGGAGAAGGCCGATCAGCCGATGACCTCGTCCGCTCCCGGGACCTCCTTGATCGAACGCTGGGCGGGGCCCACGTACGTGGCGCTGGGGCGGACGAGCCTGCCCGTGCGCTTCTGCTCCAGGATGTGCGCCGCCCACCCGGCGGTGCGGGCGCAGGTGAACATCGAGGTGAACATGTGCGGGGGGACTTCGGCGAAGTCGAGCATGATCGCGGCCCAGAACTCCACGTTCGTGGCCAGGACGCGGTCGGGCTTGCGGGCGTGGAGCTCGGCCAGCGCCGCGTTCTCCAGCGCGCACGCCACTTCGTAACGCGGCGCGTTCAGCTCCTGGGCGGTACGACGGAGCACGCGGGCGCGGGGGTCCTCGGCACGGTAGACGCGGTGGCCGAACCCCATCAGCCGCTCGCCGCTGTCGAGGGCCTTCTTGACGTAGGTCTCCGCGTTCCCGATGCGCTCGACCTCTTCGATCATGTGCAGGACGCGGGCGGGGGCCCCGCCGTGCAGCGGGCCGGACATGGCGCCCACCGCACCCGAGAGAGCGGCGGCGACGTCGGCGCCGGTGGAGGCGATGACGCGGGCGGTGAACGTGGAGGCGTTCATGCCGTGCTCGGCGGCGGAGGTCCAGTATGCGTCGATGGCCCGGACGTGATCGGGGTCGGGCTCACCGCGCCAGCGGACCATGAAGCGCTCGACGATCGTGGAGGCCTCGTCGACGCGTGACTGCGGCACCATGGGAAGGCCGAGGCCACGGGCGGACTGGGCCACGAACGAGAGCGCCGTGACCGAGGCGCGCGCGAGATCGTCGCGAGCCTGTTCCTCGTCGATGTCGAGAAGCTGGCGGAAGCCGTACGCCGGGGCCAGCATGGCCAGAGCGCTCTGGACGTCGACGCGGATGTCACCGGAGTGGACGGGGATGGGGTAAGGCTCGGCGGGGGGCAGACCCGGCTTGAACTTGTTGTCGACCAGCAGGCCCCAGACGTGTCCGTAGGAGACGCGGCCGACCAGCTCTTCGATGTCGACGCCCCGGTAGCGAAGGGCGCCTCCCTCTTTGTCCGGTTCCGCGATCTCGGTCTCGAACGCTACTACGCCTTCCAGCCCGGGTTTGAAGTCGGACATTCTCGGCCGCCTCCCTTTCTTGAAGTCAAAGCCTTGATGTCGAGATACCGGCGGGTCATATTCAACCCCCTTGGCGGAAGTGCTCCGCCTCCGGACCCGCCGAAGCGCAATCGTCCCTGGTAGGGGGTGCCGCTTCGGTGGTGGTGCCGAACGGGGAAGAATACCGGTCTGTGGATGCCGCCTCGAGCCCGCCGTCCTTCGCCGGGCTCCGCCGTACATACGAGGGCCTGCCGTTGAGGGAGGCCGACCTCGCCATCGACCCGGTGACCCAGTTCGCGACGTGGTTCGCCGACGCGGTGGACGCCGGGCTTCCCGAGCCGAACGCCATGGTGCTCGCGACCGCCTCCGCGGGGGGTCTGCCGACCGCCAGGACCGTCCTGCTCAAAGGGTATGACCAGGGAGGGTTCGTCTTCTATACCAACTACGAGTCCCGCAAGGGCCGCGACCTGTCGGAGAACCCGCGTGCCTGCCTGGTCTTCCCCTGGCACCCCCTCCGCCGGCAGATCCGCGTGGAGGGCCACGTCGTGCGCCTGCCGCGGGAGGACTCCGCCGCCTACTTCCACTCGCGGCCGTACGGGTCGCGCATCGGGGCGTGGGCCTCGCGGCAGTCGGCGGTCGTGCGTTCCAGGGAGGAATTGGACGCGCGCTACCGGGAACTGGCCGAGCGCTGGCCCGAGGAGCCGCCGATGCCCGATTTCTGGGGCGGTTTCCGGGTCGTGCCGTTGGAGGTGGAGTTCTGGCAGGGGCAGATCGACCGCATGCACGACCGGCTGCGCTATCGCCGTTCCGGGGACGCCTGGGTGGTCGAACGCCTCGCCCCCTGAGCCGTCACTCAGACTGCGTGGGTAAAGTGCCCCGGTAGGTCCCAGACGAACCGGGTCGACGAGGTGGGTAATGCCGGGGGTCCAGTCAGCCTGGAGACGTGTCGCCGTGGACACCCGGCCGTTGCGCGCACCGGCGTACCGGCGGCTGCTGCTGGGGCAGGGTGTCTCGTTCATCGGCTTCCAGCTCACCTCGGTGGCGGTCAGCGCCCAGGTGTACGACATCACCCGGTCGTCGCTCTGGGTGGGTCTGCTCGGCCCGGCGAACTTGATCCCGCTGGTGGTGTTCGGTCTGTGGGGCGGCGCCGTCGCCGACGCGGTCGACCGCCGCAGGCTGCTGCTCACCGGTTCGTTGGTCGCCTGGTCGGCTACCCTCGCTCTGCTGCTTCATGCCTGGTCAGGGCTGGAAAATGTTTTTCTTCTGCTCGCCGTGGTCGCCGTCCAGTCGACCGGGTTCGCGATCACCTCGCCGGTGCGCGGCGCGATCATCCCCCGGCTCGTCCCCACCGAGCGCGTCGCGGCGGCCAACACGCTCAACTTCCTGGTGAGCAGCGTCGGCACGGTCCTCGGCCCGCTGCTGGCCGGCGTCGTGCTGGCGAAGTCGGGCTACGCCATGGCCTACCTCATCGACGTGCTCCTCTTCGGCGCCGGGTTCTACGCCGCCGCCCGGCTGCCGCGCCTGGTCCCCCTCGGTGAGATCCGCCGGCCGGGCCTGCGCTCGGTCATCGACGGGCTCCGCTACATCGGCAGCCAGCCGATCGTCATGATGTCCTTCGTGGTGGACCTCATCGCCATGGCGTTCGCGATGCCCCGCGCCCTGTACCCCGGGATCGCGGCCGAACGCTTCGGCGGGTCGGCCATCGCGTTCGGCTGGCTCTCGGCCAGCCTGGCCATCGGCGCGGTGGTGGCCGGGCTGCTGTCCGGATGGGTCGGCCAGGTGCGTCGCCAGGGTGTGGCCCTGGTCGTCGTGGTCGCGCTGTGGGGGCTCACGGTGGCCGCGGCGGCGTTCGCGCGGCCGCTGTGGATGATCGTCGCGCTGCTGGCCGTCGGAGGCGCCATCGATCTCATGTCGTCGGTCTGGCGGCAGACGATCCTCCAGACCTACGCGCCGGACGAGATGCGCGGGCGCATGCAGGGGGTGTTCATGGTCGTGGTCGCGGGCGGCCCCCGGCTCGGAGACCTGCGGGCCGGCGCGACGTCGAGCGCGTTCGGGCTCGTCCCCGCCTGGGCGGGCGGAGGGCTGCTCTGCGCCGTTCTCGTGGTGGCCGCCGGCCTCGCCGTACCGGCCTTCAGGAAGTACGACGCCGCCGCCGAACGCGTGAGACGATCGTGAGACGGTGGCCCGGCCGCGGTGAAAGCGATAGATCACGTTCTGGTCGTACGCGCGACGCGGGCGCCGAACAGTGAGATCCTGGGGGAGGAGTCACGTCCTTCCGCTGCCGCGGTCATTCGTCATCTCGGGCCGTTCTGTCAGTAGGTCTGCGTAAGCTCTGTTCAGACGTCGAATCTGTGCCCCTGTAGGCAGTGTCCTGATCCCTCTGGACATGACTGTCAAGTGGGCAGTCGGACGTAGCATCGATACTTAGAGGGGAGGAGCTTTGACCGCACATGGGCTGATCGACACCACCGAGATGTACCTCCGCACCATCTTTGAGTTGGAAGAGGAAGGGATCACTCCGCTGCGCGCCCGCATCGCCGAGCGCCTGCAGCAGAGCGGCCCGACGGTCAGTCAGACGGTGGCTCGCATGGAGCGCGACGGACTTGTCCGCGTCGAGGGCGACCGCCACCTGACCATGACCGATCTCGGCCGCACACTCGCCACCCGGGTGATGCGCAAGCACCGCCTGGCCGAATGCCTCCTCACCCAGGTCATCGGTATGCCGTGGGAAGAGGTCCACATCGAGGCCTGCCGCTGGGAGCACGTCATGTCCGAGTCGGTGGAGGCCCGCCTGGTCGGCCTCCTCGACAACCCGGTGGTCTGCCCGCACGGCAACCCCATTCCGGGCCTCGACGAGCTCGGGGTGAAAGAGGCCGACGCGTCCGTCGTCGAGGTGATCTCCGCAATGGCCGATCTGGCCGGACCCGGAGATATACCCGTTGTCGTGCGGCGAATTAGCGAACAAGTGCAAAGTGATCCCGCCGTGATGCTTAAACTCAAGCAAGTTGGGATACAACCCGGACGCGAGGTGACGCTCGCGGCGAGCGACGACGGTGTACGGGTGACAGGTGACGATGAAGCGCACAACACTCCCGCGGACTTCCCGCGTGATGTCGCCGCGCATGTCTTCGTTTCCAGACGCTGACGGCTCAGGGTGTGCTTGGTTGATTCCCAGTGGGGAGTCCCCCCTTCCCTTATCCGACGACCCGGCCTTCCCGGAGTCTCCGGGCCACCTTGCCGCCGAGGCTGCTGCAGGAGCGCGCGTGTTCCGCTTTGCGAATGACCCTCCCCAGGGGGTGGCCGCGAGATGAAGCGATGGGGGGACCTTTCGCAGGACGCGGCCGACCATCTGACGGCGGGATCGGTGCTCGACCACGCCGAGATGGCCGTGGTGGTCACCGACCGCTTCAGCAACGTCCTCTACTGGAACCCGTTCGCCGAGCGGCTCTTCGGCCGTCCAGAACGGCCGGTGGGCGGCGACCAGACTGTCCTGTCCTTAGGCATCATGGAGAAGGACCACCCTCTGGCCGTCGAGCTCGCCAAGCACGTCCTCAAGGGCGGGGTCTGGGAGGGCACCTTCGACGTGGTGCGCGCTGACAGCACCATCATCTACGTGCGCGCCCAGGCGGTCCCCCTCCGCCACCCCTCAGGCTCGGTCACCGGCATCGTGATCACCGCCCGCGAGGCGATGCGCAGCAACGAGCGTGAGAAAGACCGCTTCGGCCTGCTGGAGCGCATCGGCGAGCGGCTCGCCAGCTCGCTGTACGTCGAGGAGACCCTCAACCGGGTCGCCGAGATGCTGGTGCCCCAGTTCGCCGACCACTGCTTCATCGAGCTCACCGAGGGCGACCGGCTCGTCCGCAAGGTCTCCACCCACGTGCAGGGATGGAGTCCTCCTCCGGGCACCTGGCGCCCCGTCGGCTCCGAGATCCGCTATCCCGCCGGTCACTACGGCGAGATCGCTCTCCGCCGCCAGGAGACCATCATCGTCGAGGACTTCGCGCAGATGAGCTATCCCTCGCCCAGCGAGGAGAGCAGCAGGCTCTGCGGCGAGATCGGCATGACCTCCGCGATCGTCGCGCCGCTGTGCGCGCGGGGCGAGACGCTCGGGTTGATGTATCTCGGCATGTCCAACCTCACCGACCGGCGCTCGCCGCACTACGACGCCTTCGACCGTGACTTCGTCGGTGCCATCGCCACCCGGGTCGCGCTGGCCGTCGACAACGCGCTGCTGTTCGAGGAGGAGCGGCACACCGCCGAGTCCTTCCAGAAATACCTGCTCCCTCGGGAGCTTCCCCAGCTCGACGGGCTGGAGATCGCGGTCCGCTACTACCCCGCCGCCCCGCTCGCCTCCCACGGCCAGGGCATCCAGACCCAGGTCGGCGGCGACTGGTACGACGTGATCCCGCTGTCCGCCGGCCGGGTCGGCATCGTGATCGGCGATGTCGAGGGCCGCGGAGCCAAGGCCGCGGCGGTCATGGGCCAGCTCAGGGCCGCGCTGCGCGCCTTCGCCCAGGACGACAAGTCCCCGGCCGACATCCTCGCCCGGCTCAACGAGTGGACGCGCATCATCGCCGCGCCGGAGCGTGACGACTACGGCGCCGACGTCAGCACCCCGCCGATCGTCACCTGCCAGTACCTCGTGTACGACGCGTGGTCGCGGCAGCTGTCGTTCGCGAACGCTGGGCACGCGCCACCGCTGCTGATCGTCGACGGCATGGTCACCGAGCTCGACATCTCCGAGGTCGGCCAGCCGCTCGGCATCAACGCCAAGGGCGTGCACGCCGACCTGGTCTACAAGGAGGAGATCCGGGTGCTCCCGCCCGGTGCCGCGCTCCTGCTCTACACCGACGGCCTGGTCGACCGCCGCCCCGCCCGCGAGTCAGGCGAGGCGCCGCTGAGCGACGAAGAGACGTTGAACATCCTGTGCGAGAAGGTCGCCAAGGCCTCCAGCGACAGCGTCGAGCGCATCGCCGACGCCGCCACCGTGGCCGTCCCCGGTGAGATCGACGACGACATGGCGATCCTCGTGGTCCGGTCGGCGGGCAAGGAGCTGAAGTTCGAGGAACGCACCTTCCCTGCCCAGCCGATCATGGTCGGTGAGGCCCGGCGCATGGCGTCGGAGGCGTTCATCAGCTGGGGGGTCCCCGATGAGCGCTCCGAGCTCGCCTGCCTCCTCGTCTCCGAGGTCGTCACCAACGTCGTGCTCCACGCCGCCAGCGCCAGCGTCCCGCGCAGGGAACTGGTGCTCGACGGCCCGCCGCTGCCCTTCGACGAGTCGTGGGACGTGCCCGGCTTCGACAACGAGATCATCAATGAGAAGGAGTTCACGCTCCGGCTGCGCCGTGGCGAGGAGTCCATCTGGGTTGAGGTCTTCGACCAGGATCTCCGGCTGCCCCGCATCCGCAGCGCCGGCGAGAACGACGAGGGCGGCCGAGGCCTCTACCTGGTCGACCAGCTCGCCCGTCGCTGGGGCTCCCGCCCCACCAAGGAAGGCAAGGCCGTCTGGTTCGAGATCCCGACCCGCGGCCGCTGAGATGGTCCTCGCCTTCGGGCCGGGCGGTTTTCCCAGGGGGCCTGGCGGCCCTCCTTCGACTGGTTGCGGTGTCCTGGCCCTTGGGTGTGGTCCTCGCCTTCGGCTCGGGCAGCGTTTCCCAGGGGGCCTGGCGGCCCCCCTTCGACCCCTCTCATCGAAGGGCTGCGCCCCTCGAGCTCCCCGCTTCGCAGGCTGGATGGGGATGTAGGACCCTCGACCTGGCCAATTGGTACGGGGCCGATCTAGGCCGGCAGGTCCCGATCCTCCTCGCCAGGTTCCCATCCGGCCCGGTCTAGGTGGTCCGGAGCTGCCTCGTCCGAGGGTCTCGCCTTGGGGGTGGTCTTCGGGTGGGTGGGCGTCAGCCGGGTGCCCCGTCAAATGCGTGCCGGCAGGGTCTCTTGGCGATTGTGAGCTGCCGGCTGTCGTCCCGTATGACCCTCGTGCAGTGGTCGGAGGAGGGACGTCAGGCCGCCAAGGGTGCACGCTCGGTAAGTATGCGTCCACGGCCACAGGCTGACTGGGCGATTCATAGCGATGTGAGGGTTGGCGACTCCGGGTTTGTCATAGTTCGCGCAGGGTTGGTGTCGTCTGGTGACAGGTCAGGGGATGAATGCTTGACTCTGGCGCATGGAACTGGCCTACGAACGGCGCGGCGCCGGCCCGCCCCTGGTGTTGCTGCACGGCATAGGTCATCACTGGCAGGCCTGGGAGCCGGTCATCGACCTGCTCGCCCGATCCCGCGACGTGATCGCCGTGGACTTCCCCGGGTTCGGTGTGTCCCCTCCGCTGCCGGCCGGCACGCCGTACACCCCGGAGACCCTCGCGAACGCGATCGAGTCCTTCTGCGCCCACATCGGGGTGCGCGAGCCGCACGTGGCGGGCAACTCGCTCGGCGGGTACGTGGCGCTGACGCTGGCCGCCCGGGGCGTCGTCCGCACCGCCACCGCCCTGTCACCGGCCGGGTTCTGGCTCGGGGCCGAGCCGCTCCTGGCGCACGTCCTGCTGCGCGGCCTGCGCGGGCTCGCGCGGTCGTTGCCTCCGGGGCGCATGGACGCGCTGGCCAGGTCGCCGGTGGGTCGCGCGATGTCGGTCGGGGTCATCGTGGCCCGCCCGTCGCGCATGACCCCCGAAGCGGTGATCGCGGGTGGCGTCGCCCTTCGCGGGGCGGTGGGCTTCGACGAGACGCTGCGGTCGTTCCACTCGGTGGTGCCTCCGGGGCGGCCGAAGGTACCGATCACCATCGCCTGGGGGGAGCACGATCGCCTGCTGCTCCGGCGTCAGGCCGTACGGGCGGCGAAGTGGTCGGAGCAGCGGGTGAAGCTGCTGCGGGGGTGCGGTCACGTGCCCATGAGCGACGACCCCGAGCTGGTCAGCCAGGTCCTGCTGGAAGGCAGCTCACACTGAGGCGGGTCAGTGCTGGGTCTGGGTGTAGAGGGCGAGCATGAGGATGACAAAGGTGATCATCACCCCGGCGTAGGCCACCGGGCCGAACTTCAGCATCCTGCGGACGCGGTTCAGCCCCCACGCGAACAGGAACGCCAGGAAGATCAGCAGGATCAGTCCGCCGTTGTCCATCGCCATCGCCTCCGGGAGCCCGCTCTGTGGACCCCGCTCTCGCCGGCCCGTCTCGGGACCCGCGTTCGGGAGCCTCCGCTGACCAGTATGCGGCGGATCCCCGCCGCGCGCGGGACCGTACGGCCCGCGCGCCGCGTTTTCTCGGAGCCTCTCGGAGGCGGTACGGCTCGCGCGCCCGGTTGGTCAGGTTCGATGGCGTTGGGGGCGCGCCGGCCGTGTGAAGGGGATCAGAAGCCGAACGAGCGACCGATGATCTCCTTCATGATCTCGGTGGTGCCGCCGTAGATGCTCTGCACGCGGCTGTCCATCCAGGCCTTGGCCACCGGGTACTCCGTCATGTAGCCGTAGCCGCCGTGGAGCTGGAGACAGCGGTCGATCACCTTGTGCTGGAGCTCGGTGGTCCACCACTTGGCCTTGGCGGCGTCCACGGGCGTCAGTTCCTTGGCGTTGAGCGCCCGGATGCACTTGTCCACGTAGTGGCGGGCGATCTCCAGCTCGGTCGCCAGCTCGGCCAGGACGAAGCGGGTGTTCTGGAAGGCGCCGATGTTCCGGCCGAAGGCCTTGCGGGTCTTGCAGTATTCGATCGTCGTCTCCAGCACCGCCTCGGCCGCCGCCACGGCCGCCACGGCGATCGACATACGCTCCTGCGGGAGGTTGTTCATGAGCTGGAAGAAGCCCTGACCCTCCTCGTCGCCGAGCCGGTTGGCCACCGGGACGCGCACGTTCTCGAAGAACAGCTCGGCGGTGTCCTGGGCGTGCATGCCGATCTTCTCCAGGTTGCGCCCCCGGGTGAAGCCGTCCATGCCCCGCTCGACGACGAGAAGCGTGGTGCCACGCGCTCCCGCGGACGGGTCGGTCTTGGTGACGACGACCACCAGGTCGGAGTTGATGCCGTTGGTGATGAACGTCTTCTGGCCGTTGACGATGTAGTGGTCGCCCTCGCGTACGGCCGTCGTCCGGATGCCCTGCAGGTCGCTGCCGGCGCCGGGCTCGGTCATCCCGATGGCGGTGATCAGCTCGCCCGAGGCGAAGCCGGGCAGCCAGCGCTGCTTCTGCTCGTCGTTGGTGAGATCCACCAGGTACGGAGCCATGATGTCGTTGTGCAGGCTGAATCCGAGCCCGGTCGCGCCCTTGCCCATGATCTCTTCAACGATCACCGTGTTGTAGCGGAAGTCGGTGATCCCGGCGCCGCCGTACTCCTCGGGCACCGTGAAGCCGAACATGCCGAGCTCGCCGGCCTTCTTCCACACCTCTCGGGGGACGATCCCGTCCTTCTCCCACTGATCGTGGTGGGGTAGGACCTCGCGGGCTATGAACTCGCGCACGGTCTCACGGAAGAGCAGGTGCTCCTCCTCGAAGAGGTCTCGCTGCATTGGTTCCTCCTTGGGGGCTCGTCCAACAGATTACGGTTCTGGTCGTCAGGGAGACGTCGCGGGCCGGTCATGGAGCGAGACGGGTATACGTAACAAATCAGCTACGTTCCGTGTAACTGATATATCCGTCAGGTCCGCATAAGTGGTTCGAGTCGTACGATCATCTCCGGTCATGGTGGACCGCGGGGTGATCGGAGGCGGTCTTGAACGGGTGGGGATCCAAGATCCGGACATCACTGGCGGCGGGGCTACTGGGAGCCTGCGCGAGCGTAGCCGTGCTACCCATTCCCCCAAGTGCAGCTGAGACGGCGTACTACCACTATCAATACACCTGCCATGATGGAGCTCTTCTTAAGACTCCAGGTTCCAAGATCGAGGCTCGGGTAGCGATCCCCAAGAGCGTTCGTGTCGGCGAACGTATTCCGCTGGAGTGGACGCTGACCGCGTCGCCCTTGGCCTCATCCGCGAAGTTCAAAGCAGGTGGTCAGCTCTCCGTCACAGGCTCCGTTGAGGTAGCCGGCCTTTGGCAGGGGATGCTCGACTCCATAGGTAGCAAGGAGCAGGGCGAACTCAGAGTCGATGGCCCGCTGGAGTTGCCGACGGCGATCTCAGGCTCCGTCGCTACCACCAAAGAGGGCAAACTGCTCATAACTCCTAGAACTCTGCTCCTCGACTTCATTCCGCCTGCCACCAAGACCACGATCAACGACACCGACGATCCCAACGAGCAGGTAGCCCCAATCCCTCATCAGCACGGTCCCATCCGATACGAAGGCAGTTGGTCCTACTCGGGCAAGGTCCCGCGTGCTGGGTTCGGCGACTATCAAGATGACGTGCATGAGACGGTTGTGCAGAACCACAGCGTGACAGTGACGTTCGCGGGGACCGGCATTGAGTACATCACTGAGCGGCATCCCGAGATGGGTGCGGTGAAGGTCGAACTCGACGGATATGTACGCTCGGAGAAACCAGATGCGTCGCTGGAGGCCGATGGGGAGACCAAGGTGACGACGCGCAAGGCTCAGCAGACGCTGTGGTCATTCCACAACTTGGACTACCGCCCTGATCACACGTTGAAGCTCACCAACCTTGCTCCGAGCGGTAAATACATGCTCGTAGATGCTTTCAATGTGGTCACCGATCCGATTTCACTTCCTCCTAGGTACTTCAGAACTACGTGCGTCTACACCGGGAACCCGACCACGGCCACCGTGGATGTCGTCGCGGCCTCCGGCAATGGAGGTGGCTCGGACGATGACGACAATGACGAAAACGACAACAACGGCAACGGGCAGATCACTGATGGGGATGACTCGGCTCGGGGGGTGATCGTGCTTTCGGGTGGGGGGCAGGGGCATGGGGCTCCTACGGCCACTGCCACGCCCAAGCCGAAGAAGACCTCCAAGGCCAGTTCGACCCCCCAGGTACGCGTGACCCCGAAGGGCGGCGCGCACACAGGTGAGGCTGCCGAAGCCGACACGACCGCGCCGCTGCTGATCGGGTACGGCACCGCGTTGACCCTGGGCGGGTTCGCAGGCGCGTTCGTGCTGAGACGCCGCCGCGCCCTGCACGGAACCGCCGGCCGGGGAAGGCTCGGTTGAGCGCGGCGCCACCACCCGACCACACGAACTCGGGTGACAAGCCCTCCGCTGCCCGCTGGCCGAAAGCGCTGCTGCCCGCCCTCCTGGCGGTGGGCTGCCTCGCCGGGATCGGGGTCGTGATGGCCGGTCTGTTGATGTACCTCTCGCCCGAGCAGGGCAGCGCATCGACGGCCGTACCCGAGCCGACCCCGATGATCGCCCGGCTTTCCCCCGTGGAGGCCACCACCAACGCGTCACCGGGTGACTCACCCGCCACCGACCAGGCCGCGGATCCCGTGGCCGTTCCGGCAGGGCAGGAAACGGCGACCGTGGGTCCCGGGGGAGTGGGCGTACCCCTGGTGGAAGCCGTCCCCACCGCGTCGCCGCCCTCTCCGGCGGCCGTGCCGGTGACCCCGCTCCGCAAGTCCGCCCCCACCCGGGTCCGGGTTCCGAGCATCGGTGTGGACGCGCCGCTGCTGTCCATGGGGGTGGAGAAGAACGGTGAGATCGAGGTGCCTCCGCTCAGTCGGCCTAAGGTGGCGGGTTGGTACCGGCTCGGTCCCGCTCCGGGCGAGATGGGCCCGGCGGTGATCCTCGGCCACGTGAACACCCGTGGTGGCCCGGCCGTGTTCAGCCGGTTACGCGAGCTCGGACGCGGAGACAAGATCACGGTGGTACGGGCGGACGGCTCCACGGCGGAGTTCACGGTCGACGGCGCCGAGCAGGCGAGCAAGAACCGCTTCCCGACGAAGCGGGTGTACGGACACGTGGACCGCCCGAGCCTACGCTTGATCACCTGCGGCGGCGTGTTCAACCCCGTAGCGCACAGCTACACCGACAACATCATCGTCTACGCAACCCTCACCGCCTCCGTCCGCGCCTGATCCTCCAGGTCCGCAGGCGAGACAGCTAGCGCGTATCTCCGACGTTCCACTGAGTAGTGGTCGATCAGTGAAGTCCCTCCCGGCGCCCGTTTGTTTGGCGAACCCGGTTGATTCCCACCCGGCGTGGGTTACCGGGAAGGGGTGGGGGTGGGGAACGGTACGGAGCGGCTGGGCTGGGCTGGGGAAGATGTTCACTGGGTTGTGGTCGATCAGTGAAGTCCCTCCCGGTACCCGTTTGTTTGGGGAACCCGGTTGATTCCCACCCGGCATGGGCTACCGGGGTAGGGGCGGAGGTGGGGAACGGTGCGGAGCGGCTGGCCGGGGGGAGATGTTCCACCTGCGTCGGCTACCGGGGAAGGGGCGGGGTGGGGTACGCCGCAGAGAGGACGCCCGGGTTAGGTGGTCGTGGCGGTGATCAGCCAGTGGCCCGCGGGAAGGTGGTAGCCGGTGCCTGGGGTGTGGAACCGACTGAGGAGGCGTACCGCACCTGATCGGGCGTTGGCCTGTTGCGGCGGGGAAGCCGTTCGATACGCCGCGCCGGCCGGGCCCAGTTCGATCAGCCATTCGGCCACGGCGTCGGGGCTGTCGGGAGCGCGCAGGATGACGTCGTGGGCCTGGATCGTGATGGCGTCGAAGCCGGCGGCGGTCAGGATGCGCTTCACCCGTTCCGGGTCGGCGAAGGCGAACGGCCCCGGCTCATCACCGAGCGGGAGCGGCGCGACCGCTCCCACGTGCGGCGCGGCGCCGAGCATGGCCGCGGGCAGCCACGGATTGACCCCGCCGTCCCGGAAGACGGTCGCGGCGAGGCGGCCACCGGGACGTAACGACCGCCGGATCGTAGTGCACCCGGCCACCGGGTCCGCCAGCAACATCAACGTCATCCGGGAGAAGACCGCGTCGAAAGGCGCCCCGGGCACGACACCGATCGTCTCGATGTCGGCGGCGATGAACCGGAGGCCGGGATGCCGCTCGGCCGGGAACCTCTCACGTGCCGCGAGCACCATCGACTCGGCCAGATCCACGCCGTACGCCTGACCATCCAGTCCCACCGTGGCCGCCGGTTCGGCTGCCGTTACCGGTTCTACCGTGGCTGCCGGTTGCACCGCCACCGCCGATCTCACCGTGGCTGCCGGTTGCACCGCCACCGCCGGACTCATCGTGGCTGCCGGTTCGACCGGCTCAGCCGATGCGTCCGCGGTTTCCGGTCTGACCGCCGCCGCCAGGTCGGCCGTGGTGCCGCCGCAGCCGCAGCCGATGTCGAGGATTCGTTCTCCTTGACGTGGACGTAGCCATTCCATCGCCGCGGCGCCCAGTGGTCGGCCGGCGTCGTCCTGGAGGTCGGCGTGGCGGATCCAGCCGGGGGCAGCCTGCGCCCAGAATGTGGCGTTACGCTCCCGCAGGGTGGCGATATCCGGCATCAGAACGGCATCTCGGTGCCGTCGACGGTCATCGAGCGGAACGTGGCGGCCTTGGTGGGATCGAAACCATCGTCCTGGGCGGCGAGGCCGGCCGCCCGGATGAGGCGCTCCGACTGGAACCGGCGGAACGCCTCCTCGCTCTCCCAGACGTTGATGATCCGCCATCCTTCATCGGTCGGACCGGCGACGTGGGCGAGCAGGCCGGGCGGCCGATCGGGACCCAGATGCCTCTCCACCTGCCGATACTCCTTCTCGCTGACACCCGGCATCTCCTGCAGCACTCCGAACGGCATCGCCGCCACCTTTACTTTCGATGTAGCAAACCTCTATCCAATAGAGCACTACACTTCGAATGTGGTTGTCAAGAGGCCGTACGACTCGGCAAGGCGGCAGGAGCAGGCCCGTCTGACCCGCAGAGCGATCCTCGACGCCGCCTCCAGGCTCTTCGTCGATCGGGGTTACGCGGCCACACCGCTGACCGCCGTCGCGGCCGAGGCCGGAGTCGCGGTCCAGACCGTGTACGCCGCGTTCGGAAGCAAGCGCCAACTGCTGTCCCAGCTCGTCGACGTCACCATCGCCGGTGACGACGATCCGGTGACGCTCCCTGAAAGAGCCTTTGTCGCCGAGATCCGCGCGATCGCCGACCCCCGGAGCAAGCTGGCCCGCTACGCCCGGCACCTCAGCGAGACCCATGCCCGCCAGGCCGATGTGATGATCGCGCTGGCCGGGGCGGCGACCGCCGATCCGGACGCGGCCGCGATCTGGCGCAAGAACGCCGACGAGCGCCGGCACGGCATGGCCATGTTCGCCGCCGAGCTGGCCGCGACCGGTCGCCTGCGTCCTGACCATGATGTCGACAGCGCCGCCGACGTCCTCTGGCTCGCCATGGATGTGAGCAACTACGACTGGCTCGTCCGCCGGCGCGGCTGGTCTTCCGAGCGTTTCGAGCGCTGGTACGTCGACACGGTGGCCGCCGCGATCCTCGACATCCCGCAGTAGGGGCATGCCTGGTGCGGGCCGAGGTCTGTTCGGGCCGAACACGCCACTCGCTCGACGCGAGCACAGGATGTCTTCAAGGCCAGGCGGCGAGTTGGAACCATACCGACTTGCCGTGGCGGTGCAGGTTCCAGCCCCATTTCAGGGAAAGGGTCTCGACAATGGCGAGGCCCCTGCCGGAGGTCTCCAGGGAGTCGGCCCTTCTCAGTTCCGGGACGGTTATGCAGGAGTCGTACACGTCCACCGTCATCACCGGACCGTCGCGGCCGACCGCTATCCGAAGGGTGCTTGGGGTCGGGAAGTCCACGGCCCCGTGTACGAGCGCGTTCGTGACGATCTCGGACGCGAGCAGTTCCGCGATATCCGGCACCTCTTCCGTCGTGTACCAGTCGAGGGCGATGTCCCGTACGAAGCGGCGAGCGGACGAGATGCATTTCTCGTCGCGCGGTATCCACTTCTGTCCCAGGAGGACGACGCGTTCGCCCATCCCATAGTGGTAATCGGGTGACGTCATCTGAGTACCCATAGCCTCGGCCACGATCTTCTCCTCGCTGCGGAATTCGCATGCCAAGGGTGTCGAGATGGGGCTACTGTCGGTAGGCGAACGGTTACTAATAAGCAGCTTTGAACAGCAGGCTCGGTCCATTGAACCTCGGCGATTGGGGCACTTTGGTGGACAAGTACACACCCCAGGCCATCTGGGGCAGGGAGCTCCGTCACTACCGGCAGGTCGCGGGCCTCACGCAGGCCCAGATGGCTCAGAAGATCCATTTCAGCGAGTCGCTGATCAGCGGCATCGAGACGGGCCAGCTACCGGCGAGCCCCGAGTTCGCCCAGGCATGTGACACCACCCTGAGTACGGGCGGCGCCTTGTACCGGCTACTCGACTGGAGACGTGGACAGGTCATCCCGTCGTGGTTCGGGAGATGGCGCGACAAAGAACAGGTCGCGACGACGCTCCGTGCCTACGAACCGATCTTGATCCCCGGTCTGTTACAGACTCCTGAATACGCCTCTGAAGTGCTGTACGGAGATGAGGCCGCCGTGCAGGCCCGTATTGCTCGTCAGGAAATCTTCCGTCGCATGGACCCTCCCGCACCCTTGCTTCGCTGCGTGGTCGATGAGGCTGTGTTGCACCGGTTGATCGGAACTCCCATGCTCATGCGTGAGCAGCTCGAATACCTTGCCTCGATCATCACGCCACGCATCAGCGTCCAGGTGGTACCGCTCGGTGGCATACGCGTCGGTCTTGAGGCGGGATTCATAATCGCTACGCTCGAAGGGGGAAGCGAGGTAGCGTATTTGGACACCGCAGTGCGTGGCTTGGTCACCACCGACCAGGATGATGTCACGGCAGCCGTAGCAAAATTCGAGGCCATCCGCATTGAGGCGTTGCCACTGCGTATGTCGATAGACCTCATCAAGAGAACGGCAGAGGAACGATGGACCTGAGTAGCGCTACCTGGCAGAAGTCCAGCTTCACGGGAAGCAACGGTGGAAACTGCGTTGAGGTGGCGGAGCTCACGGGTGTCAGCGATGCACCCGGCCACAAGGCCGAGCACGCCGAGCTGATCGCTGTGCGTGACTCGAAGGATCCTGACGGCCCCAAGCTGTTCTTCACGCCCGCCGAGTGGGATGCCTTCCTCCAGGGCGTCAAGGCCAGCGAGTTCGATCGCACCTGAGCCGACGCATAGGGGCCGCCGCCGTACGGGGCGCCAACTTCGCCCGTACTCCGTCCTGC
This sequence comes from Sphaerisporangium flaviroseum, assembly GCF_039537005.1. Classification (NCBI taxonomy): domain Bacteria; kingdom Bacillati; phylum Actinomycetota; class Actinomycetes; order Streptosporangiales; family Streptosporangiaceae; genus Sphaerisporangium; species Sphaerisporangium flaviroseum. The sequence continues at coordinate 200,682 of NZ_BAAAZR010000052.1, read as the reverse complement.
CGTCCCGGCGTTCGGATATGACCGTCGTCGCATGAAATTGGCTGGTCGGCGGGTCATGGAAGTTGCCGGTCGGCGGGCCGTAGATCTGGTTGTCTCCACGGCTGGGCGCAGTGCCTCCCCTGGTTGGCGGGGGAGTCTGGCCCTGCTGCGCCCCGGGTTGGTTGGTGTCGGCGCCGATTCGGCGGGGTGTGGTGCGGTGAATCCGGCGCCGTGTGCGGTGGGGACGCGGGGTGGGCGGGTGAGTCGGGGCCCATGCTTGCCGACTGTGCTAAAAGTCCCACGTTCGCCGGTGGGTCATGAAGTTGTCTGGTCGGTGGGTCATGGGATTTGCTGGTCGGCGGGCTGTAGATCTGGTTGTCTCCACGGCTGGGCGCAGTGCCTCCCCTGGTTGGCGGGGGAGTCTGGCCCTGCTGCGCCCCGGGTTGGTTGGTGTCGGCGCCGATTCGGCGGGGTGTGGTGCGGTGAATCCGGCGCCGTGTGCGGTGGGACGCGGGGTGGGGGGGTGAGTCGGGGCCCATGCTTGCCGACTGTGCTAAAAGTCCCACGTTCGCCGCTTCATGGTCAGGCCGTCGGTGCCGGTCCTCCGCCTGCCGTGATCCCGCAGGCGCAGGCGGAGGGGCTGAGGGTGAACTCGGTGTCGTCGCGCTCTCAGGAGTTGGGAATCAGCATGTAGGCGTGCGGGTCAGCGGTCTTGCCTGGGTCGCAGTAGTAACAGGTCTGGCCGACGATGACGCCGTCATCGTTGATCGCATTGGCCAGTTCGAGCGACACGTCCGGCGGAAGGTTCGTGACGACGGTGTTCAGGTCGACCATCTCGCCGTTCTTCCACAGGAAGGCATGCGCGCCGTAGTAGCTATCGCTGGTGCGTGACCTTCCCACCACCTGCCCCGACTCGTTGATGCCGTAGCCGAAGCTTCCCGTGCCTCCGGGAAGGGTTCCTAGATCACGCATCGCGCCGGCTTCCCAGACGAAAGCATTGGTCTGTCCGGCGGCGTTCTGGGACCAGCCGGTGATCTGGGTCCTCTCGTTGATGTCCTGTGCCACGGTGGCCTCCGTGCCACCGCCCAGCGAGCCCAGATCGGTCATGCGGCCGTCCTGCCAGATGAACCCGTGAAGCGGGTTACCGGTGCTCGGCAGGGCCGTGCCCACGACCTGACCCTTGTCGTTGATGGCGTTGGCCTCGGCCTCGGTGCTCCACTTCTGGTCGCTGCTGCCGCCAAGTGTCCCGAGGTCACGGAGTTTGCCCTTCTTCCACATGACGGCACGCACGGGGCTGCCCTGGGACCGGAAACGTGTCCCGACCACGACGCCGTTGCTGTTGACGTCATAGGCCGCGCTGCCGCTACCGCTGCCCCACCCGGTGCCCAGGTCGGTCGTCCTGCCGTCACGGCGGAGGAAGGCGTGCGGAGGTTCGTAAAAGCTGACGTGGGTGTACCCGGCGATGTGCCCCAGATCGTTGATGGCGGTCGCGTTGTTCTCGCCGGTCGAGTAGATCGCCTCCAGCGCCGTCAGTCGTCCGTTCTCCCAGAGGAAGGCATGGGCGGCGGGATTCTGGTCGTTGGAGGAGTTGCCGACCACCTGCCTGCTCGCGTTGACGTCCCAGGCCTCACTGATCGGCCCTCCGGCCGGTACGCCGAGCCAGCCGAGGTTGACGTAGGTGTAGGTGGTGGCCGCCGAACGTGTCTCCGCCTCGGCTGCGAGTGGCGAGCCGACCAGCGCGGTGAGCAGGAGGCTGAGGGTTGCAGGTAACAGCACGACACTTCGTCTTCGCATCATCTTGTCCCTAACGGGTGTTGGAGGGGTTGAAGATGATGCTGACCGAATTTCGGGCCGAGAGTCTTACGGAACGATTATGGCTTGATCAGCGCCTCGCTGGTCGCCTTCAGTCACACCTGCCACATCGTTGTGTACTCAGAGTGATTGGATCGGCTACGACGGAGGGTTCTGACAAATGAAAGTTAACCAGTCTGTACGGCGTTGACCTGCGGTCATGGCCGAGAGGTGCCATGGGCCCCGTCAAATCACAGCGAGGTGGGATGAAGCCTCCGTAGGATCTCTACTGAACTGTGACCACAGACTGCAATCCTGGTACGCCTGGCAAACCGGTCAGCGCCGCTGAAATGGAGAGATACGTGCTGAAGTCGCAAGCACGACGTCGTGTCGCCACCAAGGCTGCGGTAGCTGGAACCTTAAGTGCTGGGGCCCTCCTGGTCGGTATCCCGCAGCTAGCGGCCAGCGCAGCACAGCCGGTGAGTTATAACTGCACCGCTACTGCGGGTGGTGGAGGCCCTTACGCCGTATCGGTTGATATGGCCGCCTCAACAGCGACTCCATCTCCCAGCCAGCCGGTAACGGTCACGGTGAAGGTCTCCCAAGTGGCCGGCTCCGTTTTGACCGCGCCGCAACCCGGTGTAGCGGTCACGGATTACGTCTGGGTGGAAGGTGAGCTTGTTGTCGCGCCCGTTTCGGGTACTCCAATAGCTTCCGCCACGCCGACAGCGACTGCCTCCGCGTCGTTGACGGCGTCTTTGACGCCGAGCGCTACGATCTCGCTCCCGGCTGCGGGTGGGGTAGTGACGGTGACGCCCACCGCTAGTGGCACGGTGGGTATTGAGGCCAAGACGATCTACGTGAAGATCGGGCCGACCTCAGCCGCTGGCGCAGCTCCCAACCTGAGCACCTTGTACACGTGCACAGTTCCCACAACGGGCACTTCCACCACGCCTGCGAGACTGACTCTCATCGTTAAGACCGGGGCTGCCTCTGGTAGTCCCACGAATACGAACACCACGTCCTCCTCGCCGTCGCCGTCGAACACCAGGACCTCCAGAACCCCCAAGCCCACCCAGACCGTCTACGAGACCGTGACCCCCAGGTCCTCCCAGCAGGTCACCAGGAAGCCTGGTGGAGGCGCGGCCACCGGTGGTGGCGGGGACGCGGGGCCTGATGGGCGGACGTTCGTGCTGGTCGGGTCGGTGCTGGTGCTCGGGGCCGGAGTGGGCGGGCTCATGATGCGCCGCCGACGCCCGAACCGGGGCTGATCGGGGGCTCGGGGTGACGATGCCGCCCGAATATCCGTACTCGGACGATCCCAACGCGGGATATCCACAACCTGTGCACAACCAGGCGTACATGCCGCAGGTGTACTACCAGCACCCCGGATACCCCGGTGGCCAGTGGCAGGAGCCGGAGCCCGAGGTCCACCGCGGGCAGATGATGCGCGCCGTGCTGATCCTCGCCGCCGTCGCCGGCGTCGTCACGGTGGTCGTCGGGCTGCTGTTCATGGCAGGCGCCCCCGAGCAGTACGGGCTGTCCGAGGCCCGCCAGCCGCTCAAGCTCCAGGTGCAGCCGCTCGCGCCCTCGGTCGGCCCCGGCGGACCAGGACAGCCTCTGACACAGGCGGATCCGACCGCGCCGGCCCCCGTGCCGACGCTTCCTCCGGCGCCGCCACTGCAGCCGTCCACCCCCAAGCGCCTCATCGTCAAGAAGCTCGGCATCAACGCGCCGATCAAACCGGTAGGCACCGATAAGAAGGGTGAGATCGAGACACCGCCGATCAACAACCCCAACCTCGTCGGCTGGTACCAGTTCGGCCCGACCGCCGGCCAGGCCGGTCCGGCCGTGATGCTCGGCCACAAGGACACGACCACGCGCAGCGCCGTGTTCAGCAGGCTCCACGAGTTGCGGTTCGGCGACACGATCGAGGTCACCCGGATGGACGGGACCGTCGCGATCTTCACCGTCGGCGGCGTCGAGCAGGCCGCCAAGCAGACGTTCCCCACCAACCGGGTCTACGGCAACGCCGACGCGGCCGAGTTGCGCCTGATCACCTGCGGCGGCACCTACAACCGCGCGACAGGCCACTACGTGGACAACGTCATCGTCTACGCGAGAATGACGAGCACGAGGAAGGGCTCCTCCAGACGCTGACCGTGGGAAGGCATCGGCGTGCCGATCGCCTTCGCGGTAAAGCGTTCATCTTGATACCGGTCGTCTTCCGCGGAGACACCGTTCCTGCCGATGCCGGTCGCCTTCGGCGGAGAGAGCGCTCATCTCCATGCCGGTCATCGCATGGCGTGACAATCGAGTTCGGGGGTGCGACACGGAAGAGGAATGCCGCACCCGTCGCGAACCGGCCTATGGCGATACCTGGGTTATTTAATCGATTCAGCGCACTTCTTGGCCGCGGCGTCCGCTTCCTTATCGGACGGCTGCACGCCCTGAATGGCGTCCAGCTTGATCTTGCCGTCGAGGTAAGACTGCAGGTTGCTCTTTTCGCCGTACTTCACCACCACGTCGGCCATGCAGTTCAGGAAGGCCTCGGGCAGGTCCTTGAACTCGGGGTCGGCCTTCACCTTGCTGATCAGCGCCGCCTTGTCGGCCTCGCCCATCGCGTCGCCGCCACAGGCGGAGACGCCGAGGATCAGAACGGACGCCGCGACGGACAAGGCGGCGGAACGGGCGGCACTGGGTAAACGCATGACAGACCTCTCGGCGTTGGGGCAAGAAAAGGAGATGATGATGCCGGTAAACGTGAGGCGCTCTCGCAATCGTATCGGCGCATGTTCGCCAATGAGCGAGCTCGGGCCCCGACCGGCGATCACAGGTGTCAGGCCAGGCACGGAGTGCCGTGAACCCGTTGGGATCATACCGATTGATCACCGGCCAAATCACTGGAATTGATCACAAATAACTGATCGCACTCCACCGATCCCGACAATTCTTATTAAATGCCATCAGGCTGGCACTGGCGAGTATAAACGGGTATATCTGGATAGGTGCGGACTGTCGTCGGCAGTCGGGCGTCGGATCCGCCACGTGAGCCATCCAAGGGGCACCCTGGCGAGCGTGAAGGGCTCACGAGTCCGCCTCCCGTCGAGGGCCGCCTCCGGGGTGTCCCTTCACGGACGGCGACCCTCGTCCGCGGAGGATTATTCTGTTGTAACCTCGTATAGACCGAACATTGCTCGGTTTCATGGGACGGAACCCAGGAGGCACTGTGGCAGAGGCGTACATCGTCGGGGCGGTCCGTACCCCGGTCGGCAAGAAAAAGGGCGGCCTGTCAACCGTTCATCCCACTGACCTGGCCGCGCACACCCTCAGGGCGCTGGTCGACCGTACGGGCGTGGACGCCTCGGCCGTCGACGACGTCATCATGGGCTGCGTCATGCAGTTCGGCCCGCAGAGCATGGACATCGCGCGCAACGCGTGGCTGTCCGCGGGTCTTCCGGAGACCGTCGCCGGTGTCACGATCGACCGGCAGTGCGGCTCCTCCCAGCAGTCGATCCACTTCGCGGCCCAGGGCGTCATGTCCGGCACGCAGGATCTCGTGGTCGCGGCCGGCGTCGAGTCGATGAGCATGGTCCCGATGGGGTCGAGCATCACCGCCGCGCTGGAGAAGGGCATGCCCTTCCCGTTCGGTGAGAAGTGGGTCGAACGGTACGGCAAGCAGGAGATCTCGCAGTTCCGCGGCGCGGAGCTGATGTGCGAGAAGTGGGGCCTCAAGCGCGACGAGCTGGAGCGGTTCGCGTACGAGAGCCACCAGCGGGCCGCCAAGGCCATCGCCAACGGCTACTTCAAGGACCAGATCGCCCCGATCAACGGTGTCGAGGACGACGAGGGCCCGCGGCCGGACAGCACGCTGGAGAAGATGGCCCAGCTCAAGACGCTGCGCGACGGCGGCCAGATCACCGCCGCCACGTCCTCGCAGATCTCCGACGGTTCGGGTGCGGTGCTGATCGCGTCCGAGCAGGCCGTGCGAGACCACGGGCTGACCCCGCGGGCGCGGATCGTCACGCTCGCGCTCACCGGCGACGACCCGATCTACATGCTCACCGCGCCGATCCCCGCCACGCGCAAGGCGCTGGAGCGGGCGGGCCTGTCGATCGACCAGATCGACGCGATCGAGATCAACGAGGCGTTCGCACCGGTCCCGCTGGCCTGGCTCAAGGAGATCGGCGCCGACCCGGAGAGGACCAACCCGAACGGCGGGGCCATCGCGCTCGGCCACCCGCTCGGCGGCACGGGCGCCATCCTCATGACCAAGCTGCTCCACGAGTTGGAGCGCACTGGCGGCCGGTATGGCCTGCAGACCATGTGCGAGGGCGGCGGCCAGGCCAACGTCACCATCATCGAAAGGCTCTGACCAGGACCTGGATAAGAGGAACGGCGGTGTCCCGCCCCGGGAAGTAAGGGCGGGGCACCGCCGTTCCGTTTGGACCTCCCCGGCGAACGCGCCTGGGGAGATCCCCGGTGAGCCGGTCAGCGACCCTTCGGCTGGCGCCGAGGCGGCGTCACTCGCCGTACGGGCGCCGGCGGCACCGGGATCCGGCGCGGCGCCGGAGGCAGGTGCCGCTCGGGCTGCGAAGAGCCCTGGATGACGCCCGGCCGTAGTACCGGCTGCGGGAAGCCCGGCAGGGTCACACCCGGCTGCGGAAGCGATGTCTTGGTCTTGGCGGCCTTGCCGCTTTTCTTGTCGCCGGAACGAGCACGCATATGAAGTCTCCTTACAGATGGCGACGCGGCAGGGATGTTCATGCCGGTCGGAGCCTCAGCTGCCGCGTCTGAATGGACGGGGACCAGAAAGCCGAGTGCCAGCGGATCGATCGGCGTGACCGATCGGCGCCGTCAGTAAGGAAAAGTGCGCATGAGAAGACGGTACGAGGCCGGGCCACGGCGGCACAACTGATTTATCGCCCCGCCGTGGCCCGCCGGCGCTACCGGATGAAGAAGAACAATTCATGGATCTTCCGGTCGGTGCCCACGTAACCCAGGTGCTGGACGTTCTCCGGGGTGGTGTACCAGCTCGTGGGGCTGGTGCCTGTCGCCACCGGAACACCGCTGACCGCGCCGGGGACGCCGTGCAGCCATCGGCCGTCGCCGCCGATGAAGAAGAACAGCTCATGCACCTTCTGGTCGGTGCCCACATAACCCAGGTGCTGGACGTTCTCCGGGGTGGTGTACCAGCTGGTGGGGCTGGTTCCTGTCGCCACCGGTACGTCGCTGACCGCGCCGGGGACGCCGTGGTGCCATTGGCCGTCGCCGCCGATGAAGTAGAACAGTTCGTGGATTTTCTGGTCGGTGCCGACGTAGGCGATGTGTTGGACGTTTTCGGGGGTGGTGTACCAGCTGGTGGGGCTGGTGCCGGGTGCCACGGGTACGTCGCTGACCGCGCCGGGGACGCCGTGGTGCCATTGGCCGTCGCCGCCGATGAAGTAGAACAGTTCGTGGATTCTTTGGTCGGTGCCGACGTAGGCGATGTGTTGGACGTTCTCGGGGGTGGTGTACCAGCTGGTGGGGCTGGTGCCGGGTGCCACGGGTACGTCGCTGACCGCGCCGGGGACGCCGTGGTGCCATTGGCCGTCGCCGCCGATGAAGAAGAACAGTTCGTGGATTCTTTGGTCGGTGCCCACGTAACCCAGGTGCTGGACGTTCTCGGGAGTGGTGTACCAGCTGGTGGGGCTGGTTCCTGTCGCCACCGGAACGTCGCTGACCATGCCGGGGACGCCGTGGTGCCATTGGCCGTCGCCGCCGATGAAGTAGAACAGCTCGTGGACTCTTTGGTCGGTGCCCACGTAACCCAGGTGCTGGACGTTCTCGGGAGTGGTGTACCAGCTGGTGGGGCTGGTTCCTGTCGCCACCGGTACGTCGCTGACCATGCCGGGGACGCCGTGGTGCCATTGGCCGTCGCCGCCGATGAAGTAGAACAGTTCGTGGATTCTTTGGTCGGTGCCCACGTAACCCAGGTGCTGGACGTTCTCGGGAGTGGTGTACCAGCTGGTGGGGCTGGTTCCTGTCGCCACCGGAACGTCGCTGACCGCGCCCGGGACGCCGTGCAGCCAGACGAACCGGCGCGCCTCCCAGTCCTCCCACCACTTCTGGACCAGCCCGTGCAACTGGTAGAACTGCGTGATCTGCGGCGAGTGGAAGGTGCCGAGCACCGGCTCGTTGAAGACGGTCGCCGCCGCGCTGTGCAGGAAGTTGTTGTGCACGCCCTCCTCGATGAAGGTTCCGAGCTGGTCGGCCGAGGCGAACGACGACGGGTCGCCGATGATGCGCTCGACGTCGGCCGCCCAGGCATTCCAGCCCAGGTCCGGACGCCTCATCTCCGCCGGGACCTCCGGCCAGGGCTTGACGGCCGCCTGGTCGGCGAAGGGCTGGCGGTCGTACCAGGCGTGGAACCGCGCTATGTAGTCCCGGTGGAAGACCAGGAACTCCAGTCCCGCGCCGGGGGTGCCCGCCGGGTTCACCCGTGTCGGTACGCCGGGATGCGCGCTCGGCTGGTGCCATGCGTGGTGCAGGTCAAGGAGATCGTGCGGGAAGTTCGGGATCTCGGGCATCTGGGTTCCTCTCGTTGGTGACCGCCGCGAGGCCGAAGCAGGCGGTCCAGCCACACTGCGCGAGACGAGCGGAGCCCACATGAGTACCCCTCTACCTATCTCTTGAGGTCTTGCTCTCCTGGGTTCCCCGCCGGCGTCCGGTGCGGGCGCAGCGCTGTGGCGAGCGGACGGAGGCGTGCCGGGAGATTTACGCCATTTCTACGCCTAGAGACCTATAGTCTTAGGAGAGTAGATAAATGGAGGAACGGTGATCGAGTTTCATCTGGACGTCCGGTCCGGTGTCTCGCCCTACCTGCAGCTGGTCCAGCAGGTGCGGCAGGCGCTGCGGCTGGGCCTGCTGCGCGAAGGAGACCGGCTTCCGACCGTCAAGGAGGTGGTGGCGCGGCTGGCGATCAACCCCAACACGGTGCTCAAGGCCTACCGGGAACTCGAGCACGAGGGCCTTGCGGCCGCCCGGCCAGGGGTCGGGACGTTCGTGACCAAGACGCTGACCGACGCCTCGCTGGCCGCGCACGGCCCGCTGCGTCAGGAGCTGCGGCGCTGGCTGGCCAAGGCCCGCATGGCCGGTCTCGACGACGAAAGCATCGAGGCCCTGTTCATCTCCACCTTTCGGACCGCCGCCCAGGAGGACATAGCGTGACCGAGCGAAGCGAGGGCATCAGCGAGCACCGCACCCTGGTCGTCAGAGCTCCCAAGGAGCTCTCATGACCGCTGTCATGCAGGCCCGAGGATTAGGCAAGAAGTACGGCAAGCGATGGGCGCTGAGAGACTGCACCATCGACATCCCCTCCGGGCACGTCGTCGGGATGGTAGGCCCCAACGGGGCGGGCAAGACCACGCTGCTGAAGATGGCCGGTGGCCAGCTGGCGCCGACGTCGGGCAGCATCACCGTGCTCGGCGGCCATCCCGCTGGTGGCCCGGCGCAGCTGGCCAAGGTCGGGTTCGTCGCCCAGGACACCCCCGTCTACGCGGGGCTGAGCGTCGCCGACCATCTGCGGCTGGGAGCCGGGCTCAACCCCGGCTGGGACGCCGCGCTCGCACGGGAACGCATCGAAGAGCTCGGCCTCGATCCCGCGCACCGGGCGGGAAAGCTGTCGGGCGGGCAGCGTGCCCAGCTCGCCCTGACCCTGGGCCTGGCCAAGCGGCCCGAGCTGCTGATCCTGGACGAGCCGGTCGCCTCGCTCGACCCGCTGGCCCGCCGCGAGTTCATGCAGGGCCTCATGGAGGCCGTCGCCGAGCACGAGTTCAGCGTGGTGCTCTCCTCGCACGTGGTCGCCGACCTGGAACGGACGTGCGACTACCTGATCGTGCTAGTCGACTCGCGCGTGCAGGTGTCCGGCGAGGTCGACAAGCTCCTGGCCACCCATCACCGGCTCACCGGACCGCGCCGCGACCCTGATCGCCTGCCCGGCGACCAGCATGTCGTCTCCGAGCGCCACACCGACCGGCAGAGCACCATCGTCGTCCGCACCGACTCCCCGATCCACGATCCCGCCTGGACGGTCAGCCGGCTCAGCATGGAAGACCTCGTCCTCGCCTACATGGAGAAGCCCGCCGCCACTCGGCCGGCGGCCCTGGAGGTGCAGCGATGATCTGGCTGACCTGGCGCCAGTTCCGCGGCGCGGCCGCGACGATGTCCGCAGTGCTCCTCGTGCTCGCCGCCGCCCTGGTGCTGACCGGCCCTGAGCTGGCCTCCGACTATTCCACCGGGATCGCCGCCTGCACCCAGAGCGGTGACTGCACGCGCTTCTTCGACCGGTTCTTCGACGACTACGAGGCCCCCTTCCTGATCGTCACCGTCATCGTGCTGGTGCTGCCGGGCCTGGTCGGTCTCTTCTGGGGGGCGCCGCTGATCACCCGTGAGCTGGAGGCCGGCACTCACCTGCTGGTGTGGAACCAGAGCATCACCCGCACTCGCTGGCTGGCCGTCAAACTCGCGCTCATCGGCCTGGCCGCCATGGCCGCCGCCTGCCTGTGCAGCCTCGCGGTGACGTGGTGGTCCGGGCCCCTGGACAGGTCCGCCGCCCCGGGCTTCGCGCTGATGGATCCCCTGGTGTTCGGCGCGCGAGGTGTCGCCCCCATGGGGTACGCGGCCTTCGCCTTCGTCCTCGGTGTGACCGTGGGGATGCTCGTCCGCCGTACCCTGCCCGCCATGGCCGTCACCCTGGCCCTCTTCGCCGCGGTTCAGATCGCCATGCCGCTGACGGTCCGGCCCCACCTGCTCCCTCCGGTCGTCTCGACCTTCGAGGTCGGCCCTGCGAACGTGGATTCGTTGATGTTGCCTCGCAACGGATCTCCGAGAATGCTCCTGGAGTCGGCGATACCCGGCCACGCGGGCGCCTGGGTCCTGTCCAGCCACCTCCTCGATCCGTCCGGACGCCCGACCGACGCCGACGCCCTCGGCGCCGTCGTTCCGGTGTCGGTGACCTCAGGACCCTGCTCACCGGGAGCGCAGGCACAGGCAGCGCAGTCGGGAGGGCCCGTGGACGGGTGCATCGCCGAGATCAACCGGCTGGGCTACCGGCAACAGGCGACCTACCAGCCCTTCGACCGTTTCTGGCCCTTCCAGTGGATCGAGACCGGGATCTACGCCCTCCTCACCCTCGGTGTTTCTGGGTTCTGCTTCTGGTGGATCCGAAGGCGCCTGTCATGACCCTCAAGACCGTGACGGCCGGGCTCGTCCTCTTCCTGGCGGTCGGTTGCACGGGACAGACGCCGCCGCGCAGCCAATCCGGCAAGTCGGCCCTCGCCGGACCGTCCGCATGCCCGCAGCCTCAGGGGGGCGCCGATCGCCGGCCGGAGACGCCCACCACGATCGACGTCATCGAGCAGGCCTACCTCTGTATCCTCGCCGACTACTACAGCGGGGCCACGCTGGACGCCCGCTCGCTGCTGAGCGCGGGTTTCGTCGCCTTCACGCAAGAGCTCAACCGCAGCGGGCGCGACCTGGCCGAGGCGACCATGCCGGCGTTGACCGGTGACCGGAAAGCCGATTGGGCCGCGTTCGAGGCGGTCTACCGGCGCAACACCGATCGGTTACCCGACGACCTCGAAGAGAAGCTGGCCGCCGTCACCCTGAAGGGCATCGTGGCCGGCCTGGGCGACAACCACGCTCGCTGGATGTACGGCGCTCAGCGGCCACCCGACTCCTACGACGGTGACCAGTACGGCCTGGGTCTCAAGGCCAACGTGGGTCCCCAGGTGACCGACAACCCCGGGACCGCCCTGCCACCGCTGTTCGTGGTCACCGTCCTGGGCGGACCGGCCAAGGCCGCCGGGCTGCGCCCCGGCGACATCGTCGAATCGATCAACGGATCGGCGCCCTTCAGCAACGGACAGGTCACCCCGGCCGCTGTCACCGCGCTCTACCCGCGATATCCGGAAGCCGGTCCGGTCCGGCTCGAACTGCTGCGGCAGGACACCGGCCGCCGCTGGACCGTGACGCTGAAGCCCGGCCTGTACCAGCCTGATCCAGCAACCATGGAAGCGGTGTCATCCAGGCTGCTGCGGGAGAGCATCGCCTATGTACGGCTGAGCGGCTTCGCGTCCGACGCCGCGGAGAGGGTTTTCCGGGCGATCTCCCGGCTGGGCACCGGCCAGACGCTCACCGGCGTCGTGCTCGACCTGCGCGGCAACGGCGGCGGCGGTCCCGAGGAGGTGAACCGGCTGCTGGGCGGGTTCGCCCACGGCAAGGTCACCGCGTACCAGTGCACCGTGGACGGCACGTGCGAGACCATGCGGACCGATGACAGCGTCGCGCTGCTCAACCTGCCGCTGGTGGTGCTCACCGACCGCGGTTGTGCCTCGGCGTGCGAGCACTTCAGCTCCGCCGTCAAGGACCTTGGTGTCGGACGGCTGGTCGGAACGCGGACCGCGGGTGTCGTCTCCGGTCCGGCACGGCCGTACGTCCTCAGCAACAACACCGTCCTGGCGTTCCCGTCGCGGCACCACCTGGCCCCTGACCGCGAGGTGATCGACCGAGTCGGCGTGGCACCCGACCTCTACGTGCCGCTGACCCCCAAGGACGCCGCCGCCGGGCGCGACCCCGTTCTGGCCAGGGCCCTGACCCTGCTGCGCAAGTGACGATTCCGGCGGAACCGGCCACGTAGGCCGTGTAGGCCTTCCCCTGCCATCAGGTCGTCCCGTCGAAAGGACGGACCGCTTCATGAAGCATGCCATCGAACCACCGAAGAAGATCTTGCGTGGTGGCCTGGTGGCCGCCGCCGGGCTGGTCGTCCTCGCCGCGGCCGCCTGCTCCGCGCCCACCCCTCCCAGGTCCGTCGCCGCGTCCATCAGCCCGTCGGCCAGACCCACCGGGCCCCTGACCCTGCCCGCGCCCACCGGTACCCATCCGGTCGGCACCACCGCCCTGTTCCTGAAGGACACCTCACGCCCCGACCCATGGGTGCCAGAAGCGAAGGCCAGGGAGCTCAAGGTCACCCTGTGGTACCCGACGCGGGCGCGTGAGGGGCGGCGGGCCCAATACATGACTCCGAAGGAGTCGGAGCTCATCCTGAAGGGCAAGAAGGTGACCGGCGCGCCGTATGACGTGCTGAGCAAGACACGCACCAACGCCTTCAGCGACGCGAAACCGGCAGGGCGCAAGGGCAGCCTGGCCCTGGTGGTGCTGTCGCCCGGGTTCACCATGCCCTCGAGCACGCTCACAACCCTGGCCGAGGAACTGGCCGGCAGTGGGTATGTGGTGGCCGGCATCGACCATACGTATGAGAACTACGCGACGACCTTCCCGGACGGGCGGATCGCCGAATGCGTCGCGTGCGACAGCGACTCGGACTTCGGCTTCGGCACGAAGGTGGTCGGGGTTCGGGCGGCCGATGTCTCCTTCGTGCTCGACCGGCTGACCGGGTCGAGCGCGAAGTGGGAGGGCTCCTCCCTGATCGACCCGTCCAAGATCGCGATGGCCGGCCAGTCGATCGGTGGGGCCGGGACCGTGGCGGCCATGGTGAAGGACTCCCGGGTACGCGCCGGGATCAACATGGACGGCACCACGTACGCCCGCATCCCGAAGAGCGGGCTGTCACGGCCGTTCATGTTCCTGGGCTCGGCAGGCCACCCGCCCGGAGGCCGCGACAATTCGTGGGACCGCGACTGGAAACTCCTGACCGGATGGAAGCGTTGGCTGTTGCTGTCCGGCGGGGAGCACCAGTCCTTCACCGACGTGCCGCTCCTGGCGGAGGTGCTCGGCCTCGGCCACCCAGGGGAGCTGTCCCCGGCCCGCTCCGCGGAGATCACTCGCACGTACGTCCGGGCCTTCTTCGACCTGCACCTGCATACCAGGCGCCAACCCCTGCTGGACGAACCGTCGCCCCGCTACCCCGAGGTCAAGCTCTGCACCCCGGACAACAAGATTTGCGGTTAGCGGATCGCTGTCAGCGCCCGAACTCCTGCTTCTCGCGCCGGTGGAGGGCGACCGGCCTATGTAGTCTCCTAGCGGGCCGCGAAGTCGGGCAGTTCCACCCGCACGACGGTGCCCCTGCCCGGCAGTGATCGCAGCGTGGCCTGACCTCCATGGGCGGTGGCGATGGCCCGCACGATCGCCAGGCCGAGGCCGCTGCCGTCGCTGGAGGAGGCGTGGTGGAACCGGTCGAAGGCCAGCGCGGCGTTCTCCGGGGACATGCCGGGCCCGTCGTCGCCCACCTCCACGACCGCGGGAGGCGCCAGCCGTACTGTGGCCGCGGTGCCGGGCGGGGTGTGGGCGCGCACGTTGGCGAGGAGGTTCACCAGCACCTGCCGGATCCTGGCCTCGTCGACGACGGCGACCATCGTGTCCGGCGCCTCGACGGTCACCGGGTGGTCGGGGGTGATGGCGGTGAAGTCGTCGGCCACCTCGACGGCCACCGCCGTCAGGTCGACGGGCGCCATGGTGAGCGGCGTCCCCTTGTCGAGCCGGGCCAGCTCCAGCAGTTCCGACACCAGCCGGGTCATTCGCGTCGCCTCGTCCTCGATGCGGCGCATGACCTGCGGGATCTCATCGTCCGGGATCGCTCCCTGACGGTAGAGCTCCGCGTACCCGTGGATCGTGGTGAGCGGGTTGCGCAGCTCGTGGGAGGCGTCGGCCGCGAACCGGCGCACGCGTTCCTCCGACGCCCAGCGGGCCGCGAACGCGTCCTGGATCCGGGTCAGCATGACGTTGATCGTCGACCCGAGCCGCCCGGCCTCGGACCTGCCCTCCGGCATCCGGGCGGACAGGTCGCCGCCCTCGGTGACGAGCTGAGCGGTCCTCGCCATACGCGACAGCGGGGCGAGGCCCTTGCCGATCAGCGACCTGCCGAGCAGGAGCAACAGGGCCATCAGCACGGCTCCGGTGACCAGCTCGGTGAGGACCAGGTTCCGGATCGCGTCCCTGACCTCGTCGAGCGGCACGGCGACGACCACGATGCGGTTGCCGGTGGTCATCCGCGCCGCCGCCGCCCGCAGGCGGCCGCTCAGGGCGAAGGGCTCGCCCTTGTCCGCCAGCGCCCCGAGCGTGGCCGCCCCCAACCCCTCAAGGATGGCCGGGACGTTCTGGGCCTCGGAGTCGTCTCCGGACACCAGCCTTCCCCGTCCCGTGGAGACGTTGTACACCGCCGCCGCGTACGTCGGGCCCGCGTTGACGAGCGCGATGCCGGACACCCGGACGAGCTTCGCCGCCGAGGCCCTGGCGGTGGCGGTGAGCGTCGCGTCCGTACGGTCGAGCATGTGACCGCGGAGCACGAGGACGCTGACCACGGACAGCATGGCGAGGCCGACGGCCGTGACGGACAGCAGGCCGGCCAGGAGGCGCCCTCTGAGCGTCACGGTAGGTCCGGGAGCCTGTCGGCCTGGCGCTCGGCGTCATGGGGAGGGCGCAGGGCGTACCCCACGCCGCGCTGGGTGTGGATCAGGGGAGGGCCGAGAGGGTCGAGCTTGCGCCGGAGGTAGGAGACGTAGGTCTCCACCACCTGCGACTGGGTGCCGAACCCCCACACGTTCTCCAGGAGCTGGGCCTTGGTGAGAACCTGCCCGGGATGCCGCATCAGGAAGGCCAGCAGCCGGAACTCGGTGGGCGAGAGCTCGACCGGCCTGCCGCCCCGGCGTACCTCCCAGCGGGCCTCGTCGAGCTCCAGGTCCGCGACGGACAGGATCGCCTGGTCGGCCCCCGTGAGGGTCTGGTCGGTGCTGGAGGAGCTCTGACGGCTGCCCCGCCTCAGCACCGCCCGCGCCCGGGCGACCAGGGCCTCCACCGAGAACGGCTTGGTGACGTAGTCGTCGCCGCCCAGTGTGAGGCCGTGCACGGTGTCCGCCGGGGCGTCACGCGCCGTCAGGAAGATGACCGGAACGTCGTCTCCCTGGGCGCGCAACCGCCGGCAGAGCTCGAATCCATCGAGATCGGGAAGCATGACATCGAGCACCAGAAGGTCGGGTGCCCCTGCCCTGGCCAGCTCCAGCGCCTCGTACCCGCGCGCGGCGCTGACCACCTCGAACCCGTGGAACCGGAGCGCGACACCCACCAGATCGCGGATGTTGCGCTCGTCGTCGACGACGAGGACCACCGGCTTGTTCGTCTGGTCGCTCATGCGTCCTGTGATCACTCCTTGGAGCGTTTGGGGACCACCACTCCCTGCGCGGACCGGGCGTCGCCGTCGGGCTGTCCCAGCACGAACACCTTGTCGCCGGTCGCCAGCGCCGACGGAGTGGACTTAGCGCCATTCTTCCGGATTTTGGTGTTCCCGGTGACCGACCAGGTCCAGCTCACGCCATCGGCGCTCCTGACGGTGAGCGACGTGCCGGATGCGGCGGTCACGTCGCCGCGCTGCCAGGTGTAGGCGACGAACTCCGTGCCACGGCGGAGGGTGGCGTCCCCGTGGACGCCGATGAGACCCCTGCGGATGCCCAGACGCGGCCTGAGGCCGTCCTTGTCCTTCCCCGCCTCGGTGAGGCCGATGGCCTCGTACGCCGCGGAGTCGCTGGAGTCGGCGGCCAGCAGATCGTACGGAACGCCGGCGGGCTCGGCCGACTGCCGGCCCACGGCGACGCCTCCGAGGACGCCGACGGCCAGGGCGCCGGCCACCGCGCTACCGATCACCGCTTTGGATGGATTTCTCATGTCTCCAGATCACCGCGCGCGGCTAGGAGAAGTGCGAGGAATCCCTGTGGTTTCCCGAAGAACACGTTTCACAGAGGACGCGGTTTCAGTAATGACGCGTTTCAGTGCGGGACGCGGGCGACGCAGAAGACGGTCTGGCCGAACGGCGGCCGGATGAACCGCTCGATGAAGCGGGTGGTCGGCACGACGGTGCGGTCGTAGATCTTGACCAGCCGGGGGTCGGGATAGCCGACGCCGCCCCGGCGCACGGCCGCCCACCAGGCGATGCCGCCCAGGAAGTTGATCGGCTTGAGCACGTCGGCCTTCAGCCCCGCCTCGGCGACGGTCTTGCCGAGCGTCGTGGGGGTGTAGCGGGTGACGTGCCCGACCTTGCGGTCGAAGTCCCCATAGAGCTGCATGTAACCGGGCACCCAGATGATGATGCGGCCGCCGGGCTGGGTGACCCTCGCCAGGGAACGCAGCGCCTCCACGTCCTCCTCGATGTGCTCGAGGACGTTCATCATCACCACGGTGTCCACGGGGTCTTCGAGCGGGATGTCGGTGGGGAGGCCGAACTGCAGCACGTCGATGTCGTCGCGGTCCTCGAAACGCTTGCCGAGTTGCTCGACGCAGTAAGGGTCGAAGTCGCTGACCACGAGCCGGTCGAGACGGGGCAGGAACTGCTCGGCGAAGTGGCCGAGGCCTGAGCCGATCTCCAGCATCGACCTGCCGACATGCGGGGCGACCATGTCGAACTCGTACTGCCGGTAGTTCTTGGCCTCATCGCCACCAAGGTGGTTCTCCAAGGCCTCGTCACCGGCCGCCGGTTGCACCACGCGGTCATACCCAGACATGCGTCCCGCCCAGCTTCGCTCACTCAAAACCGCGGTCCCCTCGGAACCACGGCCACGGATGGGCACCGAGTCTATCTGTCCCTTCTCGGCGAAGGTCACAACTTCCCGGCGAGCCGAGGTGGAAACAACCATGGCCCTTCCGTGGCCTGGGCTTTGCGTAACCGGTACTTGAGAAACTACCTTTTGTCGCTAAAGGATCAGCCGAGGAGCTCCCGACGGACGACGACGAGGCGATAACCCGGTCACTGGCCGGCGACCTCGCCGCCTACGAGGTGCTGGTCGCGCGGTACAGCGCGGTGGCGCACCGTACC
The DNA here is from genome assembly GCF_039537005.1 of Sphaerisporangium flaviroseum. Classification (NCBI taxonomy): domain Bacteria; kingdom Bacillati; phylum Actinomycetota; class Actinomycetes; order Streptosporangiales; family Streptosporangiaceae; genus Sphaerisporangium; species Sphaerisporangium flaviroseum. The sequence goes on along the minus strand of NZ_BAAAZR010000052.1, from coordinate 183,113 downwards.
GCCGCGCTGCTCGGAGCCGGGAACGAGGCCGAGGACGTCGTCCAGGAAGCCTTCGTCAAGGCGTTCCGGCACCTGTCGGGGTTTCGGCGCGAGGCCGCCTTCAAGCCGTGGCTGCTCCGGATCGTGGCCAACGAGACCCACACGATGACCCGCTCACGCGGGCGCCGTGTCGACCTGGTGCTGAAGATCGGCGCCGAGCCGGAGCAGAGAGCGCCTGGTGATCCGGAAGGTGCCGCCATCGCCACCGATCGGCGCGCCAGGCTCCTGGAGGCCGTACGAACCTTGCCGGAAGGGGAACGTAACGCGGTCATCTGCCGGTATTTCCTTCAGCTGTCAGAAGCGGAGACCGCAGAGGTCCTGGGGTGCCCGCTCGGCTCGGTGAAGTCCCGGACGTTCCGCGGGCTGGCCAAGCTACGGAAGGAGGTGGGCCATGAACTCTCCTGACGACCTGGAGGCCGAGCTGCGAGCGCTCGGCGAGGCGCTTGAGACGCCCGCCCCGCCTCCCGCCGCCGTGGCCGCCTCCGTACGGGCCCGCCTGGAGCGGCCTCAGACGGTCCCAGAGCCCGCGGCACGGCGCCCCGAGCCCGCGGCTCGGCAGCGCCGGCGGTGGGTCGCCACCGGGATCGCGGCGCTGCTGGCCGCCCTGCTCGGCTTCACGCCGCAGGGCCAGGCCGCCGTGGCGCAGGTGCTGCGGTTCGCGGGCATCGAGATCCACGTCGGCGAGCCGGAGCCGGTGCCTTCCGGGGTGCCGAGCCCGTTGCCCGGCGAGAAGCACGTCGCGCTGGACCAGGCGCGGGAGACGGTGAAGTTCCCGTTCCTCGTGCCGGCGAAGCTCGGAGAGCCTGACGATGTGCGGGTGAGCGACGGGGGCCGCGTGGTCTCGCTGTTCTGGCCCGGAGTCCGGCTGGACGCCTACGACGGGCTGCTCGACGTGGTCTGGCGCAAGGACCTCGGTGAACCGTGGCCGGAGAACGTCCAGATCGGCTCGTCCCCGGGCTGGTGGGTCTCCGGTCCGCACAGCCTGACGTACCTTCCGTCCGGTGGCGGGACGAGCGAGTCGCTCCAGCGGCGCGCGGAGTCCACGCTGATCTGGCAGCGGGAGGGGGTCGGCTACCGCCTCGAAGGGCCGACAGACGTGCTCCGCGCCCGGGAGATCGCCGAATCGCTCCGCTGACGCACCCGCACCCGCCAGAGTGCACGTCAGCGCACCGCCACCCCCCCGGAGCGCATCGTCAGCCCCCGGAGCGCGGCGTCACCCGCCGGGTGGGGGCGGGGGAAGGGTCGGGCCGGTCTCGGGGATGGTGGTGCCAGACGGCTTGGACGAGGGCTTCACGGTGGGCTTGGAGGAAGCGGGAGGCGGCGGCGGAGCCGTCGGGCCCGTCTGCCCGGTGGGCGACCTGACCGGCCTGGGGCCCTTCCTGGCCGCGGGCGGCTTCGAGGGAGCCCGGGACGATGCGGCCGGGGGCGGGGGCAGGGCCGTCCGCAGACCTCTGGGCGCCGGAGAAGCGCTCTTGCGCTTACGGGCCGCCTGGTCTGAGGCCGGCGGCGGTGGTGGCGAGTCGACGACGCCCGAGAGCCCCGAAGAGGTCGGCTTCGGGCTGCGCAGGCTCGTAGGGGTCTGGATCGCGGCGGGGGTGTCGGACCCCGAGGAGCCGGGCCAGGCGAACCAGATGCCGGCTCCCGCCGCCACCAGCAGGGTCAGCCCGACGATGATGGGACCGCCCCTTTCATGACCCAGCCAGCGCCTGGGCTCGTCGTCGTCGTCCATATCGATTGAGGTCTCCCACGTGCGCCATCGGTCTCCTCGCGGGCCGCTTCCGGCTCCACGCGGATCACTACCGGTCGAATCCTTGGCATACGGCGGACGACGTCGTGGTGAAGTGTGATCATCCCAGTTGTCTCGCACGATGCTCTGTCTCCGTGGGCGGGATCGACGTCGGCTGCTTGATGCACATCGTGGCGATCGTCACTACATGTGCATTCATGTGGGGGTAAAGACCACAAGGCAGTCAACAGAGTATAGAAGTTTGTTATGTAACAAAAGTGATATGAGAAACTGACGCTCCCTCCCGTATATTTCTGACTGCTTTGCCAGTAGCAGATTTATCATTTGCAACTATGTCAGGAGAGCTGAGCCCCGTGCTGAGGAGGGATGATCCCGCCGCGCTCGAACGGCTGTGCCGCGAGTATGGAGATCATCTCTATGACTACTGTCAGTCATTGCTGGATGACGACGATGCTCTCTCCGCGACGGTGGGCGCGCTCTACGGAGCCGTGGCCCACACCGACCGGCTGTACGACGCCACTCGCCTGCGGGCCTGGCTCTACGCTCTGGCCCGCGCCGAATGCCAGTCCCGGCTCGCCGGGGTCGCACACAAGGGCTCCTACGCCCGGCAGGGACGCGGAGGCGCGCCCGAGTTGGCCGTCGAAGTGCTCGCCTGCCTGGAACCCCGCGAACGCGAGATCCTCGACCTGACACTGCGCCATGGCCTGAAGTCGGATGAGGTGGCCCGGGTCCTCGACATCTCGGTCGACTCGGTGGAGACGGCCGCCCGCTCAGGCAGGCGCCACGCCGAGCACTGGCTGGCCGCCGTCATGGACGCCCGCAACGCCACTCCGCGGTGTTCGGTCCTGCCCGACCTGGTGAAGTCGTGGGTGGAGTCGCCGACCCGCCTGCTGCGCGCCCACATCAGCCGGCACGTCCGCTCCTGCAAGGACTGCCAGGCCGCGACCTCTACGGTCACCATGACCGCGCTGATGACGCGGATGCCCATCCTGGCCAGCCCCGCCCCGTCCGAGCGGCTCTTCGCCGGTGCCGACGCCTCCTTCACCGCGGCCGAGACGCGCACCGAGAGCTGGCACCCTGACGGGTTCCCCGTGCAGCCCGACGTCCTGGAGGACCCGCCTCCGCCCGAGGCCCCGCTGACGGTGGAAGAGGGCTTCACCCCCGAGCGGGCCGAGGGCGTCAAGCCGCCCACGGAGTTCTGGGAGCCCGACCCCGACACCGACGACCCCGAGAGCCGCATCAGATGGGGACGGGTCGGCCTGGTGACGCTGGTGTCCGTCGCCTCGACGGGCGTCATCTGGTCGCTGCTGTTCGCCCCGAGCCCCAACAGGCCGATCGACGTCGAGGCGGCCGGCGGCACGATCGTCGTCACGCCCGGCGAATCGCTGCCGCCGCTGGTCGACTCCCCGCCCCCGCCGCCACCCGGCGGCACCGGCATGCCCTCGGGGACCGCGACGCCCACGGCCGGCGCCACCCGGCCGGGTGCGGCGCCGCCCACCGGGTCCGTGCCGCTGGTCCCGCCGCCGACCGGCAAGGCCAAGCCCTCGGCGACGCCGACGGCCAAGAAACGTACCGACCCGCCTTCGAACGACGGGCCCAACAACCCCCCGCCGCCTCCCAAGACCACGGCGCCGAAGTCGTCGCCCAAGTCGTCTCCCAAGGAGAGCTCGCAGCCGCAGACCAAGCAGACCACGAAGGCGCCGCCTCCACCTCCTCCACCGCCTCCACCCCCGTCCTTCGTGGCGTCCACGACGTCGGTGGACGTCGGCGGCAACCGCCAGGGCTCGGTGACGGTGCGTTCCGGAGCGGGATCGATCACCTGGCAGGCACTCGGCAGGGACATCACCACTTCTCCCGGTACCGGCAGCACCGGTGACGGGCAGAGCTCGACGATCGGATTCACCATACGGAGCTCGGGCGCCTGCGGGACGCAGCAGGAGGCGTACATGTCAATCTCCTGGTCCGGCGACAACAAAGGCATCAAGGGCTCCGGAACGATCGGCGTGAACATCACCTACACGAAGTCCTGCTAGGGACTGATCACGAGGAGAGTCCGCGTATGTCCCAGTTGCGCAAACGCGAGTGGATCATCGCGCTCATCGCGGTGATCGCCACGCTCACAATCGGCATCCCCACCGGTATGGCCCTGGCCGACCCGGTCGCGACCGAGGTCTCCAACAGCGAGTGCGACGAAATCCTGGGCACGGGCACTCCCGAGTACATGTACTGCTCCTGGATGGCCAAGACGCCCAGGGACGCCCTTGAGGTCGTCCGCTTCTGGGGACAGAACGACGGCGAGAAGCTGAAGGAAGCGGTGCCCTATCCCGGCCCGGTCCTGTTCTGCATGGACAAGACCAACAAGGGTCCCGGCATGCAGGACTGCGCCGACAAGGACCAGGTCCTGTGCAAGTACGACCAGAGCGCCGGCAAGTACGTGTGCAAGGACACCAGCGGCAACATCACCAACCCTCCGGCCAAGGCGTGCCAGGGCGGGGAGTTCGACTGCTCGCGTCAGTCCGGCACTCCGACCGCCAATTCCGGCCAGACCACGGCCGGCCCGGTTCCAACACCGGACGTGACCACACAAGACCAGACGACGCAGAACCAGACCACGCAGAACCAGACCACACAGGATCAGACGACGCAGGATCAGACGGATCCCAGCGGCCGGCCGCTGAACTCCGAGCAGGCGCCGGTGGTCGAGAACTCGACGCTCCCGGACGGGAACGATGAGGTCGCGACGCCCAGCGCCAGCGCGAGCGTGAACGACCCGCAGCCGACCGCGTCGTCCGCGCCCGAGCCGACCGCGTCCTCCGAGCCCGAGCCGAGCGCCACCCCCACCGCGTCCAAGCAGCCGCTCGCGGCGCCCAACGACGCCACGGGCAAGGCGGCCGCCGCCGCCGTCAAGCTCGGCATGCGAGTCTGGATCGAGAGCGAGCTGGCCCCCGCGTGGACGGCGGGCCAGGACCAGTTCGACGCGGCGGTCGCCTCGATGGCCGCGCAGGCCGGCAGGCCCGGGGTGGTGGGCGTGAAGTTCGCCCAGGACCTCGGCTACTGGGGCTTCAAGTCCGCGACCGACGTGCGCAAGTTCGTCAAGGACGCCTCCGCCGCCCTGCGCGCGGCGATGCCGGCCGGCAAGCAGCTCGCCGTCGACGTGGTGGTGCCCGAGATGGGCTGCGGTGTCTCCCAGCCCTGCCAGGCCGCGCTGCGCGCCAAGTACCCGCTGATCACCCGGGCCAACGTCGAGAAGTACGTGCTCACCGGCGACGTGGACCACGTCAACGTCTCCAGCGGCCTGTTCGCCAGCGAGTACGCCAAGTTCAAGATCACCGCGGACAAGGCGCTGCGCAACCAGTGGATCGCCGTACGGGCCCGCGGCTGGGACACCCGCGTCCACATCGGCGCACGCGAGGTGGGCCTGGCCCACAGCGGAGCGACCAAGCTCACCGCCGCGCAGGCGGAGGCCGCGGCCAAGCTACGCGTCGACCTGCCCCTGCAGGCGGGCGTGCAGACGGTCATGCTGTGGACCCACCGCCAGAGCTGGGACGGCTCCACGTGGCGGATCCTCGACCAGGGCCTGGCCACCAACACCATGTGGAAGGCACTCCAGGCCCGCAAGGGACTCGGCCGGCTGTCGGTCACCTTCGACGCCAGCGACCCCGAGGTGGGAATCGCCCAGGACCTGACCAAGCTCGCCCAGGTCTTCAACGAGGTCTACATCCACTCGCAGTGACGCACCACCCCCGGTGACCTGCCTCGCAGGTCACCGGGGAAGCGCGATCGTCTCCCTGACGGTGGTGACGGTTACCACCGGGGGAGCGCGAACGGTGAAGGCGTTTCCTGAAGGTGGTGATCCGCCTCGCGGGTCACCACCGGGAAGCCCGGTCCGGTTTCTCAGCTCCCGTCGGCGAGCCAGGTGTCGATGCTTTCTATGAGTTCCTTCTTGTAGGAGTCCGGCGCGGTCGAGGCGCGGATCGACTGGCGGGCCAGCTCGGCGATCTCCGCGTCGCGGAAGCCGTAGACGTCGCGCGCCAGCTCGTACTGCGGCAGGAGCCGCGCGCCGAAGAGCAGCGGGTCGTCGGCGCCCAGCGCGATCGGCACCCCAGCGTCGAACAGGCGCTTCACCGGCACATCGGCGACCCGCGGCGCGACGCCTAGGCCGACGTTGGAGGTCGGGCACACCTCGCAGGCGATCTGGCGGTCCGCGAGGCGCTCCATCAGCCGCTGGGATTCGGCGGCCCGGATCCCGTGGCCGATGCGGTCGGCGTCCAGGTCGTCCACGCACTCGGCGATGCTCGCCGCCCCGGACAGCTCGCCGCCGTGGGGCACGGCCAGCAGCCCCGCGCGCTTGGCGATGCGGAACGCCCCGTCGAAGTCACGGGCCCGGCCACGGCGCTCGTCGTTGGACAGGCCGAAGCCGACCACCCCCTTGTTGATGTACTGGACGGCGAGGCGCGCGAGGGTCTTGGCGTCGAGAGGGTGCCGGGTGCGGTTGGCCGCGACGATCACACCGATGCCGACGCCCGCCGACCTGGCGGCCTTCCCGGCCGCGTCGAGGACCAGCTCCAGCGTCGCGGTCAGCCCGCCGAACCGCTGGGCGTAACCCGAGGGGTCGACCTGGATCTCCAGCCACCGGGATCCCTCGGCGGCCTCGTCCTCGGCGGCCTCCCGCAGCAACCGGTAGACGTCCTCCTCGCGGCGGAGCACCGAGCGCGCGATGTCGTACAGCCGCTGGAACCGGAACCAGCCCCGCTCATCCGTCGCCCGTAACTGGGGCGGCCAATCTTGCACCAGAGCGTCCGGCAGGTGGACACCTTGGTCCCGCGCGAGCTCCAGAAGGGTCGAATGTCTCATGGACCCGGTGAAGTGCAGGTGGAGATGGGCTTTGGGGAGTTCGACGAGCGGGCGTGCCATCTCCATATCCTGCCGTACGCCGTCGGCGCGCCGACGGCGACTCCACCACTCAACCCGCGCGGGCGCTCGTGCGTTGGGGAGGGCGAAAGGGGATCTGCCATGACGGAAGAAGACGAAGCCGCCTTTGACGAGTTCCTGGCCGCCCGGACCACCGCTCTGCTCCGCACGGCCGTTCTCGTCTGCGGCGCTTCGGCTCACGATGCCGAGGACCTCGTCCAGGGCGCGCTGGAGAAGGTGTACCGGCACTGGCCCCGGATCCGGCACGACAACCCGGAGTCGTACGCGAGGCGTGTGGTCGTCAACGCGGCCATCTCCCGGTCGCGGCGCCGCAAGGTGATCCACGAGATCACCTTCGCGCGCCCGCCGGAGACGGCGGCGCCCCAGTTCGACCTCGATCTACGTGATGCCCTCATAGAGGAGCTCCGGCTCCTCCCGGCACGGATGCGCGCGGTCGTCGTCCTGCGCTACTGGGAGGACCTGTCGGAGATCGAGACGGCCTCGCTGCTCGGATGCTCGGTCGGAACGGTGAAAAGCCAGGCCGCACGCGGGCTGGCGAGGATGCGGGCGCGAATCGGCGCCCTGAAGGGAACGTCGGTATGAACATCGAGGATGAACTCAAGGAAGCCATGTCCGCCCATGTCGCGAACGTGCGCGCATCCGCGATGACGGGTCAGACGATCCGCCGGAGGCACCGTTCGCACGTCATGCGGTTTCGTACGGCGGGTGTGGCCGCGCTGACCGTGGTGGTCGCCGGGGCGTTCCCCGCCTACACGGCGCTGACCTCCGGGACGGCGGCACCCGGGCTGGGCGGCCCGGCCACGGGGCCCACGGAGCCGGCCGTGCCGCCGGAGTCGGCCGCCCCGCCGGAGTCGGCCGCCCCGCCGGAAGGCACGGCCGGACCGGTAGCGCCATCGGAAAGCCCGTCGGACGGGGTCGACGTGGCGACACCAGAACCGTTGCCGACCGAAACTCCGCGACCCTCGCCGAGTGACGCGACCGCCGAGCCCCAGGTGAGCATGCCGCAGGATCTCGGCGACCTCGGAGACGGGCGGGAATTCGGCGGCATCCGCGTGAATTACCTGCCTGATCACCTGGAATGGGGACAATGGTCGGGCAAAAATGGTTTCGGCACCACCAGTTACACGACCACGTGGAATGAGCCGGGGGCGGAACCCGGGATGTACGCGGTGCAGATCGTCGTGTTCGAGGGCGAGGCCGCACAGCAAATGAAGCCCCGCCTGCAGTCGTACAGGGGCGACAAGGCGGCCAAGCGTGTATCGGTACGCGGCGCGGACGGCGTCATCGCCAATCTGGGAGAGGCCTCCGAGGTCATCAAGACCGACGGAACGCCGACGATCCTGTGGTTCGTGAAGCGCAACCTCGCCGTGGAAGTCATGCTCAGCCCGGTCCTGGCCGAAAGACTCGGCACCCAGGGCACCGCGACCGAGCTCAAGAAGATCGCCAACGGCATCCGCGCCACCGGCTGACCTTTAGACGTACGGCTCGTAGACGTACGGCTCGGGTACGCAGGATGGACCAAAGCCCGTCCGATGCCGGCTGACCCTTAGACGTACGGCTCGCGCCCTCTCACCCCAGAAACGGCGCGAGCCGTGCATTTTGGATTGGGCTGCCTTGGGGGTGGGGGAGGGGCGGTTCGTGCGGTGGTTGATCAGCGTTGGGGAGGCCCTGCCGGTACCCGTTTGATTGGGGTACCGGGTTGTTTCCCGCCCGGTGTTGGGGCTGTGGTGGAGGCGGGGGTGGGGAGGGTTTGTTGGTGCGGTGGTTGATCAGTGTTGGTGAGGCTCTCCCGGTACCCGTTTGATCGGGGTACCCGGCTGCTTCCCACCCGAGTTGAGACCATCTGCTTAAGGGCTGGAGTGGGTGCTCGCTGAAGCGGAGTCGTAAAGGAGTTACCGCCATGGCAGGAAGGTCCCACTCTGTGCCGTCATCGGGGTCGTACTGCGTGGGTGGGGAGCAGTTGAGTCCCCGCTGCAATGGGTTCCGGAGCACCGGGTTGCTTCCCAGTCGAGATCTTCAGCGAAGGGGCCGGAGTGGGGCGGTGCTCGCTGAGGCTGGCCGTGTAGAAGCTCCCGCCATGGCCGGAAGATCCCACTCTGTGCCGTCACCGGGGTGGTACTGCCTGGGTGGGAAGCACTCGGGTACCCGATCAAATGGGTGCCGGGAGGGCCTCATACCGGGTCGTCAATCACCCGCACAAATAACCAGCGCCCCTCGCACGAACGAACCGTCGCCCTTGGTGCGCACGAACCGTCGTCCACCCCGTGCGTACGAGCCCTGTGTACGCGTACGTACGAACGATCGTCTGCCGCGTGCGTACGAGCGGTTGTCCACTGCTCCCGTACGTACGGTTGCCCACTGCTCCCCTATGAACGGTTGTGCACCGCGTCGACCTTGCCCCGCTACCCCGGCATCTCGGCGCGGCCACCATCCACTCCGTTCCGGTCCTGGGGATGGTCCAATCGCGGGTGGGCAGCACTCGGGTACCCCGATCAAATGGGTGCCGGGAGGGCCTCATACCGGGTCGTCAATCACTCGCACGAATAACCAGCGCCCCTCGCACGAACAAGCCGATCAACCCTCGCGCGAACAAGCCGATCACCCCCCGCATGAACAGGTCGATCACCCCCGTACCAACAACCCCCACAACCCGCCCCCCACCAATGGACAACGAGCAAAGCGAAGGCCCGGACCTAACGGCCCGGGCCTTCGTAGTCGGTGGTGATCTGCCGATCCCCCCGTTGCCGGATGTAACCAGCCGATCAACACAAAGCCGGCTGATCAGTGACCCAGATGATCAAAGGTGCCCAGAGATGACCGAAGCGTGCGACGACGATCAGCGTGCCTCGGCGAGGAGCTTGGCGAGGCGGCTGACGCCCTCGACCAGGTCGTCGTCGCCGAGAGCGTACGACAGGCGGAAGTAGCCCGGCGTGCCGAACGCCTCGCCCGGGACCAGGGCGACCTCGGCCTCCTCGAGGATCACTTCGGCGAGCTCGGCGGAGGTCTGCGGGCGCTTGCCCCGGAGTTCCTTGCCGAGAAGCTGCTTGACCGAGGGGTAGACGTAGAAGGCGCCGAACGGCTCGGGGCAGAGGACGCCCGGGATCTCGTTCAGCATGCGGACCATGGTCTGGCGGCGGCGGTCGAACGCCTCCCGCATGAGCGCCACGGCCGACAGGTCACCGGAGACGGCCGCGAGCGCCGCCGCCTGGGCGACGTTCGAGACGTTCGAGGTGGCGTGGGACTGCAGGTTGGTCGCGGCCTTGACGACGTCCTTCGGGCCGATCATCCAGCCCACCCGCCAGCCGGTCATGGCGTATGTCTTGGCGACGCCGTTGAGGATGACGACGCGGTCGTTCAGCTCGGGCACGGCCGTCGCGATGCTGGTGAAGGCGACGTCGCCGTAGACCAGGTGCTCGTAGATCTCGTCGGTGACGACCCACAGGCCGTGCTCGGCGGCCCAGCGGCCGATCGCCTGGACCTCCTCGGGGGAGTAGACGGCGCCGGTCGGGTTGGACGGCGAGACGAACAGCAGGACCTTGGTGCGCTCGGTGCGCGCGGCCTCCAACTGGCCGACCGAGGCGAGGTACCCGCTGGTCTCGTCGGTCACGACGTCGACCTGGACGCCGCCGGCGAGCTTGATGGCCTCGGGATAGGTCGTCCAGTAGGGAGCGACCACCAGGACCTCGTCACCCGGGTCGAGCAGCGTGGCGAACGCCTCGTACACGGCCTGCTTGCCGCCGTTGGTGACCAGCACCTGCGATGCCTCGACCTCGTAGCCTGAGTCGCGCCGCGTCTTGTCGGCGATGGCCTGCTTGAGCTCGGGGAGGCCGCCGGCCGGCGTGTACTTGTGGAACCTGGGGTTCCCGCAGGCCTCGACGGCGGCCGCGACGATGTAATCGGGCGTCGGGAAGTCGGGCTCGCCGGCGCCAAAGCCGATGACCGGGCGACCTTCCGCCTTCATCGCCTTGGCCTTGGCGTCCACGGCCAGGGTGGCGGACTCTGAGATCGCGGAGATGCGCGCTGAGATGCGAGGACGGGTCATACCATCCATGTTTCCAGACGTCCTGCACCGCTGCGGCCGCATATCCAAGATATGGACAAGCGGCAGAAACCCATGGCGTGCCGCACGAGTTGGTTCGACGTGAGGCGCATTGACCCGTACACTTCTGCAACTAGTGAGCGACGCGCCTCGGGCTGCTCGGGGTAAGGTGGTTCACGGCATAGGGCACTAGCGCAATTGGTAGCGCACCGGTCTCCAAAACCGGCGGTTGGGGGTTCGAGTCCCTCGTGCCCTGCGGAGTGCGGTCCGCGCACCGATGGCGTGTATGCCGCCGAAAGTTGCGTAGGAACGACGGATCAGGTGAGGACTGTGGCGATCGACACCCGCGGCGAAGCCGCTGAAGGGCCTAGCAAGCCGTCTGGCACGACCGCTAAGAAGCGCACCTCTCCCGCCCTTTTCTACCGGCAAGTGGTCGCCGAGCTGCGCAAGGTGATCTGGCCGACGCGCAAGGATCTGATCTCTTACACCACCGTGGTCCTCGTCTTCGTCCTGATAATGGTCGGGATCGTTTCCGGGATAGACTTCTTGCTCACGAAGGGTGTGCTGGCGGTCTTCGGCGGAGCCTGAGCCGGCCGCCGCGCGACAGCCGTCTTCTACCGGACGGTAGGAGATCGCAACATCGACGAGAGAAGAAAGAGTCACCGTGTCCGAGTCCCCACTGTCGGCTGGCGCATCCCACGAGGAGTGGGAGGGCGAGCCGGAAGAGGCGATCGAGATCACCGATGAGTCAGGCGAGGCCGACTCCTCCGGTGATGCCGAAGAGCTCGGCGACGCCGCCACCTCAGATGATGAAGAGGAGTCCGGCGGCGACGCCGAGGCTCAGGTCGGCGCCGTCGACGAAGACGGTGATCTCGTTCCCGATGTCGACCCCATCGAAGAGTTCAAGCGGACCATGCGCGGCATGCCCGGCGAGTGGTACGTCATCCACTCCTACGCCGGTTATGAGAACCGCGTGAAGTCCAACATCGAGACCCGCACCCAGTCCCTCAACATGGAGGACTACCTCTTCCAGGTCGAGGTGCCGGTTCACACCGTCACCGAGATGAAGGGCGGCAAGCGCACCCCGGTCAAGGAGCGCGTGCTCCCGGGGTACGTGCTGGTGCGCATGGAGCTCACCGACGAGTCCTGGTCCGCGGTGCGTAACACGCCGGGTGTGACCGGATTCGTGGGCCTGTCGAACAGGCCGAGCCCGCTGAGCCTCGACGAGGTCGCCAAGCTGCTCGCGCCGGAGCCCACCGAGACGACCAAGACGACAGCCGCCAAGGCCGCCGCCGCGACCGTCGACTTCGAGGTCGGCGAGTCGGTCACCGTCATGGACGGCCCCTTCGCCACCCTGCCCGCCACGGTCAGCGAGATCAGTGCCGAGTCGCAGAAGCTCAAGGTGCTCGTCTCGATCTTCGGCCGTGAGACGCCGGTCGAGCTGTCGTTCAACCAGGTCTCCAAGATCTGACAGCTGACCAGGTCTCCGCGATCTGACGGCGCGCATACACTGATAAGTCGTCCCCACGGATCAACGACTTCGTGGGGGTAATCCCGAGGGAGCATGGCCATCCTGGCCGTTGCATGCCCCGGGGGCTCTCACGCCCTGTGGGAGTTTCGCAGGAGTTAAGGACCCGGAGTAGGACAATGCCTCCAAAGAAGAAGATCGCGGCCCTGGTCAAGGTCCAGCTTCCCGCTGGTCAGGCCACGCCCGCCCCGCCGGTCGGTACCGCCCTCGGCCCGCATGGCGTCAACATCATGGACTTCGTCAAGCAGTACAACGCTGCTACCGAGGCCCAGCGGGGCAACATCATCCCCGTCGAGATCACCATCTTCGAAGACCGCAGCTTCACCTTCATCACGAAGACGCCGCCGGCGCCTGAGCTGATCAAGAAGGCCGCGGGTCTCGACAAGGCCAGCGCCAACCCGCTCCGCGACAAGGTGGGCAAGCTCACCAAGGAGCAGCTGCGCCAGATCGCCGAGACGAAGATGCCCGACCTCAACGCCAACGACATCGAGGCGGCCGAGAAGATCATCGCCGGCACCGCCCGGTCGATGGGCATCACGATCGCCGACTGACAAGAGAAACACCGTGGGAGGGCCAGGCGCTGGCCCATGACCACATACTCCACAAGGAGAAGCCAGTGAAGCGCAGCAAGAACTACCGCAAGGCGTCCGAGCAGTTCGACGACGAGCAGCTGTACACCCCGGTCGACGCGGCCAAGCTCGCCAAGAGCACCTCGGTCACCAAGTTCGACGCGACCGTCGAGGTGGCACTGCGGCTGGGCGTCGACCCCCGCAAGGCCGACCAGATGGTCCGCGGCACCGTCAACCTCCCGCACGGCACCGGCAAGACCGCCCGGGTCCTGGTCTTCGCGACCGGCGACCGTGCCGAGGAGGCCCGCGCCGCGGGCGCCGACATCGTCGGCGCCGACGAGCTGATCGAAGAGATCGCCAAGGGCAACCGGCTCAACGAGTTCGACGCCGTCGTGGCCACGCCCGACCTCATGGGCAAGGTGGGCCGCCTCGGCCGCGTGCTCGGCCCCCGTGGTCTCATGCCGAACCCCAAGACCGGCACCGTCACGCCGGCCGTGGCCAAGGCCGTGACCGAGATCAAGGGTGGAAAGATCGAGTTCCGTGTCGACCGGCACGCGAACCTTCACTTCATCATCGGCAAGGTGTCGTTCCCGGAGCGCCAGCTCCTGGAGAACTACGCCGCCGCGCTCGACGAGATCATCCGTCTCAAGCCGTCCGCGGCCAAGGGGCGCTATCTCCGCAAGGTGACCTTCTCCACGTCCATGGGCCCGGGCATCCCGGTCGACCCGAACGTGACGCGGGCCATCACCGCCGACCTCGACGCCTGAGCGTTCCTCAGCCCCCGAATTCGAGCACTAACCGTGCTCGGCTTCTGACGGTGACGAGCGGCTAAAGGGTCTCCGCCTTAGGGCGGAGACCCTTTTTGTATTTCCCGTAGGACCCTTCTTTGCAGGTGGGAGCCTATTTCCCCGGTGTATGGGCCCCGGAGGCCATAAGGCCGATGCGCACAAGGCGCCGCACGGGGTAGTGCTGGCGCGTAGGGTCGAATGTAATTCCGGGGGATACGAAGGGATACCAAGTGAAGCGTCGAATGACACCCGCGATCGCGGCCGTGGGCTCGGCCATGCTCATCGCGGTATCAGCATGTGGCCAGGCCCCGCAGCAGTCGACCACGTCTCTCGGCGCGGTCCAGCTTTCCGCTGCGGAGACGCTCCAGCAGAGCGTCAAGAACACCGAGACCGTCGAGTCGTACACCGCACAGCTCGCGCTGGACTTCAACTCTCCCAAGGAGGGCGCGGGAACGGTGAAGGGCACGATGGTCTACCACCAGAAGCCCCAGATCGCCTCCGACGTCACCCTTGACCAGATCAACGTGAGCGGGCAGAACGTTCCCGGCGGCGTGCGGGTGATCCTGCTGGGCCAGACCGCCTACGTGAAGGTCGACCTGCTCAGCAAGCTCGTCGGCGGCACCAAGCCCTGGATCAAGATAGACCTCGCCAAGGCGGGCCAGTCCGCCGGCGTCGACGTCGGCCAGTTCCTGGCGCAGGCGCAGCAGATGGACCTGCAGAGCAGCGTGAAGATGCTGACGACCTCCAAGGACGTCACCAAGGTCGGCACCGAGACGGTCGGTGGCGTCGACACGACCCACTACAAGGGCACGTTCACGGTCGCCGAGGCGGTCAAGCAGCTCACGCCCGAGATGCAGCAGAGGCTGCAGGGTCAGCTCGCCAACGTCAAGGACATGAAGTTCGACGCGTGGATCGACGGCCAGAGCCTGCCCCGCAAGGTGGAGATGAACGGGGGAGCGGCCGAGGGCACCTTCAAGCTGACCTCGTTGTTCACCTCGTTCAACGACGCCGCTGAGGTCGCGGCCCCGCCGGCCGACCAGGTGGGCGAGCTGCCCGAGAACCTGGGCGACGTCAAGGGTCTCGAGGGCACCGGCGGCGCGGGTAGCTGACCCCGCTTCGTACCCCTGTAGGCCCCTGTAGGCGCCAACGCACCCCGCGGCTCGGCCGCGGGGTGCGTTGCCTGGATTTGGCGTAACGAGTAAGACCCCGTACAGTGATGAATGCCGAAGACCGCCGGTCGTCGCTGAGCCTGTCAATGGCTCGGTGGCCCAAGGTTCACGAGTGTGGACGGCCCGCGTAGGTGTGATGTGAGTTTCCATGTGGTGCTCGTGCGGCCCGGCCGCCCGAAGCCCGTGTGTGAGCCCCGTGCGCCTGCGCCGGGGCTTTTCCGTTTTCTCGGACCTGTGGGCCCTTCGCCGGTGGCACATCTGGAAGGAGGCCCATGGCGAGGGCGGAAAAGGCGACTGCGGTCGCCGAGCTCAAGGATCGCTTCGAGAGCTCGAATGCCGCTGTCCTGACCGAGTACCGCGGTCTCACCGTGGCGCAGCTGAAGCAGCTGCGCACCACGCTCGGTGGGAATGCGAAGTTCGCCGTGGCGAAGAACACGCTGTCCAAGATCGCGGCCAACGAGGCCGGGGTCACTGTCCTGGACGATCTGTTCCAGGGCCCGACCGCGATCGCGTTCGTCAGTGGCGACGTGGTCGAGGCGGCCAAGGGCCTGCGTGACTTTGCCAAGGCCAATCCCCTCCTGGTCATCAAGGGTGGTGTCGTCGACGGAAGGTCGATGACTCCGGCCGAGATCACGACGCTTGCCGACCTTGAGTCGCGCGAGGTCCTGCTCGCGAAGCTGGCCGGCGCGATGAAGGCGAAGCAGTCTCAGGCCGCCGCCACGTTCAACGCGCTGCCCACCACCATGGCCCGGCTCGTCGAGGCTCTGCGCGTCAAGCGCGATGAGGCCGGCGGCGCCGAGACCACGGGGCAGGCCGACAGCGCTGAGACCAGCGCGGAAGCCGGCGAGTAGGTCGGGCGCGAAAGCGACCACAGCAGGGGATTCAGGCGCATACCGCGGTCCGTTTCCAAGTTTTGTAATTAATACGGAGGAACCACCACCATGGCGAAGCTCAGCACCGACGAGCTGCTCGACGCGTTCAAGGAGATGACCCTTCTTGAGCTGTCCGACTTCGTGAAGCTCTTCGAGGAGACCTTCGACGTCAAGGCTGCCGCTCCGGTAGCCGTCGCCGCTGCCGGCCCCGCCGGCGGAGGCGCCGCCGTCGAGGAGGCCGAGGAGCAGGACGAGTTCGACGTCATCCTCGAGGCCGCCGGCGACAAGAAGATCCAGGTCATCAAGGAGGTCCGCGCGCTCACCAGCCTCGGACTGAAGGAGGCCAAGGACCTCGTCGACGGTGCCCCCAAGGCGCTGCTCGAGAAGGTCAACAAGGAAGCCGCGGAGAAGGCCAAGGCCGCCCTCGAGGGCGCCGGCGCCACCGTCACCGTCAAGTGACCTCTCGCGTCTGAAGCTCCACGCAAAGGGGCGGGTCCACCCAGGTGCCGGGTGGCCCGCCCCTTTCGCTTGCCGGGAATGCCACGCCAATTGGATGATGTGTCTCATAATTGGCCGTCTCTAGTGGCGCCGAGCAGACCTCGAGGTGACCGGTGGGCGTCGAAGTCGTCGTCGAAGGGCTGACCAAGACCTTCGGCAAGCAGGTCATCTGGGAGGACGTCACGCTGACGCTCCCGGCCGGCCACATCTCCGTCCTGCTCGGTCCCTCCGGCACCGGCAAGTCGGTCTTCCTCAAAACGCTGGTGGGCCTCCTGCGTCCCGACAAGGGCCATATCTGGATCAACGGGCACGATTTGGCCAACTGCCGGGAGAAGCAGCTGTACGAGCTGCGTCGGCTGTTCGGCGTGCTGTTCCAGGACGGCGCCCTCTTCGGCTCGCTCAGCCTGTTCGACAACATCGCCTTCCCGCTGCGCGAGCACACCCGCAAGAACGAGAGCCGGATCCGCGAGATCGTCATGGAGAAGATGGATCTCGTGGGCCTGGTGGGCGCCGAGGCGAAGCTCCCCGGCGAGATCTCCGGCGGCATGCGCAAGCGCGCCGGCCTGGCGAGGGCCCTCGTGCTCGATCCCGAGATCATCCTGTTCGACGAGCCCGACTCCGGCCTCGACCCGGTCCGTACGGCCTACCTCAACCAGCTGATCGTCGATCTCAACGCGGAGATCGAGGCGACGTTTTTGATCGTCACCCACGACATCAACACCGCGAGGACGGTGCCCGACGACATCGGGCTGCTCTTCCGGCGCGAGCTGGTCATGTTCGGCCCCCGAGAGATGCTGCTGTCCAGCGACGAGCCCGTCGTACGGCAGTTCCTCAACGCGCGCCGCCACGGGCCGATCGGCATGTCCGAGGAGAAGGACATCTCCGAGTTGGAGGCCGAGGCGCAGATGGGCCACGAGCCCGGCCGCCTGCCCCCGATCCCTCCGCAGCTGATGCCCTCGCGCAGCGGCCTTCGCAGGAGCCAGCGCCCTCCGGGCACCTGGCTGGCCGAGCACGGCGTGATCCCGCCGCCCGGCTCGTTCGTGGACGAACAGGGCCGCAACTGGCTGGATGAGTACCCCCGCCTGGTAGCGGCCCATCTCGACGGAGTCCGGTGAGCCGGCCGCTCCGGTCAAACGTGATGATCGCCGGTGTGGATCTCCATACCGGGTTATGATCCGGCGACCGGCTGACTGGTTGGCCTCCGCTTCCAGCGCGTCCATGCCGTCGTGGCGCCGCGTGGCGGCGACCGGGCGATGGGAGGGAACAGGTGGCGCTTCACGCGGCTCGGTCCCCTCGGAGATCACGTCCGCTCTTGCTCGTCGTGCTGCTCGTGCTCGTCGCCGCTCTCGGCACCGAGTGGGTGCGCGTCGGCGGTGACCTCGACGAGGCGCGGGCGGCGGCCCGCGACCGCATGGCCGCCATCCAGGCCGCGGAGCGCTACGCGCTCTCCCTGATGGCCGTCGACCACCGCACGGTCGAGCGCGATGTCCAGCGCGTGCTCGACGCCTCCATCGGCCAGGCCAAGGACGAGTACGCGCGGGGCGCCGAGCGGCTGAAGGAGGCGACCCGCCTCAACAAGGCCGTGCAGACGGGCGTGGTCCGCGCGGCCGGGCTGGTCTCCATGGACGGGCCGAGGAACACCGCCAGGGTTCTCGTGGTGGCCGACTCGGTGATCCGCTGGGAGGGGGCCAAGACCGCTCCCCAGGACCGCTTCTACCGCTGGAGCGTGGAGGTCGCCAAGGTGCGGGGAGCGTGGTGGGTGTCAAAGCTGGAGCAGGTCTCGTGAGCGCCGAGGAGGCCCTGGAGCCGCTGGAAGGCGGTCCTCGCCGCCGTTCACGCTCGAGGGCATACATTGTCGCCGTTGTGCTGTCAGGGCTCCTGGCGGCCGTTCTGGCCGTTCTGGTGACGGTGGGCCATCTGCGCCTCCGTGAAATGCGTGACAGCGAGTCGGCCGCGGCGGAGGCGCTCGCCGCGGCGCGCACGTACGCGCCGGACATGCTCTCGTACGACTACCGCACCATCGACGCCGACCTGGCGCGGGCGCGGGGGTACGCCACGGGGAATCTGGCCGAGCACTACCGCGAGCTGACGCGGGTGCTCACCCCGACCGTCCGCCGGCAGCAGACCGTGCAGCAGGCGGTGGTGGCCGCCGCCGCGGTCGAATCCGCGCGTCCCGACCGCGTTCAGGTGTTGCTGTTCATGAACATGGGAACTACCAAGGTGTTCCCGGGCGAGAAGCAACCCCAGAAGCAGGTCGTTCAGAACCGCGCCCGGTTCGTGCTGGTCAGAGGTGACGGCCACTGGCTGGTGTCAGAGTTGTCCACGTTGATCGGCAATGCCCCGACCAGCTGAGATCCTTGCCGAAGTCCCTGGCCGGGCCGGGCGTGGCGCGTTACTAAATTGTTAGTAAAGCTTAGGTTTGAAGATCATGGGCTTGGGGATGTAGTAGGGCACGACAGCGTCGTGAGGCGGCAAGCCTTCGACCCTCCGTGTGACTGAGCGTTAGCCGATCCGCCTCGCGGGTATCGTCTGGGTCCGGCTGACCCGCTAAGTCTCCGAGGGAAGAAACCCAGCGTGACGGCCATTGGTTCGCTCGAATCCGGCCGTACGGGCTTGACGTTTCGCCGCTGACGGGCGATGCTGCGTCCAACGTGGAGCGCAGAGCGAGACTGAAGTGGACAGGTGTATGCCCATCGGCTACACTGCCCCTTTGCGCTGCCCTTTGACGACCCGCTTCTCTAGGTAACTTTGATGCATGGTCGTCTGGCGTGCGTGTAGTCAGTCCGCGAGCCCTCGGAAGGACATCTGTTGGCAGCCTCGCGCAACGCCTTCGCCGTACCCGCTGGTCCCCGCCGCGTTTCATTCGCGCGCATTCAGGAGCCGCTCGAAGTTCCCGATCTTCTCGCTCTGCAGACCGAGTCCTTCGACTGGCTGCTAGGCAACGAGAAATGGCGGTCGCGGGTCGAAGCGGCTCGCCAGGCCGGGCGCAAGGACGTTCCGGCCCAATCGGGTCTCGAAGAGATCTTCGAAGAGATCAGTCCCATTGAGGACTTCTCCGGAACGATGTCCTTGTCGTTCCGCGACCACCGGTTCGAGCCGCCCAAGTACTCCGTCGATGAGTGCAAAGACAAGGACATGACCTTCTCCGCCCCGATGTTCGTGACGGCGGAGTTCATCAATAACACCACTGGTGAGATCAAGAGCCAGACCGTGTTCATGGGCGACTTCCCGCTCATGACCTCGAAGGGCACCTTCATCATCAACGGCACCGAGCGTGTCGTGGTCTCGCAGCTGGTGCGGTCCCCGGGTGTCTACTTCGACCGTTCGGTCGACAAGACGTCCGACAAGGACCTGTACGGCTGCAAGGTGATCCCCTCACGCGGTGCCTGGCTCGAGTTCGAGATCGACAAGCGGGACAGCGTCGGTGTCCGCATCGACCGCAAGCGCAAGCAGGCCGTCACGGTCCTGCTGAAGGCGCTTGGCTGGACCACTGAGAAGATCCTCGAGCGTTTCGGCCAGTACGAGTCGATGCGCGCCACCCTGGAGAAGGACCACACGTCCGGCCAGGATGACGCTCTGCTCGACATCTACCGCAAGCTGCGCCCGGGCGAGCCTCCCACGAAGGAGTCCGCTCAGACGCTGCTGGAGAACCTGTATTTCAACCACAAGCGTTACGACCTCGCCAAGGTCGGCCGCTACAAGATCAATAAGAAGCTCGGCGTCGACTCCGACATCACCCAGGGGACGCTGACCGAGGACGACATCGTCGCCACGATCGAGTACATCGTCCGGCTCCACGCCGGCGAGGTCGCGATGCCCGGGGCGAACGGTGAGGTCGTCGTCGAGACCGACGACATCGACCACTTCGGCAACCGTCGCCTGCGCACGGTCGGCGAGCTCATCCAGAACCAGGTCCGCCTGGGCCTGGCCCGTATGGAGCGCGTCGTCCGCGAGCGGATGACCACGCAGGACGTCGAGGCGATCACGCCGCAGACCCTGATCAACATCCGCCCGGTCGTGGCGTCGATCAAGGAGTTCTTCGGCACCTCGCAGTTGTCGCAGTTCATGGACCAGACCAACCCGCTGGCCGGCCTGACGCACAAGCGGCGTCTGTCCGCGCTCGGCCCCGGTGGTCTGTCCCGTGAGCGGGCGGGCTTCGAGGTCCGCGACGTGCACCCGTCCCACTACGGCCGGATGTGCCCGATCGAGACGCCGGAAGGCCCGAACATCGGCCTCATCGGCTCGCTGTCGTCCTTCGGCCGCGTCAACTCGTTCGGCTTCGTCGAGACCCCGTACCGCAAGGTCGTCGCCGGCCGCGTCACCGAGGAGATCGACTACCTGACCGCCGACGAGGAGGACAGGCACGTCATCGCCCAGGCGAACACCCCGCTGCAGGCCGACGGCCAGTTCGCCGAGGACCGCGTCCTGGTCCGCCGTAAGGGCGGAGAGGTCGAGTTCATCCGGCCGAACGAGGTCGACTACATGGACGTCTCGGCACGCCAGATGGTGTCCGTCGCGACCGCCATGATCCCGTTCCTGGAGCACGACGACGCCAACCGCGCGCTCATGGGCTCCAACATGCAGCGCCAGTCGGTGCCCCTGCTGAAGAGCGAGGCCCCGCTGGTCGGCACCGGCATGGAGTACCGCGCCGCGACCGACGCCGGCGACGTCATCACCGCCGAGAAGGCCGGTGTCGTCGAGGAGGTCTCGGCCGACTACGTCACCGTGATGAACGACGACGGCACGCGTACGACTTATCGTGTCGCGAAGTTCAAGCGTTCCAACCAGGGCACCTGCTTCAACCAGAAGCCCATCGTCCGCGAGGGCGACCGGATCGAGGTGAACCAGGTCGTCGCCGACGGTCCCTGCACCGACGACGGCGAGATGGCCCTGGGCAAGAACCTCCTCGTGGCGTTCATGCCGTGGGAAGGCCACAACTACGAAGACGCGATCATCCTGTCCCAGCGCCTGGTGCAGGACGACGTGCTCTCCTCGATCCACATCGAGGAGCACGAGGTCGACGCTCGTGACACCAAGCTGGGCCCTGAGGAGATCACCCGGGACATCCCGAACGTCTCCGAGGAGGTCCTGGCCGATCTCGACGAGCGCGGCATCATCCGCATCGGCGCCGAGGTCGTGCCCGGTGACATCCTCGTCGGCAAGGTCACGCCCAAGGGCGAGACCGAGCTGACCCCGGAGGAGCGCCTGCTGCGCGCGATCTTCGGTGAGAAGGCCCGCGAGGTCCGCGACACCTCACTGAAGGTGCCGCACGGCGAGATGGGCAAGGTCATCGGTGTCCGCGTGTTCAGCCGCGAGGAGGGCGACGAGCTCCCCCCCGGCGTGAACGAGCTGGTACGGGTGTACGTCGCCCAGAAGCGCAAGATCACCGATGGCGACAAGCTGGCGGGACGTCACGGCAACAAGGGCGTCATCTCGAAGATCCTGCCCGTCGAGGACATGCCGTTCCTGGAGGACGGCACCCCGGTGGACATCATCCTCAACCCGCTGGGTGTGCCGGGCCGTATGAACGTCGGCCAGGTGCTGGAGACCCACCTCGGGTGGATCGCCGCCAGAGGGTGGGACATCACGGGCATCCAGGAGGCGTGGGCCGAGCGGCTGCGCGACAAGGGCTTCGGCCAGGTCGCACCGCGCACCAACGTCGCCACCCCGGTGTTCGACGGTGCCCACGAGGAGGAGCTCACCGGCCTGCTCGACAACACCCTGGTCAACCGTGACGGCGAGCGCATGGTCGGCGTCAACGGCAAGGCCCGGTTGTTCGACGGCCGGTCCGGAGAGCCGTTCCCGCACCCCATCTCGGTGGGCTACATCTACATCCTCAAGTTGCTCCACCTGGTCGACGACAAGATCCACGCTCGCTCGACCGGTCCTTACTCCATGATCACCCAGCAGCCGCTCGGCGGTAAGGCCCAGTTCGGTGGCCAGCGCTTCGGTGAGATGGAGGTGTGGGCGCTCGAAGCCTACGGGGCTGCGTACGCCCTCCAGGAGCTGCTGACCATCAAGTCCGACGACGTCCTCGGCCGCGTGAAGGTGTACGAGGCCATCGTCAAGGGCGAGAACATCCCCGAGCCGGGTATCCCTGAGTCCTTCAAGGTCCTCATCAAGGAAATGCAGTCGCTGTGCCTCAACGTCGAGGTGCTCTCCAGCGACGGCATGTCCATCGAGATGCGGGACACCGATGAGGATGTCTTCCGCGCGGCGGAGGAGCTCGGCATCGACCTGTCGCGGCGTGAGCCGAGCAGTGTCGAAGAGGTCTGATTTTCAAGCGAGGGGATAAGAAGTGCTCGACGTCAACTTCTTCGACGAGCTGCGAATCGGTCTCGCCACGGCCGACGATATCCGTCAGTGGTCGCACGGCGAGGTAAAGAAGCCCGAGACCATCAACTACCGCACCCTGAAGCCGGAAAAGGACGGGCTCTTCTGCGAGAAGATCTTCGGCCCCACCCGCGACTGGGAGTGCTACTGCGGCAAGTACAAGCGCGTCCGCTTCAAGGGCATCATCTGTGAGCGCTGTGGCGTCGAGGTGACTCGCGCCAAGGTGCGGCGTGAGCGGATGGGCCACATCGAGCTGGCCGCTCCTGTCACCCACATCTGGTACTTCAAGGGCGTCCCGTCGCGCCTCGGGTACCTGCTGGACCTGGCCCCGAAGGACCTCGAAAAGGTCATCTACTTCGCGGCCTACATGATCACGTTCGTCGACACCGACATGCGTGCCCGTGACCTGCCCTCGCTCGAGGCGAAGATCTCCGTCGAGCGGCAGCACATCGAGCAGCGTCGCGACGCCGACATCGAGGCCCGGCAGAAGAAGCTCGAGTCCGACCTGGCCGAGCTCGAGGCCGCCGGCGCCAAGGGCGACCAGCGCCGCAAGGTGCGTGAGGGTGCCGACCGCGAGATGCGGCAGCTCCGCGACCGCACCCAGCGCGAGCTCGACCGCCTCGACGAGGTGTGGAGCCGCTTCAAGAACCTCAAGGTCCAGGACCTGGAGGGCGACGAGCTCCTCTACCGCGAGATGCGCGACCGCTTCGGCCGCTACTTCCGCGGTGGCATGGGCGCGCAGGCCATCCAGGAGCGCCTGAACAACTTCGACCTGGCCGCCGAGGCCGAGTCGCTGCGGGAGACCATCCGCAGCGGCAAGGGTCAGAAGAAGGCTCGCGCGCTCAAGCGGCTCAAGGTCGTGTCCGCGTTCCTCACGACGCGGAACTCGCCCAACGGCATGGTCCTCGACTGCATCCCGGTCATCCCGCCGGACCTGCGCCCGATGGTGCAGCTCGACGGTGGCCGGTTCGCGACCTCGGACCTGAACGACCTGTACCGCCGGGTCATCAACCGGAACAACCGCCTCAAGCGGCTGCTCGACCTCGGCGCGCCCGAGATCATCGTCAACAACGAGAAGCGGATGCTGCAGGAGGCCGTCGACGCGCTGTTCGACAACGGCCGCCGCGGCCGTCCGGTCACCGGACCGGGCAACCGTCCGCTGAAGTCGCTGTCCGACATGCTCAAGGGCAAGCAGGGTCGTTTCCGGCAGAACCTCCTCGGCAAGCGTGTCGACTACTCCGGCCGTTCGGTCATCGTCGTCGGCCCGCAGCTGAAGCTGCACCAGTGCGGCCTGCCCAAGCAGATGGCACTGGAGCTCTTCAAGCCGTTCGTGATGAAGCGCCTGGTCGACCTCAACCACGCGCAGAACATCAAGTCGGCGAAGCGCATGGTCGAGCGTGCCCGGCCGGTCGTGTGGGACGTGCTCGAAGAGGTCATCACCGAGCACCCGGTGCTGCTCAACCGCGCGCCGACCCTGCACCGCCTGGGCATCCAGGCCTTCGAGCCGCAGCTGGTCGAGGGCAAGGCGATCCAGATCCACCCGCTCGTCTGCACCGCGTTCAACGCGGACTTCGACGGCGACCAGATGGCGGTGCACCTGCCGCTGTCGGCCGAGGCCCAGGCCGAGGCGCGCATCCTGATGCTCTCGACCAACAACATCCTCAAGCCGGCCGATGGCAAGCCCGTGACCATGCCCACCCAGGACATGATCATCGGCCTCTACTGGCTGACCACCCAGCTCGACGGTGCCGAGGGCGAGGGCCGGGTCTTCGGCTCGGTGTCCGAGGCGCTCATGGCCTACGACAGGCGCGAGCTGAACATCCAGGCCAAGATCCAGGTCCGGGTCAAGGACGTCCCGCCGCCGCGGGGCTGGCAGGCTCCCGAGGGCTGGGAGGCCGGCGAGGCCTACCGCCTGGAGTCGACCCTGGGCCGGTGCCTGTTCAACCAGACGCTGCCCGACAACTACCCGTTCGTGAACTCGCAGATCGGCAAGAAGCAGCTCTCGCTGATCGTCAACGAGCTCGCGGAGAAGTACCCGAAGGTCGAGGTCGCGGCCGCTCTGGACGCGCTCAAGGACGCGGGCTTCCACTGGGCCACCCGCTCCGGCGTCACGATCTCCATCGACGACGTCGTCGCGCCGCCGAACAAGGCCGAGATCATGGAGTCGTACGAGCGCAGGGCCGACAAGGTCCAGCGCGAGTACGAGCGTGGTCTGATCACCGACGAGGAGCGCCGTCAGGAGCTCATCGAGATCTGGACGCACGCCACGGCGGACGTCGAGACCGACATGGTGAACGCCTTCCCGGCGACCAACTCCGTCTGGATGATGGTCAACTCCGGCGCCCGCGGTAACAAGATGCAGGTCCGTCAGATCGCGGGTATCCGTGGTCTGGTGTCCAACACCAAGGGTGAGACGATCCCGCGGCCGATCAAGTCCTCCTTCCGTGAGGGTCTGTCGGTGCTGGAGTACTTCATCTCCACCCACGGACAGCGGAAGGGCCTCGCGGACACCGCTCTGCGTACCGCCGACTCGGGTTACCTGACCCGTCGTCTGGTGGACGTCGCGCAGGACGTCATCGTCCGCGAGATCGACTGCGGCACCGACCGCGGCGTCCCGCTGCACGTCGCCGACCGCGACGCTTCGGGCAACCTCGTCAAGGCCGAGAACGCCGAGAGCAACGTCCACGGGCGCATCCTGGCCGAGGACGTCGAGGTGGACGGCAAGGTCATCGCGACCGCGGGTGTCGACATCAACGACATCACCGTGACCGCGCTGGTCGAGGCCGGCATCGAGACCGTCCGCACCCGCAGCGCCCTCGTCTGCGAGGCCAAGATCGGTGTCTGCGCCACCTGCTACGGCCGCTCGCTGGCGACCGGCAAGCTGGTGGACGTCGGCGAGGCCGTCGGCATCATCGCGGCCCAGTCGATCGGTGAGCCCGGCACGCAGCTGACGATGCGCACCTTCCACACCGGTGGTGTGGCGGGCGCGGACATCACCCACGGTCTGCCCCGTGTGCAGGAGCTGTTCGAGGCGCGCGTCCCCAAGGGCGTCGCCCCGATCAGCGAGGCCGACGGCCGCGTGCGCATCGACGAGACCGACAAGACCCGGAAGATCATCATCATTCCGGACGACGGCTCCGAGGAGATCGCCTACCCGGTCTCGATGCGGTCGCGCCTGCTGATCAGCGATGGCCAGCGGGTGACGGTGGGCCAGCAGCTCATCGCCGGTGCGGTCAACCCGAACGAGGTGCTGCGCATCCTCGGCCCGCGGGCCGTGCAGCTCCACCTGGTGGCCGAGGTCCAGCAGGTGTACCGCTCGCAGGGTGTGTCGATCCACGACAAGCACATCGAGATCATCGTGCGGCAGATGCTCAAGCGCGTGAACGTGCTGGAGTCGGGTGACACCGATCTGCTGCCCGGCGAGCTCGTCGAGCGGCCGAGGTTCGAGATGGTCAACCGCGAGGTCGTCGCCGAGGGCGGCACCCCCGCCTCCGGCCGTCCGGTCCTCATGGGCATCACCAAGGCCTCCCTCGCCACCGAGTCGTGGCTGTCGGCGGCGTCCTTCCAGGAGACCACCAGGGTGCTCACCGACGCGGCGATCCACGCCAAGTCCGACTCCCTGCTCGGCCTCAAGGAGAACGTCATCATCGGAAAGCTCATCCCGGCCGGTACGGGCATGTCCCAGTACCGCAACATCCGGGTCGAGCCCACCGAGGAGGCCAAGGCGGCCATGTACACCGTCGGAGGCTACGACGGCTCCGCCACCGACTACACCTTCGGCACGGGCAGCGGCGAAGCCGTCCCGCTGGAGGAGTACGACTTCGGTCAGTACAACCGCTGACGGTCCGGCCGGCGCGAGCGCCGGCCCCCGTCGCCGCAAGCGGCCGAGGGGCGTCCGACTCCCGAGAGGGAGCGGGCGCCCCTCGTCGCGTGTCGGGGCGCCCCGCGCGCGATCCTCCCCCGGCAGGGCCGCACGGGGCCGTGGCGCGCTTCGTACGGCCTACTCGGCGGGACCGCGGAAGGCATACCGGGCCCCCGTGAAGGCGCGGACGGCAACAGGAGGAAAATGGTCCGGAGAACATCCCGGGTGACGGTAAACTTGATGGGAGCCTGACAGCGGCCGGCGGGAAACCGGCCGCGTGGACCACGACACGCCCCGAAGCCGCACATGCCAGCGGCTCGGCGCAACCGTTTTGACGTGTTGCGATGGGCTAGGTAGTCTAGCCCTTCGTGCCCGTGGCTTCATGGGCTCACATGCGTGCGTTCCGAGGCCTCCGCGGAGGCCGGTAGGACGCCGCATGACCTCCTCCACCGGTTCAGCCATCGTGGGGCGTACTGCGGCAAAGATCGCGACACGCCCGAACGCGTGGGTCGGAGCCGAAGGAAGAACAGCAGGTCATGACACCGGCAGAGCCTGCGAAACGCACGATTTTTCGAAACACCGGCCAAGCATGAACGGAGACGCGGTGCCCACGATTCAGCAGCTGGTCCGCAAGGGCCGCCAGGACAAGGTCAGTAAGACCAAGACCCCGGCGCTCAAGGGGAGCCCC
Organism: Sphaerisporangium flaviroseum; assembly: GCF_039537005.1. Lineage (NCBI taxonomy): Bacteria > Bacillati > Actinomycetota > Actinomycetes > Streptosporangiales > Streptosporangiaceae > Sphaerisporangium > Sphaerisporangium flaviroseum. The sequence goes on along the minus strand of NZ_BAAAZR010000052.1, from coordinate 156,049 downwards.
CAGCGGCGCGGCGTCTGCACGCGCGTGTATACGACGACCCCCAAGAAGCCGAACTCGGCCCTCCGCAAGGTGGCGCGTGTCCGGCTCACCAACGGCATCGAAGTGACGGCCTACATCCCTGGTGTCGGTCACAACCTTCAGGAGCACTCCATCGTGCTCGTGCGTGGCGGTCGTGTGAAGGACCTGCCGGGTGTTCGCTACAAGATCATCCGCGGTTCGCTGGACACCCAGGGCGTCCGCAACCGCAAGCAGGCCCGCAGCCGTTACGGCGCGAAGAAGGAGAAGAGCTGACATGCCGCGTAAGGGTCCCGCTGGGCGCCGACAGCTTGTCGCAGACCCGGTGTTCAACTCGCCGCTGGTCACCGCGCTCATCAACAAGGTGCTTCTGAACGGCAAGCGGTCGCTCGCTCAGACGATCGTCTACGAGGCCCTCGAGGGGTGCAAGGACAAGTCGGGCAACGACCCGGTCGTCACCCTCAAGCGCGCGCTCGACAACGTCAAGCCCACTCTTGAGGTGCGCAGCCGCCGTGTCGGTGGCGCCACCTACCAGGTGCCGGTCGAGGTGCGCGCGGCGCGCAGCACCACGCTGGCGCTCCGCTGGCTGGTGCAGTACTCCCGCGCCCGCCGTGAGAAGACCATGACCGAGCGGCTGATGAACGAGCTGCTCGACGCCAGCAACGGCCTCGGCGCCAGCGTCAAGCGGCGCGAGGACACGCACAAGATGGCCGAGTCCAACAAGGCCTTCGCCCACTACCGCTGGTAACCCCAGCGGCGACGACGAGACGACGAGGACGCGAGAGAAGTGGCCACTACGACCGCTCTTGACCTGGCCAGGGTCCGCAATATCGGGATCATGGCCCATATCGACGCGGGCAAGACAACCACGACCGAGCGCATCCTGTTCTACACCGGCATCAACTACAAGATCGGTGAAGTCCACGAGGGCGCTGCCACGATGGACTGGATGGAGCAGGAGCAGGAGCGCGGCATCACCATCACCTCCGCCGCGACCACCTGCATTTGGCTTGATCACACGATCAACATCATTGACACGCCCGGCCACGTCGACTTCACCGTCGAAGTGGAGCGGTCGCTTCGCGTTCTCGACGGTGCTGTAGCCGTGTTCGACGCCGTGGCCGGCGTCGAGCCGCAGTCCGAGACGGTGTGGCGGCAGGCGGACCGCTACGGCGTCCCCCGCATCTGCTTCGTCAACAAGATGGACCGCGTCGGCGCCGAGTTCCACCGGTGCGTCGACATGATGGTGTCGCGCCTCGGTGCGACCCCGCTGGTCATCCAGCTTCCCTGGGGCGTCGAGGCCGACTTCAAGGGCATCATCGACCTGGTGAAGATGAAGGGCCTCCTCTGGAGCGCCGAGGCCGCCAAGGGCGAGATGTACGACACCGTCGACATCCCGGCCGACCACGCCGAGGTCGCCCGTGAGTGGCGCGACAGGCTCATCGAGACCGCCGCCGAGCACGACGACGAGCTCATGGAGCTGTACCTCGAGGGCGTCGAGCCCACCGAGGAGCAGCTCGTCGCCGGCATCCGCCGCGCGACGCTCGCCAGCTCCATCAACCCGGTCCTGTGTGGCACCGCGTTCAAGAACAAGGGCGTGCAGCCCCTCCTCGACGCGATCGTGGCCTACCTCCCGGCCCCGACCGACATCCCCGCTCTGCAGGGGCACGCGGTCGGTCACGAGGAGCAGGTCGTCGAGCGCCACGCGGACCCGAACGAGCCGTTCTCCGCTCTGGCCTTCAAGATCATGAGCGACCAGCACCTGGGCAAGCTCACCTTCATCCGTATCTACTCGGGCACGCTCGAGACCGGAACCTCCGTCGTCAACTCGGTGAAGGGCAAGAAGGAGCGCATCGGCAAGATCTACCAGATGCACGCCAACAAGCGCGAAGAGCGCCCGGCGGCCGTCGCTGGTCAGATCGTCGCCGTCATGGGCCTGAAGGACACCACTACCGGTGACACCCTCAGCGACCCGACGCACCAGGTCGTCCTGGAGTCGATGAACTTCCCGGCGCCGGTCATCAACGTCGCGATCGAGCCCAAGACCAAGGGCGACCAGGAGAAGCTGAGCACGGCGATCCAGCGCCTGGCCGAGGAGGACCCGTCCTTCCAGGTCCGTCGTGACGACGAGACCGGGCAGACGGTCATCTGGGGTATGGGTGAGCTCCACCTGGAGATCCTCGTCGACCGGATGCGCCGCGAGTTCAAGGTCGAGGCCAACGTCGGCCGCCCGCAGGTCGCCTACCGCGAGACCATCCGCCGGAAGGTGGAGAAGGTCGAGTACACGCACAAGAAGCAGACCGGTGGTTCCGGCCAGTTCGCGCGCGTGATCATCGACCTGGAGCCGCTGGGCGAGGGCAACGACGGTTACGAGTTCTCCAACAAGGTCAGTGGTGGCCGCATCCCCCGGGAGTACATCCCGTCGGTGGACGCGGGCGCCCAGGAGGCCGCCGAGTTCGGCGTGCTGGCCGGCTACCCGATGGTGGGTGTGAAGGTCACCCTCCGCGACGGTGCCTACCACGAGGTCGACTCGTCCGAAATGGCTTTCAAGATCGCCGGTTCGATGGCCTTCAAGGAGGCCGCGCGCCGTGCGGACGCCGTAATCCTGGAGCCGATGATGGCCGTCGAGGTCACCACGCCCGAGGACTACATGGGTGACGTCATCGGTGACCTCAACGGTCGCCGCGGGCAGATCCAGGCGATGGAAGACAGGACCGGGGCAAAGGTCATCAATGCCCTCGTTCCGCTGTCAGAGATGTTCGGTTACGTGGGTGACCTGCGAAGCAAGACCCAAGGCCGGGCGGTCTACAGCATGCAGTTCGACTCCTATTCGGAGGTGCCCCCGGGCATCGCCAAGGAGATCGTCGCGAAGGCTCGGGGCGAATAGTCCCAGGAGTCCGATGGCTGAGGGCCGGCGGGAGACCGTCGCCCGGCAGCCGGAGGGGCTCGGGCCGGACAGGCCCAGGCTCCTCGTCTGGGGCGGCGAGCGATCGCCGCCACGGGCGCACGGGCTCCAAGCCCGAGTGAGACTACGCAAGTCAAGTCAGAATCTCTAAGGAGACAGAGCAGTGGCCAAGGCCAAGTTCGAGCGGACCAAGCCGCACGTGAACATCGGCACCATTGGGCACATCGACCACGGCAAGACCACTCTGACCGCGGCGATCACCAAGGTGCTCCACGACCGTTTCCCTCACCTCAACGAGGCGACCCCGTTCGACAAGATCGACAAGGCGCCCGAGGAGAAGGCCCGCGGTATCACCATCTCCATCGCTCACGTCGAGTACCAGACCGAGAAGCGCCACTACGCCCACGTGGACTGCCCCGGTCACGCTGACTACGTCAAGAACATGATCACCGGCGCGGCCCAGATGGACGGCGCGATCCTCGTGGTCGCCGCCACCGACGGTCCGATGCCGCAGACCAAGGAGCACGTCCTCCTGGCTCGCCAGGTCGGCGTCCCCTACATCGTCGTCGCCCTGAACAAGGCCGACATGGTCGACGATGAGGAGATCCTGGAGCTCGTCGAGCTCGAGGTCCGCGAGCTGCTCTCCGCCCAGGAGTTCCCCGGCGACGACCTGCCGGTCGTGCGCGTCTCGGCGCTGAAGGCGCTCGAGGGCGACGAGAAGTGGGGCGACTCGATCATCGAGCTCATGAACGCCGTGGACGACAACGTCCCCGAGCCCGTTCGTGACACCGAGAAGCCGTTCCTGATGCCGATCGAGGACGTCTTCTCGATCACCGGCCGCGGCACCGTCGTGACCGGCCGCATCGAGCGCGGCATCGTCAAGGTCAACGAGACCGTCGACATCATCGGCATCAAGGAGAAGAGCACCACGACCACCGTCACCGGTGTCGAGATGTTCCGCAAGCTCCTTGACGAGGGCCGGGCCGGTGACAACGTCGGCCTGCTCCTGCGCGGCATCAAGCGCGAGGACGTCGAGCGCGGCCAGTGCATCATCAAGCCGGGCACGACCACCCCGCACACCGAGTTCGAGGCTCAGGTCTACATCCTGTCCAAGGACGAGGGCGGCCGCCACACGCCGTTCTTCAACAACTACCGCCCGCAGTTCTACTTCCGTACCACGGACGTAACGGGCGTCGTGACCCTGCCCGAGGGCACCGAGATGGTCATGCCCGGTGACAACACCGAGATGACCGTCCAGCTCATCCAGCCCATCGCGATGGAGGACGGACTCAAGTTCGCCATCCGCGAGGGTGGCCGCACCGTCGGTGCGGGTCGAGTCACGAAGATCATCAAGTAGCACGACCGCTGGTCGGCGGTCGGCCTCGGGAGACCGGGGCCGACCGCCGTACCACGAAGGGGCCGATCCGTTCGGCCCCGGAGCCCACAGCGAGCTCCGAGCCCGATCCAGGCCCGTGATCTCGCAGCCGTCTCGGCCACGGAAAGACCGAGATGACTGCAAGATCACGGAGAAATAGGCGGGTCGCGGGGCATCGGCCACGTGGGACACCCCACAGCGGCAAAAGGCCGCACGAAACTTCTGCAGGACGACAGCGAAGGACACCGAGGCCACTATGGCGGGACAGAAGATCCGCATCCGGCTTAAGGCCTATGACCACGAGGTCATCGATAGCTCGGCCAAGAAGATCGTCGAGACGGTGACGCGGACTGGCGCGAAGGTCGCGGGCCCGGTGCCATTGCCGACCGAGAAGAACGTGTACTGCGTCATCCGCTCGCCGCACAAGTACAAGGACAGCCGTGAGCACTTCGAAATGCGCACGCACAAGCGGCTGATTGACATCATCGATCCGACGCCGAAGACGGTCGACTCGCTCATGCGTCTCGACCTTCCGGCCGGCGTCGACATCTCGATCAAGCTCTGAGGGAACGCACTGACATGGCTAAGCAGATCAAGGGCGTCCTGGGCAAGAAGCTCGGCATGACCCAGGTCTTCGACGAGGGCAACCGGATGGTTCCGGTGACCGTCGTCGAGGCCGGTCCGTGCGTGGTGACCCGCGTCCGCACTGAGGACAAGGACGGCTACTCCGCTGTTCAGCTCGGCTACGGGCAGGTGGACCCGCGCAAGGTGAACAAGCCGCTGGGTGATTATCTGCGCAAGCACGACATCACCCCACGCCGCTACTTCGTCGAGCTTCGGACCACGGACGCTTCCGAGTACACGATCGGCCAGGAAGTCCTGGCCGACACCTTCGAGGCCGGCCAGTACGTCGACGTGACCGGCAAGAGCAAGGGCAAGGGCTTCGCGGGTGTCATGAAGCGTCACGGCTTCAAGGGCCTCAGCGCCTCTCACGGCACCCAGCGCAAGCACCGCTCGCCCGGCTCCATCGGTGGCTGCGCCACCCCGGGTCGCGTCTTCAAGGGCCTGCGTATGGCCGGCCGGATGGGCAACGTCCGGACCACCATCCAGAGCCTCAAGGTCCACGCCGTGGACGCCGAGAAGGGTCTCATCCTGATCAAGGGTGCGATCCCCGGTGCCAACGGCAGCCTGGTTCTCGTTCGCACCTCGGCCAAGAAGGGGGCTGCCAAGTGAGCACCACCGTTGACGTCCTCGACGCGGCCGGCGCGAAGACCGGAAGCGTCGACCTGCCGGAGAGCATCTTCGGCGCCAAGGTGAACATCCCGCTGATCCACCAGGTCGTCGTCGCCCAGCTTGCCGCGCGCAGGCAGGGAACGCACAAGACGAAGACCCGTGGTGAGGTCAGGGGCGGTGGCAAGAAGCCGTACCGCCAGAAGGGCACCGGCCGGGCCCGTCAGGGTTCGACCCGCGCCCCGCAGTTCTCCGGCGGTGGCATCGTCCACGGCCCGCAGCCGCGGGACTACAGCCAGAAGACGCCCAAGAAGATGAAGGCCGCCGCGCTCCGCGGTGCCCTCAGCGACCGGGCGGCGGGCGGCCGCGTCTACATCATCGACGGCCTGGTCACCGGGGACACCCCGAAGACCAAGTCGGCGCTCGAGGCGCTGCGCAACATCACCAAGGCTCGCAGCGTTCTCGTCGTCGTCGACGAGGGTGACGAGCTGACCTGGCTGAGCCTGCGTAACGCTCCTGAGGTTCACCTCCTGGACGCGGGCCAGCTCAACACGTACGACGTGCTCTGCTACGACGACGTGGTCTTCACGCGTGAGGCGTACGACCAGGTCGTGGCGCGGCTGGGTAAAAGCGGGAAGGAAGACGCCTGATGCAGAAGATCGCCGACCCGCGCGACATCATCATCAAGCCGATCGTCTCCGAGAAGAGCTACGGCCTGATCGATGAGAACAACAAGTACACGTTCTTGGTGCGCAAGACGGCCAACAAGACCCAGGTGAAGATCGCGATCGAGCAGATCTTCGGCGTCAAGGTCACCAGCGTGAACACGATCAACCGCCAGGGCAAGCGCAAGCGGACCAAGTTCGGTTACGGCCAGCGCCCGAGCACCAAGCGGGCGATCGTGAGCCTGGTGGAAGGCGACCGGATCGACATCTTCGGTCAGATCAGCTGATCACCGCTGCACTCAAGCAACATCGACAAGGGATGAACGAAAAAGATGGGCATCCGTAAATACAAGCCGACGACTCCGGGTCGTCGCGGCGCGAGCGTCTCGGACTTCGCCGAGATCACGCGCAGCACGCCGGAGAAGTCGCTGCTTGCTCCCCTGCACAGCAAGGGTGGTCGAAACGTCCACGGCCGGGTGACCGCGCGTCACCAGGGCGGTGGGCACAAGCGCGCCTACCGGATCATCGACTTCCGGCGCCACGACAAGGACGGCGTTCCGGCCAAGGTCGCTCACATCGAGTACGACCCGAACCGGACGTCGCGCATCGCGCTGCTGCACTACGCGGACGGCGAGAAGCGCTACATCCTCGCTCCCACGGGCATCAAGCAGGGCGACCGCATCGAGAACGGCCCCGCGGCCGACATCAAGCCGGGCAACTGCCTGCCGCTGCGCAACATTCCGACCGGTACCTTCATCCACGCCGTGGAGTTGAAGCCGGGCGGCGGCGCCAAGCTGGGCCGGTCCGCCGGCGCGCAGATCCAGCTCCTGGCGAAGGAGGGACAGTACGCCACGCTGCGTATGCCCTCCGGCGAAATGCGCCAGGTGGACGTGCGCTGCCGCGCCTCCGTAGGCCAGGTCGGCAACGCCGAGCAGGCCAACATCAACATCGGTAAGGCCGGCCGTAACCGCTGGAAGGGCAAGCGCCCGACCGTCCGCGGTGTCGCCATGAACCCGGTCGACCACCCGCACGGTGGTGGTGAGGGTAAGACCTCAGGCGGTCGTCACCCGGTCAACCCCAAGGGCAAGCCCGAGGGTCGTACCCGTCAGGCCAACAAGGCCAGCGACCGACTGATCATCCGTCGGCGGAGCAAGAGGAAGAAGCGGTAGGAGCAGCCTAAATGCCACGTAGCCTTAAGAAGGGTCCTTTCGTGGATGGCCACCTTATGAAGAAGGTGGACACCCAGAACGAGAAGGGCACCAAGAACGTCATCAAGACGTGGTCGCGGCGCTCCATGATCGTGCCCGACATGCTCGGCCACACGATCGCCGTCCACGACGGGCGCAAGCACGTCCCGGTGTTCGTCACCGAGTCGATGATCGGTCACAAGCTGGGTGAGTTCGCGCCGACGCGGACCTTCCGGAGCCACGTCAAGGAAGACCGGCGTAGCCGGCGGTAAGCGCCTTAGAAACGAGGAGTAAGCGATGGAAGCCAGGGCTCAGGCGCGGTTCGTCCGCGTCACGCCCCAGAAGGCCCGCCGCGTGGTGGACCTTATTCGCGGGCTGCCCGCTTCGGAGGCGCAGGCCGTGCTGCAGTTCGCCCCCCAGGCGGCGAGCGAGCCGATCTACAAGGTGCTGTCGAGCGCGATGGCGAACGCGGAGCACAACTTCAAGCTCGACCGCGAGTTGCTGGTCGTGAGCCGGGCGTGGGTCGATGAGGGCCCGACGCTCAAGAGGTTCCGCCCCCGCGCCCAGGGCCGTGCCTATCGGATCAACAAGAGGACGAGTCACATCACCGTGATCGTCGAAGCCCGGCCGGAAGGTCAGGGCAGGCCGAAGGGAAGGACCCGCTAGTGGGCCAGAAGGTTAACCCGCACGGGTTCCGACTCGGCATCACGACCGACTTCAAGAGCCGGTGGTACGCCGACAAGCTATACAAGTCCTATGTCGCCGAAGACGTGTCGATCCGCCGCATGCTGCAGAAGGGCATGGAGCGGGCCGGCATCTCCAAGGTCGAGATCGAGCGGACCACCGACCGAGTCCAGGTCGACATCCACACCGCCCGGCCGGGCATCGTCATCGGCCGCCGCGGCGCCGAGGCGGACCGCATCCGTGGCGACCTCGAGAAGCTGACCAAGAAGCAGGTCCAGCTGAACATCCTCGAGGTCAAGAACCCCGAGGTGGACGCCCAGCTCGTCGCCCAGGGCGTGGCCGAGCAGCTCTCCAGCCGGGTCTCCTTCCGGCGGGCGATGCGCAAGGCCATGCAGTCGGCGATGAAGAGCGGCGCCAAGGGCATCCGTGTCCAGTGCTCCGGTCGGCTCGGCGGCGCCGAAATGTCGCGGTCGGAGTTCTACCGCGAGGGTCGGGTGCCTCTGCACACCCTTCGCGCGGACATCGACTACGGCTTCTACGAGGCCCGCACCACCTTCGGCCGCATCGGCGTGAAGGTGTGGATCTACAAGGGTGAGGCTCCGACCAGCCGCGCCGAGCGCGAAGCGGCTGCGGCCGGTGCGCGCGCGGGTGGGCAGCGTCGTGACCGCACCGACCGGCCGCAGCGTGGCCGCGGCGCCGGTGGCGGCGGTGGCGGTGGCCGTCGTGACGGCGGCGCCCCCCGTGGCGGCGGTCGTGGACCACGGACCGAATCAACCGCGCCCGCAGGGGCGCCCGAGACCGGCCCGGCGGAGCAGCCGGGTGCTGAAGGGAGCTGACCATGCTGATCCCTCGCAGGGTCAAGCACCGTAAACAGCACCGGCCTGACCGCAGCGGAGCCGCCAAGGGCGGCACCAGGGTCGTGTTCGGCGAGTTCGGCATCCAGGCGCTTGAGCACCACTACGTGACCAACCGTCAGATCGAAGCCGCTCGTATCGCCATGACCCGGCACATCCGCCGTGGCGGCAAGGTGTGGATCAACATCTACCCGGACCGTCCTCTGACGAAGAAGCCGGCCGAGACCCGCATGGGTTCCGGTAAGGGTTCGCCGGAGTGGTGGATCGCCAACGTCAAGCCCGGCCGCGTCATGTTCGAGTTGTCTGGTGTGTCTGAGCCGGTGGCCCGTGAGGCCCTCCGGCGCGCGATGCACAAGCTTCCGATGAAGTGCCGGTTCGTTAAGCGTGAAGTGGGTGAGGCGTGATGGCTAAGGGCCTGACCGCTGGTGAGCTGCGGGTTTCTGACCAGGACGAACTGGTTCAGAAGCTGAAGGAAGCGAAAGAGGAGCTGTTCAACCTCCGCTTCCAGGCGGCGACCGGTCAGTTGGAAAGCCACGGGCGGCTCCGGGCCGTCCGGCGCGAGATCGCCCGTATCTACACCGTGATGCGTGAGCGGGAGCTCGGAATCATCACGGTCGAGAAGGAGCCGAGCGATGGCTGAGACAACCGAGACCACCGACAAGAAGACGCGGAACTACCGCAAGACCCGCGAGGGTCTCGTCGTCAGCGACAAGATGGACAAGACCGTCGTCGTCGCCGTCGAGGACCGCGTGAAGCACCCGCTGTACGGCAAGGTCATCCGCCGTACGACCAAGTACAAGGCCCACGACGAGGCCAACTCCTGCGGCGTCGGCGACCGCGTTCTCCTGATGGAGACCCGGCCGCTGTCCGCCACCAAGCGGTGGCGGGTCGTGGAGATCCTCGAGCGGGCCAAGTAAGTCGTCCTGCGGGAGACCCCCCGGAAGGGGGTCTCCCGCCTGGACGTCCCCCCTTGGGCGTCGGCCGGTCCGTCGCCGAGGGAGTAAAGACCGAATCTAGTTCCGCCAGGCTCACTGAATGAGAACCGGCGTGACACACGGGAGTTGACGTGATCCAGCAGGAGTCGCGGCTCAAGGTCGCCGACAACACGGGTGCCAAGGAGATCTTGTGCATCCGCGTGCTCGGCGGCTCGGGTCGGCGCTACGCGGGTATCGGCGACATCATCGTCGCGACGGTGAAGGACGCCCTTCCCGCCGCAGGCGTGAAAAAGGGTGATGTGGTCAAGGCTGTCGTGGTGCGCACCAGCAAGGAGCGCCGCCGCCCCGACGGCTCCTACATCCGCTTCGACGAGAACGCCGCGGTCATCATCAAGGACAGCGGTGACCCTCGGGGCACGCGTATCTTCGGTCCGGTGGGTCGCGAGCTGCGCGAGAAGAAGTTCATGCGCATCATCTCGCTCGCGCCGGAGGTGTTGTAATGCCGAAGCTGCATGTGAAGAAGGGTGACCTCGTCCAGGTCATCGCCGGTAAGGACAAGGGTGCCAAGGGCCGGGTGATCGTCTCCCTGCCGCGCGAGGACCGCGTGGTGGTCGAGGGCGTGAACATGGTCAAGAAGCACTCGAAGGTCACCCACCAGGGACCGCGCGGCGCCAAGGAAGGCGGCGTGCAGACCATGGAGGCCCCCATCCACGTGAGCAACGTGAAGAAGCTCAAGGATGAGGCGAAGAAGGACGACAAGCCCGCCAAGAAGGCCGCCAAGGCCGACGAATCGGGTGAGGACAACTGATGACCGCCACCACTACTGAGACCGAGCGTCCCCTGCCGCGTCTCAAGCAGCGCTACCGCGAGGAGATCGTGGAGAAGCTGCGCGAGCAGTTCGGCATCGAGAACGCCATGCAGATCCCCAGGCTCACCAAGATCAAGGTGAACATGGGCGTCGGCGAGGCGGCTCGGGACTCCAAGCTCATCGAGGGCGCGGTGCGCGATCTCACCGCCATCACCGGTCAGAAGCCGGCCGTCGCCCACGCTCGCAAGTCCATCGCGCAGTTCAAGCTGCGCGAGGGCATGCCGATCGGCGCGCACGTGACGCTCCGCGGCGACCGCATGTGGGAGTTCCTCGACCGGCTGCTGTCCCTGGCGCTTCCGCGTATCCGGGACTTCCGCGGCCTGTCGCCGAAGCAGTTCGACGGCAACGGGAACTACACCTTCGGTCTCACCGAGCAGGTCATGTTCCACGAGGTCGACCCGGACAAGGTCGACCGGCAGCGGGGCATGGACATCACGGTCGTGACCACGGCTACGACCGACGACCAGGGCCGGGCGCTGCTCAAGCTTCTCGGCTTCCCCTTTAAGGAGGCCTGATGGCTAAGAAGTCCTTGATCGCCAAGGCCGAGCGCAAGCCGAAGTTCGGTGTCCGCGCGTACACTCGGTGCACGCGCTGTGGGCGGCCCCGCGCCGTCTACCGTAAGTTCGGCCTCTGCCGCGTGTGCTTCCGCGAGATGGCGCACCGGGGCGAGCTGCCCGGCATCACCAAGTCCAGCTGGTAGTCGTCGTGCGGGCCTTCTTCACGGAGGCCCGCCCGCGGCCCGGCCGTACACATAAGTCATATCAACCGGGCGCTGATTCAAGCGCCCACGACCACACCGTAGGTCCCGTCACAGGGAAACCGCGGTGAGGAGGGCCACCGGCCATGACGATGACCGACCCGATCGCAGACATGTTGACACGTCTGCGTAACGCGAACTCGGCATACCACGACACCGTGGCCATGCCGTACTCGAAGATCAAGGCGCATATCGCCGAGATCCTCCAGCAGGAGGGTTACATCCAGGCCTGGGCCGTCGAAGACGCCAAGGTCGGGAAGAACCTCGTGGTGGAGCTCAAGTTCGGGCCAACGCGTGAACGGTCTATCGCGGGCCTGCGCCGGGTTTCCAAGCCTGGTCTGCGGGTCTATGCAAAGAAGGACAACCTGCCTAGGGTCCTGGGCGGCCTGGGCGTCGCGATCATCTCGACGTCCGGTGGCCTCATGACGGACCGGCAGGCCGGCAAGCGTGGTGTGGGCGGGGAAGTCCTCGCCTACGTTTGGTAACGAGGGGAGGAATTACAGCATGTCGCGAATTGGACGGCTGCCCATCCCCGTACCGAATGGTGTTGACATCACCATCGACGGCCGGGATGTCACGGTCAAGGGCCCCAAGGGCACGCTTTCACACACAGTCGCCGAGCCCATTGATGTGGTTCGGGGGGACGACGGCACCATCGCCGTATCCCGTCCCAACGACGAGAACAAGGTCCGTGCGCTGCACGGGCTGTCCCGCACGCTGATCGCCAACATGGTGGACGGCGTGACCAAGGGATACAGCAAGACGCTGGAGATCGTCGGCGTGGGCTACCGCGTTCAGGCCAAGGGCCCGACGCAGTTGGAGTTCTCACTCGGCTTCAGCCACTCGGTCGTCGTCGACGCACCCGATGGCGTTTCCTTCCGCGTCGAGAGGCCGACCCTGTTCCACGTGGACGGCATCGACAAGCAGAAGGTCGGCGAGGTCGCCGCGAACATTCGCAAGCTGCGCAAGCCCGACCCCTACAAGGGCAAGGGTGTGCGGTACCAGGGCGAAGTCATCCGCCGCAAGGTCGGAAAGGCTGGTAAGTAGTCATGGCCTTCACCAAGGTTGCCAGGCACACGGCCGCGCGTGCGCTGTCGCGCTCGCGCCGTCACGGCCGGGTTCGCAAGAAGGTCGTCGGCTCGCCGGCTCGCCCGCGCCTCGTCGTCAACCGCTCCGCGCGTCACCTGTTCGTGCAGATCGTCGACGACACCGCCGGTCACACGCTGGTGAGCGCGTCCACGCTGGACGCCTCGCTTCGTACCGCCGAGGGCACCAAGACGGACAAGGCGAAGAAGGTCGGCGAGCTCCTCGCTCAGCGGGCCAAGGCCGCCGGGATCACCGCTGTCGTGTTCGACCGCGGTGGCAACCGCTACGCGGGCCGCATCGCGGCCCTCGCGGACAGCGCCCGAGAAGGCGGGCTGGAGTTCTGATGTCTCCAGCCAGGATCGCAATCAAGAGCAACGAGGAGAGGAACCACTGATGGCTGCAGCTCCGCGTCGCGGTGCCGGCGGCGGTGGTGAGCGGCGTGACCGTCGCGACGATCGCCGCGGTGGCGCCGCAGACAAGGGCGTCTCGTACATCGAGCGCGTAGTGAAGATCAACCGAGTGGCCAAGGTCGTCAAGGGTGGTCGGCGCTTCAGCTTCACCGCCCTGGTTGTCGTCGGTGACGGCAACGGCCTGGTCGGTGTCGGTTACGGCAAGGCCAAGGAGGTGCCCGCGGCGATCGCCAAGGGCGTCGAGGAGGCCAAGAAGCACTTCTTCAAGGTGCCGCGTATCCAGGGCACCATCCCGCACACCGTGCAGGGCGAGGACGCCGCCGGCGTCGTCCTCCTGCGTCCGGCCTCGCCCGGTACCGGTGTCATCGCGGGTGGGCCGGTTCGCGCCGTCCTGGAGTGCGCCGGGATCCACGACGTGCTGTCCAAGTCGCTCGGCTCGGACAACCCGATCAACATCGTCCACGCCACGGTGGCGGCTCTGAAGGGCCTCAGCCGGCCCGAGGAGATCGCGGCCCGTCGTGGACTGCCGATCGAGCACGTCGCCCCCGTACGCATGCTCAAGGCTCGTGCCGAGGGCATCGCCGAGGCTGCTGCGGCTGCGAAGGCGGTGAGCTAGCCGATGGCTCGTCTCAAGATCACGCAGACCCGATCGAAGATCGGTGGCAAGCAGAACCAGCGTGACTCGCTTCGCTCGCTGGGCCTGAAGCGAATCGGCGACGTCGTCGTCAAGGAGGACCGCCCGGAGATCCGGGGGATGGTCGCCGTGGTGACGCACCTCGTCGAGGTGGAAGAGGTCGACTAGTCATGGCTAACGCTGAGAACAACGGCGGCGGCACGCCGCTGCGCATCCACCACCTGCGTCCGGCCCCCGGCGCCAACAAGTCCAAGGTCCGCAAGGGCCGTGGCGAGGCGTCCAAGGGCAAGACCTCGGGTCGTGGCACCAAGGGCACCAAGTCCCGGACCAGCGTCCCCCTCGGTTTCGAGGGTGGCCAGGTTCCGCTCCAGCGGCGTCTGCCGAAGCTCAAGGGCTTCTCCAACGCCATGTTCAAGACGACCTACCAGGTCGTCAACCTGGACAAGCTCGGCGAGCTGTTCCCCGATGGCGGCGACGTCACCGTGGAGACGCTGGTCGAGCGGGGCGCGGCCCGCAAGAACCAGCCGGTCAAGATCCTGGGAACCGGTGACATCTCGGTGGCGTTGAACGTGCAGGCGCACGCTTTCTCCGCCTCCGCGAAGGAGAAGATCGCAGCCGCCGGTGGCGCCGTCACCGAGCTGTAGGCAGGGCAATGCGAGGCGCGGGGGCTCACAGAGAGCCGCCGCGCCCGTAGTGCGTTAGAGTGCGCTGGACAGAAGGCTGTCCAGGGCTCGTTGATCAGAGATGTGCCGATGGATCACTCCCAGACCTTCGCTGACCGATACCGCCTTTCAGGCGCGCAGGAGGGACCGTGCTGACCGCGATTAGCCGGGCGTTCCGTACGCCCGACCTGCGCAACAAGTTGCTCTTCACGTTGGGCATCATCGTGTTGTTCCGGCTGGGTTCGGTGTTGCCGACCCCCGGTGTCAACACGATCAATGTCCAGCAGTGTTTGAAAGAGGCGCAGTCGGGCGACGCCGCCAACATCTATGGCATGGTGCAGCTGTTCAGCGGTGGCGCGCTGTTGAAACTTTCAGTGTTCGCGCTGGGCATCATGCCGTACATCACAGCCAGCATCATCCTTCAGCTGCTGACGGTGGTCATCCCCCGTCTTGAAGCGCTCAAGAAGGAGGGCCAGGCCGGAACCGCGAAGATCACGCAGTACACGCGTTACCTGACCATCGGCCTTGCCGTCCTGCAGTCCACCGCGTTCGTCGCGCTGGCGCGCACCGGGCAGTTGTTCCCCAACTGCCGCCAGCCGCTGCTGGTCAGCAACGACGCCTTCACCATCGTGACCATGGTGGTCGTGATGACGGCGGGCACCTCCGTGATCATGTGGCTCGGTGAGCTCATCACCGACCGCGGCGTCGGCAACGGCATGTCGATCCTGATCTTCACTCAGGTCATCGCCGTCTTCCCGTCGGAGCTGCTGAACATCTTCCGGCAGAACGCCTTCACCTTCGTCGTGGTGATGGTGGTCGGTGTGTTCATGATCGCTGCCGTGGTGTTCGTGGAGCAGGCGCAACGCCGGATCCCGGTGCAATACGCCAAGCGAATGGTGGGCCGCCGGATGTACGGCGGCACCTCGACCTACATCCCGTTGAAGGTCAACCAGGCCGGCATCATCCCGGTCATCTTCGCCTCCTCGTTGCTCTACCTGCCGCAGCTGCTGGTCTCGCTGTTCGGCACCAGCGAGAAGCCGAACGTGGTCGTCGAGTGGCTGGCCCAGCACTTCGTCCGTGGTGACCAGCCGGTCTACATGGCCACGTTCTTCCTGCTGATCATCTTCTTCACCTACTTCTACGTGTCCATCACCTTCAACCCCGTTGAAGTCGCCGACAACATGAAGAAGTACGGTGGATTCATTCCGGGCATCCGCCCGGGACGGCCGACCGCCGAGTACTTGTCCTATGTGCTCTCACGGTTGACCGCCCCCGGTTCGCTGTATCTGGGCCTGATCTCTATGGTGCCGATCATCGCGCTGGCGGTGGCAGGAGCGAGCCAGAACTTCCCGTTCGGAGGCACTAGCATTCTGATCATGGTTGGTGTTGGGCTCGACACCGTGAAGCAGATCGAGAGCCAGCTGCAGCAGCGGAACTACGAGGGCTTCCTCAAGTAGTGCGCGTCGTCCTGGTCGGGCCCCCCGGAGCGGGCAAGGGGACACAGGCCCAGTTCATCGCATCGAACCTGTCCATCCCGAAGATCTCGACAGGTGACATTTTCCGTGCCAACGTGTCGGGCGGCACGGAACTCGGCAAGCTTGCCAAGGAGTACATGGACCGTGGCGACCTCGTACCCGACGAGGTCACCGTCGCCATGGTCCGCGACCGCCTCGGGGAGGCCGACGCGCAGGAGGGTTTCCTGCTCGACGGCTTCCCGCGCAACGTGCCTCAGGCCCAGATCCTCAACAAGATGCTGGCCGAGTTCGGCACGTCGCTCGATGTCGTGCTGGAGCTCGTCGTCGACGACGAGGAGGTCGTCCGGCGGCTGGCCGGTCGCCGCACCTGCCGCTCCTGCGGCAAGGTGTGGCACGTGGTCTTCGACCCGGCCTCCAAGGAGGGCGTCTGCGACGCCTGCGGCGGCGAGCTGTTCCAGCGTGACGACGACCGGGAAGACACCATCCGCCACCGGCTGGAGGTCTACCAGGAGCAGACCTCCCCGCTGATCTCGTTCTACGCGGACGAGGGCATCCTGCAAGGTGTGGACGCCACCGGCCCCGTCGAGGAGATCACGCAGCGGGCGATGGCGGAGCTACGCCGCTTCGCCGACTGATCATATTCACGGCCAGCGCCACTTCTGGGGTCATGCTCCAGGGGTGGCGTTCGGCTTGTTGGGGGACAATCGGGGGAATTGGGATGCCGCGCCGGCCGTTGCTTCTCCCCAGGGGGTGCCAGTAAGTGTTCAAGAAGAACAAGCACGGAATCCAGATCAAGACAACTGAGCAGCTCGACAAGATGCGGTCCGCGGGCCTGGTCGTCGGGCGCACGCTCGAACTGCTGCGGAACTCCGTGCAACCGGGGATGACGCCGCTCGACCTCGACGCGATCGCCGAGAAGGCCATCCGCGACGAGGGCGCCATCCCGTCGTTCAAGGGGTACCAGGGCTTTCCCGCCACCATCTGCGCGTCGGTCAACGACGAGGTGGTGCACGGCATCCCGAGCGACCGCCGGCCGCTCCGCGAGGGTGACGTCATCTCCATCGACTGCGGCGCGATCCTCGAGGGCTGGCACGGCGACTCGGCGATCACGGTCGCCGTCGGCGAGGTCGACCCCAAGCTGACCGAGCTGATGCGCGTGACCGAGGAGGCCATGTGGCGCGGTATCGCGACCCTGACCACCGGCAGGCACCTTTCCGACGTCGGCTATGAGGTAGAGCGTTACGTTCGCTCTCAGGGCCGCTACGGGATACCCCAGGAGTACGGCGGCCACGGCATCGGCACCGAGATGCACATGGACCCGTGGGTGGCCAACCACGGCAGGCCCGGCAGGGGACCGCGCTTCGAGCCCGGCATGTGCTTCGCCGTCGAGCCGATGGTCAACCTCGGTACGGACCGGACCAAGGTCCTGTCCGACGACTGGACCGTCGTGACGATCGACGGAAAGGCGTCCGCACACTTCGAGCACAGCGTCGCGGTGACTGATAATGGTCCTTGGGTGCTTACCGCCCTTGACGGGGGGAAAGCACGGCTTACCGAACTGCTCGGAGGGGAAATCACCGCCGACGGCAAGGCAGAGTGAGCAGCTCTCTTGACCCGTATGCGGTGCGGCCCTCGCGGCGGATGTCAGCACGGGAGTTGAGGACGATGGCGGCGACACCGGATATGAGGGCGTCCGACGGCGACCGGGACAGGGTCGCGGCCGCTCTCCGCGAGCACTGCGCCCAGGGCCGGCTCACCATGGACGAGTTCAACGAGCGCCTGGAGCAGGTGTACCAGGGCAGGACATTCGGCGATCTGCAGAAGCTGACGGCCGACCTGCCCGACATCGACCTGCACCAGCCTGCCGCGACGGCCCAGCCCCCCGCGAAGCTCGATGGGCAGAGCAACGCCGAGCAGGGCATCAAGGCCGCTTGGGGGTCATGGGCCGCCGCGACGGCAGTGTGCTCGGTTATCTGGGCTATGACCGATTTTGGCGGATACTTCTGGCCAATGTGGGTCGCGGGCCCATGGGGGGCGATTCTGCTGGTGAGCACGTTCTTCGGGCTGGGATCGAAGAACCACGGCCAGAAAGGCTGAACCTCCCTTCTGTGTAGTAATGCACTCTCGGCCCTGAGTGCGTATTCGTACGCAGAAAGGACCGCTCGGTCTCCCTAACGTGAGCGGTGTCCGGAACGAGTAGCACCAAGCAAAGCTCGTCCGGCACGGGGAATCCGTCCTCATCCCGGGGACGCTCGCTCACAGGAGGAAAACCGTGCGAAACATTCGCAAACTGCTCGCTGGCACCGCCCTCGCCGGTTCGCTGGCGGCAGGTCTGGCCGCGGCTCCCGCCGCCCAGGCGTCGACGACCGACTCGGCCGGCGTCACCTCGGCCACCGAGGCGCAGAGCTCGCGCCACTTCTTCCCCATCCGCTACTCCGACTTCGGCCGTGGCGAGAACAGGGGAGACCGCTCCTACTTCAAGGGCTACTGGGAGAAGTTCGGCGGCCGTTACTACTTCTCCGGTCACGTGTTCGACCGCGACGACGACCGCAACCGCGACTACAACTACCTCGAGTTCCGCTGGCACGACGACCGCGGCTTCCACCACAAGATCTTCAAGTCTCATGGTGAGTTCAACGTCAACCGGTACGGCGGCTTCCGCAAGAGCGAGGGCTTCGACTCCTTCGCCTTCCGGGTCGGCGAGGGCCACGGCCGAGACTACGACTGGGGCAACTGGTACCGGCGCGGCTTCTGAGCCGACGCCACCCCGGTAATCGTGTGCCGTCCCTACCCAGCGAGGGGGAGGGGGCGCGGGGGAAGCAACGAGCGGGCGCTCCTAAGGGGGGCGCCCGCTCTTCTCGTGTTCACGGGCATTGGACGCAGCCTTTACCACTCATGGCAGTTTCCCGGCTTGTTGCCGGGTAAGTGATCTTTATCGGACAACAGCGGTTAGGGGGCGCCATGGGCCGCGGGCCGGGCGTACCCCATGACCGCTCGACGCGCGCCCGGCGTCCCGTACGCCGGGCTCCCACGTGTCACCCCCATGACGGCGCGCGTGCGAGCGCGCCCTTGAGCACGCGCTCACCCTGGACCGGTATCGGCGGTACCGAGTCCGGGGTGGGCGCGTCCCCGCTTCCCCGCGTCGCCGACGGCTCCGGCCCGAAGGCGTCCGGCGGGGGATGCGGCTCCGGCTCGAAGGTGTCCGGCGGGGGATGCGGTTCCGAGCCCGAAGGTGTCCGGCGGGGGATCCCGCGACGCCGCCGGTCTGAGGTACGCTAGTGGTCGGTTGTGTCCAGACAAGCGCCAGGCGTTTCGCAATTCCTCGCCGGTTGTCGTACACTCCTTTGTCGGTTCACTATGACCATTGCGCGTTCGGCGATCCCAGATGTCGCCGCTCTCTCACGTGCTCTAGGTCGCGGCTGCGTAGTGTTCCGATCACCTCAGACGACCGATCAGTGAAACGCGAGGGACATGGCCAAGAAGGACGGCGCCATCGAGATCGAGGGCACTGTGGTTGAGTCGCTCCCGAACGCGATGTTCCGGGTGCAACTCGACAACGGCCATAAGGTCCTGGCCCACATCAGCGGACGGATGCGGATGCACTACATCCGGATCCTCCCCGACGACAGGGTTGTCGTTGAACTGAGCCCCTACGACCTCAGTCGTGGGCGGATCGTCTACCGATACAAGTAAGCCTCCTTTCCGGCCTCGAGGAAGAACCGTCCGGCCCGCGCGATGCGAGCCGCGACATTAGACCTACGAGCCGGCGGGCGGGCCGTCTGAGGAACGACAGGGACTATGAAGGTCAAGCCGAGCGTCAAGAAGATCTGCGACAAGTGCAAGGTGATCCGCCGGCACGGTCGCGTCATGGTGATCTGCGACAACCTGCGCCACAAGCAGCGCCAGGGCTGATCGCGGCCCGGGAGGGCCGGCCGAGCCACTAGCGGGCGAGGCGGGCACGACCCGGACAAATGTAATCGCGCACCACACCCACGAAGGCGGCTTCACGCCGAACCACGTGGGCGACCCCCGGTCGGAGGCCGGGGCCCTCACCCCGGGCATGGGGAGGGGTAGTGGAGCGCAGGACCTCCGCCACACGAAGGAGAATGCCCGACCATGGCTCGCCTGGTTGGCGTCGACCTCCCCCGCGACAAGCGGCTGGAGATCGCTCTCACCTACATCTACGGAATCGGCCGCAGCCGCGCTCAGGAAGTGCTGAGCGTCACGGGGATCAGCGGGGACCTTCGCGTCCACCAGCTGTCCGACACCGAGTTGGTGCCGCTGCGTGACTACATCGAGGCCACCTTCAAGATCGAGGGTGACCTCCGTCGCGAAGTGCAGGCCGACATCCGCCGCAAGATTGAAATCGGCTGCTACCAGGGCATCCGACACCGCCGCGGTCTTCCCGTGCACGGTCAGCGTACGCAGACCAACGCGCGCACCCGCAAGGGCAAGAAGAAGACCGTGGCCGGCAAGAAGAAGCCCGGCAAGAAGTAGTCCGCGACGGGGGGCCGAGCCGGGCCCTAGGCAGAGCCCGAAGCCGCGCCCCGTCCACGCAGCAGGACCGACCACCTCAGGAGATAGCGCTACATGCCTCCGAAGAGCCGCCAGGGTGCACCGAAAAAGGTGCGCCGCAAGGAAAAGAAGAACATCGCTCACGGGCACGCCCACATCAAGAGCACGTTCAACAACACCATCGTTTCGATCACCGACCCGACCGGGAACGTGATCGCCTGGGCCAGCGCCGGCCATGTCGGCTTCAAGGGCTCCCGCAAGTCCACGCCGTTCGCCGCGCAGATGGCCGCCGAGAACGCCGCGCGTCGTGCCATGGAGCACGGCATGCGTAAGGTCGACGTCTTCGTCAAGGGCCCCGGCTCCGGTCGCGAGACCGCCATCCGGTCCCTCCAGGCCACCGGCCTGGAGGTGGGTTCCATCCAGGACGTCACCCCTGTTCCGCACAATGGTTGCCGTCCGCCCAAGCGCCGCCGCGTCTGAGGCCCAGGAGATATAGAGAAATGGCTCGTTACACCGGAGCGGACTGCAAGCTCTGCCGCCGAGAGAAGACCAAGCTCTTCCTCAAGGGCGCCAAGTGTGAGTCCCCCAAGTGCCCCATCGAGATCCGTCCTTACCCCCCGGGTGAGCACGGTCGCGGCCGTCCCAAGGAGTCTGAGTACCAGCTCCAGCTTCGTGAGAAGCAGAAGACCCGCCGCATCTACGGCATCCTCGAGAAGCAGTTCCACAACTACTACGAGGAAGCCAACCGTCGCACCGGCAAGACCGGTGAGAACCTTCTCCAGATCCTGGAGACCCGTCTGGACAACGTCGTCTTCCGCGCCGGCCTCGCCGTGTCGCGTGACGCCGCCCGCCAGCAGGTCCGCCACGGCCACTTCCTGGTCAACGGCAAGAAGGTCGACATCCCGTCCTACCGCGTCCGTGAGCACGACATCGTCGAGGTCCGCGAGAAGTCGCGCAACCTGATGCCGTACGAAGTGGCTCGCGCCACCACGGCCGACCGCACCGTCCCGGCCTGGCTCGGCGTCGTTCCGGACAAGCTGCGTGTCCTCGTGCACCAGCTCCCGGTCCGTCAGCAGATCGACACCCAGGTCCAGGAGCAGTTGATCGTCGAGCTCTACTCCAAGTAGCAGCTCGCATAGTCTGTTCAGGGGCTGCACGTCTTCTTCGGAGGGTCGTGCGGCCCCGGCAGTGAAGAACATCGTCGCGGTGGTCAAATAGCGGGCCCCGCGGAACCCAGGGGAGAACCCACATGCTGATCGCACAGCGTCCATCCCTCGTCGAAGAGTCGATCGAGGAGACCCGGTCCCGGTTCGTCATCGAGCCGCTGGAGCCCGGCTTCGGCTACACCATCGGTAACTCTCTGCGCCGCACGCTGCTGTCCTCCATCCCGGGGGCGGCGGTCACGAGCATCCGCATCGAGGGCGTGCTGCACGAGTTCTCGACCGTGCCCGGGGTCAAGGAAGACGTCACCGACATCATCCTGAACCTCAAGGCGCTGGTCGTCTCGTCCGAGCACGACGAGCCGGTCGTGATGTACCTCCGCAAGCAGGGCCCGGGAGAGGTCACCGCCGCCGACATCGCGCCTCCGGCGGGTGTCGAGGTGCACAACCCCGACCTGCACATCGCCACGCTGAACGGCAAGGCCAAGCTGGAGATGGAGCTGACCGTCGAGCGCGGTCGCGGCTACGTCTCCGCCGCTCAGAACAAGCAGCCCGGCCAGGAGATCGGTCGCGTTCCCGTCGACTCGATCTACAGCCCGGTGCTCAAGGTGACCTACAAGGTCGAGGCCACCCGAGTCGAGCAGCGCACCGACTTCGACCGTCTGATCCTGGACGTCGAGACCAAGCCGTCGATGAAGCCCCGCGACGCGGTGGCCTCCGCCGGCAAGACCCTGGTCGAGCTGTTCGGCCTGGCCCGCGAGCTCAACGTCGAGGCCGAGGGCATCGACATCGGCCCGTCGCCGACGGACGCGGCCCTGGCCGCCGACCTGGCGCTGCCGATCGAGGAGCTGAACCTCACCGTTCGTTCCTACAACTGCCTCAAGCGCGAGGGCATCCACACGGTGGGCGAGCTCGTCGCGCGCAGCGAGCAGGATCTTCTCGATATAAGGAATTTCGGCGCCAAGTCCATCGAAGAGGTCAAGCAGAAGCTCCACGAGATGACGCTGGCCCTCAAGGACTCCCCGCCCGGATTCGACCCGACGGCCGTCGCCGGTGGCGACTACGACGACGACGACGCCCGTTACGTGGAGACCGAGCAGTACTGATCGGCTCCGGCCCGCTTCACCGCATTTCTGTCAACGGGAGCCTCGCCCGAGGCTCCCGGCCCGACTCCGGTACCTGATACGGCCGGAGCGGGTTATCCCAAAGGAGAACGACCATGCCCAAGCCAGCCAAGGGCGCACGTCTTGGTGGAAGCCCGGCTCACGAGCGGCTGATCCTGGCGAACCTCGCCACCCAGCTGTTCCAGCACGGGCGCATCCGCACCACTGTGACCAAGGCCAGGCGCCTCCGGCCGGTGGCCGAGCGCCTGATCACCAAGGCCAAGAAGGGCGACATCCACAACCGTCGCCAGGTCCTGGCCGTGGTCAAGGACAAGGGCGTCGTCCACCACCTGTTCACCGAGATCGCTCCGACCTTCGCCGAGCGTCCCGGTGGCTACACCCGCATCACCAAGCTCGGCCCCCGTAAGGGCGACAACGCCCCCATGGCGCTGATCGAGCTGGTGGCGGAGCCGCTGAACGCCGTCAGCGTGTCCCGTACGACGCCCGCCGCCACGGCCGCGCCCGCCCAGGAGGTCGTCGAGCTTCCTGAGGACGACGTGCCCGCGACCGAGACCGACAAGGCCCCGGCCGACGCGACCCCGGTCGACGAGGCGCCTGCGGACGAGGCCTCCGCGGACGAGGCTCCCGCGGACGAGAAGAAGACCGAGTCCAAGAAGGACGAGGCCTGATCTCGCGGTGGTAGCGCCGGGATCTCTCCTTCCCGGCTGTTGAAGATCGTGAACGGGCCCAGCGCACTGACCGGTGTGCTGGGCCCTT
Organism: Sphaerisporangium flaviroseum; assembly: GCF_039537005.1. Classification (NCBI taxonomy): domain Bacteria; kingdom Bacillati; phylum Actinomycetota; class Actinomycetes; order Streptosporangiales; family Streptosporangiaceae; genus Sphaerisporangium; species Sphaerisporangium flaviroseum. The sequence goes on along the minus strand of NZ_BAAAZR010000052.1, from coordinate 132,752 downwards.
CGCGTTGGCGAGAAGGGAGCCGACGTGTCCGAGACGACGGGGACGAACACCGCCGCACGTACGCCCGAGACGGCGGCGGGGTCGGCCGTGCGCGCGACCGGGACGGATGGGCCCGAGACGGCGGGAACGGGGACGGCCCCGCATGGGACCCGGACGGATGGGCCCGAGACGGCGGGAACGGGGACGGTCCCGCATGGGACCGGGACGGATGCGCCCGTGACCACGGGGGTCCAGCCGGCCGTGCGCGCGACCGGTGGTCAGGCCGCCGGTGCGGGGATCACCGCAGGGTCGGGCACGACGCGGTTCCGGCTGGACCTGGCTTACGAAGGCACGGATTTCTCCGGCTGGGCGCGCCAGCCCGGGCGGCGTACCGTCCAGGGAGAGCTCGAAGCGGCGCTCGGCCGCATCCTCCGCCTCGACCCCGTTCCCACGCTGACCGTCGCCGGGCGTACGGACGCGGGAGTGCACGCCCGCGGGCAGGTGGCTCACGTGGACCTGCCCTCCGAGGCGTTGAAGGCCGTCGAAGGGCGCAGGGGCGGGCGTGAGCCCATGAGCATGGCTGAGCGCCTCTCCGCGCTCATGCGGCGCCTGGCGGGTGTTCTGCCGCCAGATGTACGGGTTCACGCCGTCACAGAGGCTCCTGAGGGCTTCGACGCCCGCTTCTCGGCTCTCTTCCGGCGGTACGCCTATCGGGTGCACGACGCCCTTGGCGGAGCGGACCCGCTCCGCAGGAGAGAGATCCTCTGGTATCCACGTCCCCTTGACATGGACAAGATGAACGAGGCCGCCTCGCGTCTGCTGGGGGAGCACGACTTCGCCGCGTTCTGCAAGAAACGGGACGGCGCGACGACGATCCGGGAGCTTCAGCGCCTGGAGTGGGTGCGGGGCGCCGACGGGGTCCTCGTGGCGACCGTGATCGCGGACGCTTTCTGCCACTCCATGGTGCGTGCCCTCGTCGGCTCGCTGCTGGCCGTCGGCGAACGGCAGCGGCCTGTCGAATGGCCGCGAGAGGTACTGGCCAACGCCGTACGAGACGCCGGCGTGAACGTCGCCCCGGCCCACGGCCTGTGCCTCGAAGAGGTCCGCTACCCCGAACCCGGCGAACTGACCCGCCGCGCCCAACTGACCCGCCGCTTCCGCACCCTCAACCACTGACCGCCCTCCGACCATCTGGCTCGGCCGGTGGGGATGGCATTCGTGCTCTGAAGGTCCTTCGATCATTGGTGGGCTTGGCGGGTGGGGATGGCATTCGTGCTCTGACCGCCCTCCGACCATCTGGTTCGGCCGGTGGGGATGGCATTCGTGCTCTGAAGGTCCTTCGACCATTGGTGGGCTCGGCCGGTGGGGATGGCGTTCGTGCTCTGAAGTACTGGCCGAACCCCCTCCCACCCCCCGCCGCAGTTGATCGTGAGTTCGGCCGTGGTGAGTTCGGGCGGTGGTCGAGGGTGTGATCAACGGCCAAGGTCAGTCGGTGACGCGCTTTTCGATCACCTTGGCCGTGTGGTCGCGGAATGCTCCGCTGACCGGTCCGAGATCCTTCTCCTTACTGGTCGGCGTGTGGCCGTCGCTGTAGGTCGCGAAGCTGAAGACGATGTACCGGCCCCAGACGAGGCCGGCGGCGTAGCCGCCCGAGATGTCGGCCTTGTCGGCGCCGGTTCCCGCCCCACCCGCGAGTCCCCGGAACCACACGGTCTTCGCCAGGTTCTTCCTCTTGTCCGCCGCGACCGCCGCTTCCTTGGTGGGGAACACGGCGATCCCTGTCGTGACCGCGTAACGCCGCTTGTTGTCGACGTAGGTCGCCCTCAGCACCCGAGTGCACTTCTGACGCTTGAGGGCGCTGGCGAACGTGCCCACGGCCACCTTGTCGCACTGGCCGGTGATGTCGACCTTGGTCCGGGTGTAGGCGCGCCTTCCGACGGTCACGCGCTGCTGGGCGAACGCCTCCTTGAGCGTGAGCTTCTTCGGATCGGTCCGCTCGGAGTCGAGGACGTTCGTCGTCACGGGCGTCGGCTCGGCGGAGACGGACTCGGTCGGCTCGGGCAACTGGGAGTCCACGGAGGGAATGGGCTGCGGCAGGCTCACCGGCGCGTTGCTCTCGCTGTAGGACTGGTAACCGAAGTACCCGGCCGTGCCGATGGCCGCGATGGCCACGGCCACCCCGGCGGCCAGCACGACTCTCTTCGACGAGCCTGAAGTGGGCTTCGTGGAACCGGTACCAGGGGCATCCGGCGGCGTGGCGCCCGGAGGTACGAACGGCGCCCGCTCGACCACAGGCCCGGCCGCCGGCCGCTCAGCGTTGAACGCGCTGGGAGCGGAGGTGCCTAGTGCGGACGTCCCCAGCGCGGAGATCCCAGAGGGCGGGGTACCGGGCGCTCCTGATACGCCAGCCGGCGGCATTCCGGATATTCCGGATGCCAGCGTTTGCGGGGTGGACGTTGCGAAGTTGACGGCTCCGGGCGTGGAGGTTACGGAGGGGGATGGCCCGGGTGCGGAGACTCCGGACGTCGAGGGGGTGGACGTCCCCAGCGGAGAGGACGGGGACGGAGCGCCGCCGGTCTTGGACCCGCTGAGCGAGGGGTAACCCGGAGGGGATGAAGGCGCCCCGGGGGTGGACGGGCTGGACGAAGGCGCCCCGGGGGTGGACGGGCTGGACGGAGGCGAGCCTGGGGTGGACGGGTTGGACGAGGGCGAGCCCGGGGTGGATGGGTTGGACGACGGGGACCCCGGGGTGGATGGGTTGGACGATGGCGAGCCCGGCAGGGATGGGGTGGGGAATGGCGGAGGTGCCAGGGGCGAGAGGCTCCGGGGCGCCGGCGGGAGCGGAGTCCCTGGAGCCGGTGCCGGAGGAAGACCGCCCCTCGATCCCGGTGAGGAGGTCAAGCCGGTGGGAGATCCCGGCAATCTCGGAGAGAGCGCGTCGCTGGTCAGCGGCGCGGGGGGAAGCGGCGTGCCGGGCGCCGGTCCCGACTTGGAGAGTCCGGACGACTTGGACCCCGGCATCGACGATCGCGTCGTGGCGGAACCGCTCTTTGAGGGATCGGTCCCTGGTGCCGACGATCCGGTTCCTGTGCCCGATTGACCCATCGGGGAGCCGGGGGTGCCGGGCGCCGGCGTGGACGGCCGGTTCGGGGAGGTGGGGGGATCGCCTGCCCACGTAGCCGAGCCGGTTGGTGACGTGCCAGGGCCGCTAGGAGAGCCGCCTGAGCCCGCGGCCGATGGGCCTGCCACAGGTGGCAAGGTCACCGGCGCTGGAGGGAGCGGAATACCGCGGGGCGGCGTGGGAGTGCGAGGAGCGCCGCTCTTGGGTGGAGGCCCGGCCTGAGAGCGGTGGATGAGCGGCATGGTGTGCCGGTCGGACGGCCCAGATGACCCAGCGCCACCAGACCCACCAGAAGACGCAGACCCCCCAGATGACCCACTGCCCCCAGGAGACCCGGACCGGGATGACCCGGACGACTCGGACGACCCGGACCCAGAAGATCCAGCTGATCCAGAGGACGCGGACGGTCCGGATGATCCAAAGGACCCGGACGGTCCGGACGACCCGGATGGCTGGTGTGGTCCGGACGGCCGGGATGGATCGGATGGCCCCGCTCCTGGGGAGCCTTGGGAGCGAGGGACGGGAGGCGCCGGGGTGTCCGTGGACCCCATAGCGGCAGGCGCGGACGGGCGCGGTGCCGGTACGGACGGCGTGGGTGCCGGAGGAGGCGAGGGAGCCGGAACCGATGGGGACGGTCCTGGGCCGGGGGCGGGGATCGAAGGGGATGGTCCCGGGCCGGGGGTGGGGCTGGACGGTGACGGTCCTGGGCCAGGGGCGGGAACCGAGGGTGATGGGCCTGGGCCGGGAGTGGGGGTGGACGGTGACGGTCCTGCGCCGGGGGTGGGGACCGAGGGTGATGGTCCGGGGCCCGGGGTGGGGGTGGACGGAGATTGTCCTGGGCCGGGGGGAGCCGGCCGTGGTGACGGAGCTGGGGGGGCCGGGGATGACCCGGGCTGTTCGGCCCCCCGCGTGCCACTCATCGACGACGAGCCGCCGGTCTCGCCCGGGAGCGGTGCGCTACCTGGGCGCTGTCCTTCCGCCCTGTCCTGCTGGGACTCGTCTGAGGCCGGGGAAGGCGGCCAGACCGGGATGTCCCGACGTGAGAGGTAGTCGGCGGGCCGGGTCCGAGTAGTCGGCGGTTCTTCGAATGACCCCGGACTCACACCCAAGACGTCATGCGGAGCAGGGGAGACGTCCTGCGGGGTCGGAGAAGCGTCCTTCGAGGCACCGGACGGCTCCTGCTCCCGAGTCCAAGGCGCATCGCTTGGAGCAGCGTCGGGCTTCCAGGGCGCGGCGTCTTGTGGTGCCGATAGGGCGTCACGAGGAGTCCACGGGGCGTCTTGCGGTGCCGCGGGTGCGTTTGGTCCAGCGGCGGGAGCGCCGTGGGGAGTCCACGGAGCGTCCTGTGGCGCAGCGGGTGTGTTCTGTCCGATGGTGGAGGCGCCGTGGGGAGTCCATGGAGTGTCTTGCGGTGCCGCGGGAGCGTTTGGTCCAGCGGTGGGGGCGCTGTGGGGAGTCCATGGAGTGTCTTGCGGTGCCCCTGGTGCGTTTGGTCCAGCGGCGGGGGCGCCGTGGGGAGTCCACGGGGTGTCTTGTGGGACCGAAGGAGCGTTTTGTGGTGCCCAGGGAGCGTTCTGTCCCGCGGTCGGGGCGTCGTGGGGAGTCCACGGGGCGTCTTGTGGGGTCTCCAGAGGGGTGAGCGGCTCAGCGGGAGGCGCTTCCGGAGGCAGGACGACCGGCGCGGGCCAGACTTGCATCTCGAAAGGGGTGTTGTACGCGGGTGGCCGCCAGGACGGAGCGCCCGGGGCGCTCGATGCCCCTTGCCCGGACTTCGGGTCTCCAGTGGGCTCGGACCTCTGCGGGCCGGCATCACTCACGCCACCGGAAGCAGCCCTACCAGTCATCCGGTCAGAGGACCCCGCGTCGCTCAGCCCAGAAAAGCTCTTACCGCTCATCCGGTCGGGGGAGCCTGCGTCGCTCAGCCCCGAAGAACCTCTACCGCTCATCCGATCGGCGGACCCGGCATCGCTCAGGCCCGAGAAGCCCTTACCTCTTACTCGATCCGCATCACTCAGGCCGCCAGAGGGCCCTGCGGTACTCAGCCCACGGGAAGACTGCGCACCGCGCAGATCATCCGAAGGAGCCGTACCACCCGATCCCCCGGAAGACCCCGGCGTGCTCAGTCCACGCGAAGGATCCGTACCGCCCGGACCACCGAAGGATCCCGCACCGCCCGACCCGCTCGAAGGGGTCGTACCGCTCAGGCCGCCCGAGGGTCCCGTACGGCCGGGTCCGCCCGCAGAGTTCGTGTTGCCTGGGCCGCCGAAGGGTGCTGCGCCGGTGGGTCCGCTTGAGGGGGTCGTACCGCTCAGGCCGCCCGAGGGTCCCGTACGGCCGGGTCCGTCCGAAGGGTTCGTACCGCTTGGTCGGGGGGAAGGGCCGGTGCCGGCTGGGTCGGTCGTGGGATTTGCGCTGGTCAGGCCGCTGGAGAAGTTCGGGTTTCGGGTGGGGGTGGTGCGGTCGTAGGGGTGGTCGGGCAGTGGGGCGGACGGTCGGCGGGGGTCGCCGGACTTCGGGGGATCGAGGAGGGATCGGTGTTTATTGGTCTGATCCAGATCGTCGATGCCCCCGAACCAGTCGTATTCGGTGGGAAAACGCTCGGCAGGCTCCCACGGGTCGACACCTGGACCGCCGGCAGGCCCAGGGCGCTTCGGCTGGTCAGTGGACGCGTCTTGGAACCACGGCGTCTCCTTGGTGGAGGCGGGGTCCGTAACGCTCTGCTCGGTCCGTGGCACGTGCTTGTGCGCCTGCCCGAAGCTTGGGGGTGGCATCGGCGGAGCCCCCGAGCTCTCGGTCTCGCGTTCGTGCTCGGATCCGGAATCCTGGCCACGCATAGGCGGAAGCGTATCCACAGTCGGAGATCGGCATACCGCTATGGGCGTTTCCTGGTCTAGTTCACCAACCGGTTTGTCCGGTTATCAACGTTTATAAGAAGATTTGAAGACCGACGAAAGGGGCATCCCTCGTCAGGCACAGGGCCCGTGGCCGAGGAGACCCGCGGGTTCTGAACGGCGGCTCCGGCTCTCCGCAGGGAGACAGAACCCAAGGCCGAAGACGACCACAGAAACCCGCACCCCCGACACCCACGCCTCAGCGGTCACAAGGATCTACCGCAGGGTCTACCCCTCATGAGATCTACCGCGCGTCCACCCCCCGCGTGGTCTGCCACGAGGGTTCGCTCACGAAGGTCTGTTCCGCGGGGGGTGCGTCGGGAGATGGGAGGTGGGGGTCAGTTGCCTCGGGCGCCGGTTAGGGCTCGGGTGTCCAGGGCGGAGAAGACGCTGGCCTCGGTGATGTCGACGGCGGCTCGGTTGAGGTTCCTCAGCTCCGTCTTGGACGGCTTGTGCCCGTCCTTGTACTGGAACCAGAGCAGGACCAGATAGTGGCCCTGTGTCCACGCGGTGGCGTAGGAGTCGCCGCCGCTGCCGAGCAGTTTGGTCGCCGAGTCCTTGCCCTGGAGCGGGTTGACATAGTCCTCCAGCTCGCCGCCCGTGCCCGTCTTGGCCGCCTTCCTCGCCGAGGCCGCGTCCTTCAGGTTGGCGACGCCGACCGTGCCGATCAGCTTCCCGGGGCCGTCGCGGAAGCTGGCGCGCAGGAACTGCGTGCACCCACCCGTGGTCATCGCCTTCTGCATGGCCGTGCCGTGGACGGCGTCCTTGCACTTCTTGTCCACCCGCCGCACGGTCATGAGGTACGAACGGCCGCGCGCGGTCACCTTCTTGTGGCCGAACAGTTCCTTGAGGGTCAGCGGCTGCGGATCGGTCTTCCGGGACGCCGTGAAGCCGAACTTGTCGTTGGGGCTGCCGACCAAGGGCACCTGCTCGGGCGGGCGAGAGACCGTGGGGGCGGGCTTGCTCACCTGGCCGACGGGATCGGGCTCGCGGTTCACCACCACGATGCCCACGCCGACCGAGAGGAGGACGGCGATGAGACCACCGGTGATGTACATCGAAGCCCGGGAACGCCCTGCGGGCTCCGGCTCGCGCCTTCGCCGCTCCATGGGCGGCCGGGGCACGTCTGCGCGGGCCTCGGTGGACCGGCCGCCGCCTCCCCGTTCCTCGAACGAGCGTCCCTGTGACCGAGGGCCCTCGGACTGTGGTGACGCCTCGAAAGGCCGGTTCTCCGGTTGCCGCGGCGCCTCGAACGAACCGCTTCGGGACTGCTGCGGTGTCTCGAAGGGGGGCTGCGGGGCTTCGAAGGGACGGCTCTGGGGCGGTTGCGGTGCCTCGAAGGGCCGGTTCCGCGGTTGTGATGGCGTCTCGAAGGCGCGGCCTTGCGCTTGCGGGGCCTCGAAGGGGCGGCTCTGAGGCTGTTGCGGGGCTTCGAAGGGACGGCTCGCGGGTTGCTGTGGTGTCTCGAAGGGCCGGTTCGAGGGGTGCGGTGTCTCGAAAGGACGATTCGAGGGCTGTTGTGGTGTCTCGAAGGGGCGGTGGCTCGGTTCTTCGAGGGGGTGTGACGGCGTCTGCCGCGCTTCGGGCGGCCGGTTGCCGCCGGAGGCTGGATCGCTCCCGTGCGTGCCGCCCGCGTTGCCTGAGCGGTCGCGGCCGTACGTGCGGCCCCCGCCGTCGAACGCCGGGCCACTGTTGAACGAGGGGTACCCGGGCGGAGGCCGGTCGCCGCTCGCGGCCCGGTTGCCGAAACTCTGGCCCATGCCGAACGCCGGGTCTCCCGCGCCTGAGGGCGACGTTCCCGGGCCCGATGTGCCCGCACCTGACGTACTCAGGCCCGATGTACCCGGACCCGGTGTGCCGGCGCCAGACGCCGACCTGCCGGCGCGGGAGGGTGGGGTGCCGCCGCTGATGATCGGGTCGACCACGCCTTCGTGCCCGGTGACGGCGAAGGGATTGGCCTGCGGTCGCTTGCGGCCGTCGTCGGCGCGGGACCATGGCCGCCGGCCCGGGTCGCGTTCCTCCACGGGCGGCCACGACGCCGACTCGCCGGCCTGCTCGTGCGGCGCCTCGGGCCGGTTCTCACCGGTGGGCTGAGGTGTTTCGTACGGGCGGTAAGGCTGACGGCGTGGCTGTTGATCCCCGGGGTAACCCATGCGCTTGAGACTAACTCGGCGCCGCGACATAACAGGTCAGGAATAGCCGAAGTCCTGCGTCCACCATGTGTCACCCGAACCGTAGGCGACCCCCACGCCAACGGTCGTGATCTGGCAGTTCAGGATATTGCGGCGATGACCGGTATTGGCCATCCAGCCGCGTACGGCCTCGTCCGCCGACTGGTAGCCGCGGGCGATGTTCTCCGCGGCGCTGTTGGAGTATCCCGCCCTGGCCATGCGGTCCCAGGGGCTAAGGCCATCGCGGGAGGTGTGGCCGAAGTAGTTCTTGGCGGCCATGTCCCTGCTGTGGGCGCGTGCCGAACGGGCCAGCCGGAGGTCGACGCGCAGCGGGGCGCACCCCTTGCGCATGCGCTCCCTGTTGGTGAGGTCGACGGCCATGGCCTCCAGGTCGCCGGTAGGAGGAGCGTCCTGGTCCTCCGTCCCTGCCTCGTCGGCGCCGCTGGCCGTGCCCACGCTGGTGCCAGGGGGCAGTGTCGATGAGAACCCGTCGATGGAGCTTCGCTTCTTGGCGACCGAGGTGGTCGAGCGCGGCTCGGTCTCGCTCTTGACGCGGGTGGGCGGTTTCGCCACGTGGCCGAGCGCGGGCCGCTTGGCGAGGGGCTCGGGCGCGGCGAGGACACGGGCCGGCTTGGGAGCAGGCGTGCGAGGGGAGAGGTAGATCTCGTCGGCGGTCTTGGGGGTTTCGAGCCCCGACACCACGAGCGCCGCGAGCAGGGCGGCCGTGAGGCATGCCAGGAGACCCACGTGGGTTCGCCGACGGGGGAACCATTGGGTTTTCCTGGGGTAAGGGGGCTGACACATACCGCTGCCAAATATAGAGAGGTCGGCTCATGTTAATGAAGAGACGCGGGGGACTGGTTTTCGTTGAGCCATTGGTCTGGTCGCACAGTAGACTCGTCTCGCGGATCCGGTGTGACGTTCCAGCGTCGGTGCTTCGTTTTGACCCACGCCTGTCACGACCGGTAGTCTGCTGATTCGTTGTGTGCGATCGGTCCCTTGTGACCGAGGCGCGGCGCGTCCGGCGTCATCTCCCTGCTCGTGGAGACGGAAGGTCTGGGCCTTGTCGTGCGCCCGCCCACGACCTACCGAGAGATGTCACCCGACAGAAGGCTTACCACCGTGCGCACGTTCACCCCTAAGTCCACCGACGTACAGCGTCAGTGGTACGTCATCGACGCCACCGACGTCGTGCTGGGTCGGCTGGCCACCCAGGTCGCGACGCTGCTCCGCGGTAAGCACAAGCCGATCTTCGCGCCGCATGTCGACACCGGTGACTTCGTCATCGTCATCAACGCCGACAAGGTGGCCCTGACCGGCAACAAGCTGGAGCAGAAGAAGGCGTACCGCCACTCGGGCTACCCGGGCGGTCTGCGCGCCGTCTCCTACCGGGAGCTCATGGAGAAGCGTCCGGACCGGGCTGTGGAGAAGGCCGTGAAGGGCATGCTCCCCAAGAACTCCCTTGGTCGCAAGATGGCCAAGAAGCTCAAGGTCTACGCCGGTTCCGAGCACCCGCACCTGGCGCAGCAGCCGGTGCAGTACGAGATCACCCAGATCGCCCAGTAGTCGCACACCGTTGGCCGACAGCTGACGTCGAGATCGAAAGTTAGAGGAGAACCGTGGCCGAGCCCACCGGTGTCGAGACGCCCATCGAGGGCGAGCTGGACATTGCGGACAACTCCCCCGAGGAGTTCCCGTCCGAGTACACCAGCGAGTCCGCTCCCAGCAGTGACGTCCCCGCGCGTAAGCCCATCACCACGGGCAACTCGTACGGCACGGGCCGTCGCAAGGAAGCGATCGCCCGGGTGCGCATCACGCCGGGCACCGGCAAGTGGACCATCGAGGGTCGCACGCTGGAGAACTACTTCCCGAACAAGGTCCACCAGCAGATCGTCAACGAGCCCTTCGTGACGATCGGCGCGGAGGACCAGTTCGACGTCTTCGTCCGCATCGACGGTGGCGGCGTGACCGGCCAGGCCGGCGCCGTGCGCATGGGCCTCGCCCGCGCGCTCACCGCGCTGGACGTCGAGGTCAACCGCGCGCCGCTGAAGAAGGCCGGCTTCCTCACCCGTGACTCCCGTGAGACGGAGCGGAAGAAGGCCGGTCTCAAGAAGGCCCGTAAGGCTCCGCAGTACAGCAAGCGTTGACGGGTCGGCTTTTCGGCACCGACGGGGTTCGTGGGGTCGCGGGTCGCGACCTCACGGCCGAGTTGGCCATGGACCTTTCGGTCGCGGCCGCTCATGTCCTCGGGGATGCCGGCGCCTTCGAGTCGAGCGTCGGGCGGCGTGGCCGCCCGGTCGCCGTCGTGGGCCGGGACCCGCGCGCCTCGGGAGAGTTTCTCGAGGCCGCGGTCGTCGCCGGCCTCGCGTCGTCTGGAGTGGACGTGCTACGCCTCGGCGTGCTGCCCACCCCGGCCGTCGCCTTCTTGACCTCTGCTCTCGGAGCCGACCTCGGGGTCATGCTTTCCGCGTCCCACAACCCCGCTCCGGACAACGGGATCAAGTTCTTCACCCGCGGCGGCTTCAAGCTGCCCGACGCGGTGGAGAACGACATCGAGCAGCGGCTCGGGGAGAAGTGGAACCGCCCGGTGGGCCCGGCCGTCGGCCGGGTGCGTGACGCGTTCGGCGAGGCCGACCGTTACGTCTCCCACGTCCTGACGACCGTCCCCGGGCGTCTGGACGGCCTGCGGCTGGTCGTCGACTGCGCGCACGGCGCCGCCCACATGGTCGCGCCCGAGGCGCTGCTGCGTGCGGGGGCCGTCGTCGAGACGATCGGCGCCTCGCCGGACGGCCTCAACATCAACGAGGGGGTCGGTTCGACCCATCTTGGAGCGTTGCGCGAGGCGGTCCTGGAGCGCGGGGCCGACGCGGGCATCGCCTACGACGGTGACGCCGACCGCTGCCTCGCCGTGACGTCCTCGGGAGAGGTCGTCGACGGCGACCAGATCATGGCCGTCCTGGCGCTGGCGATGCACTCCAGCGGCACTTTGGTGAAGGACACCGTCGTCGCCACCATCATGTCCAACCTCGGCTTCAAGATCGCATTGAAGAAGGCCGGGCTGACCATGGTGGAGACGGCCGTCGGTGACCGTTACGTCCTTGAGGCCATGAAGGCCGGGGGGTTCAACCTGGGCGGCGAGCAGTCGGGCCACGTCGTGATGCTCGACCACGCCACCACGGGTGACGGGCTGCTCACCTCACTGCACCTGCTCGCGGAAGTGGCACGTACCGGCCGTTCTCTGGACGACCTGGCATCGGTCATGACCCGGCTTCCCCAGGTGCTGGTGAACGTCCGTGACGTCTCCAAGGCGAAGGCGGCGACCTCGCCGGATCTCGCCTCCGCCGTCAGCGCCGCCGAGAAGTCGCTCGGTGACACGGGACGGGTGCTCATCCGTCCGAGCGGCACCGAGCCGATGGTCCGCGTGATGGTCGAGGCCGAGTCCCAGCAGGAGGCCGAGCTCATCGCCAACAAGCTGGCCGACGTCGTCCGTACGGTCTGCGCCTGAGATCGTCCGTACGAGCCCGGGTCGTACTCGAGCCGGGCCGTACGCCTGGGTCGTAACCGGAACCGGGCCGTACGAGCCTGAGCCCGGACAGCATGATCCACGCACCGCAAGGCGGGGTCCTCGCACCGAGGACCCCGCCTTTCCGCGTTCGGATCTCCCCGCCCGGGTGCACAGCTTGGCCACATATGCCATCAAGCACCGCAAGCAGGGATCGCCAGGCCGACGATGTGATTTAGGGTGACTGCTCGTGGTTCACAGGCACAGGCACCAGTTGATCGCCGTCATCTCCCTCGTGGCAGGGGCGATCTCGACGTGGGTCCTGTCGGTCAGCGGCACGGACGGGGACTTCTTCCGCTCGCTGATGTATCCCTGGATGTGCGCCGCGGTCCTGCTCGGCGGCGTGGTCCTTGGGGTGGCCGTGTCGGTCAGGAGCGCCGTGGCGGTTCTCGTGCCGTTCTCCGTTCCGCAACCGCTCGTGGCCATCTGGGACGGCGTGACGCCCCACCCAGACGGCAACGGCCTCTGGGCGCTCGGCTTCGTCACCTCGATGGTGCTGATGGTGTTCTCCATCGGCTGCATCGCGATCGGCGTCTGCATCCGCCTGATGTTCCGCCGCTGAGCCCCAGAGTCGCTGAACCGCCAGATCCTGTGAGCCCCAGAGTCGCTGAACCGCCAGAGCCGCCGGGCTTGGAGCGGCCCGCCGTGGCGGGCTACTCGTCGCCGGTCAGGGACAGGGAGCGAAGGCGCTGGCCGGCCCAGATGACCGAGCCGATGGTCACGATCAGCACGGCGGGGACGGCGAAGCCCATGCCGACGGAGGGCTTGAAGAACCCGGAGGTGCTGATCTCGGCGGCGAAGGTCTGCGCCCACTGCTGGATGGAGAAGTTCCGCGCCCCCGGCACGTAGCCGCCGACGAGGTTCTCCCACACCACCGCGTAGATGATGCCGACGGTCACGGCGTGCCGCGTGACGACGCCGAGGAGCAGGAACACCGCCGCGTACGCGATGCCGCCGATCAGCGCGCCCAGTGCGAAGCCGGACGCGATGCCGGCCTCGTCGCGGACGAGCAGGTACGCGGCGACGAACGTCGGGACGGCGGCGAAGACGGCGAGCATCGAGGCCGCCACCAGGAACTTGGTGGTGGCGATCACCGGCCGGGAGATCGGCTTGGACAGCAGGTGGATGATGGTGCCGTCGTCGATCTCGGGAGCGATCGTGCCCGTGCCCGCGATCAGCCCGAGCAGCGGGAGCATGGTCCCGATCGCGTAGACCTGCATGAGCGTGATCGTGGCCTTCTCGTCGGTGCTGCCCACGGCCCGCAGCAGCAGGGCGAGGCCGATGAGCACGAGAGGGAGCAGGATCAGCAGCAGGATCCTGCGGCGCCCGAGCACGGCCCGGTAGGTGATTCCTGCGACGACGGAGTTCATCGGATGCTCCCCGAGGTGAAGGCGGCGAGGTTCGCCGGGGACGGAGAGCTCATCGGGTGCTCCCGGAGATCAGGTAGGAGAAGACGCTCTCCAGGTCCTCGTCGGCGGGGGAGACCTGCCAGACGGTGATCCCGGAGTCGCGGGCGATGCGGGGCAGCGACCAGGTGAACCTGCGGAAGTCCACCGCCTGGACCTCCAGCCCGGCCTCGCCCAGGGAGACCGACCCGGAGGAGGCGTCGGCGATCAGGGCGGCGGCCAGGCGCCGGTCGTCGCTGGAGCGCACGCGGAAGACGTGCGGCCTGTCGGTCATGCGCCGGCGGATCTCGCGGAAGTCGCCGGAGGCGGCGTGGCGGCCCGCCACCAGCACCTCGATGTGCTGGGCGACCCGTTCGACCTCCTCCAGGATGTGGGAGCTGAACAGGATGGTGCGACCGGCGGCTCCCAGTTCCCTGACGAGGTCCATCAGGTGCAGGCGCTGGCGCGGGTCCATGCCGTTGAACGGCTCGTCGAGCAGCAGCACCCGCGGCTCGTGGACGAGCGCGGCGGCGACCTTGACCCGCTGGCGCATGCCCTTGGAGTAGGTCTCGATGCGCCGGTCCTTGGCGTCCTCCATCTCGACCATGGCCAGGGCCTTGGCGGCGGCGTCCTCGGGGGAGGGCAGGCGGTGCAGGCGGGCGCTGGAGAGCACGAACTGCCAGCCGGTGAGGAACCCGTAGACGGCCTCACGCTCGGGGACCAGCCCGATGGAGCGGTAGATCTGGTGGTTGCGCCAGATCGGTTCGCCGTCGAGGGTCGCGGTGCCGGTGGAGGGGGCGAGGAAGCCGGCCATCATGTGCAGCAGGGTGGACTTGCCCGCGCCGTTGGGGCCGAGCAGGCCCGTGACGCCGGGCCCGACCGTCATCGTGACGTCGTTGACGGCCACCACGTTGCCGTACCAGCGGGAGACCTGCCCCAGTTCGATGATCACGATGCGGCCGCCTTGCGGTAGCGGAGGACGAGGGCGGCCACGCACATGGCGATCAGCACGACCACGGCGACGGCCGCGATCGGGCCGCCGGCCCCCGGTGGGTAGCCGTCGCCGTTGTTGGGGCTGGTCCCGAACAGCCACACCTGCACGGAGTCGACCAGGAAGAACGGGTTGATCAGCCAGGCCCAGGCGGCGGCGCTGTCGCGGCTGACCGACATCAGGACCCCGACCAGCACGGCGGAGATCGCCGACGACAGCAGGTAGGCGGCGATGACCGAGGCGACACCGAGCCCGCGCCGGGGCGTGAAGGAGGCCAGCGCGACCCCGATGGAGGCCAGCAGCAGCGCGTAGATCACGGCGGTGACCATCGCCGCGATGTAGTCGGAGGTCTGCGGCGGGCCCGGCAGGTCGACCAGCAGCTCACCGGCGAACAGCACGGTCAGGGGCACGGCGATCAGGAGGAACAGGGCGAGCGCCATCGCGGCGAGCTTGGCCGTGACGTAGTCGCCCGTCGTGGTCGGCCGCGACAGGTAGAGCGGCAGCACGCGGAACCGGAGGTCGGGCGCCACCAGGTAGGGCGACTGCGCGGCGAGGAAGACGGCGAGGACGGCCTGCATCGTCCCGGCGTACGCCGGATAGGGCAGCGCCCGCTGCTTGATCATCGCCATCACGGCGATCGACACGACGGCCGGCAGCATCATGACCGCGGCGAGCAGGAACGGCATGATCTTGGCGCGGGCGGTGCGGCCGATGCCGAAGACGCCGCGCAGGCTGTTCAGCGTGAGCGCCGCCAGCGCGTGGCCGCGACCGAGCCGCGGGCCGTCGTAGTGGCGGTATCCGATGTCGTGGATGACGCCCGTGGGCGCCGCCTGGGGTGCCGAGGCCGGCATGGGGACGGGCTCAGACATTCGCCATCTCCTCCCGGAAGACGTCCTCGATGCGGTGGCGGCCCTGTTCGAGCCGGACCAGGCACAGGTCGAGGTCGCACACCGCGTCCCGGACGATGTCGAAGGTGCCAGGAGAGGCGACCGCGACCGTCAGCAGGCGCCCGTGCACCGTGACCTGCTGGCCCGCGGCCGTGAGCCGATCGGCGAGGGGTTGCTGCCCCTCCTCGACCTCGACGGTGATCGACTGGGTCGCCTGCGTGAACTCCCCGATGGAGGAGGAGCGGAGCAGGCGCCCCCCGTCGATGACGATGACGTGGTCGCACACCCTCTCGAGCTCGCCGAGCAGGTGGGAGGTGACGACCACGCTGATGCCGAACTCCGCGCCGATGCGGCGGATCAGGGCCAGCATCTCGTCACGGCCCTGGGGGTCGAGGCCGTTGGTCGGCTCGTCCAGGAAGACCATCTGTGGGTCGTGAACCAGCGCCTGGGCCAGTTTCACCCGCTGCCGCATGCCGGTGGAGTAACCGCCGATGGGACGGTAGCGCTCCTCGTACAGGCCGACGTGGCGCAGGGTGTCGGCGGCGCGCTCGCGCGCCGCGCTGCGCGGCAGGCCGGACATCTGGGCCATGTGGACGGTGAACTCGGTGGCGGACACGTCGGGCGGGAGGCAGTCGTGCTCGGGCATGTAGCCGACGGCCCGCCGGATGTCGAGGGCCTGGGTCGCGGGGTTCAGGCCGAGGACCGTGGCGCTTCCCTCGGTCGGCGGCAGCAGCCCCAGCAGGATCTTGATGAGAGTGGACTTCCCCGCGCCGTTCGCCCCGACCAGGCCGGTGACGCCTGACCCCGCGGTGACGGTGAGGCGGTCGAGCGCCGTCACCCGCGGAAAGCGTTTGGTGAGTCCCTCGGTGGCGAGGATGGTCATGTCCGGACACTATCCAAGCGCGCGACCCGAGTTCCTCCCTCACACGGAGGAATTCCCCCTCATCCGAGGGGTGGGGGAGGCGATACGCAGGCCGTACTTCGACCAGAAGAACCGCTGGAGCAACAGCGTGGTCGTGCCGGCGATCACCATGCCGGTGATGTTGACCGCGAGCTGCGCCACCGACCCGGTCACGTCGTCCCATTTGCCGAGTGCGATGGCGATGGCGATGTAGCCTGCCGCCGGGACGGTGGTGACCGAGATGAAGACGCCGACGAGGGCCGACGACTTGCCCGCCGTGATGGACAGCACTCCGGCCGCGCCCGCGAGCAGCGCGATGATGAACGACCATTTGTCGGGCTTGACGATGAACTCCACCTCGGTGTGGCCGTTGAGGTTCTCGGGGCCGATCCAGCCGAGGCCGCGCGAGACGAGAGCGCAAGCGCAGGTGACGGCGATGGCGACCGTGAATCCGATGACCAAAGTACGGACGGCCAGGGTGATGAGGCGCCAGTCACGGCGGAGCAGGCCGAAGCAGACGGCCGCCACGGCGCCGAACTCCGGCCCGAGCACCATCCCGCCGACGATCAGGATGATCGAGGGGAGCAGCACGCCGATGGCCGCGATCTGCGTGGCGATCGCGAGGAACGCCAGGTAGGCCCAGGTGATCCGGCACTCGGCCGAGACCTGCGTCGAAAGGTCCTCCCACACCACGGCATCGTCGGGGGCGCCCGGCGCCTCGGCCTCGGCGGTGTCGGCGGCCCGGGACAGGGAGAGGTCGACCCGCTCGATGGCGATCGAGCCCTCTTCGGCCAGCCCGAGCTCCTTCAGCCGCTCGATGATCTGGTTCGCGGCCTCCCTCGCGACATCGAACAGCACCACATCGCCCTTCGGGCGGTGGGCGGCGCCGTGCAGCACGACGACGTTCGTGACGCCGCCGGCGTCGGTGAGGAGGTCGACCAGTTCAGAGCTGCGGTCGGCCGGGCAGATGACCCGCAAGTGGAGCACGAGGCGATCCTAGGTACGCCGGAGCCGGATGCGGCGCACGGAGTGGTCGGAGCCCTTGTGCATGACCAGGCCCGCGCGGCCACGCGTGGGGGCGATGTTCTCCACCAGGTTGCGCTCGTTGACGTCCCGCCAGACGTTCTTGGCGAAGCGGGTCGCCTCCTCGTCCGACAGTTCGGCGATGTAGGTGAAGTAGGACTTGGGGTCGGCGAAGGCCGTACGGCGGAGCTTGTGGAACCGGTCGACGTACCAGGACCGGATGTCCTCGGTCTTGGCGTCGACGTAGATCGAGAAGTCGAAGTAGTCGTTGACCGCCAGGGCCGCCGGAGGAGCGGGCTGGAGCACGTTCAGGCCCTCGACGATCAGGATGTCGGGCCGGCTCACCGTCTGCACGGTTCCTGGGACGATGTCGTACTCCAGGTGGCTGTAGATGGGCGCGTGGACCTCGGGCACCCCGGCCTTCACGTCGGCGACGAAGCGGACCAGGGCCCGGCGGTCGTAGCTCTCGGGGAAGCCCTTGCGGTCGGTGATGCCGCGCTCCTCCAGCACCTTGTTGGGGTACAGGAAGGAGTCGGTGGTGATCAGGTCGACCCGAGGGTGCTCGGGCCAGCGGGCGAGCAGGGTGTGCAGCAACCGTGCCGTGGTGGACTTGCCGACCGCGACGCTGCCCGCGATGCCGAGGATGTACGGCGGGGGCTCGCTGTCGTCGCCGAGGAAGGTGTTCAGCGCCGCGCTGCGCTGCCGCGCCCCGGTGAAGTGCAGGTTGAGCAGCCGGGTCAGTGGAAGGTAGATGTCGGTGACCTCGGCCAGGTCGATGGGGTCGTCGACGCCGCGCAGCTCTTCCAGCTCGTCGGCCGTGAGGGTCAGAGGCGTGTTCTTTCTCCGGTTCCGCCATTGCTCGCGGCTGAGCTCGACATACGGGTTGGGTGCCTCCATAGGCGCAAACTCTACTGAGAAGTCCTCCTACGTCTGCCGGGGGGCAGGTGTGCGGCAAAATGAGGGCGTGATCCGCCGCCCGCCGCCCGCCGTTCAGGCGCCCGTCCCCACCTCGTTCCGGCAGCGTGGGGCCGACCGGTGATCGTGGGGATCGGGGTGGACATCGTCGACGTCGCCCGTCTGCGGGCCGCCCTGGAACGGACGCACGGGCTACGGGACCGGCTGTTCACCGATGCCGAGCGAGGGCTGCCGGTGGAGTCCCTGGCCGCGCGGTTCGCCGCGAAGGAGGCGGTGGCCAAGGCGCTGGGCGCGCCACCGGGCCTCGGCCACCGGGACGCCGAGATCACGACGGGCGCCCACGGCCGGCCGGTGCTCGGCGTCACCGGGCGGGTCGCCGAGGTGGCGGCGGAGCAGGGTGTGGAGCGCTGGCACGTGTCGCTCAGCCACGACGGGGGATTCGCGGTCGCCTACGTGATCGCCGAAGGGTGACGGAGTTCGCGGCGGGTGGCCTTCTCGCCGGTGATCGGGGAGAGCTACATTCGGTGAGATGCTGACCGCGTACACATCCGATGAGATCAGGGCCGCCGAACAGGTGCTGATGGCGCGTCTGCCCGGGGGCACGCTCATGCGGCGCGCCGCCACGGGACTGGCCGTGGCCTGTGTGAAGGCCCTTCCCCGCGTGTACGGCTCCCGCGTCGTCCTGCTGATCGGCAGCGGGGACAACGGTGGCGACGCGCTGTACGCGGGGGCGGCGCTCGCCCGCCGGGGCGCCCGGGTGCACGCGATCCTCGCCGGGGCCAGAACGCACGAAGGCGGCCTCGCCGAGCTCCGCCGTGTGGGCGGCCGGACGTACGACCTGCGCGGGATATCGGATCCCGCGCGCACCGAGGGCGCGAAGGCCGGCACGTCCGCAAGCGGTCCGGCCAAGGCGCTGGAGACCGATCCGATGCTCGTGAACCTGATCGGCGGGGCCGATGTCATCGTGGACGGTCTGGTCGGGATCGGTGGCACCGGGGCGCTGCGCGAGCCGTACGCCACGCTGGCCAGGATGAGCGCGGGCTCCCCGGGCATCGTCGTGGCCGTCGACGTGCCGAGCGGCGTGGACGCGAGCACCGGTGAGGTCGAGGGCGAGGCGGTACGCGCCCACCTGACGGTGACGTTCGGAGCCGTCAAGGCCGGGCTGCTGATCGACCCGGGGGCGAGCCACGCCGGCACCCTGCGGCAGGTGGACATCGGGCTCGGCCCCTTCCTGCCCGCTCCCGGCGTGGTCACGCTCACCGGCCCCGATGTGGCCGAGCGGATGCCCCGCGCCGAGCCGGAGTCGAACAAGTACCGCAGAGGCGTGGTCGGCGTCGTCGCCGGCAGCGACCGCTTCACCGGAGCCGCCGTGCTCGCGGTGGGCGGGGCCGTACGGGCGGGGGCGGGGCTGGTGCGCTTCGCGAGCGCGGCCGAGGCCGTCCAGCAGGTGCGGGCCAAGTGGCCGGAGGCGGTGACGAAGATCATCACTCCCGAGGAGGGGGTGCGTGAGGTCGGCCGTGTCCAGGCGTGGGTCCTCGGCCCCGGCATGGGCACCGACGACGACGCGCACGCGCTGGCGAGGTCCGTTCTCGACAGCGACGTGCCGGTGCTGGTCGACGCCGACGGGCTGACCCTGGCCACGCGCGACCGCTCGCTGCTGCGGCGCTCGGCGCCCACGTTGATCACTCCGCACGCCGGTGAGCTCGGCCGGCTGCTCGGCGTGCCCGTCGAGGAGATCGAGGAGCGCAGGCTCCACCACGCGCGGCTCGCGGCGGCGGAGCTGGGGGTGACCGTCCTGCTCAAGGGGTCGACTACCCTGGTCGCGGAGGAGGGCAGGCCGGTCCGGGTCAACCTCACGGGCACCCCCTGGCTGGCCACCGGCGGCACGGGCGACGTGCTCGCCGGCATCGCGGGAGCCTTCCTCGCGGGGGGTTTGAGCTGTTATGAAGCGGCCTCGTGCGCGGCCTTCGTGCACGGTCTCGCGGCCCGGATGGCGGCCGGGGGTCCGGAGGGTGGTCAGGCCCCCATCGCGGCCCTGGACGTGGCTCTGGAGCTCCCCAGCGCGATCCGGACGCTCACGGCGAGCCGCTGATGTCATCCCTGGGCCCTCCGACCGCGCGGCGCGCCATCGCCCCGCCGACGCGACCGTGCGACCCATGCGTTCCTCTGACCGACGCGATCCGGCGCGGCGTCCCGACCCGGACGTCCGGGCGGCGCGGCCCGTCGACCGAGGTGGTGGTGTGACCCATGTCATGGCCTTCCCCTCCGACATGGCCGTCAAGCCGCCCTGTCACCGGCGCGTGACTGCGAGACTGGAAGGGTGAGCTTCCCCATTCACGGTTCCCTCGTTACGCCTGCCGAGGCCCGGGTGGATCTCTCGGCGATCACGCACAACGTGGCGGTCCTCCGCCGGCACGCCCCCGCCGCCGAGATGATGGTCGCCGTCAAGGCCGACGCCTACGGCCACGGCCTGGTGCCCTGCGCGCGCGCCGTCCTCGAAGCGGGCGCGTCCCGTCTCGGCACCGCCTACCTCCAGGAGGCGCTCGACCTGCGCGCCGCCGGTGTGACGGCGCCCATCCTGTCCTGGATCATCACTCCCGGCGAGCCCATCGACGACGCCGTGGCGGCGGGCATCGAGCTGTCGGCGGGGGCGCCCTGGCTCCTCGACGACATCGCCGCCTCCGCCCGCCGGGCCGAGCGTCCGGTCCGCGTGCACCTGAAGATCGACACAGGCATCTCGCGCGGCGGGGCGACCGCTTCCGACTGGCCCTCGCTGGTCGACAGGGCGCTCGCCGTGCAGTCCGAGGGCGCGATCGAGATCGTGGGGCTGTGGTCCCACTTCGCGTGCGCGGACATTCCCGGCCATCCGTCGATCGCACGGCAGCTCGCCGTGTTCGACGAGGCCCTCACCGTCGCGAGGAAGGCCGGGGTGACCGGGTCCCACGTGCTGCGCCACATCGCCAACTCGGCCGCCACGGTGACGCTCCCCGAGTCCCACTACGACATGGTCCGCTGCGGCATCGCGGTGTACGGGCTCAGCCCCATCCCCGAGATGGGCGACTTCGGCCTGCGGCCGGCCATGACGCTCAGCGCCCGCGTCGCGATGGTGAAGCGCGTGACCTCGGGCACGGGTGTGTCCTACGGGCACCTCTACACCACTGAGACCGACACCACGTTGGCGCTGGTCCCTCTTGGGTACGCCGACGGGGTGCTCCGGGGCGCCACCAACCGTGCGGAGGTCCAGGTCGCGGGGCGGAGGCGCACGGTGTCGGGGCGGGTGTGCATGGACCAGTTCATGATCGACGTCGGAGACGACCAGGTGAAGGAGGGGGACGAGGTGATCCTCTTCGGGCCTGGGGCAGAAGGTGAGCCGACCGCGCAGGAGTGGGCGGATTCCGTCGGCACGATCACTCATGAGATCGTGACCAGGATTGGTTCACGCGTGCCGCGCGTTTACCGATAACAGGAGGTTGGGATGTCCACACGGCGCAGGGTCGGGATCGCAGGGGCGGTCTTCGGCACCGCTTCGGCGAGTCTGGCGGCGGCGGCCCTGGCCAAGAGGTACGCCGTCGGGCGCATCCGCTTGCGGCCCGACCTCGAGGCGAGCGAGCCCTTCGGCGAGCTACGGGGCCGCCCGGCAACGGTGAAGACCTCTGACGGCGTCGAGTTGTACGCCGAGGTCGACGGGCCGGAGGACGCCCCGCTGACGATCGTGTTCTGCCACGGGTACACGTTGAACCTCGACTCGTGGCACTACCAGCGGCGTGATCTGCGTGACACCTACCGCCTGGTGTTCTGGGACCAGCGGTGCCACGGGCGCTCGGCCCGCACCCCCGCCGAGGACTGCACGATCGACCGTCTGGGCGCCGACCTGGCGGAGCTTCTCAAGGCGCTGGTGCCGGGCCCGTGCGTGCTGATCGGCCACTCCATGGGCGGCATGACGGTCATGGCGCTGGCCGACCGGCATCCCGAGCTGTTCGGGGAGAAGGTCCGTGGCGTCGCCCTGATCTCCACCTCGGCGGGGAAGCTGGCCGAGCTGACCCTGGGGCTGCCGGCCCTGATCTCCAAGGTGGTCCACTGGGCGGCGGCGCCGGCGGTGTCGGTGCTCGGGCGCCGTTCGGCGCTCGTCGACCGGGGCAGGCAGGCGGGCAACGACGTGTCGTTCCTGGCGCTGCGCTACCTCGGATTCGGCGATCCCTCGACCATCAGCCCCACCGTGGTCGACTTCGCGGAGTCGATGATCCGTTCCACGCCCACCGACGTGATCGCCGACTTCTATCCGGCGCTGATGTCCCACGACAAGCTGGCGGCCCTCGACGTGCTCGACAAGGTGCCGACCGAGATCATCGTCGGTGACAAGGACTGGCTGACCCCGCCCGACCACAGCAAGTCGATCAACGCGGGGCTGCCGTCCGCGCGCCTCACCGAGGTTCCCGGCACCTCCCACCTGGTGCTGCTCGAGAAGCCCGCCATCGTGAACGACGCGATCGCCGAGCTGCTCAAGAGGGTCAAGGACGCCGAGCCGGACGGGGTCGTCGAAGGCATCGAGCGGCTCCGGGACACCGGCGGCGCGCCACCGCAGCGCGTACGGAGGCTGCGCAGGCGTGCGGAGGGGGAGGCGTCATGAGGCGGGCGGGGAAGGGGATTCGATGACACACGCGGGGGAGCAGGTCCGATGACACACGCGGGGAGGCAGGTCCGATGAGGCGTGGGGGGAGGGCGGTTCGATGAGGCGTGCCGCCACAACCGAGGACATGCGGTCGCTGGGCGAGGAGCTGGCCCGCCTGCTGGGACCCGGTGACCTCGTGGTGCTGTCCGGCCCGCTGGGCGCCGGCAAGACGACCCTGGTGCAGGGCCTGGCCGAAGGGCTGAAGGTCCGCGGCCCGATCACCTCGCCGACGTTCGTGATCGCCCGGGTCCATCCGTCGCTGACGGGCGGTCCCGCGCTGGTCCACGCGGACGCCTACCGCCTGGGCGGGTCGCTGGAGGTCGACGACCTCGACCTCGACGCCTCCGTGGACGACTCGGTGACCGTCGTCGAGTGGGGCGAGGGGCTGGTGGAGAACCTGGCCGACGACCGGCTGGAGATCTCCATCGAGCGCGGCGACGCGGGGGACGAGCGCCTCGTACGGCTTCGCGGCGTCGGCCCTAGATGGGCTGACGTGCCCGCTTTGCTAGATCAGCCGAGTTCCGCTGATCTAGACCGGTAATCTAGCCAACCTTGACGCAGGCCTATATTGCTATGGATCATCTTAATGAAGATCGTTCCAATGGATTGGCCTGTTTTTTCTGGGTATGCAGGTGGAGTAACACCTAGGCGTGGTCGTATCGGGCGGGGTCGAAATCGTACGGCGAAGTGGAGTGCGACGGTGCACAGGGTCGGGCAGGTCGCGGTTGCTGGAGCATTCCTTCTCTTAGGTGGTGTCGCATGTACGGCCGAGGCCCAGTCCGGTGGCTCGGCGCCCACGGCCACACCCACGCCATCGGTGAGCCGTCAGAACATCCGTGTCCAGGTCATCCCCGTCAGCGTGCAGAGCGGGGCCACGAGGTCGATCAGGGTCCGGGCCTTCTGCCCCCTCCCTCAGGGGGGCACCGACTACCGCGCGACCGCTCGCTCCGACTCCTTCACCGGTGTCGTCACACTGACCCAGCCACCGCCCGCCACCCCGGCCGCGTCCTCGTCCCCGGTGACGGCGGACCCCTCGCCCGAGGTCCACGGCTTCGCCCTCATCGACGAGGACGCCAAGCCCGGGCGCTACACGGTCGAGGTCAAGTGCGAGGGCACCAACGACACGGGCAGGACCACGCTGACCCTGACCGCCAGGCCCAGCCCCACTCCCACCGTGACCCGCATCGTGCCGACCCGGGCCCCGCGGGCAGGCGGCGGCGGCACGGCGGCCGGTGCGCAGCCCGCCGACGAGCCGGCGGGCATCCCTGCGGGCGTGACGGTCGTGGCGCTCCTCGCGGCTCTCGGCGGCGGCGTCGCGGTGGCGCGCCGCAGGTCGAAGGCCCGCTGACCGTCGATCCTGCCTCCCCCCGATGGCTGAATCAAAGTGGTTGAAGATCGTGGTGGCCGGGTTCGTCACCGGCACGATCATGTTCGCGCTCAGCGGCCGTGACCGGCAGGCCGAGACGCAGCCTGCCGCCGCGACGCCCAAGCGGCTCGACATTCCGTCGCTGAACCTGAAGGCCCCGCTGATGAAGCTCGGGCTCGCCGACGACGGGGAGATCGAGCTGCCGCCGTTCGAGAAGCCGGCGATGGCGGGGTGGTTCGACCAGAGCGTGGTGCCCGGGGACTCCGGAGCCTCGGTGATCATCGGCCATGTGGACACCAAGACGGCGCCCGCGGTGTTCTACCGCCTGCACCAGGTCAAGAAGGGCGCGGTCGTCAAGGTCGTCCGCAGTGACGGCAGGGTCGCGGAGTACAAGGTCGACGCCATCGAGCAGGTCTCCAAGGAGCGCTTCCCGGCCCAGCGCGTGTACGTGGAGGACGGCCTGCGCCTGGTGACCTGTGGCGGAGCCTTCGACCGGAAGACCCACGAGTACCTCGACAACATCATCGTCTACGCCTCGCGCCTGGAGACCTGACCCCGTCCACGCCTGGCAACCTGACCCCGCCCGCGGCCGGAGACCTGACCCCGTCCGCTGGGGAGACCTGACCCCGTCCGCTGGGGAGACCTGACCCGGTCCGCGTGGGGAGATCTGACCCCGTCCGCGGCCGGAGTCGGCCTGCCGCCGCGCCGGCGGAGCGAGCGCGAGAAAACACGGCTACGCTTGACATTCGTGCTGGTCTTGGCCTTCGATACCGCAACCCCGGCCGTCACCGTGGCTCTCCACGACGGTGACCGCGTGCTCGCCGAGTCGACGACGATCGACGCCCGCCGCCATGGCGAGCTGCTCATTCCCTCCGTGGAGCGGGTCCTGCGAGAGGCGGGCGTCCGCCTCCACGACGTGACCGCGATCGTCGCCGGTTCTGGTCCCGGGCCGTA
Source organism: Sphaerisporangium flaviroseum (assembly GCF_039537005.1). NCBI lineage: Bacteria > Bacillati > Actinomycetota > Actinomycetes > Streptosporangiales > Streptosporangiaceae > Sphaerisporangium > Sphaerisporangium flaviroseum. The sequence continues at coordinate 107,937 of NZ_BAAAZR010000052.1, read as the reverse complement.
CACCGGTCTGCGTGTCGGGCTGATGACCGCCCAGGCGCTCTCCTCCACGATGGGCGCCCCGGCGTACGGCGTGTGCACTCTGGACGCGCTCGCCTACGCCGGCGGCCTGGCCGAGCCCTTCATCGTCGCCACCGACGCGCGGCGCAAGGAGGTGTTCTGGGCGCGCTACGCCGACATGCGCACGCGGCTGTCCGAGCCCTCGGTCGACCGGCCCGAGCACGTTCCGGGCGAGCTGCCGCTGTTCGGGGCCGGCGCTCGCATGTACGCCGAAGCCCTGGGGGAGGGGCGGCTGGTGGTGGACGCTCCCGACTACCCCCTCGCCGGAGCGCTGGCCGCGCTCGCCGCCGAGCGCCTCGCCGCGGGCACCGGCACGGTGGACGGGGTGCTCACTTCGCCCAGCCCGATCTACCTTCGCCGGCCGGACGCCAAGGTGCCAGGTCCGCCGAAGAAGGTGACCACATGACGGCCGCGACGCTGCGAAAGATGACCGAGGCCGATCTGCCGGCCGTCATGAAGATCGAGCGCTCGACCTTCCCTTTCGACGCGTGGAGCGAGGGCATGCTGCGCGGCGAGCTGGCCGACCAGCCCCGCACCCGGTACTACATCGTCGCCGTGGCCGATGAGGAGGTCGTCGGGTACGCCGGGCTGGCGGCGGCGGGCGACCAGGCGGATGTGCAGACGATCGCCGTGAGCGCCACGATGCAGCGTGCCGGCATCGGCAGCGCGATGCTGCGGGAACTGCTCACCGAGGCCACGCGCCGCGGCGCGACCGCGGTGTTCCTGGAGGTCCGCGCCGACAACCCGCCCGCGCAGGCGATGTACGAGGCCTTCGGGTTCGAGCGCATCGGCCTGCGGCGCGACTACTACGACGACGGAACCGACGCGATCATGATGATGAGGAAGCTGAGCGTGGAGAGCGGCAATGGCTGACGAACCACTGGTCCTGGGCATCGAGACCTCCTGCGACGAGACCGGGGTCGGCATCGTCCGGGGGCACACCTTGCTGGCCAACACCGTGGCCTCCAGCGTCGAGGAGCACGCGCGGTTCGGCGGTGTCGTGCCCGAGGTGGCCTCGCGTGCCCATCTGGAGGCCATGACCCCCACCGTGGAGCGCGCTCTGGAGCAGGCCGGGCTGCGGTTCTCCGACATCGACGCGGTGGCCGTGACCGCCGGTCCCGGCCTCGCGGGCGCGCTGCTGGTGGGCGTCGCCGCGGCCAAGGCGTACGCGCTGGGCATCGGCGTCCCGCTGTACGGGGTCAACCACCTGGCCGCGCATGTGGCGGTGGACCAGTTGGAGCACGGGCCGCTGCCCAAGCCGTCGATCGCGATGCTGGTCTCGGGCGGTCACTCGTCGCTGCTGCTCGTCCCCGACGTGGCCACCAACGTGATCTCGCTGGGCTCCACGGTCGACGACGCGGCGGGTGAGGCGTTCGACAAGGTCGCCCGGGTGCTCGGCCTGCCGTTCCCCGGCGGCCCGCACATCGACCGCGCGGCCGTCGAAGGCTCTGGCACGGCCGTCGCCTTCCCGCGCGGGAAGTACGACGACGGCACTCTCGACTTCTCCTTCTCCGGGCTGAAGACCGCCGTGGCGCGCTGGGTGGAGGCCAAGGAGCGTGCGGGCGAGGCCGTGCCCGTCGCCGACGTGGCCGCGTCGTTCCAGGAGGCCGTCGTCGACGTGCTCACGCGCAAGGCGCTGCAGGCGTGCCGCCGGTACGACGTGAAGGATCTGCTCATCGGGGGCGGTGTGGCCGCCAACTCCCGGCTGCGTGCGCTGGCTCAGGAACGGTGTGATGCCGCGGGCGTGCGGCTGCGTGTGCCCCGGCCAGGGTTGTGCACCGACAACGGCGCGATGATCGCTGCCCTCGGGTCGGAGCTCGTGGCCTCGGGAGTGAGCCCGTCGTCGCTCGAAATCCCCGCCGACTCCTCCTTCCCGATCACCTCCGTCGCGATGTGACCGCGATGGCCGGTCCGCGCGGTCGGATCGCCGGGCCGGGCCTGTTCGTGTGACCGGGGGGCCGCCCGGGTCAGTCCTTGGGGGTGCGGGTGGGGCGCAGGAGGGCCTCGGCCAGGGCCAGCATGGTCTCCTCCAACGCGCCCAGCCTGCGGGTGAGGTCGGTGTGGGTGGGCTGGATGATCCCGTCGACGGTCTCGGAAAGCTGATCGCGGTCGGGACGGGCCCGTACGAGGTCCATCAGCTCGGCCAGGGGCGGCATGGCGTCGGCGGCCTCCGCCAGCCGCCGGTCGATGGAGTCGAACCGCTTGCCCTGGTCGTCGCCCTGGGCGCAGATCAGCTCGCCGACGCGCTTGTGGACCTCGCCGACCTCCAGCAGGCCTGGTAGCTGGCCCACGCGCTGGTTGACGGCCTCCACGCGGTCGTCGACCATCTCGAGGCGCTCGTTGACCCCTTCGAAGCTTCCGTCGATCGCACCGAAGCGCTGGTCCTGGGCGGAAAGCCGCCCGTCGAGGTCGGTGAGCCGCTGGTCGAGCCCGGCCAGGCGGCCGTCGACGCAGGAGCCGGTGGTCTCGATGCGCCCGTCGACGCTCTTGAGCCGGATGTCGACGGTGTCCAGCCGCCCCTCGACGGCCCCCAGATGGCTGTCGACGGTGTCGAACCGCCCGGTCAGGCACTCGAACCGCCCCTCCAGGCCGTCGAACCGCTCACCGGCATCTGAGAGCCGCCTGTCGACGCCGTCGAACCTCGGGCCGAGGCCGGTGAGGTGGGTGTCGACGCCGTCGAGGCGTCCTTCGAAGCCCGCGAGCCGGCCGTCGACGCCGTCGAGACGGTCGCCCAGCCGGGTCTCCGCGTCCGCGAGCTGGGCCGTGATCCCGTCGACCTTGCCGGCCAGCTGCTCGACGGAACCGGTGAGCCGGTCGATCGCCGAGGCGAGCGTCTCCTCCAGGCCCTCGCTCAGGTCGAGGACGCCGCCCTCGAGCCGCTCGGTGCGCTGCGTGAGGTCGAGCAGCGCCTTGTCCACCCGGGTGAACCGGCCGCCGGCCGCCTCCATGCTGGAGTTGAGCTGGCCGAGCCGCCTGTTCAGCTCCTCCAGGCGCCCCGGGAGGGCCTGGCCCCCGTCGAGGACCGCCTGGATGCGCTTCAGGGACTCGGCGACCCCCTCCCGCACCGTGCCGAGGTCGGTCCACAGGCCGGGCAGCTCGGCGACGGGCTTGACGCGGTCGCCGACCAGCTCGATGCGGTCGCCGAGGCCGGCCACCCGGCTGCCCACCCCGTCGACGCGGTCGCGTACGACCTCGACGTGCTGGGCCAGGCCCTCGGCCCACGCCGGAGGCCGGATGGCCAGCTCGTCGAGCCGGCCGCTGACCCCGTCGAGGGCGCCGCTCAGGCCGCCCAGCTCGCGCTCCCGGACCTCCCGCAGCAGCCACTCCATGCCTTCGAGCCGCTGCCGGATCTCGTCGAGCACGGCCCCCTGGGTGCGCTGCTCGTACACATGGTCCTGGGCGGCCCTGGCCAAGAGCTCGCGCATCCGGTCGGAAATGGCGGTCTGGCTTCCCGCCTGGAGGAGGGTGTGGTTGGAATGATCCACCGAAAGCTCCTTCACTCGCGGGCGGTCGGCCGCACTGCGGTGGGATTGGTCCGGTTGTCTGGCGTGACGAATAAGGCGGGTAAACCGTGGATCAGGCAAAATCCCGCGCTGGCCAACTGTAGTCGCTCGGCAGCAGACTTTCGGGGCCGACTTTAAAAGATCGTGATTATCGCTGGATTGACCGGTTTGCCGTCTTCCCAGGTCAGGCGGGTTCGCAAATAAGCGCGAAAGGGCGCTCGCCTATCCGGGTAAGGGCCACAACGCACGATTTATCCCCAGAAAGCCGCAAATCTTTCCGCAGGCGCTCCAGGTCGACGGCCGAGCCGCGTTTCTTCAGCGTGACCGTGCCGATCCCGCGTTCGCGGAGCGCCGTACGCAGACGTTTCAACGAGAAAGGCAGCATTTCCAGGACTTCGTACCGCGAGGCCCACGGCGTGACGGCGGAGGCGTCTCCGGTGATGTAGGCGATGTGCGGGTCGAGCAGGTGGCCGTCCACCAGCGCGGCCACCTCGGCGACCAGGTGGGACCGGATCGCCGCGCCGTCAGGCTCGTACAGGTATCTCGCCACCGGCCCGTGCCCGGCCGTTCCGAGAGACGGGTCGGGGGTCAGCGTCTCCCCGGAGGGCAGCATCGTGGCCCTGCGGTCGATGTCCGTAACGGACTCCGGGCCGCCCGGCGGGGTCGCGGCCAGGGCGCCGGTCCACAGCACTGCTTCCTTGACCTCGCCGCGGTAGGACACCCATTCGGCCTCCGCGCCCGGCGGAATGAGCTCGTACGGGATGCCGGGCGCGACCTTCAGGCATGCGGCCGGCGCCCGGGCCACCAGATCGAGAACGGCGGGCCACGGCGGGGAGTAGGCCATCGGGTCGAAGACGCGCTTGCCGGTGGACCGCCTGGCGGGGTCGGCGAACAGCACGTCGTACGCCGCCGGGTCGACGTCGGCCGCGTCGGCCACGCGGACGGTGACGCGGTCGCCGAGGCCCAGCGCCACGGCGTTGGCGTGCGCGACCTCCACGGTGAGCGGATCGAGGTCGACGGCGTCGACCTCGCACCCGGCGCGGGCGAGCGCGATGAGGTCGCCGCCGATGCCGCAGCAGGCGTCGGCCACCCGCGTCCCCGGACGGAACCTGCGGGCGCGGTGGGCGCCCACCTCGGCGCGGGTGGCCTGCTCCAGGCCGTCGGAGGTGAAGTACATGCGGGCCGCGTCGGCGCCGAACTTGACGGCGCCGCGAGCCCGTAGCCGTGCCTGTGTGAGGGCGGCGGCGGTCAGCGACGCGTCGTAGGTCTTCCTGAGCCGGCTCGCCGCCACGACCGGGTCGGCGCCCTCCGTGACCGCCTCCACGGCGTCGCCGAGGGCCCGCTGCCCTCGTGGGGTGAGCAACTCGCGGAAGGCGTCGGGGTCCACGCCTCCCGACGCTACCGGGTGCCGCCACCCCCTCGGGAGGGAGTCCCAAATGTGGTCTACCATGCCCTCGGCCGGACATTTCGGGTGAGTTGCACGGCGGTCGAGCGTGGGTATGTGCACCGTACTGACCTGGGACGGCCTGTCCGTGTTGACTGTGTCGGCGGCCTTGCATACTGTTCAGTGTTGGCACTCGCCTAGTGAGAGTGCCAAGTCAAAATGCGACGAGGCAGGTCTGACACCCGCGACGGCAGGCCGCTGGTCGCCTCTTCAGCTCATCAACACAATCTGAAGGGGAGGTCCGATCGTGACGACCGCCACCAAGGTTCCCGTTAAGCCGCTCGGCGACCGCATTGTGGTCCAGCCGCTTGAGGCAGAGCAGACGACCGCTTCCGGTCTGGTCATCCCAGACACGGCCAAGGAGAAGCCGCAAGAGGGCAAGGTCCTCGCGGTGGGCCCGGGCAACTGGGATGAGGACGGCGACAAGCGGATTCCGCTCGACGTCAAGGAAGGGGACATCGTCCTCTACAGCAAGTACGGCGGTACCGAGGTCAAGTACGGCGGCGAGGAGTACCTCGTTCTCTCCGCCCGTGACGTTCTCGCGATCATCGAGAAGTAAAGCCCGGGGCGCGCAAGCGACCATCAGTACGGAGCCTTACACAAAATGCGTATCAAGCCCCGGGTGCTTCTCTGAAGGCCCGGGGCTCTGATGCTGAGAGGACCTTAAATGCCGAAGATCCTGGAGTTCGAGGAGGACGCGCGCCGTGCTCTCGAGCGTGGCGTGAACGCCCTCGCGGACGCCGTGAAGGTGACCCTCGGGCCGCGTGGCCGGAACGTCGTCATCGACAAGAAGTTCGGGGCGCCGACGATCACCAACGACGGCGTCACCATCGCCCGCGAAGTCGAGCTGGACAAGCCGTACGAGAACCTCGGTGCCCAGCTCGCCAAGGAAGTGGCGACCAAGACCAACGACATCGCCGGCGACGGTACCACCACCGCCACCGTGCTCGCTCAGGCGATGGTCCGTGAAGGCCTGCGCAACGTCGCGGCCGGAGCGTCCCCCCTGTCGCTGAAGCGCGGCATCGACCTGGCCGCCCGGGCGGTCAGCGACCGCCTGCTCGAGCTCGCCCGTCCCGTCGAGGACAAGAAGGAGATCGCCAATGTCGCGACGATCTCCGCTCAGGACGCCAAGATCGGTGAGCTGATCGCCGAGGCGTTCGACAAGGTGGGCAAGGACGGTGTCATCACCGTCGAGGAGTCCAACACCATGGGCCTCGAGCTGGAGTTCACGGAAGGACTCCAGTTCGACAAGGGTTACCTGTCGCCGTACATGGTGACCGACCCCGAGCGCATGGAAGCGGTGCTCGAGGACGCCTACGTCCTGCTGAACCAGGGCAAGATCACCTCCATCGCGGAGTTCCTGCCGCTGCTGGAGAAGGTGGCGCAGACCAAGAAGCCGCTGTTCGTGGTCGCCGAGGACATCGAGGGCGAAGCCCTGGCCGTCCTGGTCACGAACAAGATCCGTGGCACGTTCACCTCGGTCGCCGTCAAGGCGCCCGGCTTCGGTGACCGCCGCAAGGCCATGCTGCAGGACATCGCGATCCTGACCGGTGGCCAGCTCATCTCCGAGGAGCTCGGGCTCAAGCTCGAGAACGCCGGCCCCGAAGTGCTGGGCACCGCCCGCCGCATCGTGGTCACCAAGGACAACACCACCATCGTCGACGGAGCGGGCGACCCGCAGGCGATCCAGGACCGTATCCGCGAGATCCAGCACGCCATCGAGCAGACCGACTCCGACTGGGACCGCGAGAAGCTCCAGGAGCGCCTCGCGAAGCTCTCCGGGGGCATCTGCATCCTGCGCGTCGGCGCGGCCACCGAGGTGGAGCTCAAGGAGAAGAAGCACCGCCTCGAGGACGCCATCTCCGCGACCCGCGCCGCGATCGAGGAGGGCATCGTCTCGGGCGGTGGCTCCGCGCTCGTGCACCTGTCCAAGGACCTGGACGACCTCGGCCTCACCGGTGACGAGGCGACCGGTGTCGCCATCGTCCGCCGGTCGCTCGTCGAGCCGGCCCGGTGGATCGCCGAGAACGCCGGCCAGGAGGGTTACGTCGTCACCTCCAAGATCGGCGAGCTCTCTGCCGGCCACGGCTACAACGCCGCGACCGGACAGTACGGCGACCTGATCGCCGAGGGCGTCATCGACCCGGTCAAGGTCACCCGCTCGGCCGTGCAGAACGCCGCGTCCATCGCGGGCATGCTGCTCACGACCGAGGTCCTCGTGGTCGACAAGCCCGAGGAAGAGGCTCCGGCCGCCGGTCAGGGTCACGGCCACGGTCACGGCCACTGAGCCCGATCATTCGGCCGAAGTACGGCTCGCGTCCTGAGGGGGCGCGGGCCGTACTTTTTTGTTGAATCGATTTCACCCTCATCGATTTGATCCGGCGGTAAACCCGACCGCGCCGCCAAGCGTCCGCAAGACCGCGCGGATGTGCCTCCGAGCAGGCGCGACATCTAACAAATATCCAGCGAATTCGGTTCGCGAGTGAAATATGCAAACAGTCTTGTGTTCACTCGATTACCCAAGGTTATCGTCGCGTCAATGTGACCAATCCGTATCCATTCACAATGACGACATGCGCGATCGTGGCGGGCATCATGCCTAACGTGACCGAGGGACGCGTCGCCGACGCCAAGACTGGGGTAAGGCTTGCGACGAGATCGGATGAGTCCGACCTCAGGGAACTGACGAGCCTTGCCGTACAGGGGGATCGCACCGCGATCGAATCACTGCTGGGCCAGTTGCGCCCGATGGTGGTGCGCTATTGCCGTGCTCGACTGGGCCGGGTGTCCGGTCACTACCACATAGCCGACGACGTGGCACAGGAAGTGTGCATCGCGGTCCTTGCCGCGCTGCCGCGCTACCGCGACATGGGCCGGCCGTTCGCCTCGTTCGTCTTCGGCATCGCCTCGCACAAGGTCGCCGACGCGCTGCGCAGTTCTGTGCGCTCGGCCGTGCCCACCCAGGACCTGCCGGACGGTCCCGACCAGGGACCCGGGCCGGAGGAGACCGTGGTGCGCTACATCGAGGCCGAGCACGCCCGGGCGCTGCTCTCGCGTCTCCCGGAGAACCAGCGCGAGCTGATCATTTTGCGGGTGGTGTCGGGGCTGTCGGCCGAGGAGACCGGTAACGTACTCGGTATGTCACCAGGTGCGGTTCGCGTCGCCCAGCATCGGGCGCTCGCAAGGCTCAGGGCGATGGCCGACATGGAGTCGATAGCTTGACCGCTGTCCACTCAGCGCGATCGGTTCGAACACGCGGATCCGAGTCGGATTCGGAAGTGCTCAGGACGGACGCGATCATCGACAGGCTCTCCCGGCGGGAGCCGGTCGGCGAGCAGGACGCCGTGGTGACCCTGCTGCGCGCACTGACCGACGACGTCGATCAGTGGCTCTCCTCGGTGTCGATCACCCCGTCGACATAACCTCTGGCGTACTCCCAGCTGACGTAGTCGGCAGGGTCGGGCTCGAAGGCGGGCTCGTGGACCTGCGGCCGCCCGTGGTCGATCATCTGCCGGAGGTTTCCGCGTAGTAAGTCCCAATCGAAGTAGTGCTGTTCGCCACATTCAGGACAGTCGAGTACCAGCCCGAGCACACCCTGCGGCTCCAGCAACGAGCGAAAGACCTCCACATCGGCGAGGTCGGTGAGCGCCTCATCGCGCTCCGCCAAGGTCAGAGGCTCGCAGTCGTCGAGCTCACCCAGCGCCGAGGCAGGATCATTCGGGTCTTCCGCGAAGGGGTCACGGGGGACGTCTTCCAGCACGCATTCCACCTTATGACCCTCACCTACCCTGATGAGGGCAAGTGGTGGGGAAGCACTGCCTCGTAGAAGGCCGTATGGACACCCGCATGACCGGCCAGGCCGGTGACCAGCGACACCACACGCACCGGGGTCGTCCGCGAAGATCTCCCTGGCGGGTCGGCGACGGGCCGCCGAACCGCCGGGTCGTCCGGTGAACGTTTCACGCCGACGAGCGTCGCCTCACTGGCTTCAGCGTCGCCTCACCGGACCTCGGCCCCGGATCGCCAGACCTGAGCGGCCGGTCACCGATCTTGTGGGCGGCGGGTCGCTCAAGGAAGCGCGGGCGCCGGACCGGCCGGTTGTCCACAGGAGCTGCCAAGCCGGTGACCTGGGGGCCACTAAACTGACCGAGGGGGCCGGCGCCTTTCCCCACCCTGAGAGCGCCACGGCAGGAGGGTCGCAGATGGCCAAGTTCACCGAACCCGGGCTCACGTTCGACGACGTGCTCCTCGTTCCTGCGTATTCGGACTTGCAGCCGGGGGACGCCGACACCACTACCCGCCTGTCACGCTCGATCAACCTGAGCATTCCGCTGGTCTCCGCCGCGATGGACACCGTCACCGAGGCGCGCATGGCGGTGGCGATGGCCCGCCAGGGCGGCATCGGCATCCTGCACCGCAACCTGTCCATCGACGACCAGGCCCAGCAGGCCGACCTGGTGAAGCGCTCCGAGGCCGGCATGGTCACCAATCCGGTCACCTGTTCGCCCGAGAACACACTGGCCGATGTCGAGCTGCTCTGCGCGAGATACCGCATCTCCGGTGTTCCGGTGGTCGACCGTGGCGGCGTGCTCGTCGGCATCGTGACCAACCGCGACATGCGGTTCGAGACCGATCAGCGCATCTTGGTGCGTGACGTCATGACCCCGATGCCCCTGGTGACCGCCCCCGTCGGGGTGTCACGCGACGACGCTTTCCGGCTGCTGCGCCGCAACAAGGTCGAGAAGCTGCCCCTGGTCGACGCCCAGGGCCGGCTGCGCGGCCTCATCACGGTCAAAGACTTCACCAAGAGCGAGCAATATCCTCTTGCCACCAAGGATCCCGATGGCCGGCTGGTCGTCGGGGCGGCGGTGGGCGTCGCCGGCGACGCCGAGCAGCGCGCGATGGCCCTGATCGAGGCGGGCGTCGACGTGATCATCGTCGACACCGCTCATGGGCACTCGCGGGGCGTCTGCGACATGGTCGCCAAGATCAAGGCGAACGGCCGGGTCGACGTCATCGCGGGCAACGTCGCCACACGGGCCGGTGCCCAAGCGCTCATCGACGCCGGTGCCGACGCCGTCAAGGTCGGGGTCGGCCCCGGCTCCATCTGCACCACCCGGGTCGTGGCCGGAGTCGGAGCCCCGCAGGTCACGGCCATCCACGAGGCGTCGCTGGCCTGTGCTCCCGCGGGGGTCCCGGTGATCGGCGACGGCGGCCTTCAGTACTCCGGCGACATCGTCAAGGCGCTGACGGCCGGCGCCAACACCGTGATGCTCGGATCCCTGCTCGCGGGCTGCGAGGAGTCACCCGGTGAGCTGATCTTCATCAACGGCAAGCAGTTCAAGTCCTACCGCGGCATGGGCTCGCTCGGCGCGGTGCGCAACCGGGAGCGCGGCGGTTCCTTCAGCAAGGACCGCTACTCCCAGGAGGGCGTCACCAGCGAGGACAAGTACATCCCCGAGGGCATCGAGGGCCAGGTGCCCTACCGCGGCCCGGTTTCCGCCGTGGCCCACCAGCTCGTCGGCGGCCTGCGCCAGGGCATGTGGTACACCGGCTCCCGCACCATCGACGAGCTCCACGAGAACGGCATGCTGATGCCGATCACCTCCGCCGGCCTCAAGGAGAGCCACCCCCACGACATCCAGATGACGGTCGAGGCCCCCAACTACCACGGCCGCTGACAGCCGCCAGACCGCCGAGTGTGATCATGAGCGAACCGATACGGGGATCCATGACGAGCGCGTGGCGGGCACGCAGATCGGTGCGGCGTGAAGGGTGCGCCGGATCATTGCGACATGACGGCGCGCGGATAGAGATCTTCTAGGCGAGATGGCGGCGCACGCGGGTAGAGACCTACGAGCGAAGCGGCTTCTCCGAGTGACGGGAAAGACAAGAGCATGACTCAGGTAGAGATCGGGCGTGGCAAGAGCGGGCGCCGGGGTTACGCGCTGGACGAGATCGGCATCGTGCCGTCGCGGCGCACCCGCGACCCCGAAGAGGTCTCGATCGCCTGGCAGATCGACGCGTACCGGTTCGAGCTGCCGGTCGTGGTGAGCCCCATGGACAGCGTCGTCTCGCCCCAGACAGCCATCGACATCGGGCGTCTCGGCGGCCTCGCCGTGCTCGATCTCGAAGGGCTCTGGACCCGTTACGACGATCCCGCCTCGTTGCTGTCGGAGGTCGCCGAGCTTCGGGGAGAGGCCGCGACCAAGCGGCTCCAGGAGATCTACTCCACCCCCATCAGCGACGAGCTCATCGGGCGCCGCATCGAGGAGATCAGGTCGGCGGGCGTGACGACCGCCGCGCGCCTGTCGCCGCAGCGCACCGCCCAGCACTACAAGGCCGTGATCGACGCCGGGGCCGACATCTTCGTCATCCGGGGTACCACCGTCTCCGCCGAGCACGTCTCCGGCCGGGCGGAGCCGCTCAACCTCAAGCAGTTCATCTACGAGCTCGACGTGCCGGTCATCGTCGGCGGCTGCGCGACCTACACCGCGGCCCTCCACCTGATGCGCACCGGCGCCGCCGGCGTGCTCGTCGGATTCGGCGGCGGCTCCGGCCACACCACGCGCACCGTGCTGGGCGTGGCGGTGCCGATGGCCACCGCCATCGGCGACGTCGCCGCGGCCCGCCGCGACTACCTCGACGAGTCCGGCGGCCGGTACGTCCACGTGATCGCGGACGGCGGGATGACCAGCTCCGGCGACATCGCCAAGGCCATCGCCTGTGGTTCCGACGCCGTCATGGTCGGCTCGCCACTGGCCCGCGCCGCCGAGGCTCCCGGGCGTGGCCACCACTGGGGCTCCGAGGCCCACCACGGCGACCTGCCCCGTGGAGCCCGCGTCGAGGTCGGCACCATCGGCACCATGGAGCAGATCCTGCACGGCCCCTCCAGCGTCGCCGACGGCTCCATGAACCTCATGGGCGCGCTACGCCGCACGATGGCCACGGCCGGCTACTCCGACCTGAAGGAATTCCAACGCGTCGAGGTGGTCGTAGCCCCCCACGTCCACTGACACCACCGGTCCTCTGACGGAGGCCGGGATTCCGGGCCGAGTAGGATCCTCGGACAGGGCAGTCGGCTGCATGAACGGTTGGAATGGTCGGACTGGTCGGCGAGTATGGGCGCCGGCCACCCGCCCACCCCGGGTTGCCCGCCGTACTCGGCGCCGGGTTCACCGCGTCTCCTCCCGCCGCGTCGGCGCCGCAACACACCACCGGGGCGCCAGAGGTGGTCGGCGCCGTCTCCTCCCGCCGCGTCGGCGCCAAAACACACCACCGGGGCACCGAAAGTGATCGACGCTCGCATCCGCCGCGAGGTGAGCCGCGCGGTTCACTCGACCCTTCACCAACAAGACCTCACCTAAATCCGGCCCCATGACCCCCAGTTCGGTCGCCGCCTTCAGGTTCTTAGCTCGCGATCATGTCTCGTCACGATGGCTTGCGGTCCGCAACCCCCGTTACCGCTGGGACTTCTCGACCGGCGCCGATGCGGCGGGGGGCGGGGCGGTGAAGCCGGCGCCGTCAGCGGCGGGTGACCGGGGGTGGGTGGGTGAGTCGGGGCCAATTCTCGCCGGACCATTTCATGGGTTCCTCGCCGAACCGTTTCACGGTTGATGCCTGCTGAGGCTCGGGTCGGCGGGCTGGAGGTGGGGATTTCCTCCCGGTGCCGGGAGCGTGCGGTGCGGCGCCGATGCGGCGGGGGGCGGGGCGGTGAAGCCGGCGCCGTTAGCGGCGGGCGGCCGGGGGTGGGTGGGTGAGTCGGGGCCAATTCTCCGCGAACCTTCCCATGGGTTCCTCGCCGGACCTTCCCATGGGTTCCTCGTCGGACCTCTTCATCTACAAGACCTGCGAGTCGCGGATCACCGTCCGGCAGGCGGGCTTTCGAGCCAGGTGCCCTGTCTCATGACGGCGTGGAGGGTGAGGTCGTCGTCCAGTACGACCAGGTCGGCGTCCTTGCCGACCGAGATCGACCCGACGCGGTCGTCCACGCCCAGGACGCGGGCGGGGGTGAGCGAGGCCATCTCGGCGGCCTCGGCCACCGGCAGCCCGACTTCCAGTACGGCGCGGCGGAAGGCGATGTCCATGGTCAACGTGCTGCCCGCGATGGAGCCGCCCTCCACGAGCCGGGCGACGCCGCCCGACACCTCCACCTCCATCGACCCGAGCCGGTAGGTTCCATCGCCCATGCCGGTGGCCGCCATCGCGTCGGTGATGAGCGCCGTGCGGCTGCGGCCGGCGACCGAGGCCGCCAGCCTCAGCATCGCCGGATGGACGTGCACCCCATCGTTGATCAGCTCGACCGTCACCCGCTCGTCCTCCAGCAGCGCGGCCATCGGCCCCGGCTCGCGATGGTGCAGCGGGGGCAGGGCGTTGAAGAGGTGGGTGGCGACCGTGCAACCCGCCTCGATGCCGGCGATGGCCTGCTCGTAGGTGGCGTCGCTGTGCCCCAGGGCCGCGATCACACCCTCGGACACGGCCGTCCGGATGGTGTCGAGACCGCCGGGCAGCTCAGGGGCGATGGTGAGCATCCGTACGTGCCCCCGCCCGGCCTTGAGCAGCTCGGACAGCTCCCCGGCCGAAGGGTCGCGCAGAAGGGCGGGGTCGTGCGCGCCGCAGCGGGCCCGGGCGATGTACGGCCCCTCGAAGTGGATGCCCGCCAGTAGCCCGTCGTCGCACAGGTCGGCAAGGAGGGCCGTGGCCCGGGCGATGTCGGCGAGCGACGCGGTGACGAGGCTCGCCATGATGGTCGTGGTGCCGTGCCCGGCGTGGAAGGCCGCGACCCGGCGCGCCTCCTCCTGGTCGCCGGAGGGGAACGAGCCTCCGGCTCCGCCATGGGTGTGGATGTCGACGAACCCGGGGACGACGTACCGCCCGCCCAGGCTGTGCCCGTCACGGGGGGCCTGACCCTGGCCGATGTGGGTGAAGCGGCCGTCCTCGATGGTGATCCAGCCCTCGTGCACCCCCTCAGGGGTGACGACACGGGCGTCGGCGAGTGTGATGCTCATGGGGACAGGATCACAGATCGGGTCAGGTGCAGCGGCTGGTCGGGGTCCAGTCCCTGGGCGTGCGCACGTTCCACGGCGGCCCGTTGTACCCGTACGAGCTCGGCCATGGGGTCGGCGTCGCGGGTGACGAACGTGCCTCCCGCTTTGCGCACGGCGTCGGCCAGGCCATCCGGGGCGACACCGAGCATCCAGGTGACGCGGCCGGGTCCGGCGATGCTGATCGGGCCATGGCGGTACTCCATGGCGGGGTAGGCCTCGGTCCACGCGCGGGAGGCCTCCCGCATCTTCAGCGCCGCCTCCTGTGCCAGCCCGCAGGTCCAGCCCCGGCCGAGGAAGGAGAACTGCTCGGCGCGGACGAGCTCCGCGGGAACGGGTTCCGTGATCGCGTCCCGCGCGTCGGCGATCGCCCGGGTGAGGTCCTCGCCGAGGTGGGTGCGGAGCAGAGCGAGCTGGGAGGTGGCGAATCGGGTCTGGACGACGGACTTCTCGTCGGCGAAGTCCAGCACGACGGCCTCGTCCGCGAGCGTCATGACCGGGGTGTCCGGATCGGCGGTGATGACCGTGGTCCTGATCCCCGTGCCGCCGACCCGGCGCAGGAGGTCCAGCACCTCGGTGGTCGTGCCGGAGCGGGTCAGCGCGAGCACCCTGTCGTACGACCGGCCGAGAGGGGCTTCCGAGGCGGCGAAGGCGTCGGTCTCCCCGTGACCCGCGGCCTCACGAAGAGCGGCGTACGCCTGGGCGATGAACCAGGAGGTGCCGCAGCCGGTGACGGCCACGCGTTCACCGGGCCGGGGCAGCGTCGCGGTCCCGGCAAGCTCGGCCGCGCGGCTCCAGCAGGCCGGTTGAGAGGCGATCTCGGTCTCGGTGTGCGAAGTCACGGTCACCCCCTCCTGCTGTCCTGTTCTGCACTTTTTATAGCAGGATCGAGCAGGAATGTGCATAGCGGTGATGGGGCAATGTGGTGTGCCAAGTCAGGTCGTGTGCCACGCTTTGGGACCATGAGCCGGTATGAACGCTGGAACGCTCTGCTCGGGCTCCTGGCTCAGCAGGGACGCCTGACGGTCGAGGAGGCCGCGGCGACGCTCGACGTCTCGACCGCGACCATCCGGCGTGACTTCGACGAGCTCTCCCGGCAGCAGATGCTCATGCGGACGCGTGGTGGCGCCGTCGCCCAGAGCGTGAGCTACGACCTTCCGCTCCGCTACAAGACCGCCAGGCACGCCGGTGAGAAGCAGCGCATCGCCGAGGCGGCGGCCGGGCTGGTCCCACCGGGCGCCGTCGTCGGCATGAACGGCGGCACGACGACCTCCGAGGTCGCCAGAACGCTGGCCCTGCGCGCCGATCCCGCCACCCGGCTCACCGTCGTGACCAACGCACTCAACATCGCCGCGGAGCTGACCGTACGGCAGAACGTCAAGCTGGTCGTCACGGGCGGGGTGGCCAGGCCGCAGTCCTACGAGCTGATCGGACCGCTGTCCACCGGGGTGCTGGAGCAGGTCACCCTGGACATCGCCTTCCTGGGCGTGGACGGCATCGACGTCGAGACGGGGGCGTCCGCCCACCACGAGGGTGAGGCGAGCGTGAACAACCTGCTGATCGGGCGGGCCGCTCGCGTCGTGGCCGTCGCGGACGCGTCCAAGATCGGCCGCCGGGCCTTCGCGAAGATCTGTGCCGTCGACCGCATCGACGTGCTGATCACCGACGTGGGCCTCTCCGACGCCGCGACCGGCGCCTTCATCGAGGCGGGTGTCGACGTGGTGAGGGTCTGAGATGCGTCCCAGGACCTGCCGGGCCGGTGAGGGCCTGAGATCCGTCCCCCAAGACCCTGTCGGGGCGGTGAGGATCGGATGTCCGGGAACCGAAGTGTGGATGTGGGGTCCCCGAGGTGTGAGGGTGGAGAGGGAGTGGGCGTGCGCTTCCCCGGTACGAGAAGCGTGACCCCCTCTTCTCGGGGTATCCGCAGGAGGATCTACGGTCCGTGGATCCCGGGAAAGGGATCTACGGTCCACGGGGATTCGCAGAAGATCTACCTTCCGCGGCCTGTGACCGCGGTGACGTGAGGTCGCCAATGAGAGAGCAGGTCACTCGTGAGCCACACGCTGGTCGGATCGTCATCCTGGGCGAGGTCCGCTCACGGCATGCAGCTATCTACTCGCGGGTAGAAATAGGACACAACGCGACAAGCCGCACCCCAGGGGGATCGCAATGACAGCGCACACAGCCGACGGGACCGAGCTGGGCGAGACCGGCCGGCAGGCCCGGCGGACTGAGACGGAGGACAAGCCCCAGGGCGGCCAGGACGAGCCGGCGGCCCGCGAAGATGGTGGCATCGGCGTCAAGACCCAGGGTGGTGCGGCGGAAACCGTGGCTCAGGAGGGCAGGACCGGCATGGATGCCGAGCGAAGCGAAACCGGGGCGCGGCGGGACGGCGCCGAGGAGCACGTTCTGCAAGGAGAGCCGGGCGCGCGGGCGGAGGCCGTGGGTGCGGTCGGCCTGGGAGGCGATGGGCAGCAGCGGCCCGATGGTTCGGACGGCGGTGCGGGGCCGGAGGCCGGGAGTGTGGACGGCCGGCATCAGGTCCGGTGGGACGGCAGCGATGTGCAGTCCCGGGGCGGCGGTATCTACTCGGCGCGCATGGGCCCGGCCGAGAGAACGGCCGCGCTGGCGGCCATGGCCGATCCCGACCATGAACTCGACGTCATCGTGGTCGGCGGTGGCGTGGTCGGCTCCGGCGTCGCGCTGGACGCCGTGACCCGCGGGCTCTCCGTCGGTCTCGTCGAGGCGCGCGACTACTCCTCGGGCACCTCCTCCCGGTCCTCCAAGCTCATCCACGGCGGCCTGCGCTACCTGGAGCAGCTCAACTTCGACCTCGTGCGCGAGGCGTTGCAGGAGCGGGCGCTGCTGCTCCAGCGGATCGCCCCGCACCTGGTGCGCCCGGTGCCGTTCCTGTTCCCCCTGACCCACCACGTCTGGGAACGCCCCTACGTCGGCGCCGGTCTGACGATGTACGACTCGCTGGGCTTCTCGACCGGGCTGTCCCGTGGGGTCCCCGGGCACCGGCACCTGTCGCGGCGCCGCGCGCTGCGACTCGCCCCCTCGCTGAGGAAGTCCTCGCTGACCGGCGCGGTGCAGTACTGGGACGCCCAGGTGGACGACTCGAGGTACGTCACGACCATGCTGCGGACCGCCGCCGCGTACGGGGCGTACGTCGCGTCACGCACCAAGGTCGTCAACTTCCTGCGCGAGGGCGAGCGCGTGACCGGGGTCCGGGTGCGGGACCTGGAGACCGGCGCGGAGTTCGACGTCCGCGCGCGTCAGGTGGTCAACGCGACCGGTGTGTGGACCGACGAGATCCAGGAGATGGTCGGCGGGCGTGGCCAGATCCACGTGCGGGCTTCCAAGGGGGTCCACCTGGTCGTCCCGCGCGACCGGATCCACTCGCTCACCGGAATCATCCTTCGCACCGAGAAATCGGTGCTCTTCGTGATCCCGTGGGGACGGCACTGGATCGTCGGCACCACCGACACCCAGTGGTCGCTCGACAAGGCCCACCCGGCCGCCTCGCGCCAGGACATCGACTACGTGCTCGACCACGTCAACGCGGTGCTGTCGGTGCCGCTGACCCGGGACGACGTCGAGGGCGTGTACGCGGGGCTGCGCCCGCTGCTGGCCGGGGAGTCCGAGGAGACCTCCAAGCTGTCACGCGAGCACGTCGTCACCCACCCCGTTCCCGGCCTGGTGATGATCGCGGGCGGGAAGTACACGACGTACCGCGTCATGGCCAAGGACGCGGTGGACGCTGTCGTGCACGGCCTCGACCAGCGCGTGCCGGCGTCCTGCACCGACAAGATCCCGCTCGTCGGCGCCGAGGGGTACCAGGCGCTGTGGAACTCGCGCCACCGGCTGGCGCGCTCCTCGCGCCTGCACGTGGCCCGCATCGAGCACCTGCTGCAGCGGTACGGCTCGCTGATCGACGAGGTGCTGGCGCTGATCGAGCTCGATCCGTCGCTGGCCCGCCCGCTGACCGGTGCCGACGACTACCTCCGCGCCGAGATCGTTTACGCGGCCACGCACGAGGGCGCCCGCCACCTCAACGACGCGCTCACCCGCCGTACGCGCATCTCGATCGAGACCTTCCACCGGGGCACGGCGGTGGCCGAGGAGGCCGCCGAGCTGATGGCCGGGCCGCTGGGCTGGGACGCCGAGCAGGTCAAGCGCGAGGTCGAGTACTACACCAAGCGGGTCGAGGCCGAACGGGCGTCGCAGGAGCAGGACACCGACCAGGAGGCCGACGCCATCCGCCTCGGCGCCCCCGAGATCGTCCCGGTGGGGGAGCCGGGCGGCGAGCCCGTCTGAACTCCGACGTACCGTTGGCCGCACGTTCCGGCGCCCCCGAGAGGGGCCGGAACGGTGCGGCCCGGCACTCCGGGCCGTACTGCGCGATACGGCCCGGAAGCATGTCATGCCGGATCGGCCGTCAGGACTCGAACGGGATCCAGCCCTGGTCGTCCAGGCTCGCCATGTCGCTCGCCTTGAGACCCTTTTGCGAGACCGTCCACAGGGTGTCGCCGATGATCACGGAGCGCTGGATCATCGTGCCGGTCGGCATCAGGCGGCCGCCGGACTGAGCCGGACTGGGGTGTGTCACCTCACCGACCTTCGTGATCGCGTCGTCGGTGACCTTGAGCACCATCGCGGACGTCCGGGAGTCCTCGGTCTTCGCGCCCCAGCTGCTGAGCGGCAGCACGGCCAGGCCGGTCGCGGGCCAGTAGAGGAACGCGTGCGGGTCCCACTCGGCCTCCGAGCCGGAGTCCTTCTTGTGGAACTGTGACAGCCGCACCGGATTGGCCGGGTCCCTGACGTCGAACAGCGACACCTGGGTGCCGAGCGTCCTGCCCTTGTCGCTCGCCTCCTGGCCGATGCCGAGCAGCCGCCCCTCGCCCGCGGGGTGCAGGTAGGCGGAGTAACCGGTGATCTTCAACTCGCCGGTGACCTTGGGCTGCGCCGGGTCTCGCAGGTCCAGCGTGTAGAGCGGGTCCACTTGCTTGAACGTCACGACGTATCCCAGGGGGCCGATGAAGCGCACCGAGTAGATCCGCTCGCCGTTGCCGAGGCCGGTGACCTCGCCGACCTTGGCGAGCGTGTCGGCGTTGAGCACGTAGACCGCGCTCGAACTCTTCACCGTGGGCAGCCCCTCGTCACTGGACGAGGTGGTGGCCACCCGCAGGTTCCCCTCGAAGTCCGACAGGGAGTACTGGTTGAGCAGGCGGCCGGGAACCCGCCCGGATGCGACGTATCTCGGCGCTCCCGACCCCGTGATGTCGAACCGGTGCACCTCGGTCTGCTGCGGAGGCGCCTGATCCACCTTCGGAGTGCTCTCCGCGCTCGGCGACGCGGTGGGCGTGGCCGTGGACGGCGGGACGGGGGTGACCGGGGCGGTGTCCGTCGGCGTCGCGGTCGGTTCGGGGAGCAGCGAGGGCATCGAGGGGTCGTTGCTGGGCTCGACCTTCTCGGCGGGGGTCGAGGTCGGGTCCTTGGGCGCGACGACCGAGGCGGAGGGGGACGCCCCCGCCCCCGAGGGGGAGGCGTCCGCACCACCCGGAGACACGTCGGTGCCGGTGGGGGACACGGTGCTGGGAACCGGCTCGGACTGAACGGTGTCGTCGACCACCATGCGCTGGAACCACCAGTTGGGGTTGCTGGTGACGTACAGGCTGGTGGGGGTGGCGTAGACGGTGTCGCCGTCGGCGACCACGCTGATCGGGTCGCCGGTGCCGATCCCGGCTTCCAGGTCGATGGTGTGCACGGTCAGCAGGGAGGTCCCGGTGTACTCATCCGGGTGGCTGACCTGCTCGCACTTCACCTTCTCCTTGCGGGAAGACCCGTCGGGGCCGGTGACCTCGTAGGTCGGGAGCCAGGCGTCGACCGGGGCGGCTTCGACGGCCGCCCTGTTCCGCTTGGTCCGTTCGGCCTCGGAGTCGTCCGGGCGCCCTTCCGGGAAGCGGATTTCGGGCTGCGACCTCACCACGATCCGTGCGGTCGAGCCCACCATGCGCGCGTCCACGCTGGAGCCCGCCGGCGTGATCGAGCCGAGGAGCTTCAGCTCCTTCAGGTCGACCAGCATGTACTGCGGACCGGGAGACACGGGCCGCTTCGCCATGGCACCCAGGGGGATGATGCCGCCGCCGGAGAACAGGACCAGCGCGCGGTCACCGTGGACCAGCAGGTCTCCGGGGGCCCACCCCTGCTCGGCCGAGACGAGCCGCAGGGTGCCGGTGACCTTCTTCGACGCCGCGTCCACCACACGCAGGACGCCCTGGCCGAAGGTGATGATCCGCTTACCGTCGGTCTTCACCAGGTCCGGCTCGTCGACGCCCGCTTCGTGGACGTTCGTGGTGGAGTGGGTGGGGACGGATCTGGCCGTGTCCGCCTTGGCCGAGATGTCGGCCTGCTCGCGGGTGGCACGGTACATGGTGTCCCCGCCGAGGCCCCACGGGCCCACATTCTCCGCCGCCTCCTTGCGCAGGCCGGCGAGCATGTCATCGCAGCCGGTGTACGACACCAGCTTGATATCGCCCAATGTCACGGGTTCCCCGGGCGAGGGCGCCGCGCTGCCTCCGCCGTTCGTGCACGCCGTCGCCACAAGCCCGAAGGCGAGCGCGGCGGCCGCAGCCGTACCGATCGAATTCCTCATGTCCCTAGGACGCATCCCGTGACGGCGTGGTTCAGCGGGCCAGGTCGTGGGATCACGGCGGCAGATCTTGGGCGGCGTCCCGGCAGCGGTGGCCGCCGATAGACTGTGAGGACCGCGGCGTTCTATGGGGGGTTTTCGGTGTCTGATTTCGACACGGTCCTTGTCGTCGACTTCGGCGCGCAGTACGCGCAGCTGATCGCGCGGCGGGTCCGTGAGTGCCACGTGTACTCCGAGATCGTCCCTTCCACCATGCCGGTGCACGAGATGCTCGCCAAGAACCCCAAGGCGATCATCCTGTCCGGCGGCCCCTCGTCGGTGTACGCCGAGGGCGCCCCCGCGGCCCCCGAAGGGCTGTTCGACACCGGGGTGCCGACCTTCGGCATCTGCTACGGGTTCCAGGAGATGGCCCGGGTCCTCGGTGGCCAGGTCGCCCAGACCGGCATCGCCGAGTACGGCGGCACGCCGCTGACCGTGGGCAGCGAGGGCGTGCTGTTCGCCGGGCTCCCCTCCGCCCAGTCGGTGTGGATGTCCCACGGTGACAGCGTCGCCGCCGCTCCGCGCGGCTTCGAGGTCACCGCGTGGACGCGGGACACCCCGGTCGCCGCCATGGAGTTCCCCGAGAAGGGCCTGTACGGGGTGCAGTTCCACCCCGAGGTCCTGCATTCGGAGCACGGCCAGGCGGTCATGAAGCACTTCCTCGACGCGGCCGGATGCCGCCCGTCGTGGACCATGCTCAACATCGTCGAGGACGCCGTCGAGGCCGTGCGCGAGCAGGTAGGGCCCGGGGGACGGGCCATCTGCGGCCTGTCGGGCGGGGTCGACTCCGCGGTGGCCGCCGCGATCGTCCAGCGTGCCATCGGCGACCGCCTGACCTGTGTGTTCGTCGACCACGGGCTCCTTCGCAAGGGCGAGGCCGAGCAGGTCGAGCGTGATTTCGTCGCCGCCACGGGCGTCAAACTGCGGGTCGTGGACGCCGCCGAGCGGTTCCTCAAGGCGCTGTCCGGGGTGTCCGACCCCGAGGAGAAGCGTAAGATCATCGGCCGGGAGTTCATCCGGGTCTTCGAGGACGAGCAGCGGGCCATCCTGGCCGACGGGCCCGTCGACTTCCTGGTCCAGGGCACGCTCTATCCCGATGTGGTCGAGTCGGGCGGCGGCACGGGCACGGCCAACATCAAGTCCCACCACAACGTCGGCGGCCTTCCTGACGATCTGAAGTTCGCCCTGGTCGAGCCCTTGCGCACCCTGTTCAAGGACGAGGTGCGCCGGGCGGGCGAGGAGCTCGGGCTGCCGCCGGCCATGGTGTGGCGTCAGCCGTTCCCCGGCCCCGGGCTCGGCATCCGCATCGTGGGCGAGGTCACCCACGACCGGCTGGCCATCCTGCGGGAGGCCGACGCGATCGCCCGCGAGGAGCTCTCGCGGGCGGGTCTCGACCGTGAGATCTGGCAGTGCCCGGTCGTGCTGCTCGGCGACGTGCGATCGGTCGGCGTCCAGGGCGACGGGCGCACGTACGGCCACCCGGTGGTGCTCCGGCCGGTGAGCAGCGAGGACGCCATGACGGCCGACTGGTCCCGCGTGCCCTACGACGTGCTGGCCCGCATCTCCACCCGCATCACCAACGAGGTGCGCGAGATCAACCGCGTGGTCCTCGACGTGACCAGCAAGCCCCCGGGCACCATCGAGTGGGAGTGAGGGACCTTTCTCGCCTCAGGGTTATACCGGGGGAGAATCCCATTCCATTCACCCGTTGAACATGGACGAAACGGGATATAGCTCCAGGTCGCCGGTTTGCTGACTCCGGTTTCGGTAAGTTTTGTCAAATGCTCACGGCACCCCCGCAATACGCGCGAACCGGCGCCACTTCCCGGCCTCGGCTGGCGTGGCTGGACGCCGTTCGTGGCGTGGGATCCATCGCCGTGCTGCTGGAGCACATGTTCTACCGCTTCCTGCCCGGGCTGCGGCCCCACTGGTTCAACCTCGGCATGTACGGGGTGCTGGTGTTCTTCCTGGTCAGCGGCTACATCATCCCCGCCTCGCTGGAGCACCGGGGCGACGTGCGGGCGTTCTGGGTGGGCAGGCTCTTCCGCCTGTACCCCCTCTACCTGATGGTCATCGGGCTGGTGCTCGCGCTGGTCCCGCTCGTGCCGCTGCGTGACGAGGTCGTGCCCGACCCCGCCACCGCCGCCGCGCACGCCACCATGCTCGTCGACGTCGTCGGTTCGGCCGGGGTCGCCGACACGATGTGGACGCTCTCGTATGAGATGGTGTTCTACCTCCTGGTCACGGCGCTGTTCGTGGCCGGGCTCCACCAGCACAGCGGCGTGTGGGCCGTGGCGTTCGCCGTCGCCTCGCTCGTGGTCGGCCTCCTGCTGGCCGGTCCCCTGCTGACGCGCGGCCCGGCCGCCTTCATCGCCGCCGCCGTCCTGCTCGCCGGTCTGGCCTGCGTGGTCACCGGCTCACGAAGGGCGCGCATGGTCGGCGCGCTGTTCCTCGGCGGCCTGGCGGTGACGCTCGTACTGCTCGGCAGCCGCACGCCCTGGCTCGGCCCCGCGATCCTGGCGGTGATGTTCACCGGCACCGCGCTCCATCGGTGGGAGCAGGGGCGGTTGTCGGGCCCGCGCACGGCGGCCGTCGTGGCGGTCGTGGTGGCGATCGTCCCGTTCTTCGCCGTCCGGGCGGGGTGGTGGGCGTATCCACACGTGTGGATCGCCACGCTGGTGCTCGCCGCGGCGACCTTCGCGATCGGCATGGCCCTGCGGCACCGTGCGGTGCCCCGTGTGCTGGTCTGGCTGGGCCTGATCAGCTACTCCGTCTACCTGCTGCACCACCCCTTGCTGAAGCTCTTCGTGACCGTGTTCGGCGATCCCAGGAAGCAGTCGCCGATCGCGCAGTCGCTGCTCGCGGTCGCGTTCGTCGCCCTGGTGCTGTGCTGTAGCTGGCTGACCTACCGCTTCGTCGAACACCCCATGCAGCGCCTGGGCCGCCGCCTCGCGCGAGCCCTGCCGGACGCGCTCCGGCACGGTACGGCGCCGTCCCCCGGATAGCCGCCCCACGGGGCAAGCCCCGTGCGGGCGTACTGGTTGTATGGGTTGAGGTACTTCCTCCAGTTGAGTATGAATGCTCAGGCTCTGAGCACATTCGTCACGCCAAACTTGGGCCAATCGGTCGTCCTTGGTGGGGGAACAGGAAGGAAGCGCGTGATGGAATCGACCCGGCAGGTCCCGGTACGGGTACCGGCCCGGCGTCTTGCGTGGCTGCGTGGTGAGCTGGCCCAGTGGCAGGCGGAGGGGGTCATCGACGCCGGCACGGCGGAGCGCCTCGGGGGCCGCTACGCCGTCGGCCGGCGCCTGAGCCTCGAACGGCTCGTCCTCGTGCTCGGCGGCGGCTTCCTCGGGGTCGGGCTCATCTGGCTGGTGTCGGCCAATCTCGACGAGCTCTCGCCGTTGGTGCGCTTCGCCGGGATCACACTGGTCTGGATCGCCGCGGCCGTCGCCGGCGAGGTCCTGTCCCATCCGGCGGGGAAGCAGGCGGCCAGGCTGATCACGGTGCTGGCCGCGGGCGGCGTGATCTTCCAGGCGGCGCAGAGCCTCCAGGTGCCGGCGTACACCTCCAGCCTCCTCGGCGTGTGGGCCGCCGGCGCGCTGGCCTACGCCTACGCGACGGGCGCGACCGGCCCGCTCGTCGCGGCCCTGCTCCTCGGACCGGCGTGGTACGCCTGGCTGGTGGGCGAGCAGGCGGACGGCGCTGCGGCCGTCGCCGTGGCGCTGCTGGCCGCCGGCGCGATGGCCTCGTCCGCCGCCGTCCTGCACGAGCGAGTCGCCGCACCCCGGTTCGCACCGCCGTGGCGGCTGGCCGGAGTGGTGCTCGCCCTGGCAGGGCTGTTCGTCGCGGCCTTCCCCGGTGTGGGGCGGGAGAGCATGTTCGGCTCGCCGGCGGTGTGGTCCGGCCTGGCCGCCGCCGCTGTCGCCATGGCGGTCGCGCTCGTCCTCGGCGACGCGAACGGCCGCCGTGAGGTCCTCGCCGTGGGGCTCATGATCGGGATCGCGCTGCTGCTGGTCGCGTGGGCGCCCGTCGTCGAGTACGGGCGCTCGGGCGGGTTCGGCGCCACGCAGACGGCCCGCGCACTGGTGGGCACGCTCGCCTACATCCTGGCGGCCTGCTGGTTCGCCGTCGTCGCGGCCCGGCGCGACCTGTCCTCCCTGGTCTTCCTGGTCACGGTGGCTCTCGTGGTCTTCGTCACGGTGCAGAGCTTCGCGGTGTTCCAGTCCCTGTTCGCCGGTGCGGCGCTCTTCCTGGTCCTCGGAGTGGTCTTCATCCTCACCGGGGTCCTGGTCATCTACGGGCGCCGCCGTCTGATGGAGGTGACCCGATGAGCCGCCTCACCCTGCTCTCGCGCCCGGTGCTGGTCGCCGCCGCGCTGCTCCTGCAGGCCGTTCTGCTCGTGGTGGCCGTCGCGCCCCGGCTATCGGCCCGGCTGACCGGCACGGAGTACCGCCTGGCCGCCGGACCGATCGACCCGATCGACCCGTTCCGAGGCGCGTACGTGATGCTGGACTATCCAGGGCTTCCGGTGGCCGACGGCGAGCGGCCGGGGCAGGTGTTCGTCCCGCTGGTCGCCGACGGCCCTCTGTGGAAGGGCACGGGCATCGTGCGGCAGCGCCCGGCGGCTCCGCCGTACCTGCGCTGCGAGACGCGAGGGTACGGGCCGCTCTCCTGCGGCATCGACAGCCTGTTCCTCCCCCAGGACAGGGCTCGTCTGGTCCAGGGCGATCTGACGGGCGACCGGGCGGCGGCCGTGGTCAAGATCGACCGAAACGGCGACGCCGCCGTCGTCGAGGTGGTGCGACGGTAGGTCCGCGGCCGGCGAGCAGTCGTCGAGGTGGTGCGATGGCTGCTCGCGGCCGGGTCAGTCGTCGAACTCGCGGCCGGGTCAGTCGTCGAACTCGCCGTCCTGGACGCCGAGGACGAAGGCGTGCCACTCGGCGGCCGTGTACCTCAGCACCGTGCCGTTGGGATCGGCCGGGTTGCGGAGCGCGACGGCGCCGCCCGGAAGATACGCGATCTCTATGCGGTCTTCCGAACTGCTCCCGGGGGCGCTGAGCCAGGTCACATCGGAGAGGTCAAGAGCGTACAGCTCGGCCTTTTCGCGCACGTCGCTCATCTTCCTCGTCGTCTGAATCGGCTTGGACCGTCTTCGGCGCTGAACGCGACCTCGGAAAGGTCGCAGAACAACGTTAGCAGCCGTTGTCGCGGTAATGGCGATGTCCAATAAGGGGAGGAAATGACGTATCCTCCGGTCCTGTCGGCGCATTTCAACTTCGTCGCGAAGGTGTGCGCCGTCATTGTCCCGGCCGCCGATGCTTGTAGCATCGCCATCGGCGGTTGCACCACCCTCACCGCCGGCACCACACGGGGCTCGGGGATCCCGTGTCCCGCCAGGGTCGCCACCTGGGGCTCCGCGCCCGCCAGCGCCATCTGGGACCCGGCTCTGACCGGCACGAACGGTACCATCTGGGACTAAATGAGGACGCGAGACAATGCTGGTCGAATTAACGATGCACACCACCCCGCCGCACCTTTCGGGGAAATCGCCCATCGACGGCATCCGGATATTGGCCCTGCTGCCCGACCATTGGCGCAAGAACCTCAGGCAGGCCAACGGGGAGATCATCATCCGCGTCGAGACCGACGACGACATCACCACCACGCAGATCCAGGAGACCGTCACCGAAGTCCTCACCGACCCGGCCATCAGCCACTGGCGCCTTCGCGCCTGCCACACGCTGCCCCCGGGCTCCGACCCGGACTCCGGTCCCGCCTCGCCCGCCTCGCCCGCCTCGCCCGGCGGCTGACCGGCCGTGCGTCAGCGCCAGCCGCCCACGGGGTAGATCTCGCCCGCGCCGAGCTCCTTGCCGCGCAGCAGTGACTTCACCGGTACGACGTGGTAGCCCTTCTTCTTCAGCGTCGACAGGATCTTCGGCATGGCCTTGACGGTCTCCGGCCACACGTCGTGCATCAGAACGACCCGGTTCCGCTTGGCCAGGCCGACGACCTTCTTGGTGATGGCGGCGGAGTCACGCAGCTCCCAGTCTCGCGAGGAGGCGTTCCACAGGATCTGCGACAACCCCAGCTCGGTGGCGACGGACCCGACGCGGTCGTCGGTGTCACCATACGGCGGGCGCATGATGCCGGGCACCTGTCCGGTCGCCCGCTCGATGAGGTCCTGAGTGCGGCCGAGCTGCTCCTCGATCTCGTCGTCGGGGAGCGAGGTCAGGTGCGGGTGGTCGTAGGTGTGGTTGCCGATCTCGTGGCCCTCGCGCGCCATCCGCCGGGCGATCTTTCCGTACTTCTCGACACGCGTGCCGACGAGGAAGAAGCTGACCTTCGTGTGGTGCTTGCGCAGGAGGTCGAGCAGCTTCCCGGTGTAAGGGCCAGGGCCGTCGTCGAAGGTGAGGGCGATGCATTTCACCTTCGCGCAGTTGACGGCGGCGGCCGACGGCCGGGAGGTTTGAGCGGCGATCGACGGCCCCGAAGTCTGAGCCGACGCGGTCGGAGCCGCTGTCAGCGTCGCGGCCGCCGCCAGCACGATCGGGATCCATCGCCGCATCGGTATTCTCCTTTTCCGTCAGGGCCGCGCCACCTTATCCCAGCCTTCCCTTAAACGGAAAAAGCACGCAAAATCGGTATAGATACCTTAATGATCAGACAATCGCCTGGCGTACGGCGGGGAACACCGTCGCCGTGGTGCGTGGCTCACGCACCCGGATCGCCAGCTCGTCGGCCGCCGCCCGGCTCAGCGTGATCTCCTGCTCGGAGGTGGTGTAACGCGCCCGGCCCTTGGCGCCCGGCATCGTGACCGCGACCGGCTCGGGCAGCACGCCCCCCATGACGTGCGCCCGCCACTCCGACGGCCGTCCCGTCGCGCTTCGCCGCAGCGGACCCACGGGAACGCGCACGCTGAACGACGCCGCCTCCTCGCCCCGCACCAGCGCGTGGTGGCGGGTGAGGCCGCCCGGCCGGGGCGTCAGGCACAGACGGGCGCCGTCGCCGGCCAGGCCCGGGACGTTCAGGCAGAGCTCCAGGTCCTCGCCGACGAGGCGGTGGCCGGTGAGCTGCGCCTGGACCGGGCCGACGGTGATGCGCAGCGTCTTCTGGTCGGACCAGTGGGGCCGTGCCCACACCCCCTGCTCGAACTGCCTGCTCACCAGGCCCCGCGCCTTGACGTGGGCCGGCGGCCCGAGCTCGGCCCGGCGGAAGACGCCGTGGTTCAGCACCCACAACTCGACCGTCCAGGTCACCGGGGCCGGGGCCCGCCGGACGTGGAGCCGCTTGGGGTCGACGGTGAGCCGGTAGCGGCCACGGGACCCGAGGACCACGCCCAGCGGCAACCGGCGCAGGCCGCCCTTCTGCACCAGCCAGGCGACCATCTGCTGATCACGGCGCCGGTTGGCGCGCAGGTGCAGGACGCGGGCGCGGCCGGACAGCAGCAGATCACCCCGGCGCCAGGTCACCGCGCGCACCTCCTGTTCGAGCGCGAGGTCTTCCCGCATGCGGTAGACCGCGCGCGGCACGGCGTACCGGGGATCGTCGAGGAACGGGAGCCTGCCGTAGTGGCGCAGCCCGTGGCGCACGGCCCGTGCGTGCTCGCCCCTGGTCGCCCTTTCGAACGACAGCGTCTCGAGCAACTCGGGAAGCATCCGGGACCCGGCGAGATGCCACTGGAGCCGCCTGATGGCGCTGAGGCGGTCGGTCGAAGCGCGGTGGACACGGTGCAGGTAGCCGGCCGCCAGATCGAGGAAGCGCCGCTGGAACGGCTCGTCGGCACGGTCGAGCAGGTGCATGAAGATCCGCAGGTCCGAGTCGAGGGCCACGCGGTCCCATTCGCGCAGGAACCTGCGTGACCCCTCTTCCTCCAGGAAGCGGCGGACCGACTCCACGGCCGAGAAGCGGTCCTCCATGCTCTTGATGTTGACGCGGTTCCGCGTGATGGAGGACGCGTGACGCCGCCAGACGTACACGGGGGAGGCCAGGACGTCGACCTTCGCGGCCAGGAAGTGGGCCGGGATCGCCACCTGGATGTCCTCGTAGAGCACCCCTTCGGGGAAGCGCAGGCCGTGCAGGTCCCAGAAGGAGCGGCGCCACACCTTGTTGGTGACCAGGCGGTCGTACAGCAGGACGGGCCTGCGCGTGACGTGGGTCTGCGCCGCCGACCCCCGGAAGATCGGACGATGCATCGGCGACCGCCTCCTGCCCCGGGAGGTCAGCACGTCGACGTTGCCCGTCGCGAAGTCGGAACCGGTCGTGCGCAGGCTCGCGAGGAAGTACTCCAGGGCGTACTCCGGGAGGAGGTCGTCACTGTCCACGAAGGCCAGGAACTCTCCGCCGGCATGGCGGACACCGGTGTTGCGGGCGCGGCCCAGGCCGGCGTTCGCCTGCCTGACCAGCCGGAACCGGGAGTCACGTGCGGCGAACCGCGCGGCGATGGCGGCGCTGGCGTCGGGGGAGCCGTCGTCGACCATGATGACCTCGAAGTCACGCCAGGTCTGCGTGGCGAGCGAGTCGAGGCACGCCGCCAGGAACCGCTCCACGTTGTAGATCGGGACGATGACACTCAGCTCCGGCGAATGCGCCCCCCTGTGCGTCGAGCTCATGGTCACCACGATATGTGGTCGGCCGTGTACACAACGGAGATGATCGCGTGTTTGCCGGTCTTCGGCCCTGCGAAAGGAGCGTCAAGGCGATCGGAAGCTCGGCTTCCTGTGACCGCAGGTCAAGGACCGTGGGCCAGTCGCCCGGACCGGTCAAGAAAGCATCTAGAGATCTCATGTTAGTTACAGACGGTGAGTTTTCGGTGGCTTCGCGTCGCCATGCTGGCAGCCATGAGGTCCTATTCGCTGGATGACGTCCGCGCGACGCGCAAACGCAGAGACTCATGGTGGACGGTGTTCATGGTCGACCCGGTGGCCTGCCGGGTGGCACTGTTCGTAGCGAATCGCACTGAGATCACGCCCAATGCCCTGACCCGCTTCTCGCTGATTCTCGGCATGGCTTCCGCGGCGTGTTTCGCGGCCAACAGCCTCATGCTCGGCGCCGCGCTGTTCTATGTGAGCTTCATGGTCGACTGTGTCGACGGCAAGATCGCCCGGCTCAAGGGCACCGGCACGCCTTTCGGGCTCTGGCTCGACTACGTGGGCGACCGGATCCGCGTCGTCTTCTGCGCCATGGGCCTCGCATACGGCCAGTACGTCGCGACGGGGCGGCTCGCCTACGTGCTGCTCGGAGCCGGGATCGCCATTCTCGACCTGTTCCGGTACGTCAACGCCCCGCAGATGAAGCGGGTGCGGCAGACCGTGAAGTCCCGCCGGCGCGTCGCACGCCGCGAGGAGCTCGCCGCGATGCGGGAGGCGATGGCGCTCGAATCGCTCGGCCAGGGCGCCGGATACGACGTGTCCTACAGCTCGCCGTTGACCCCGCCGCACGAGTTCCCCGACTACGCCGCCGTCGCGCACGAGCCGGCCGACCACGGTGATCACGTGTACGAATCGTACGAGCCCGCCGACCGCATGCCCACGCCGTACGAGCCGCCCGCCCGGGAACCCGGTCACGACGCCGGCTACGGCGCCACGATCCCCCGGCAGGCGTCCGCCCACGCCGACTCCTTCGCCGCCACCCAGCCCATCTCGCGCCGGGCGCTCTCCCACGCCCCGCCGTCGCCGGGCGCCGCGCCGTACGACCAGGAGAAGGCGGATCCGTACGAGCCGGCCGATGCCCGGATGAGCGTGCGGCAGCGCTTCGGCCAGTTCCTCGCCCGGCACCGGGTGCGTACCCACCTGATGAGCGGCATCGAGTTCCACGCGGCCGTGTTCGTCCTCGCGCCGCTGATCGGGCCCGCGGCGCTGCTTCCGGTCACGACCGGTGCCGGTGCGCTGCTCGTCCTCAACGAAATCTTCCTCGTCTACCGCATGTGGCTCTCGACCCGGGCGCCGGCCGCGCGAACCGGGTCCAGGCCGCCCGGCCCGGACGACCAGCAGCACGTGCGGACCGATCCGTTCTTCACGGGGGTGTAGATCGATGAGTCCCGACAGGCCGATCTTCGTCATCGGGTGTCCACGTTCCGGCACCACGATGTTGCAGCTCATGCTGCACTCGCACGAGCGCATCGCGGTGCCGCCGGAGACCCGGTTCCTGATCCCGGCGTACTTCCACCGCCGCGTCCACGGGGACATGCGCGACGCCGAGAACCGGCGCAGGCTGGCCGAGTGGATCGCCACCGACAAGACCACCAAGTTCCGCGAGCTCGGGATCGACCGCGCGTCCTACGTCCGCAGGGCCGCCGAGGGCCCCGGTTCGCTGGGATCGGTGACCGGCGAGGCCTTCCGGGCGTACGCCGAGCGGTTCGGCAAGCCGCGCTGGGGGGACAAGCGGCCCAGCTACGTCAAGCACGTCGACGTCCTGCTCAGGCTCTTCCCCGACGCCCAGTTCATCCACCTGATCCGCGACGGGCGCGACTGCGTGGCCTCGCTGAAGGAGATGCCGTGGTTCACGCTCGACGTCTTCCACGCGATCGCCACCTGGGCCGAGTCGATCGACCAGGGACGGCGGTACGCCCGGCGGCTGCCGGCTGACGGCTACTACGAGCTGCGGTACGAGGACCTCACAGCCGACCCCCAGGGGGAGCTCACGAAGCTGTGCGGGTTCCTCGGCGAGGAGTTCGATCCCGCGATGTGCGAGCCGCGCCACATGGCCACGACGGCGGTCCCCGCCCACAAGGTCTGGCACAGCAACACCCACAGGGAGGTCACCAGGACGAGGGTGGGGAGCTGGACCACCCGGCTCGCGCCCTGGGAGATAGCGCTCTGCGAGGAGGTGCTGGGAGGCCGCCTCCAGGCCCAGGGCTACGAGGTGACCGGCCGCTCCCGGGCCGCCATGACGCATCTGCTGGCCTACCGCAAGACGGTCGTCCGGCGCCGGCTGGCCCAGGCCGACCAGCGGGGGCGCGACGTGGTCAACCGCATGCGCGAACCCGGCCCCCTCGCGGCCATGCTGACCTCAGGGCAGCTCTCCCTCGTCCGGGTCCCGCAGCCTCGCAGGTCGGCGCAGCAGCTCATCCGGGGCTGACGACAGGCGCGTCAGGTGCTGACGACAGGCGCGTCAGGTGCTGACGACAGGCGCCGGCGCCCCGGTGGGAGGCCGTGCCGGCGGCCTCGGCGGTCTGGGATGCGCCGGCGGCCTCGGCCGCCCGGGCCGTGTCGACGCCGTCAGCGACGGGCGCGGGCGAACAGGTCCTCCCAGCGGTCCAGCACCCTGTCGAGCCGGAAGGACCCCGCGTGCGCCCGGGCGGCCGTTCCCAGGCGCCGCCGCCTGGCCGGGTCCGCCATCAGCCCGCTCAAAGCTCCGGTGAACGCGTCGAGGTCCGCGGGCGGCACCAGGACGCCGGTCATGCCGTCGAGAACCAGCGATCGCACGCCTCCCGAGATGTCGAAGGCCACCGTCGGCATGCCGTACGAGGCGGCCTCGCCGACGACCAGCGGAAAACCCTCGTGCTCGCTGGAGAGCCCGAGGATCGAGCCGTTGAGATACTCCTGGCCGACCTCCGAGGCGGGGACCCGGCCGCGGAACACCACGCGGTCCGCGACCCCGACCGAGGCGGCGTGCGAGCACAGGCGGCCCAGCTCCGGCCCGTCGCCGATCAGGTGCAGCTCCCACTGCGCCTGTGTACGTGCGGCGCGGGCGAAGGCCGTGATCAGCCGGTCGAAACGCTTGACGGCGGCCAGGCGCCCCACCCCGAGCACCCGCGGCACGTCCAGGAACGAGACCTTCTCCGGCCACCCGCGCAGCGGATTGGGCAGGGCGGCCGTGTTGGGCAGCAGCGCCTCCTCGGCGAACCGCCAGGCGTCGTCGGGACTGAGGAAGACGGCCTGGTCGAGGTCCCCGTAGCCCCGCCGTACGGACGCGAAGTGCGAGGTGCCGCGGGCGTGGTCGAACGAGCCGTGGTACTGCCCGATGGCGTGCAGCCGGGGCGGGATCAGGTCCGCGACCCACGACACCACCCCAGGCGAGGTCAGCACGGCGTATCCCGGCCCGAGGGAGGAGAGCAGCCGGGAGACCCGTCTGCGCGCCACCCGGCGCCGTCCCCTGCCGAGCGGCCGGCGCTGCACCACATGGTGCTCGTACAGCGGCCGCTCGACGTACTGGAACGGATCGGTCGCCTGGTGCAGGCCGATCACGTGGACCTCGTGGCCGCGCAGGGCCAGCCCCTGGGCGACCGTGTGGGTCACCTGCTGGATGCCGCCGAGCGTGTCGGCGTCCATGCAGGCGAACACGACGGTGTTCACAGAGGCGCTCCGAAGCCGCGGAAGAAGGCGTCCACCACCCGGGGGGCGGCCTTGCCCGTCTCCTCCGAGCAGAACAGGCCGACGAAGTCGGTGTACCGCTCCGCGAACTCCACCGTGACCTCGGGAAGGTGGCGCAGCGCCGTGACCAGCTCGGTGGTGGTCGACAGCATCGGTCCCGGGGCGATCTCGCGCAGGTCGTAGTTCAGGCCGCGCTCGATCCGGACGTACTCGTCGTAGTCGTCGGCGTAGAGCAGGATCGGCCGCCCGGTGCAGGCGTAGTCGCAGATGATCGACGAGTAGTCGCTGAGCAGGGCGTCCGAGGCGAGGATGAGGTCGTTGACCTCGGGATAGGAGCCGGCGGGCCGCACGAAGTGCCGCACCCGCTCGGGCACCTTGAACCGCTCGACCGGATGGGTGCGGAGCACCACCACCCACTCGTCCGCCAGCGCCCCGGCCAGCACGTCGAGGTCCACCCGCACCGACGTCCCGCTCCGCTTGGACAGGTCCCGGTACGTCGGCGCGTACAGCAGGATCCTGCGGTCCTCGGGGATCTCCAGCGCCTCGCGCACGCGGGACTCCGCCGCCGGATCGCCGTTGACGAGCACGTCGCAGCGCGGCGAGCCGAAGCCGAGCACGGTGCCGGTGTACTCGTTCGAGGGCACGAAGACCCGCTCGAACTCCGGCCCCGGCGACACCAGCGCGTCCCACCGCGCCACGGCGGCGCGCCACTGCTCGCGGGGGCCGGGGAAGTCGCCACGCAGGTCGGGGGAGTCGAATCCGACCGTCTTGAGCGTCTGGCCATGCCAGGTCTGCAGGTAGCGCGTCCCCTTGGGCTTGGGGAAGTCGAGCGGCAACCCGTGCGAGTCCACCCAGTACCCCGCCCGTGCCATGACCCAGATGTAGCGCCAGCTCATCCGCCGCACGAGGGGAACGTCCGCCGGGAAGCCGGTACGGTCACCGCCGCGCACCGACCAGCACACCTCCAGCGGCAGCCCGCGCCGCCGGATCTCCTCGTGGATGTACTTGGGGTTGCCGGTGTAGCCGGCGCCGATGTCGGACTCGAAGAGCGCCAGGTCGCGACGGCGCGGAAGCACGTGGATCAGGCGCCGGTACACCCACAGCTTGAGATCGGCGCGGCCGGTCAGGGCGCGGAGCCCGCGCAACCGCGACGCGCCCCGCAGCGAACCGGCGGGCCGCCACGAGACGCGCAGAAAGGCGCTGTCGCCCTCCGGGCCGACCGTGACCTGGTGCCTGCCCACCGTGAGGACCAGCGGGGGCGTGCCGGGGTCTACTAGCAGGCGGTCGCTCGTCCGATGCCCGTCGGGCCGGGTGAACGCGATCCGCACGTCTCGCCGGCCGTCGAACCCCAGCCTGCCGAGCCTGGCCCCGGCGAGATCCATCTCCACCTGGGTGAGATAGCTGCCGTCGGCCTGCCGCCGCGGGTCCAGCCGTACGGAGAGGCCCTTGACGGTCAGGTCGGCCACGCTCTTCGAGCGCCGCAGCACCGCGAAGGGGTCGTAGGTCCGAACGGTCATCGACACGACCGTGCCCTCGTGGGAGATCTCGCAGATCTCGTGCCGGATCCTGGACGCGGTGAACGGCAGCTCGGCCAGCCGCAGATCGGTGATGTCCAGCCCGGGGTCGGCGCGCGTGCCCCAGTACGTCCGGCCGTCCACCCGCAGCGCGTGGCGGGGCGCGGCCTTCGGCGCGGTCAGCGACCGGGTCGCCACGACCAGGTCCTCCAGACGGTCGGTACGGAGCAGGTGGCAGCACACCCTGGTCATCGGCTCGGCGCGGCCGAGGACGCCCGGCTCCAGTTCGTCGAGGTACGGGCGCACCACCGAGGCGAACTCCTTGGTCCAGACCTTGGTGCGGTGGGGGAGCTTGTTGAGGTAGACGCGCAGGTCCTGGACCAGGAAGCGCCGCTGCCTGTCACCGACCAGGTCCGAGCAGCCGTTGTCCCGCAGGATCGCGTCGCTGATCTGCGCCGCCCGCACCCGGTGCCGGATGTTGTCCATCTGTTGCAGGGAGAGCGAGATGGAGGTCGGGTCGACGGCCCGGTGCCAGAGGTAGACCACCCACGGAACGACCGCGAAGCGCCGGGCCGCGCAGTACAGGGCGGCGGTGAAGACGTGGTCCTCGTAGTGGATGTTCTCGGCGAACCGCAGGCCCTGCTCGCGGAGGAACGCGGTGCGGTAGAGCTTGTTGGTCGCGAACCCGTCGAGGAACAGGCCGGGTTCGGAGCGGATGCCCTCGACCACCCTCCGGGGCCGGTAGAGGGAGGGGTAGTACCGCTGGGTGAGCCCGGTCGCCTCGAACAGCCGCGATATCTGCCCCGACGCGAAGTCGGCCCCCGTCCGCTCCACCTCTCCGAGCAGGCTCTTGCAGGCATGTCTGGTCAGCTCGTCGTCGCTGTCGAGGAACATGATGTGCGCAGCGTGGGCGGCGTCCAGCCCGGTGTTGCGCGGCGCGCCACACCCTCCGCTGTTGGTCTCCCGGCGGAGGTAACGGATGCGGGGGTCGTCGAACCGGGCCAGCACGCGGGCGGTGTCGTCGGTGCTGGCGTCGTCCACGACGATCACTTCGAGGTTGCGCAGTGACTGGTTCAGGACGGAGGTGAGGGCCCGTGCCATCCGGGAGGAATCGTTGAACGTGATGAGCACAACGCTGACGTCCGGCTGCATGCTTGATCCCCTGAGTCGGCATTGACCTGACTCGGGTATGCCCAGGGACGTGGTCATGCCGCCGGTCTCGGGGGAGTGCTGACCTGCGCCTGCCGGACTTTTGCGCTTATCGTCGCGACCGTGGCTGATATTGGCGGACGAGTCGGGTATGGGCGGTCAGCGGCTCACCGATGGAACTGCCGGTCACCAGAGGACCGACCGGTCAGTGGGTCACCGACGCTCACGTGATCACCTGCGGATCAGTGGGTCACCGGCCCGTGAGCACGCGCCGTACCAGCCAGACGATGAAGATCAGGGCGGCGAGACCGGCGACCACCGGGGCGACCCGCTTGAGTAGCGGAACTCCGGCGATCTCCAGCAGGTCGAGTGCCTCCTCGTCGGCGGTCCGGGACGTACGGGCCGTCCCCGCGGGATGCGCCTCGCGCCCGGCGACCTCCTCGGCGTACGGCTCGTCGTAGGAGTCGGGCACGGCGGTGAGGTGCCGTCCGGGCTGCCCCGCCTGCGCGGGCTCCCCAGGGTGGCCGGCCTCGCCGGTCTGCGCGGGCTCGCCGGGGTGGCCTGCCTCGCTGATCGGCGCGGGCTCGGCTGCTTCGGCGGACGGCCCCGTTTGTACCGGTCGGTCCGCTTCCGCGGGCGGGCCGGCCTGAGTGGGCTCGTCCAGAACGGGTGTGGCCGGTTCGTCCAGGACGGGTGTGGCCGGTTCGTCCAGGACGGGTGTGGCCGGTTCGTCCAGGACGGGTGTGGCCGGTTCGTCCAGGATGGGGGTGGCCGGCTCGCCCAGAGGGCTGGCGACGGGCTGGTTGAAGGGGGTGGTCGCGGGCTCCTCGGACATGGCAGGCGCGGCGCCCTCGGACAGCGCGGTCGCGGTCACCTCCTCGGGGGTCTCCCGCAGCAGCGCCGCGAGGTTGGCGGCGAACCGGTCGATCAGTTTGGCCCCCACCTCGGCCATCACCCCGCGCCCGAACTGCGCCGGACGGCCGGTCACGTTGAACGTGGTCTCCACCGTGACCTTGGTCTGGGAGCCCTCCGCGGCCAGGGCCGCGCTCACGACCGCGCTGGCGGTGCCCGTGCCGCGTGCCTCCTTGCCCGAGGCCTTGAGGCTGAGGGAGTGCGCGTCCTTGTCGACCGCCTCGAACGACGCCTGGCCCCGATAGGTCACCGTGATGGGACCGACCTTGACCTTCATCCGGCCGGTGAAGACGTCGCCGTCCACGGTGTCGAGTGTCGCCCCCGGCAGGCAGGGAGCGACCCTCTCGACATCGAGAAGCACCGACCACGCCTGCTCGATCGGCACGGGGACCGCGAACTCGTGCTCGAACCGCATCGTCATCGATCCGCTCCTCTTCCAGGTGCCGCCCAGCCGAGTGGTCGGCTGGGCGGCCCTTGTCGTTCTTGCGACATTATGACCGCTCACGCTCCGCTCGCTACCCCGCTACCCATCATGCGCGGGTCATCCCGTCCCCCTCAGGGGTGGACCCGGCCATCCCTTGAGCCGGCTGTGCGGCCGGGCGGGTTCGTGGGCATCGGGATTCATCGTGCTGGGTGATGGAACGGATCAGTTTCTGCTGTTGGACAGATCAATGCCGGTCGAGCAGACTCCGAACTGGATCTCGTTGAGGGAGGCAGACCGATGGAGTACCGCACCTTGGGCAGCACCGGCACGGTGGTGTCCACACAGTGCCTGGGCACGATGACGTTCGGCAATGAGAGCAGCGAGGAGGTGTCCCATGCTCAGCTCGACCGGTTCGTCGAGCGTGGAGGGAACTTCATCGACACCGCCGATGTCTACTCCCGGGGTGTGTCGGAGGAGATCATCGGTCGCTGGTTGGCGGCCCGTCAGGGGGTACGGGATCAGCTCGTCATCGCGACGAAGGGGCGTTTTCCCATGGGGGATGGGCCCAACGATGCGGGCCTGACCCGCACCCACCTGTCCCGGGCGTTGGAGGCGAGTCTGCGCCGGCTCGGGGTCGAGACCATCGACCTCTACCAGGCGCACGCCTGGGATCCCCTGACCCCGATCGAGGAGACGCTCGGCTTCTTCGACGACGCGGTGCGCGCCGGCAAGATCCGATACGCGGGCGTCAGCAACTTCCTCGGCTGGCAGTTGCAGAAGGCGGCGCTGCTGACCCGGTTCCGTGGGCACGCGCCGATCGTGACGCTGCAGCCCCAGTACAACCTGCTGGTGCGCGACATCGAGTTCGAGCTGGTGGATGTGTGCCGCAATGAGAACATCGGGATCCTGCCGTGGTCGCCGCTGGCCGGTGGCTGGCTGACCGGGAAGTACGCGCGTGACCACGTGCCGACCGGCGCCACTCGGCTCGGCGAGGACCCGCAGCGTGGCATGGAGGCCTATGCCCCGCGCAACGCGCAGGAGCGAACCTGGCAGGTCATCGACACGGTGCGGCAGATCGCCGAGGGGCGTGGCGTGTCCATGTCGCAGGTGGCGCTGGCCTGGGTCGCGGACCGGCCCGCGGTCACGTCGGTGATCCTCGGCGCGCGCACGCTCGAACAGCTCGACGACAACCTCGGCGCCGCCGAGTTGCACCTGTCCGAGAAGGAGGCAGGCCTGCTCACCGAGGTCAGCCGTCCGATCGTGGCCGACTATCCGTACGGCACACTGGGCGTACAACAGCGCGGACGTGTCCTGAACCCCGCGAATTGATCAAGGGC
Organism: Sphaerisporangium flaviroseum; assembly: GCF_039537005.1. Lineage (NCBI taxonomy): Bacteria > Bacillati > Actinomycetota > Actinomycetes > Streptosporangiales > Streptosporangiaceae > Sphaerisporangium > Sphaerisporangium flaviroseum. The sequence continues at coordinate 69,545 of NZ_BAAAZR010000052.1, read as the reverse complement.
TTCCAGGTTCATGGTGAAGGCGCC
>NZ_BAAAZR010000052.1:0-69508 GCF_039537005.1 Sphaerisporangium flaviroseum | reverse complement strand
CCCCAAGACGGCAGGATCGGCGCCTTCGGCGGGTTTCTAGATCGTCGCCGCGGCCGTGAGCAGGGCGCGGTGGGTCAGCACCTGGGCGAGGTGCCTGCGGTAGTCGGGCGCGGCGTGCAGATCGGCCGGGGGCGAGGTGCCCTCGGCGGCCATGGCGGCGGCCTCCCGCAGGGGGTCCCCGCCGTGCGAGCCGTGGTGCCACCCCGAGCCGTTACCCGAGCCGTTCGCCATGGAGCCGTACGTGCCGGTGGAACCGTTCAGGTCGGTGCCGGCCGCGGCCGACTCCGCCTGGGTGGCCCGCACGGGGACCGGCCCCATGTTGGTCAGGCCGACGCGGGCCTCCTCGATCCGGCGGCCCTCGCCGTTGGTCCCGGAGACCCGCACCGCCGCCGCGACGCCGACGATCGCCCAGGACTGGGCGGTGCGGTGGAACTTCTCGTAGTGGAAGCCCCACCCCGCGCCCAGCTTGGGCACGCGGATGCCGATGAGGACGTCCCCGGGCTGGAGCGCCGTCTCCAGGTAGTCGAGGAAGAAGTCCCGTGCCGCGACGACCCGCTCGCCGGACGGGGAGTGGATCACGAACTCCATGTCCAGCGCGACCGCCACGGCGGGCAGGTCGCCCGCCGGATCGCCGTGCGCGAGCGAGCCGCCGAACGTGCCCCGGTGCCGCACCGCCGGGTCGGCGACGGTGGCCGCGGCCAGCGCCACCAGTGGGCATTCGGCGTTGACGATGGGCGAGCGGACCACCTCGTCATGCGTGGTGGTCGCCCCGATGTGGACGTGGCCGTCCTCGTCACGGATACCGTGAAGCTCGTCGAGCCGGCCGACGTCGACCAGCACGCTCGGGTAGGCGAGCCGCAGCCGGAGCAGTGGCAGCAGCGACTGCCCACCGGAGAGCACCTTGGCCTCCTCCCCGGCATCGGCGAGCACCGACACGGCCTCGCTGAGCGATGACGGGCGGACGTAGTCGAAGGACGCCGGGATCACGAGACACCTCCTTGCACTGCTCGCCACACCCGTTCGGGGGTACATGGCATGGCCACGTCGTTGACGCCGTACGGCCGGAGCGCGTCGACGACCGCGTTCACCACGGCGGGCGTCGAGGCGATCGTCCCCGCCTCGCCGACGCCCTTGACGCCCAGCGGGTTGGACGTCGCCGGGGTCTCGGTCCTGTCGGTGACGAAGTCGGGCAGGTCGGCCGCCGAGGGCAGCAGGTAGTCCGCCATCGTCGTGGTCAGCAGGTTGCCCTCGGCGTCGTAGACGGCCTCCTCGAACAGCGCCTGCGCGATGCCCTGCGCGAGGCCTCCGTGCACCTGGCCTTCCACGATCATCGGGTTGACGACCTTGCCCACGTCGTCCACCGCGACGTACAGCCGGATCTTGGTGGCGCCGGTCTGGGTGTCGACCTCGACCGCGCACAGGTGGGTGCCGTGCGGGAACGAGAAGTTGTTCGGGTCGTAGGTCGCGTCGGAGTCCAGGCTCGCCTCGACGCCCTCCGGAAGGTCGTGGGCGGCGAACGTCGCCAGCGCGATCTCCTGGATGGTCTTGCCCGAGTCGGTGCCGCGTACCTTGAACGAGCCTTCGGCGAACTCGATGTCGTCGGCGGAGGCCTCCAGCAGGTGCGCGGCGATGTGCTTGGCCTTCTCCTTGACCTTGTCGCAGGCCTGCAGCACGGCGATGCCACCGACCACCAGAGAGCGGGAACCGTAGGTGTCCATGCCCTTGTGGGAGATGGCCGTGTCGCCGTGGACCACGGAGACGTCCTCGAACGGCACGCTGAGGGCGTCGGCGACGATCTGGCTCCAGGCTGTCTCGTGCCCCTGCCCGTGCGGGCTGGAGCCGGTGACGACCTCCACCTTCCCGGTCGGAAGCATCCGTACGGACGCGTGCTCCCAGCCGCCCGCGCCGTAGCTGAGCGAGCCGAGCACCCGGCTGGGCGCGAGGCCGCACATCTCGGTGAAGGTGGAGACGCCGATGCCGAGCTGGACCGGGTCGCCCCGATCGCGCCGGTCGGCCTGTTCCGCCCTGAGCTTGTCGTATCCGAACAGCGAGAGCGCCTTGTCCGTCGCCGCCTCGTAGTTCCCCGAGTCGTAGGTCAGGTTGGCGATCGTGGTGTAGGGGAACTCCTCGTGGGCGATCCAGTTGCGCCGCCGTACCTCGATGGGGTCGAGGGACAGCTCGTTCGCCAGCTCGTCCATGACCCGCTCGATCGCGAACGTCGCCTCCGGACGGCCGGCGCCCCGGTAGGCGTCGGTCGGCATCTTGGTGGTGAACACGCCCGTACAGGTGAAGTCGTAGGCGTCCATCTTGTAAATGCCGTTGTACATGAACGCGCCGAGGATCGGGATGCCGGGCGTGACCAGCATCAGATAGGCGCCCATGTCGGCGAGGAGGTCCACCCGCAGGCCCTTGATGTGCCCCTCGGCGTCGGCGGCCAGCGAGATGCGCTGAAGCTGGTCACGGCCGTGGTGCACGGTCAGGTTGCCCTCCGACCGCGACTCGGTCCACTTGACCGGCTTGCCGAGCCGCCTCGCCAGCAGGAGCAGCAGCACCTCCTCGGCGGTGACCTGGAGCTTGGAGCCGAATCCGCCGCCCACGTCCGGCGCGATCACGCGCAGCTTGTGCTCGGGGATCCCGGTCACCTGGGCCAGCATGATCCGCAGAATGTGCGGTATCTGGGTCGCGGAGTGCAGCGTGAAGGAGTCGCCGTCGGTCTGCGCCACCACCGCGCGGGGCTCCATCGCCGACGGGATGAGCCGTTGCTGGACGAAGGTCCGCTCGACGACCACGGGGGCGTCCCGGAAGGCCGCGTCGATGTCGCCCGCCGCGAACTTCCAGACGAACGCCTTGTTCCCCGCCTCGTGGACCTGGGGACCGCCTTCCTTGAGCGCCTCGGTCATGTCGAGTACGGCAGGCAGGGGGTCGTAGTCGATCTCGATGGCCTCCAGCGCGTCGGCCGCCTTGTACCGGTCGGTGGCGACGACGCAGGCCACCGCCTCACCGGCGTACCGGACCTCGTCGACCGCCATCGGCGGATGGTCGGGTATGACGATGTCCTCGGTGACGGGCCAGGCGCACGGCAGGCTGCCCTGCTCGTCGGCGAGGTCGCGCCCGCTGAACGCCGCGACGACCCCCGGCCTGCTCAGGGCGGCGGAGGTGTCGACCCGGGTGATGCGGGCGTGCGCCATCGGGCTGCGCACGAACGCCACGTACAGCATGCCGGGGAGCTGGATGTTGTCGGTCCATGTGGTACGCCCGGTCACCAGCCGGGCGTCCTCCTTACGCCGGCGTGCCGAGCCCACCTCGTGCTTGCCCGGGGCGGGCTCGCTGAGCATGTCGCTCTCGGCGATCTGCCGCGCCACGAAACCGGCGTCGAGTTCCTCTGTCATCGGCCGCTCACCACTTCCTGGCCGCTCATGCTCTGCGCGGCCCGCCGTACGGCCCGGACGATGTTGCAGTAGCCGGTGCACCGGCAGAGGTTGCCCTCCAGTCCCTCGCGGATCGCCTCTTCGGAGGGATCGGGATCGTCCTTCAGCAGGTCGATGGCGGCCATGATCATGCCGGGGGTGCAGTATCCGCACTGCAGCGCGTGCTCTTCGTGGAAGGCCCGCTGCATGGGGTGCCATTCGCCGCCGGACGAGAGGCCCTCGACGGTGACGACGTCGGTCTCGTCGGCCTGGACGGCCAGAACCGAGCAGCTCTTCACGCTCTTGCCGTCCAGCATGACCGTGCAGGCGCCGCAGTTGCTGGTGTCGCAGCCGATTGGTGTGCCCGTCTTCCCCAGCCGATCGCGCAGTAGATGGACGAGGAGCAGGCGTGGCTCCACCTCTTCCTCATACGTGACGCCGTCGACGGTGACGGTGATACGGGTCATTGGCCCTCCAAGCGCGCTGGCAGGTTGCTCTATTGCCGTGCGCTTACCAGGGCGGACCTCGCTGGAGGTTATCTGCGGCAGGGTGAGATGGCGAGCGCACTAACGGTGAGTGGAGTGGATGGAGTGAGAACCGACAAATGCGAAAGTACGCCCCTGATCTCGCAGGTCAACCCCCGGAGCATTAAAAGCCATGACTCGCTTCTCCACGCGCCCTTACGCCACCTACCCTGCCGGCGCGGCGGACCCGTGAACTTCGGGAAGGGGGAGCCGCCCTGGAGTCACGCGGCACCCGCTCGGCCCGCCCCCCATGGCGATCGAGGGCTAGCTGGGTGATGGGTGTTGGTGTGGTGAGCTGCGGCTTTGGTTTATGGGTTTGTGGGGTGATTGGTGATCGGTTATTTGGCCCACCCGGCATGCGTTTGATCGGGCTGAGCGGGGCTTCCCGCCCGCGTGGTGAGGTGGATCGACGGCCAGGGGGTGACGGGCGTTGCCGGTGACAGCGTTGCTGTGGTGAGCGTGTCCGCCATTGATCCAGGCCGGGCCGAGCGACCCGACTAGCGTCGGCGGCAGATCATCAACTCGGTCGTTGGGCTCTCGCGCAGCAGGCGGACAAGGCGCCGTTCGAGCGGGTACAGCAAGGCTCCGGCCATGTTTCCGGTCTGCTCGGTCAGCGTGACGGCGCGCAGGAAGCCGCCCCAGAGCTTTCGCCACACAGGATTCGCATCGACCTGGGCGTTCATCAGCACGAGCATCGGCACTCGTCGCACCACCTCGAACCCGGCCTCATCCAGGGCTGTGGTAATCCAGGGCAGCGTGTGATTGACCTGATAGTCGCCACGCTGTTCGAGCCTGTGCAGGAAGTTCTCCGACAGCACGAAGAAACCACCCGGTCTCAGCACTCGGCCGATCGACCGCAGGGCCGCCTTGTAGCGAACATCGTCAGTGATGTGGAAGAGCATGTCCATGGCCGAGACCACGTCGAATGAGCCAGGTTCCAAGGTGTCCCCGGGCTCGGCTATGTCCAGTTCATGGAAGTCCACCTGGGGGAAGCGTTCGCGCAGCCGATTCACGGCGGCGTGGGTGAGGTCGCAGCCGACGACGGACTTGACGCCGAGCAGTTGCCAGCGGCGGACGTAGAACCCGGTGCCGGAGCCGATGTCGAGGACTCGTGCCGTGGCCAGGTCCAGAGGCAGAGTGGCTGCCTCCCTGCTGAAGGCCTCGGCTCGCACCCGGTACATCCAGAGGTTGAAGGCCCGTCCCAGAGACTTGTACCCAACGCCGCTCTCGGTCCAGTCGTCACTCAGACGGTTCTCCCAAAAGCCCCTTAGTTCGGCATTCGTCTTCATCACACCAAGATTCACGACTCGTGATCCCGCCGTCAATGTGGTCAGTAGCCTCACATGGACGTGGCAACCGTCCACGCGGTGGTGACACTCGTTCATCCCTCGTAGGCCTGATGCCTTCCACCCGGCCTCCACCGCATCCGATACAGCAATCCCCGGCGCCCTGGTCGAACGGGTCACGACCCATCACGGCGTCGAACGGGCCCTGGCGCATGACAACGACGCATGTCCATCTCTCGTAGCGGTTGAGGGATGTCACGATCTGGGTGGGAGGCCACGCCTGGCCCGGTCAGATGCTTGCCGGGTGGGGGCTTCAATAGGTTTGGATCGCCGCTCAGCGCTTGGCCTGTCCGCCTGTTGGCTGTTCGCATCCGGTACGGCATTCGCCGGCGCCCTTGTCGAACGGGTCGTGACCCGTCACAGCGCCAAACGGGTCGTGACCCGTCACAGCGCCGAACGAGTCGTGACCCGTCGCAGCGCCGAAGAGGAACGACGCCTGTCCAACCCCACTCCCCGCAGCGAAACAACGCATCACCACCGAGCCGGTACAGAAAGCACGACCGCCTAGAACAGCGGGAACGGCCGGCCGTAGTCCTCCTGAGCCCGGGGGCCGAAGATGCGGCGGTCCTCTTCGTCGATGGGGAGGTCGTTGATGCTGGCCTCGCGCCGTCGCATGAGGCCGTTCTCGTCGAACTCCCACAGTTCGTTGCCGTAGCTGCGCCACCACTGCCCGTCCGCGTCATGGCATTCGTACTGGAACCGCACGGCGATGCGATCGTCGGTGAACGACCACAGCTCCTTGCGCAGTGCGTAGTCGAGCTCCTTGTTCCATTTGCGGGTGAGGAACTCCGTGATCTCGTCCCTGCCCGTAACGAACTCTGACCGATTGCGCCAGACGGAGTCCGGGGTGTACGCCAGCGCCACGCGCTGTGGATCGCAGGTGTTCCAGGTGTCCTCGGCGGCTTGGACCTTCACCTGCGCGGTCTCTGCGGTGAACGGCGGTACCGGTGGTTTCATCGCGAACCCTCCCCCTGAGCCGGTCACAGATCCCTAAGCCGACATAGGTCCTTAGTCGGTATAGGTGCGGGCCACACCAACCGTCGAAGGCTCCCCGGGGATCTTCACGGGCGGATTGTGCGGTGAGGACTCCATGAATCGCCACCGCAACGGGACCTCTCCTGGCACCTCGACGACCTCGTCCAGCTCGAAGCCGACCCCGTTCCCCGTGATGGCGGCCCGGCCGGTGAGGTGCAACCCATGCCCACTTTCCCAGTCGAGGAAGAGCAGCCCGCAGGCGGGGTTGAGCTGGAGGTTTCCCAGCGTCATGAACATGAAGTTGCCCGGATACTCCGGCCATGCCAGCCGCCGTTCGTCCACGACCTGGACGAACCCGGGATTCCCTCCCCGGTGGGAGACGTCGGTGCCGAGCCCGGCGGCGTGGGTGGCGATGAAGAAGGTGTCGGCCGTACGGATCCACTCGCGCTGGACGGAGGTGAGAGCCTCACCCCTGACGATCTCACCCTCCTCGCCGGCGTCCCCACCGGGGAGGGGAACGGGCTCCCGTTTCTGGATGTACTTCGGGCAGTTGGAATAGACCTGCTCGGTCCGCACGACCAGGCGTCCTCCGTCGCGGTGCGCCCGGCCGTTGACACGCATGCGGCGGCGGGTCGCGGGCTCGATGGCGAGGATCCCGATGTCATGACTCTCCTCGAACAGCCCCGCGAACGGCCCGCCGGGCAGCGCGCCGATGCTGATCAGCTGGTCGTCCCTCGGGTCGGCGAACCCTTCGGAGCCGGTGAGGGTGCCCGCCCAGACCCGGCCGTCGCGGTCGGGACTTCCGATGACGAGCATTCGCTGGGCCCGGAGGAAGTCGGCCGCCACGGGAGGGATCTCCGGTCGCGTACGCGCCGAGCCGAACGGCCTGGTGATCCCCGCCCGGTGTTGCAGCAGCGACTCCCCGGGGTGCCGCATTAGAAGAATCCGCAGGTAGGAGCGTCTGCTACCGGCGCAGGCAGCTCTTCGGCGCCGGTGGGCGCGAAGATCTCCACACGGATGCCGTCAGGGTCCTTGAAGAACAGCCCGCCGGACTGCCTGCCCGTGCCGTGCGGCACGATCCCCTCGTAGGCGAACTGCGCCCCGACCTCCCGCAGCGTGGTCTCCGCCCGGCGCACCGCGTCCATGTCCGCCACTCGGAAGGCGAAGTGGTGGAGCCCGGGCAGGGTGGTGGCGAAATGTCCTTCGCTCTGCTGCCACAGGGTGACCATCGAGGTGCCGTCGAAACCTAGCGTGGCGTAGCGCCGGTCGCCCTCCGCGGACTCCGAGATGAGGTCGAAGCCGAAGACGCGCAGGTAGAACTGCTTGGTCTTCTCGAGGTCGGTCACATTGAGCCCGACGTGCCCAAGCTGGAACGACATGTCGCCACCCTTCAGTCGACGTTTCTAACGGTCTCCAAGCGTCGGACCCGTTAGAACTTCACTGCAGCGTAACCTAACGGGTAGCCAGCTTTCAATCCGTTAGAGGTGGTCGCGGTGCCGCTGATAGTGGCGAGCGGCTCTGGCCCGGTTGCCGCAGGTGACCGAGCACCACTCCTGGCGGGTGTGCTCCTTGATGAAGTAGATGACGCAGCGTGGCGCCGGGCAGGCCCTGAGCCTCTCCCGCTCGGGGCCGGCGAGGAACTCGATCGCGGCCCTGGCCAGCGTCGCGCGTAGCCGTACCTGCTCGCTCACCTGAGCGGACGGTGTGACCCTCACGGTGGGCTCGGAACACGCGGGCCAGTCGAGCTGCGGGGCCAGGGGCACGGCCATGGCCGCGGCGTTCACCGCGGCGAGGGCCTCGGTGAAGGCCGGGAGGCGGGCGGCGTCCGCCGAACTCGGCTCCCCGGGCGCGACGGCCCTGGCGAACAGCGCCCGTACGGCCTGGCGGAGCAGGACGACCTCGTCGCGCAGGGAGTCGCTCGCGGTGAAGCCGCCGGCGTCCACCCCGAGATCGGCGGCGTTCTGCCTGACCCAGGCGGTCAGGCCGGCCGTGTCGGCGAGGGCGTCGGCGACCTCCCCGTTTCTCGCCCTGATCGTTCTGGTGAACCGCAGGGCCAAGGAGTCGGACATCTCACAACTCTAACGTGGTCAAACGCCTGCTCCCGTTAGAAGGCCGGTGGTCTCCGGATGCGAGGATCAGCGCTTGCGCACCGTCTTGGCGATGATCCCGATGAGTCCGGCGAAGCCCAGCCCGAACACGAGTATCAGCGCCATGAGCAGAGCGTCGGGTCGCGGAGCGGTGAGGTAGCGGATGCCGATGCCGATGAACAGCAGGCCGGCCAGCAGTGACAGCCAGTCGGTCTTATGCCGCACGGTGCACCTCCACGTCGCCGATGCCCGCCTTGAGGTGCAGCTCGATGACCGGAACGGCGCCGCCGGCCGAGCCGGAGTCGGGTTCGAGGACCTTGTCGTGGTGGACGTCGGCGCCACCCTGCACGGCGTGCTCGATCTTCACGTCGCCCAGCCGGGTGTAGCCGAACACCTCCACGCGAGCCGTGCGTGGCACGATGATCTTGAGCTCGCCGACCGACACCGAGGCGTCGAACCGGGTGCGGGAACCGGGCAGCAGCTTGGTGCTCCGCAGGTCGAGCGTCCCGTCCCCGATGTCCACGGAGTACGTGCGAACGACCTGCGAGCTGCCGACCGGCTCCCAGGTATAGCTGCCGATCTTCTTCGGAATACCGTTCACGGTCGATCCCGCCACCAGGAGAAGGGACATGATCGTGCCGGTGGCCACCAGCCCCGCGCCCCGGCCGAACCAGGTCGCGACGAGCAGCCCCGCGCCGATCGTGATGAGTACGACCCCGCCGACGATCGGCAGGTTGAACGTGCTGGAGGTCGACTGCGTGGCGACCATGATCCCTCCGACCACGAGCGCGATGAACATCGTGACTACGCCGGTGAAAGACCTCGGCCTCTTCGGTGGCGCCTGCCGCGCCAAGTGCTTGTCGTAACCCCAGTCGTGCGGTTCGTAGGGCTGGGGCGGGCCGTACCGGCTGTACGGGCCGCGCGGGGCGAACGGCTCGCCCGACGAGTCGAAGCCCGAGGAACCCGGCGTGGGCCCGTATCGCGAGGAACCCGGCGTGGGCCCGTATCGCGAGGAACCCGATCCCGGGGGAGCGTCTTGCACGCCGGCGGGCGGAGTGCTGTGCGCCTCGCGGACCAGGTCGACGAGGCGGCGATACTCAGCCGTCGTGCCGGGCCCGGCGTCCGTCTGCCCGGTCGTGGCGCCCGCATAAGGCGGACCCCCAGGAGGCGCGTCGGCGCCGGGTGCCGGGGACCCGGCGGGGGTGCCGAGGTCGGTGGTGGGCGGGCCAGGGGAGGGGGCGTAGGGAGGCGGTGGCCCGGAGGCGCCGGTGCCGGCGGGCGGCGCCGCGTACGGCGAGGCCGGAGGGGGTGTGGGGTACGGCGAGGCCGGAGGCGGCGAGAAGGGATGGATGCCCAGCGGATCGAAGTTCCAGTGCTCCGGCACCGGATGGGTACCGCGCTTGCCCTTCAGCCGCTCGGGCAGGCTCCTGGCGATGGCCAGCAGGTCGACGCCCCGCGAGTGGGCCGCCAGCAGGGCGATCGCCAGCAGGGTGCCCACGACGACCGTCGCCGTGCTGATGCCGCCCGCCGCCAGGTTGATGATCAGGCCGAAGGCGAAGATGGCCGTCAGCAACGCCATCACGGTCTCGGCGTCGAAGACCCTGCGGCTCCACTGCTCGGCGTACCCGGGACCGCCGTTCGTGTTCCTCATCAGCAGGAAAGCCGCGAGGTACAGCATGATGCCGATGCCCGAGCCCACCACGAGGGCGGCGAAGCCGACCCGGTAGATCACGGGGTCCATCCCCGTGTAGCGGCCGAACCCCGCGCACACCCCGGTGAGCATGCGTCCTTCGTCACTACGCTTGAGCACACGCTCCTCGTCCCCAGGGGCGAAGCCATCTGGCTCCAGCGTCGTGCCGGGACTGCCTGCTTCGGTCATGGCTCTATCGTGGCCGTGCCGGGGTCCCGCTCACCATCCGGGACACCCCTGACTCGCCCCGGAGGCCTCAGGGCAGGAGTCAGGGAGCGCCCTGATGCAGGGAGCCCCTTTCACATGTGACGATGCACGAGAGATGTCTGAGACCCCCACCACCGTGTCCGAGGCGTACCCGCGCATGATGCGGCCCTTGCAGGGCCGGCTCGTCGCCGGTGTCGCCCAAGGTGCCGCCGCCCAGCTGAGGCTGGACCCTGTCGTGCTGCGGCTCGCGTTCGTGCTGCTCAGCGTGCTGGACGGCCTCGGCCTCCTCGCGTACGCCGCCTTGTGGATGTTCACTCCGCGCGAGCCGTACGAAGGAGAGCCGCCGAGCCGCGACTGGGGCCAGGTGGCCGCGTACGGCGTGCTCGGCATGGCGCTGACGGCCTTCGGCTGGCTCACGGGCGCCGCCACCGGAGGCGTCGGCACCTGGTCGATCGCCGTCGGCGGCATCGGCACCCTGATCCTGTGGCAACAGGCCGATCCCGGCCGCCGCCAGCACTGGATGAGCGACGCCGTCCGTCAGGTGCGGCGGTCATGGGTCCGCACCGGCATCGGGCTGCTGCTCGTGGTCGTCGGCGCGACGGGCTTCCTGGTGGCACAGGACAAGCTCGCCGAGGCGCGTCCAGGGCTGGTGTTCACCGCCGTCGTCGTCGGCGGTATCACGCTGATCGCGGCCCCCTGGCTGACCGGCCTGTGGAAGGAGCTCCAGAAGGAGCGCCGGGAGCGCATCCGGCAGGAGGAGCGCGCCGAGATGGCCGCGCACGTGCACGACTCGGTGTTGCACACGCTCACGCTCATCCAGCGCAACGCGAGCGACCCGTTCGAGGTGACCCGGCTCGCCCGGTCACAGGAGCGGGAGCTTCGCAACTGGCTGTACCAGCCCAAGGCGGACGCGGACGCGTCGATGGCCGCCGCGGTGCGCCGGGTCGCCGCCGAGATCGAGGACGAGCACGGCATCCCGATCGAGATCGTCTGCGTCGGCGACTGCGACCTGGACGGCGGGATGCGTGCCATGCTGCAGGCCGCGCGGCAGGCGATGGTCAACGCCGCCAAATACGCCGAGGCCCCGGTCATCTCCGTCTACGCGGAAGTGGAGGCCGACGAGGTCACCGTGTTCATCAGGGACCGGGGCAAGGGCTTCACCATGGAGGATGTTCCCGACGACCGCATGGGCATCCGCCAGTCGATCATCGGCCGGATGGAGCGTCACGGCGGGAGCGCACGGGTCAAGACTGGACCTGGCGAGGGAACAGAAGTAATGCTGACGATGAAGCGGGAGCAGCCGTGATCCACGATCTGCCCCGATGCGTGAGGGAGCCGTAAAAATGGTCAAGGTACTGATCGTGGACGACCACCGGCTCTTCCGGTCGGGAGTGCGCGCCGAGCTCGGCCCCCAGATCGAGGTGGTCGGCGAGGCCGAGGACGTCGACTCCGCGGTCGCCGCCATCGAGTCTCTCAAGCCCGACGTCATCCTGCTCGACGTCCACATGCCCGGAGGCGGCGGCCAGGAGGTGCTGCGCCGGGTCCTCGGCTCGGGGTCCTCGGTCCGTTTCCTGGCGCTGTCGGTCTCCGACGCGGCCGAGGACGTGATCGGTGTCATCCGCGGCGGGGCTCGCGGGTACGTCACCAAGACGATCAGCGGCAGGGAGCTGACCGACGCGATCGTCCGGGTCTCGGAGGGCGACGCGGTGTTCTCGCCGCGACTGGCCGGATTCGTGCTGGACGCCTTCAGCTCCACCGAGGCGCCGTCCATCGACCCCGAGCTCGACTCGCTGACGACGCGCGAGCGCGAGGTCCTGCGGCTGATCGCGCGCGGCTACGCGTACAAGGAGATCGCGAAGGAGCTCTTCATCTCGGTGAAGACCGTCGAGACCCACGTGTCCTCTGTCCTGCGCAAGCTGCAGCTTTCCAACCGTCACGAACTGTCTCGCTGGGCGACCGCCCGGCGTCTCGTGTGACCCGAGGACGAAATGCTCGCGCGGGAGTGTGACAGGTCGGCCAGGATTGGTCGTGTGACCCTTCGCGCACTTCTGCCGCTCGTCATCGCAGCCGCGCTCGCAGCGGGCTGCTCGTCCGTGGACTTCTGGAAGGACCAGTTCTCCGCGCCCAGCGCTCCTGCGCAGGGGTCCGAGCCGGCCCAGCCGCTTGGGCAGACCTTCGAGGAGGACGTCCAGCTCGCGCGCACCTACACCGAGACCTACTGGAACCAGAAGTTCCAGGCCGCGGGGACCACCTATCGCCCGCTGCAGAGGTTCGTCGCGTATTCCGGCGCCGACGGCCCCGAGTGCGGTGGCCAGCCCGCCGTCCCCGAGAACGCCTTCTACTGCCCCGTGGGGCACTTCGTCGCCTACGACGAGCGCTGGATGCGCTCGCTGTACGAGGAGATGGGCGACGGAGCGGTGTACCTGATCATCCCCCACGAGATCGGCCATGCCGTCCAGGCGCAGCTCATGAGCGACTTCAGCCTGAACGTCGAGCGTGAGCTCCAGGCCGACTGCTACGCGGGGGGCGCGCTGAAGGGGCTGATCGACTCCAAGCAACTGGAGGCCGAGAGCGGCGACGAGGAGGAGTTGCTCGCCAACCTCGCGGCGGCGGGAGACCCGACCGAGGCCTGGTGGCGCTCCGACGCCCACGGCACCCCGGCCCAGCGCCAGCAGTTCTTCGCCAAGGGATTCAACAGCGGCGTCGACTCGTGCTGATGTACGTCGTGGACGTCGGCTCGTGCTGAGGTACGCCGTGATGGGGACCGGCGCGATCGCCGGATACACCGCCAGATGGATGTGCCGCCGGGAGGCGGCTCATAGCCTGGCGATGTGAACGCAGGCCAGGGAGGTGGTCATGGGTACGGAAGCCGTCCGCGAGGCGGGCTGGGCGTCCCGGGGGTCGTGCCGCACATCTGATCCCGAGTTGTTCTTTCCCGATGCCCCGTTCCCCGAGCAGGAGGCGCGGGCGAAAGCCGTCTGCGCCACGTGTCCGGTGATCGGGGAATGCCGGGACCACGCCGTCCGCGCGGGTGAGTCCGAGGGCATCTGGGGCGGCCTCACCACGGCAGAACGCCGCAGGCTGCGCTTTCCCCCTGGCTGGGGCCGGCGCACCGCCTCATGACGCCGCACGCCTCATCATCCACCGGCGACGGGTCCGGTGTCCCGTTGCCCACGGGCGCCGGATCTCGCGTCCTGTTGCCCTCGGTGGGCCTGCTCGTGGTGGCGAACGTTCTCAGCAACCGCGTCGCCCGGCGCCTCGCGCCCGTGACCTCGGTGGTCACGGCGAGCACGCTCGTGCTGCTGGGCCGGCGGTCCGGTCTGTCCTGGTCCGAGATGGGGTTCGAGCACGCCCGCCGGGGCGCCGGGATCGGCGGGACGCTCGCGGGCGCCGTGGCGTTGGTGTACACCGGGGGTGTCCTGACCCCGCCGACAAGGCGTTTCTTCCGCGACCAGCGGGCTCTCGCGCTGTCGCGCGCCCGGCTCCTGGAGGAGGTCCTGATCCAGGTCCCGCTGGGCACGGTGTTGCTGGAGGAGGTCGCGTTCAGGGGGGTGCTTCCCGCCATGCTGCGCCGCTCGTACGGGCCGGGCGCGGCCGTCGCGGGTTCCGCCGTCCTCTTCGGGCTGTGGCACATCCTCCCGGCCCTCGACATGGCCGCCGCGAACCCGGCGCTCAGCCACCTCACCTCGGCCGATCCAGCCGACGACAGCAGCGAACCTCCCAAGGACGCGGGTGAGCAGGGGGAGGTGTCGTCTGGTGGGGAGGGCGTCGTGCGGGTGGTCGTGGGCTCGGTGATCGCCACCGGGCTCGCGGGGGTGTTCTTCCTCGAGCTCCGCCGGCGCGGGGGACTGACGGCGCCCGCCCTGCTGCACCTGGCCACCAACTCGCTCGGCTTCCTCGCCGCCCGCGCCACCAGACGGCTCGACCGCCGCGCCTGAGCCCTCCTCTTTCCAGGCGGGGTTCAGGCGGTGGGGACCACCTGGAAACCCTCCGCGTAGCTGCCTTCGGGAAGTCCGGCGGTCTGGGCGTTGGCCGCGAGGAAAGCCTTGACGAACTGCTCCAGCGTCTCCATATGGCTCGTCTGGCTCACATGGGCACGCAGAGCCGCGATCTTGCGGTCCACGACCGTGGTGACGTCGACGTAGTGGTTGTTCGCCTGCCCGCCCGACAGCCACACCTCGCGCACGGTCCACGCCTCGAGCCCTTCCTCGGCGAGCAGCTCGGGGAAGGCGTACGGATTGCGCGCGTCGGGGTAGACCGCGTCCAGCGTCGCGCCGCCGACGGCCCGGTGGTCGGGATGGCTCGGTCCCAGGCGGGCGTAGTTACGCTCGGGCGTCGAGGTGACGACCCGGTCCGGACGAACCTGGCGGATCACTCGTGCGATGTCACGGCGCAGGCCGAGAGTCTGTTCCACGGTGCCGTCGCGATATCCCAGGAAGCGCAGGTCCTTCACTCCGACCCGTCTGGCGGCCTCGGTCTGCTCGGCGCGCCGCAGTGCCGCCATGCCGCCGTGGTCCAACTCGCGGTCGAAGCCTCCGGCGTCGCCGTCGGTGACGATGCAGTACACGACCTCGATACCCTTGTCGGTGAGCCTGGCGACCGTGCCGGCCGCGGCGAAGTCCACATCATCAGGGTGAGCGGTCACCACGAGCACCCTGCCGATGTCGGTGTCGTCAAGTACGGTCACGATCGTCCTCCTAGGTTCACTCCGCGGTGAACAAAGGGTGTTCTCTCGATATTTCCTGCGTGAGGCGGTACACCCGTGCCGGTCGGGCGGGTGCGCCGCCGATCCGGACGCCGCAGTGGTGCCAGAAGAGGCGCCCACTGTCGGTGGGCGGCCATAATCTAGGGGCGTGTCGACCCGAGCCATGAATCCCACCGTTGATCATCCGCTGCTCGACGGGCTCAACCCGCAGCAGCGGGATGCCGTCGTCCACGAGGGCAGCCCGCTCCTGATCGTCGCGGGTGCCGGGTCGGGGAAGACACGGGTGCTCACCCACCGCATCGCCTACCTGCTCTCCGATCGCCACGTCCAGCCCCAGGAGATCCTGGCGATCACCTTCACCAACAAGGCCGCCAAGGAGATGAAGGAGCGGGTCGACCGGCTCATCGGCCCGAGGTCGAAGGCCATGTGGGTGATGACCTTCCACAGCGCCTGCGTCCGCATCCTGCGCCGGGAGGCCAAGCGGCTCGGGTTCACCTCCAGCTTCTCGATCTACGACCAGGCCGACGCCCAGCGGCTGATGGCGATGGTCTGCCGCGAGCTCGATCTCGACCCCAAGCGCTACCCGCCGCGTTCCTTCTCCGCGCAGGTCAGCAACCTCAAGAACGAGCTGATCGACTACGAGACGGCCGCCGAGAAGGCGCAGACCCACCTCGAGCGCACTCTGGCCGAGGCTTACCGAAGCTACCAGCGCAGGCTCACCGAGGCCGGCGCGATGGACTTCGACGACATCATCATGCTGACGGTCACCCTGCTCCAGCTCTTCCCCGATGTGGCCGAGCACTACAGGCGCCGCTTCCGCCACGTGATGGTCGACGAGTACCAGGACACCAACCACGCGCAGTACACCCTGATCAGGGAGCTGGTCGGGGTTCCCTCACCGCGCACCGCCGACGGCGACCTCGTCCGGGAGGGCGCGGTCGAGCCGGCCGAGCTGTGCGTGGTGGGCGACGCCGACCAGTCGATCTACGCCTTCCGCGGCGCGACGATCCGCAACATCCTGGAGTTCGAGCGCGACTATCCGTCCGCCCGCACGATCCTGCTGGAGCAGAACTACCGCTCCACCCAGACGATCCTGTCGGCCGCCAACGCCGTGATCTCGCGCAACGAGAGCCGCAAGCCCAAGAACCTCTGGTCCGACCAGGGCGCCGGACCCAAGATCATCGGCTATGTCGCCGACAACGAGCACGACGAGGCCATGTTCGTCGCGCAGGAGGTCGACCGGCTCGCCGACGAGGACGACGTGACGCCCGGCCAGGTGGCCGTCTTCTACCGCACCAACGCCGCCTCCCGTGTGTTCGAGGAGATCTTCATCCGTACCGGCCTGCCTTACAAGGTCGTGGGCGGCGTGCGCTTCTACGAGCGCAGAGAGGTCCGCGACCTGCTGGCCTATCTGCGTGTGCTCGCCAACCCCAACGACACGGTGTCGCTGCGGCGCATCATCAATGTCCCCAAGCGCGGCATCGGCGACCGCGCCGAGGCGATGGTGGAGGCGTTCTCCAACCGCGAGCGCATCGGCTTCTGGGACGCTCTCCGCCGCGCGGACGAGGCCCCGGGCCTGGCCACCCGGTCCCTCAACGCGATCAAGGAGTTCGTCGGCCTGCTCGACGAGCTGCGCGGCAAGGAGCTGTCGCTGTCGGAGCTGGCCGAGGAGGTCCTCTCCAGTACGGGCTACCGCACCGAGCTCGAGACCTCCGGCGACCCGCAGGACGAGAGCAGGCTGGAGAACCTCAATGAGCTCATCTCCGTGGCCCAGGAGTTCGAGGAGGCCAACCCCGAGGGCACGCTCGTCGACTTCCTGGAGCAGGTCTCGCTGGTGGCCGACGCCGACCAGATCCCCGAGGGCGACGACCACCAGGGCATGGTCACGCTGATGACCCTGCACACCGCGAAGGGGCTGGAGTTCCCCGTGGTGTTCCTCACCGGCCTGGAGGACGGCGTCTTCCCCCACATGCGGTCCCTGGGCGAGCCGCGCGAGCTGGAGGAGGAGCGCCGGCTGGCCTATGTCGGCATCACCCGTGCCCAGCAGCGGCTGTACGTCTCACGTGCCGCCGTGCGCAGTTCCTGGGGGTCTCCGGCGTTCAACCCGGCGTCCCGGTTCCTCGCCGAGGTGCCGTCCGACCTGCTCGACTGGCGCGGCGACCCGGAGAAGACCGCCTGGAGCGCCGCCAGCGTCCGCCAGAGCCGCACGGCTCCCGCCCCCAAGAAGACCGGCGGGCGGGTGATCCCGAGCCTCAGCCCGGGCGATCGCGTCACCCACGACACCTTCGGGCTCGGCACCGTGGTCATGGTCGACGGCATGGCCGAGAAGACCAAGGTGAAGATCGACTTCGGCTCCGGCGGCGAGAAGACCCTCCTCCTCGCTTACGCTCCGCTCGAGAAGCTGTAGGCCTGCGTACGCGCCTGGCGTCTTTGGGCTGGGCACACGTTCGGCCTCGTTGGCTCTGCGAACGCCGGGCGTCTTTAGCCTGCACCCAGGTCCGGCGTGGTTGGACGTCACGATGGTTGGGTGGGTGGCACTCGGGTGCCCTGATCAACCGGGTAACGGGTGGGCCATCAAGGTCGGTGCCCTCGGTCGCCATCGTCGTAGGTCCATGGGTCGGCGGAACCTTTGGAGGCCCTCCCGGCACCCGTTTGATCGGGGAACCCGTGTGCTGCCCACCCAGCGCAGAACCACCCCAAGCGCCGAGGTGGTGACTGTCCGGCGTCCCTGAGATGGTCACGATCTTGGGCGGGTAACACTTGGGTGCCCCGATCAACCGGGTAACGGGTGGGCCACCAAGTTCGGTGCCCTCGGTCGCCATCGTCGTAGGTCCATGGGCTGGCGGATCCTTTGGAGGTCCTCCCGGCACCCGTTTGATCGGGGAACCCGCGCCTTCCTTATCCCCGCTCGGTCTCGGCGTTCACCGCTCCCGTGCGGCGACGCCGGTGATGGTGGTGGTGAGGTCGGGGGTCACCGGAAGGTCTTCGGTGAGGTCCTCCTCGTCGATGACCAGGTCGGCCGGGGGCGCCGCGATGACGACCTTGCCTCCCCACGAGGTGAAGCGGCTGTCAGTGGTGATCGTCATGCTGCCGAGCAGGGCCCCACCCGACATCGGGAAGCTCGACTGGAACCGGCGGGGGAGCTGGTCGGCGGCGATCCACATCTTCCACGGGAGCATGACCGGCTTCTTGCTCTTCACAGAGCGGGCGAACTCGGCGGCGTCGGGGGAGACCTTGGCCAGGGCGGACAGGGACAGCGAGCCTCGGAGCAGGGTGGTCCTGGCGCCGCCGACCCTGCCGGCGGGGGCCTTGCTCTTCGTGCTCGCCAGGACGGTCTTCAGCACCTTCGGCCGCAGGACGTCGATCACGCTGTTGGTGCCTCCGGCCGTGGGGGCGCTGGTGCGCACCCAGGTTCGGCCCGCGGGCAGGAGCTCGTCGTACAGCGGGCTCTTCAGGTAGGCCTTGCCGTTCAGGATGATGACGCGCACGGTGCTGTCACCGCCCTCCGCGTCGGACTTGACCACGGTCCTGGTGTCGGAGGCGTCCACGCCTGACTTGCCGAAGCGCAGGACGCCGGCCTGGCGGTACCGGAACAGGTCCTTCCCGTCGACCTTTATCCGGGTGTCCTCGTCCATGCGCACGGTGCTCTTCTTGGCGAACTGCTGCCGCAGGGCGTCCACCGGGCTAGCCGGCTTCGCGGTGGCGGGAGCCGCGTGCGCGGTCGCCGGCGCGGCCATCGCGAGCGCGGGTGCGACCAGAGCGGTTGCGGCAAGGGCGATCAATCGCCTCATTAGGGGGGTTCCTCCCGTTGAATGGCCCTCTCCCGTCGTGGAGGGTTCGGGCATTCTCCCGAGTCAAGATCTCAGTGGAATCACGACTTGTGCAGGGAAGATGGCTTTTGGAGGAATTGAGAGTTACCGGCGCGAGTCTTTGGGGCGCGCGCCGAGGGACCGCCGCGCGCTGGGGCCGGCGGCGATGACAAAGCGGGGACTGGCGGTGATTTTGTGAAATTTGTGGAATCTTGCCGTATCTCATTACCGGTTGTGGGGAGGTAAAGGGCCCCCGGCGAGCGTTCCAGGTCCTGGTGGCGGCTAGGCTTCTGACGCCAGACTTCCGGCGATCGCGGGTGCCCCGAGGTCTGGTCCTCAACGTAGAGAAGAAGTCAGCCGGACAAGCAAGGACGGACCCTCGTGGACCTGTTCGAACATCAGGCGAAGGAGCTCTTCGCGGAGTATGGCATCCCGGTGCCGCGCGGCGTGGTCGCGCACACCGTGGAGGAGGCACGCGCGGCAGCGGAGCAGCTGACCGGTCGCGTTGTCGTCAAGGCCCAGGTCAAGACCGGGGGTCGGGGCAAGGCCGGCGGGGTCAAGGTCGCCGACGACGCGGCCGACGCCCAGCGGAAGGCCACCGACATCCTCGGCATGGACATCAAGGGTCATACGGTTCACAAGGTCCTCGTGGAGGAGGCCAGCGCGATCGCGGAGGAGTACTACTTCTCCTTCCTGCTCGACCGCGCCAACCGCACCTTCCTCGCCATCTGCTCCGCAGCGGGCGGCATGGAGATCGAAGAGGTCGCGCACACGGCGCCCGAGAAGGTGGCGAAGATCCCGGTCTCCCCGCTGACCGGCGTCGACCGCGCGCGGGCCCGTGAGATCGCCCAGGCGGGCGGCCTTCCCGAAGCGGCGCTCGACGGCGCCGCGGACATCATCGAGAAGATCTGGGCCGTCTTCGTCGACGAGGACGCCACGCTGGTCGAGGTGAACCCGATGATCCTCACCGACGATGGTCAGGTGAAGGCCCTCGACGGCAAGGTCACCCTCGACGACAACGCCTCCTTCCGCCAGGCCGAGCACGAGTCCTACGCGGACAAGGCCGCGGAGGACCCGCTGGAGGCCAGGGCCAAGGAGAAGGACCTCAACTACGTCAAGCTCGAAGGGTCCGTCGGGATCATCGGCAACGGCGCGGGCCTGGTCATGTCGACGCTCGATGTCGTCGCCTACGCGGGCGAGCAGTTCGGCGGGCAGAAGCCGGCCAACTTCCTCGACATCGGCGGCGGCGCCTCGGCGGAGGTCATGGCCAACGGCCTGGAGATCGTTCTGTCCGACCCGAGTGTCAAGTCGGTGTTCGTCAACGTCTTCGGCGGCATCACGGCCTGCGACGCGGTGGCCAACGGCATCGTCTCGGCGTTCCAGCTGCTCGGCGACCGCGGTGAGGCGGTCACCCACCCGCTGGTCGTCCGGCTGGACGGCAACAACGCCACCCTCGGGCGGCAGATCCTCTCCGACGCGGGACTTCCCCGCGTCGAACTCGTGGACACGATGGACGAAGCGGCCAAGCGCGCCGCCGAGCTCGCTGCGGTAGGTGCGTAATGGCAATCTGGCTGACAGAGAACAGCAAGATCATCGTCCAGGGCATCACGGGCTCCGAGGGGTCGAAGCACACCCGTCGCATGCTCAAGTCCGGGGCCAAGGTCGTCGGCGGTACGAACCCCCGCAAGGCGGGCACGACCGTTGACTTCGAGGGCGTGGAGCTCCCGGTGTTCGCGACCGTGGCCGAGGCCATGGCCGCCACCGGCGCCGACGTCACCGTGATCTTCGTCCCGCCGGCGGGCACCAAGTCCGCGGTCATCGAGGCGGTCGACGCCGAGATCCCGCTCGCCGTGGTCATCACCGAGGGCGTGCCGGTCCACGACTCCACCGAGTTCTGGGCGTACGCGCTGTCCAAGGGCGGCAAGACCCGCATCATCGGCCCGAACTGCCCCGGCATCGCCTCGCCCGGCGCCTCCAACGCCGGGATCATCCCGGCGGACATCACCACGGCGGGCCGCATCGGCCTGGTGAGCAAGTCGGGCACGCTGACCTACCAGCTGATGTACGAGCTGCGGGACATCGGGTTCTCCACCGCGGTGGGCATCGGTGGCGACCCGGTGATCGGGACCACGCACATCGACGCGCTGGAGGCCTTCCAGGCCGATCCCGAGACCGAGGCGATCGTGATGATCGGCGAGATCGGCGGGGACGCCGAGGAGCGTGCCGCGGCCTACATCGAGGAGCACGTCACCAAGCCGGTCGTCGCCTATGTGGCGGGGTTCACCGCTCCGGAGGGCAAGACGATGGGCCACGCCGGGGCCATCGTGTCCGGTTCGGCGGGCACGGCCCAGGCCAAGAAGGAAGCGCTGGAGAAGGTCGGCGTCCGCGTCGGCAAGACCCCCAGCGAGACCGCGCGCCTGATGCGCGAGGTCATGCGCACCCGCTGACGGCTCACCCCGAACGCGACGAACGCCCGGCCACGGCCGGGCGTTTTCGTTTCCGCACCCCTTGCCGGGTCCGGGCCGTGTGACGAGGTGTTCGTACGAAGGGCTACGGACGCCTGATTTCGAACCCGCAGTCCCGCGAGGGGGCCATGCCGGGGCTGGATGGTGTGGCGAGGTGTGACGGCGCAAGGGGCGGTGGAGGCGGGAGCCCGGTCACTCCGGGGACAAAGGGGGCGACACGCGGGCGCGTTAAGCCCGTCAGGGCCGTACATGCTGAGACCATCGAGTACTGTGACGGCCCTTCTCGACCAGCTCCGGGCGGCCCCCCGTACCGTACTCAGCCGCATCCCCCTCGCAGGCGGCGGGAGCGACGACGACGAGGCACGCCGTCCGCTGCCCGTGTCCGGGATGCTCGCCGCCGCCTGGACCCTCGGGGTCGGCCTGGCCGTGCTCACCACGCTCACCCTCGTCGGCTGGATCGCCGCGCCCCGCGGCGCCTTCGGGCAGGGGCTTCCCGGAGTGTTCCGTGCCGCCTGCCAGGTATGGCTGGCCGCCCACCACGCCGGCTTCGCGATCCCCGGCGGGCGGGTCGGCCTGCTCCCGCTCGGCCTGATCGTGCTGCCCGCGGCCCTGCTGTACCGCGCCGCGATGTGGATGGCGCGGGACGCAGACCTGCGGCTTCGCCTGCCGGCCCGGCTGCCCAAGGGAAGCACCAAGGATCTGGCCAATGCACGCCGCCGTGCCCAGCTCGTGCTGATCGCGCAGGCCGGCATCTCGCTCGCCGCCCCGTACGCCCTGCTCGCCGGGGTGATCGCGCTGGTCGCCCGGAACAACCTGACCCAGCCGTTCGTCGGGGAGGCGCTGCTGAGCCACCTCGCGCTGGCGTTCGTCGCGGGCTCGCTGGCGACCGCGCGCACGATCGGGCCCTGGCGGTCGATGCTCCGCCTGCTCCCCGAGCGGGCGAGGTCGGTCGTGGTCGGCACCGCCGTCGCTCTGTCGACGATGCTGGCCGCGGGGCTGGCGCTCGTGCTCACGGCGCTGATCATGAACTTCGGGCAGGTCCAGCGGCTCTCGGAACTCCTGGCGCCCGGGTTCGTCGGCGGGCTGCTCCTGATGCTGGTGGAGGCGCTCTACCTCTTCAACTTCGTCATCTGGGGCGTCGCCTACATCAGCGGGCCGGGCTTCGCCCTCGGCACCGGGACGCTGGTCGCGCCCACCGGCGTGCAACTCGGCACCATGCCCGCCCTGCCCATCCTGGGCGCGCTGCCCGAGTCGGGGGTCACCTCTCCGTGGATCATGGGGGTGCTCGCCATCCCCTTCATGGCGGGCGCGATCGCCGGCGTGGTGGTGGCCCGCATCGCCCCGACCCCGCTCTTCGAGTCGGCGCCGCTCTGGGGCTTCGTCTGCGGCCTGGTCACCGGCCTGGTGGCGGGGCTGCTCGCGGCGCTCGCGGGCGGCCCGCTGGGAGGCGCGCGCCTTTCGGCCGTCGGGCCCTCCGCCTGGGAGGTGGCGCTGTCGGTCGCGCTGGAGGTCGGCGTCGCCGCCGGCATCTCCGCCGGACTGGCGAACTGGTGGCTGGTCTTCCACGGGGCCCTGATCCCCGCGGCGCCCGTACGAAAGGCCGGGGACGCCATCGCCAGGGTGGCGAGCAAGGTCAAGCCGGCCTCGCCGCCCGCTTCCAGGAGCCTGCCCGGCCACTGGCTGGACGCCACGGAGGCCGTCACCCAGCCCATCCCGGTGATCCGAGCGGACTGGGCCGACGAGCACGCCTCGGCGGCGGCGGAGACCTTCGAGCCGGTGATCGCGAAGGGCCCAGCGGGGAAGGGGCTCGCGGGGAAGGGACCCAAGGGGCCCTCGGGGACACGGCCCGCCGCCGCGAAGGGGCGCGCCGAGGGCAAGCGCGAGGAACCGAGACCGCCGCGCCGTGACATCGTGGACGAATCCGATGACCGCGGCGGTCACATCATCTACGTCGATCCCTACGCGTGGGACCGCGATCCCTGATCGCCGGAGACGGCCTGAGGGCCGCTTCCGGCGAGGTCACACGTGGGACCGCACCGCTCCCTTGCCGCTGGGGGACGGCTCGAGCAGCACATCGTCGGAGTAGCACCACGCCCAGTCCTCACCGGGCTCGAAGGACTCGGCGATCGGATGTCCGTCCGTGGCGAAGTGGCGGCTCGCGTGCCGGTTAGGAGAGGAGTCGCAACAGCCGACATGCCCGCAGGTGAGACAGGTGCGCAGGTGGACCCAGCGCGACCCGGTCGCCAGGCATTCCTCGCATCCGAGTGCGTTGCGCGGCTCCACGTCTTGGATGAGGCTGAGGTGGGTGCAGACGTTCACAGGTCCTCCTTGAGCTTCGCGGGTATGGCACGGCTATCGGAGCGATGCCCCTCCCTGGTGGTATCCGAGGTCTCTTATCGGGATACCACCACTTCGGCAGTGTTTTTGTCCCTGATGGCGACCGGCTGATCACCAGATCAAGGTGCGAAGGGAAGTTTGAAACCGCCCTTGGGGACGAACGGGAGCTTGCGCTCCATCGCCTGTTCCAGCGCTCTGACG
Organism: Sphaerisporangium flaviroseum; assembly: GCF_039537005.1. Taxonomy (NCBI): domain Bacteria; kingdom Bacillati; phylum Actinomycetota; class Actinomycetes; order Streptosporangiales; family Streptosporangiaceae; genus Sphaerisporangium; species Sphaerisporangium flaviroseum. The sequence continues at coordinate 45,755 of NZ_BAAAZR010000052.1, read as the reverse complement.
CATGCCTGCTGTGAGGTGCTCGTGCCCGCGCCCTTCATGCACTCGGTGTAGGCGCTGAGTTCGTCGCTGAAGTACAGCTGGAACCACGTCACCATGGCCGCCATGATGATCGACACGCTCGAGATCAGGAACCCCACGACCGGCATCACCACAGGATGGTGCTTCCGGGACAGGGCCTGCCACGCTCGGAAGCAGACGATGATCGAGAAGACGCCCAGCGCCAGACCCATGACCGGCACCAGCATCGTCAACGCCAGCGCGCCGATGGAGAGCAACAGTGCCCGGCGTCCGACCTCGACTCCCGAAGTCTCCGCGGGTGGGAGCACCTGACCTCCTCTGCGTCGTGGAGTGGGCGGGCCGATACGCTGACAGCCGTACACGTCAACGTCGCCCCGAAGGAGTGCAGCCCTGTCGGCTCGGCTCGTGGTCCTCATCTCCGGTTCGGGGACCAACCTACAGGCCCTGATGGATGCCTCTGCGGATGAGGCTTACGGCGCCGAGGTCGTCGCCGTCGGCGCCGACCGCGACGGCATCGAGGGGCTGGCCCGCGCGAGGCGCGCGGGCGTCCCGACCTTCGTCGTCAAACTGGGCGATCATCCGTCGCGCGCGGAATGGGACGAGGCCCTCTGCGCGGCCATCGCCGCCCACCGGCCCGACTTCGTCGTCTCCGCGGGCTTCATGAAGATCCTCGGTCCCCAGGTGCTCCAAGCGTTCTCCGTCGTGAACACCCATCCGGCCCTGCTGCCGTCGTTCCCGGGCGCCCACGCGGTGTCCGAGTCCCTCGCGTACGGCGTGCGCGTGACCGGTTGCACCGTCCATCTCATCGACGCGGGCGTGGACACCGGCCCGGTCATCGCCCAGGAGACCGTTCCCGTAGAGGATGGAGACGACGAGGAGACGCTCCACGAGCGCATCAAGATCGTCGAACGTCGTCTGCTCGTCGAGGTCGTGGGCCGCATGGCCCGGTACGGCTGGACCGTGACCGGCCGTCACGCCCGTCTCGGCCGTCCGGAAGACTCCGGCGACCGGAGCCAGTCGCAACATCCGGGTCGTCCAGAAGCCCTGGACCGTCCGGAAACAGGGAGGAGCACGAAGTGACCCGCATCGCCATCCGGCGCGCGCTGATCACGGTATATGACAAGTCCGGGCTGGAGGAGCTCGCCCGGGCTCTGGACGCCGCGGGCGTCGAGATCGTGTCCACGGGGGGCACGGCGTCGAAGATCGCCTCGTTCGGCGTGCCGGTGACCCCGGTCGAGTCGCTGACCGGTTTCCCCGAGTGCCTCGGCGGCCGGGTCAAGACCCTGCACCCCCGGGTGCACGCCGGTCTGCTGGCGGACGGATCCAACCCCTCCCACGTCAAGCAGCTTGAAGAGCTCGAGATCGAGCCGTTCGAGCTGGTGGTGGTCAATCTGTATCCCTTCCAGGAGACGGTGGCCTCCGGAGCGTCCGAGGCCGAGTGCGTGGAGCAGATCGACATCGGCGGGCCGGCGATGATCCGCGCGGCGGCCAAGAACCACGGCACCGTCTCCGTGGTCGTCGACCCGCGCGGGTACGACGAGGTGCTGAGGGCCATCGATGAGGGCGGCTTCACCGAGGCCCAGCGCCGCCGGCTCGCCGCCCAGGCCTACGCGCACACCGCCGCGTACGACACCTCGGTGGCCTCGTGGTTCGCGAACGTCTACGCCCCCGAGGAAGAGGCCGGCTGGCCGTCCTTCATGGGCGCGACCTGGAAGCGCCGCGCGGTGCTGCGGTACGGGGAGAACCCCCACCAGGGCGCGGCGCTGTACTCCGGCGGCACGAACGGCCTGGCGAACGCCGAGCAGGTGCACGGCAGGGAGATGTCCTACAACAACTACGTCGACGCGGACGCCGCCTGGCGGGCCGCGTGGGACTTCCGTGAGCCGGCCGTCGCGATCATCAAGCACGCCAACCCGTGTGGCCTGGCGGTCGGCGCCGACGTGGCCGAGGCCCACCGCAAGGCCCACGCCTGCGACCCGGTGTCGGCGTACGGCGGCGTGATCGCGGTGAACGGCGAGGTGACCGAGGAGCTGGCCGAGCAGATCGCGCCGATCTTCACCGAGGTCGTCGTGGCACCCTCGTTCACTCCCGAGGCCCTGGCCGTGCTGACCAAGAAGAAGAACATCCGGTTGCTGCGCTGCCCCGCGGGCCCGTCCAACCCGGCCGAGTTCCGCCGGATCGACGGCGGCCTCCTGGTCCAGACGGTCGACCGGGTGGACGCGCCCGGCGACGACCCTGCCACCTGGGAGCTGAAGACGGGCCCCGCGGCCTCTCCCGAGGTGCTCGCCGATCTGGCGTTCGCGTGGAAGTCGTGCCGGTCGGTGAAGTCGAACGCGATCCTGCTGGCGGACGGCGGGGCCACTGTGGGCGTCGGCATGGGCCAGGTGAACCGGGTCGACTCGGCCCGCCTCGCCGTGTCACGTGCCGGTGAGCGCGCGAAGGGCTCCGTGGCCGCCTCGGACGCGTTCTTCCCCTTCGCGGACGGGCTGCAGGTCCTCGTCGACGCCGGTGTGCGGGCGGTCGTCGAGCCCGGTGGCTCCATCCGCGACGAGGAGGTCGTCGAGGCCGCCGCCAAGGCCGGGATCACCCTGTACTTCACCGGCACCCGTCACTTCTTCCACTGAACACCGAGCTTCTGAGCACCGAGCTTCTGAGCACCGAGCACCCGGCGCTCTCCTGCGCGGCCCGGCCGTGGCGGGTCGGGCCGCGCTGGTGGTTCTGGTGTGATATTTCCGGATCTCTTGGAGCCCCGTGGGGTACGGCCGCCGCGCGATGCGGGGGCCGTACCCCTCACGGCGCTGTGCGAGGGCACGGCATGGAAGGATGGCGAGCTGTGAGCGCGCAGATTCTCGACGGCAAGGCCACCGCGGCGAAGATCAAGGCCGACCTCGCGGAGCGGGTGAGCAGGCTCGCCGCCCAGGGGATCACCCCCGGCCTCGGCACGATCCTCGTCGGCGACGACCCGGGCAGCCAGATCTACGTCGCGGGCAAGCACCGTGACTGCGCGGAGGTCGGCATCGCCTCGATCCGCAAGGATCTTCCCGACACGGCCACGCAGGCCGAGGTCGAGGCCGCGATCGACGAGCTCAACGCCGACCCTTCCTGCACCGGCTACATCGTCCAGCTACCGCTGCCCCGCCACCTCGACACCCAGTCGCTGATCGAGCGCATGGACCCGTCCAAGGACGCCGACGGCCTGCACCCGATCAACCTCGGCCGGCTCGTCCACATGGTCGACGCCCCGCTGCCCTGCACGCCCCGCGGCATCGTGGTGCTGCTTCAGGAGTACGGCGTGCCGATCAAGGGCGCCGACGTCACCGTCATCGGCCGTGGCATCACCGTGGGCCGCCCGCTCGGCCTGCTGCTGACCCGCCGCACCGAGAACGCCACCGTGACCCTCTGCCACACCGGCACCCACAACCTGCCCGCCCGCGTGCGCGAGGCCGACATCGTCGTGGCCGCCGCGGGGGTCCCCGGCCTGATCACGCCCGAGATGGTGAAGCCCGGAGCGGCCGTGCTCGACGTGGGCGTCTCCCGGGTCGACGGCAAGCTCGCGGGCGACGTGGCGCCCGGCGTCAAGCACGTGGCCGGCTTCGTCGCCCCCAACCCCGGTGGCGTCGGCCCGATGACCCGGGCGATGCTGCTCACCAACGTGGTCGAGGCCGCGGAACGCCGCGCCCGATAGGCGCCCGAAGCGCGGTCCGCGCGGTCTGGCGGGTGACGGACACCGGCGGACACCGAGGATGAAGCCCCGTTTGACTCTCCAGCGACTGGAGACCTCACGATGGGTCGCGTGAGTACAGTAGAACCGGAGATCAGCCGGGAAATATATGGAATGCCGGCATTCGTCACCCTCAACGTGGCCGACCTCGACCGGACGGTCGACTGGTACGTGAACGGGCTGGACTTCATCGCCCTGTTCACCATGCCCGGGCCGGGCGGCAGGCCCGCGCTGGTGCACCTGCGCCGCTGGCGGTACCAGGACATCCTGGTACGCCAGGGGGAGGTGTCCGCGGGCACGGGATGGACGGTCAGCATGATGGCCACTCGCGAGCAGCTCGGCGATCTCGCCGAGCGGGCGCGCATCCACGGCGGCGGCGTGGTGGAAGGCCCGGTCGACACACCCTGGAACACGACCGACCTGCGGGTCACGGACCCGGACGGTTACACCCTCGTCTACACGGCCCGTCGTGCAGACGAGGAGCGCGACGCCGCCTTCACCGAGATGATGGAGCGGGAGGCCCGCCGCCAGCTCGGCGAGTGACCCGGTCAAGACGCATCCCGGCGCGGGGTTCAGCCCGAGATGGGGACTCCGGCGCCGGTGGCGAGCTGGTCGAGGCGGGCGCAGAACCGGGCCTGGGCCTCCTGGATGTCGCTGACCACGAAGAGGAATCCGGATCCGTCTTTCAGGGTGACCTTGTATCCCATCACCGTGTCACGCGTGATGTCCAAGGTGGCGACCTCCTTGGCCGCACGCCGCTTCCTGAGCGCGGCGACCTCCGGCCAGGTCACCACTGTGGGCTTCCTGTTCTGGACACGGACCAGGCCGCCCGCGTGCAGGTAGTAGTGCTGTGACCCCTGCAAGGCCGTTTTGACGCTGAGGATGAGCATCACCGGCCCGATGAGGAAGATCAGCAGACCGAACAGCGCCAGCAGCCTGATCTCGGTGGCCAGGGCCGCCCACATCACCAGGAGCCCTATCGCGCCGGCGCCGATGCCGCTCAGCAGCACGGTGAGAGCTCCTGAACCGCCTGTCGACGGCTGATGCTCGGCGACCAGGGGGCCCAGGCGGCGCTGGATCTCAGGACCGAGCACCGGCGGGAAATCCTTGGACGACATCAGATCGCCTCCCCTCGGGTCCCGGTCTCGGGACTTGAGGGGAGCGTAAGTGATCAGTCGCGCCCCGTCCCGCCAAAGGCGATAAATCCCGTTAAGCGGCGGATGGGATAAGACGAACCGGGTCCATGCACCGCCCAGGCCAGGGCACGCGACCCTCCCGCCGAGGCGGCCTGCCGTACATGTGTGTCTTGGGTCAGCCGCTCGGGTGACCAATGCGCGTTCGCGTGCGTCAGAGCTGGTCGATCTCCGTCAGGTCGATGTCGACCTCGAAGGGGACGGCAAGCCGCAGCTTGTCGTGATGGATCCCTGTCAGGGCGTAGGCGCGGGTGGCGGGGTCCAACTCGTAGACGTACACCGTCGCTCCGCCGCCGTTCCGCTCGACCCGCCAGAAGTGACGGATCCCCGCCGCGGCGTAGAGCTGTGGCTTGCGCTCCCGGTCGCGTGTCTCGGAGTCCGGACTGACGACCTCGACCGCGAGCACGGCGTCGGCGGCCTGATACGCGGTGACGTCGGGCCGCAGATCCGCGGTCGCGTGGATGACGACAAGATCCGGCTCCGGACGTTGCCGAGGGGCGAGGATGACGCTCATCTCCCGGCGCACCCGAAGATCGGAGGGGACGGTCTTGCGCAATCCGTTTTCGAGCACGGTGATGATCAGCGCGTGGAAGGAGGCCTGGGGACTCACGAAGACCAAGCTTCCATCTATCAACTCTGTGTGTGCGGGCAAATCCGTAAGGTGATCGAGGTCGGTGGCGGTGAATCCTTCGGGCGGCGGAACCAGCCAGCCGGGAAGGTGCGGATCTGTCATCATTTCGCTCCGGACCTGGACCGTCATGTCCTCACGCTAGCAATCACACCCCATCTCCCCAGTGAGTTTGCCCGCAACCGCTAAGCGGCATGCTCCGGGGGGTGCGGCCCGCGGAGGAGATCGCGGGCCGCGCCGCGGCATTGGGGACGGCGGCCGTCCTCCGTAGCGCCCTGGTGCTTCAGGCGGGTGGGCGTTCGGCTGACACGATGAGGTAGCCCATGTGCTCGAGGGCGGCGAAGGACCTTTCCATAAGGTCCATGGGCAGGTCTACGGATTCGACCGATATGCCCTGGGCCTTCATCGTCTCCTCGAACATCCGCACGGCCCTGGTGGAGGAGTACCGCGTGCGCTCGCTGACGTCGATGATCCTCTTCAGGTCCAGGCCGGCCTCCGTGACGAGCTTGGCGTAGTCGTCGACGCCGATCAGGGACTCGACCGCCCAGTCGCGCAGGACCGCGTCGAGGACATCGCGGGCCTCCTCGGTGGCGGGTGTGACCCCCGACAGGTCGCAGAGGACGAGCCTGCCCCCGGGCTTGAGGACGGTGGCGATGTTCTTCAGCACGTGAAGCCGGTCGGGCATGTGCAGCAGGGACTCCAGTGCCCACACCGCGTCGAAGGATCCCGGCTCGAAGGGCAGGTCCATGGCGTCCGCATGCTGGAAGGTGACCCGGTCCGCCAGGCCCTCCGACCGGGCGAGCCGGGTGGACACCTCGACGTCCCTCTTGCTGATGGAGATGCCGACGATCCGCACGTCCGCCGCGCGGGCCAGCCGGATCGCCGGGCGGCCCCTCCCGGACCCGAGGTCGAGGATCCGCTCGCCCGGCCGGGGGGCCAGGATCTCGATCATGTGATCGGTCAGGCGTTCGCCCGCCTCGGCGAACGTGCTGGTGTCGTCGGGACCGAGCCAGTACCCGAAGTGGATGTTGCCGCCCAGCAGGTCGCCGAGCACGTCGCCCTTCTCGTCGAAGAACCGGCCCACTTCCTCCGGCGTCATCGTGACACGTTGCGGACTCATGCTCGCTCCAGCCTCTTGGATCGTTCGGGTACGACGGTCATCCCGGTATGACGCCGATCTGGCGCAGGACGTTGAGGACGTCGTAGTAGTCGGTCTGCCGTCTGATCAGGCCGTTCTCAGCGAACTCCATGATGCTCAGCCCGCGGTTGTCGATGCGGCTGCCCCTGACGGCGGTCTCCGGCAGGTGGGAGAAGTGGCCGAGGAGGGTTCCCTTGCCGTTCCACGCGACCGCCGCCCGGTCACCGGCGATGATGATGTCGCCCCTCTCGACCAGGGTGTCCGGGCAGGCATCCACCCAGACCCTCATGAACTCAGCCATCTCCTCGCGTCCTTTGAAGGTCTTCTGGAGCGCGACGTCCTCGAAGACGATGTCCTCGGCGTAGCACTCCGACCAGCGCGCGGAGTCGTGGCCGTTGAAAAGCTCGAACCACCGGTCGATCACGTCGGCCGGGTCGTTGGCGGTGGGGTTGTCGGGCATCGGCTCTGCTCCTGGGGGTGTGGGCCGCTCTGGTGGAGCGGTTACGCGTTGTCGGTCGGTCTCACCGGACGATCACCGGTGGGGGGTGCTCACCATTCGCGGTCGATGAGGAGGGCGGCGAGTTCCTCCAGGCCCATCCGCGCGTCGTCGGCGACGTCGATGCCCACCAGGCAGTCCCAGGCGGTTTCGATGCGCCGCCTGGCCTCCTCACGGGCCCACGCACGCCCGCCGGCCTGGTCGACGAGCTCGGCGACGAGCGCCAGCTCGTCCGCCTCGAACGGCCCCGGCGTCGCGTACAGCTCGGCCAGCCGCCGCGAGGCCGGGGATTCGGCGGTGAGCGCGGCGACGATGGGGGCGCTCTTCTTGCGTGCCTGCAGGTCCGCTCCGACGGGCTTGCCGGTTACCCGCGGATCTCCCCAGATCCCCAGCAGGTCGTCCACGAGCTGGAACGCCACGCCGAGGTGGAGGCCGAACCGCTCGAAGCGGTCTCCCCAGGACGGAGGCGTGGCGGCTACGAGTGTTCCGAGCCGGCACGCGCAGCCGAGAAGCGATCCCGTCTTACCTTCGATCATGGTCAAACACGCGGTGATCGACGGCACGCCCCGTCGCTCGAAGCCCAGGTCGCGGCTCTGCCCTGCCATCAGTTCGCGCAGGGTCAGGGCCAAGTGGTGGCAGGCCGTCCTCGACTCCGGCCGTTCCAGCGCCGAGACCGCTTCGAAGGCCAGGGTGAACAGCGCGTCACCTGCGAGGATGGCCATGGGAGTCCCGTAACGCGCCCACACGGTCCGGCGGTGCCGTCGTTCCAGATCGCCGTCCATGATGTCGTCGTGGATGAGCGACGCGTTGTGCACCAGCTCGACGGCGACGGCTCCGGAGACCGCGTCCACCGGGTCGCCGCCCACCGCCCGCGCGCACAGGAGGACGAAGGCGGGGCGGACCAGCTTGCCGTGCGCGGTACCCGTGGGACGTCCGTGCTCGTCCCGGAGTCCCAGCTGGTACTCGCAGATGTCCCGCAGGGCCGGTTCGAGGCGGTCGGTCCAGTGTGTCAGGGCCGGAGGAAGCAGCAGCCGTGCCTGAGCGATTCCCTGGGGGAGGGCCGGTGCCGGGCTCTCTGGCGAAAGAAGCGGTGTGCGCGTGCTCATCACGCTCGTCTCTGCCTTCCTGCGTTCGATGGCTTCCGGCGATCAGGTGTCCGCCGGTGACGGGCTATACGCGTCATCCGCGGAACGACGCGGTCATCACCTCACGCCTCCGCGACCGCGTCGAGGTAGTCCATGGGCCTGTTCGCCGCCGTCCGGGATTCGGGGCGGTAGCGCTTGGTCTGCGCGGACCAGTCGAGGTTGCCGCGCATCCACGAACGCATCCCCGCGAAGTTGCCCGCCGTATCGGCGTCGCCGGCGAAGGCGGTGAGGGCCCGGCCCTCTTCTCCCAGGAAGCGATCGATCTCCGTGGCGATCGCCGTCACGACATGGCGGATCGATTCCTCGCGGGTGAGGCCGTGGCCGTGCTCGACCACCGCGACGAGGTTGTGGTACTCGCCGACCGACAGCTCCTTCTCCAGGGAGTACACGTCGTTGGTCCAGCACACCACGTCGCATGCCGATCGCAGGGCGTCCTGGTAGGCGGCGTCGTCGTAGACGCGCGCCGGGACCTCGGCCCGTTCGGCGATCTCGATGAGATCCATGCAGACGTAGATGGCGCCGGTGTGCCTGCGCCTGACGATGTAGGACGCCTCGTCGGGGACCACCCCGCCGACCCGGTTCTCCGCTTCCCAGAACGCGGCCAGCCCGCCCTCGGCGATGTGGCCTACGAAGCGGTGCCGCCACGCCGACGTGGAGCGCGGCGTCGTCCGCCGCCACAGGTCGTCCAGTGCCGCGACGATGGCCGGGCGACTGCCGGGAGGAGGAGCGCCGTGGTCGACGAGCACCGCCGCCATCTGGGCCATCAGGTCCTTGACGCGCTCCGGGTCGCGCCCGACCGTGCCGTCGTCGAACTGGTCGTCGAGGAGGAACAGCCAGGCGAACCAGTCGGCGATCAGGCAGAGGCCTTCTTCGTCCGTGGTGGGATAGGTGACCGCGGCGAACCAGGCGAAGTCCGCGTGGGCGAAGCGCCGCCGTGCCCCCTCCTTGCGTACCAGCCGGTGCTCCTCGACCCACCGCGCAAGATGCGCCCGGGCCGCCTCCACGTGCGGGTTGACCGACGGCGGGAAGACGTCGAAGGCGGCGGGCAGAAGCTCGTCGAGACAGCGGTCGACGGTGGCGTCCGCCGGCACGGCGTCCCGGACGGTGGAAGGAAGAGCCGTGATCATCGCCGTGCCATCCGCGTGTGTATGCCGCCCTTCGGGTGCATCGTGATGAGCGGCTCGATCTCCACCGACCGGCGGTCGTCCGGGATCTCCACCCGGTACGCCTGCGCGATCATCGCGAGGATCAGGGTGAGCTCGGTCAGCGCGAAGTGCTTCCCGATGCAGTTGCGGGGGCCGCTGGCGAACGGGATGTAGGCGTGGCGGGGGCGATTGGCGATCTGCTCGGGCGTGAAGCGTTCGGGGTCGAAGGTGTGGGGAGAGGGCCAGAAGTCCGGGTGCCGGTGCAGGGTGAACATGTTGAGGTAGATGTCCGACTGGGCCGGGATGCGGTAGCCGCCCATCTCGTCTTCCTCGATGGCCCGGCGCATGGTCTGCCAGGCCGGGGTGTACAGCCGCAGGGTCTCGTCGACGATCATCCTGGTGTACTGCAGCCGCGGCACGTCGTCGAAGGTGGGTACCCGTCCGCCGAGCACGCTGTCGACCTCGGCGTGCAGCCGTGCCTGCACCTCGGGATGCTGGCCGATGAGGTAGATCAGCCATGCGACCGAGTTGCTCGTCGTCTCGTACCCGCCGATGATGATGTTCAGCACCTCGCGGTGGAGCTGCAGCGGGGTCATGCCGGTGCCGGTCTCCTCGTCCACCGCGTTCATCAGCGCGGTGAGCAGGTCGCCATGGTCCTCCTCGCTGGCGACGCGCTTGCGGATCACGTCGGAGACGAAGCCGTCCATCGTCCTGATGATCCAGTTGAGCCGGCGATGGGGCCGGGTCGGCCAGCTCAGCGGGGGGAAGGGGAACCGGAAGAAGGCGCCCACGATCTGGTTGGCCTCCAGGAACATCTCCTCGATGGCGTCACCCCGCGAGCCGACGTCCGCGCCGAACAGCGAGCGGAAGACGATCCGCATCGCGAGCTGCCCGAGCTCGGTGCTGACGTTGACGACGTCTCCGGACTCGTATTCCCTGTCCCAGCGCCGCAGCATCCGCGAGGTCTCGTCCGTCATGTTCTCGGCGAACCCGGCGACCTTGGGACGATGGAACGACGGTTGCATGATCCGCCGCTGGCGCCGCCACGGCTCCCCGCCCACGTTGCCGATGAGCCCGCCCCGGAGGATCGGTTCCACGGCGCGGAACAGAAAGGTGTTCTTGTCGTAGTTCTCGTGGTTCCTGACCAGGACGCGCTCGAAGAAGTCCGGGTTGTTCAGCATGATCATTTTGATGCCGAGTACCCGGATCTTCACGATGTCGCCGTGCGTGTCGATCATCCGTGACAGGAAGGCGACCTGGTCGCTGCGCATGGAGAAGACCCCGCCGAGCTGGTCGCGCAGGCTCGTGTCCGGCACCCGTTTCAATGTCCGTGCGGGCCTCGCCGGTTCACGTTCCGGGAGTAAGGTTCCGCTACCCGCAGTGGCGTTACTCTTCATCTCAGCGACCAGCTCTCTACCAGTGTGTGGGAGGCGATGGTTGGATCTGAAGCGAAGCGCACAGCAGCGTGAGGGAACGTCGCTACAAGACCCCGTCGCGTTACGGTTGCTGTGCCCTATGAGAGTCACACCGCGATATCCCTAGAGACATCTTTCAAAGTGCCTTCGCGGGCCTGCGGTACCCCTGAACCTGCCGATAGGGGGGTCTGCGCCGGGTCGCTGCCAGGCTCAAGAGGCCTGTACACCACGCATGGCCCCGCGCCGTCGCGGAGCCATGCGTGTGGTGGGCGGCCCGGGCACCGAGGAAACGGCGGTGCCTACGGGCGGTGACCCGCGCCTACGAGGCGCGGCGGTTGGCCGTCTGCGGTGGTGACTCACCGGGGCCGGAGGTGCGCTGCGGGGGGACCACCGGTGTCGGGCGGACCAGGCCGAGGGCGACGACCTCGTTCGCCAGCCTCGTGCGCCGGTTGATGCCCTCCGGGATGCGGAACTTCTGGTAGAGCCGCAGCAGGTGTTGCTTGACGGCCGCCTCGGTCACCACCAGATCGTCGGCGATCTCGCGCGCCGTCGCGGGGGCGACGAACGCCTCATCGGACAGCGCCGGCCTGCACAAAGAGGTCAGCACGTCGACCTCCCGCCTGGTCAGCTCGGGTGCCGCGGCACGGCGCAGCTCGACTTCCGGCGCGAAATCCTCCCTTGGTACCCCGCCGACCCGACAGCGAGCCGCTCCGAAGGAGACGACGTCGCCGTCGTCCAGCACCCTCCGGGCGATCGGCCTGCCGTTCACCCGGGTGCCGTTGCGGGACAAGCCCAAGTCAACGACATACAGGTAGGGTCCTCGGCGGATGAACTCGGCGTGCAGACGTGACACGCTCGGATCAGCCAGCCTGACGTCGACGCCTCGGCCTCGGCCGATCGTCGTGATCTCGGGGCGCAACGGGACGACCTCACCGGTGTCCTCGACGCGTATGAACGGCCCCTCCACGGCAGTTCCTCCCCAGGTAGCCCGCCGTTACTTCCGCTACAGCTCCGGCTTACCCAAACGAGGGGTTGGGGAATCTCCTTTGCCATAACGAGAATCACTGCAGAAATTGGTCTGGACCTCCTCGGCCGGTTTTACCTGCTCACAGGTAGACTTCGGACGAAGATAAGCGGAGGAAACAACACATGGCGGACAACCCCACCAAAGGCCTCGCCGATGTCGTCGCCGCGTCCACAGCGCTGAGCGACATCGATGGCAAAGCCGGTCGCCTCTTCTACCGCGGCTACGACATCCACGATCTGGCCGGCCGCACGAGCTTCGAAGAGACAGCGCACCTGCTCCAGCACGGCACGCTCCCCACGCGTCAGCAGCTGGCCGACTACGGAGCCGAACTGGTCCGTGGCCGGACCCTCGGCGCCCTCGTCGAGGCCAACATCGCAGAAATCGCGGAGAAACAGGCCCCCATGGAGGCGCTGCGGAGCCTGGTCTCCCTCGCCGGGGCCGAGGACGCGGACAAGGACTCCAACGAGTCCGACGCCAACTGCCGCAAGGCCGCACGCCTGACCGCCCAGCAGCCCATCCTCGTCGCGCGCTACCACGCGGCGCGCAGGGGCGTCACCGTGCGGGAACCCGATCCGTCCCTCAGCATCGCGGCCAACTACCTGATGCAGATCACCGGCCGGGTGCCCGAGCAGCGAGAAGTCGACATCTTCGACGAGTGCCTCGTGCTCCACGCCGACCACACCATGAACGCCTCGACCTTCGCGGCCCGCGTGTGCGCGGCGACGCTGTCGGACATGCACTCGGCGATCGTGGCCGCGATCGGCACGCTCAAGGGCCCCCTGCACGGCGGCGCGAACGAGCAGGTGATGCGGACCCTCGAGAGCATCCCCTCCGGTGGCGTGGCACAGGCCGTACGGCAGAAGCTCGCGGACGGCGAGAAGATCATGGGCTTCGGCCACCGGGTCTACAAGACCGAGGACCCCCGCGCGACTCACCTGCGCAAGATGTCGCAGGAGTTGGCGGAGGCAAGCGGGGACGCCACCTACTATCGGATGTCCAAGGAGATGGAGGAGGTCGTCTTCGCGGAGAAGGGTCTGTACCCGAATGTGGACTTCTACGCCGCGACGGTCTACCACTATCTCGATATCCCGACGGACCTGTTCACCCCGGTCTTCTCGATCAGCAGGATGTCCGGCTGGACCGCTCATGTGATCGAGCAGCACGCTGACAACCGGCTCATCCGCCCGGACAGCGAGTACATCGGGGAGCGCGACCAGAAGTGGACACCGATTGACGAACGGTAAGGCCTGGGCGTCGTACCTGCTGATCCTGGCGGGTGCGACGTTCGGTCTCGGAGCGATCGCGATGGGCCTGCCCGCCTGGGCGGGCTCATTGGTCGTGGCCTTCTCGGTGCTCTTCGGCGCCGTGCTGCGGTTGATCGCTCCCGACGACAGAGAGAGCCTGCTCGCGGTGCGAAGCAGGCGCACCGATGCCGTCACCTACGGAGTCCTCGGTGGTGTTCTTACCGTGGTCGCCCTCAGCGTCGCCGTGCAGTGGATCACGGGTAGGCAGTAACCGGTCATGCCCGGTCCGGTAGCCTCACCCCGCCATTGCGTTAGGAAATGACCGTTTGGTCAGCCTAGTCGTATGAAGTTGCAAGAAGGGGAACCCCAAGAATGCCCAAGATCAAGGTAGCGGGTCCCGTCGTCGAACTCGACGGCGACGAGATGACCCGGATCATCTGGAAGTTCATCAAGGACCAGCTGATCCTGCCCTACCTCGACGTCGACCTCAAGTACTACGACCTGGGGATCGAGAACCGTGACGCGACCGATGACCAGGTGACGATCGACGCCGCCAACGCCATCAAGGAGCACGGCGTCGGGGTCAAGTGCGCCACCATCACCCCCGACGAGGCCCGCGTGGAGGAGTTCGGTCTCAAGAAGATGTGGAAGTCCCCGAACGGGACCATCCGCAACATCCTCGGTGGTGTCATCTTCCGCGAGCCGATCATCATGGCGAACGTGCCGAGGCTCGTCCCGGGGTGGACCAAGCCGATCGTGATCGGCCGTCACGCCTTCGGCGACCAGTACCGCGCCACCGACATCAAGGTGCCGGGCGAGGGCACGCTGACCCTGACCTTCACCCCGAAGGACGGCACCGAGCCCGTCGAGATCGACGTCTACGACTTCCCCGGTGGCGGCGTCGCCATGGCGATGTACAACCTGGACGAGTCGATCCGCGACTTCGCGCGCGCCTCCATGCGGTACGGCCTGGACCGCAACTACCCGGTCTACCTGTCGACCAAGAACACGATCCTCAAGACCTACGACGGCCGCTTCAAGGACATCTTCGCCGAGGTCTTCGAGAGCGAGTTCAAGGCCGACTTCGAGGCGGCGGGCATCACCTACGAGCACCGGCTCATCGACGACATGGTCGCCGCCTCGATGAAGTGGGAGGGCGGCTACGTCTGGGCGTGCAAGAACTACGACGGTGACGTGCAGTCCGACACGGTCGCCCAGGGCTTCGGCTCGCTCGGTCTGATGACCTCGGTGCTCATGTCGCCCGACGGCCGCACGGTCGAGGCGGAGGCCGCGCACGGCACGGTCACGCGTCACTTCCGCGAGCACCAGAAGGGCAACCCGACCTCCACCAACCCGATCGCCTCGATCTTCGCGTGGACCCGGGGCCTCGCCCACCGCGGCAAGCTCGACGGCCAGCCCGAGGTGACCGCGTTCGCGGAGACGCTGGAGCAGGTCTGCATCGAGACCGTCGAGAGCGGTCAGATGACCAAGGACCTCGCCCTCATCGTCGGCGGCGACGCCAAGTGGCTGACCACCCAGGACTTCCTGGCGGCCCTGGACGAGAACCTGAAGAAGAAGATGGCGGCGTAACCGACGTCTCGGCCCCTACCTGCGGTGACTCCGCGGGCAGGGGCCGATTCTTGTCCCGGGCCATCTCTGGGCAGGTCGATCGTGCCCCGGCGGCGATCGAAGATCGCTCAGGCCCCGGCGCGGCTTGGCCGTCCGATCTCATTTAAAAGTCGTTACGGCGTGGTCTCGGATCCCGGTCCGGCCCCCAAGGGGCCGTAAAGTTCTCATGGTCGACACTTGAGGAATCACGGGGACAGGAATGCCGGAGCTCGGGCCGCTCGGACGGGGGGATCCCCACCAGCTGGGCCCCTTCAGACTCGCCGGGCGCGTCGGGGAGGGTGGTCAGGGAGTCGTCTACCTCGGTCAGAACGACGCCGGAGAACGTGTCGCGGTCAAGTTGCTGCACGTCAAGTTCACCGGTGACCTGACCGCGCGGTCGCGCTTCGCCAGGGAGCTGAGGGCCGCAGAGCGGGTGGCCTCCTTCTGCACGGCCCGGGTGATCGCCGCCGACCTCGACGGCGACACGCCGTACATCGCCAGTGAGTACATCGAGGGCCGGTCGCTGCGCGAGACCATCGAGGTCAACGGCCCGCTGTCGGGCAGCGCGCTGGAGCGCCTCGCCATCGGCACCGCCACGGCGCTGACCGCGATCCACCACGCCGGCATCGTGCACCGCGACTTCAAGCCCGACAACGTGCTGATGGCCGCGGACGGACCGCGGGTGGTCGACTTCGGCATCGCGCGCATCCTCGACTCGACCGGCACCATCACCAGCAGGGCCGTGGGCACGCCCGCCTACATGGCCCCGGAGCAGATCTCCGGAGGCGAGGTGGGGCCGGCCGCCGACGTGTTCGCGTGGGGCTCGACGGTCGTCTTCGCCGCCACCGGATCGGTGCCCTTCGGCGGCAACTCGATCGCGGTGGTCCTGAATCGGGTACTCAACCACGAGGCCGACGTGAGCGGCCTGCCCGAGCCGCTGCGAAGAGTGGTGCGTTCCTGCCTGAACAAGTCGCCGGACGCCCGGCCCTCCGCCGACCAGATCCTGCTGCGCCTGCTCGGCCACGCCGAGGAGACCGGCGCGTCCACCGCCGTGCTCAGCGAGGGCGCGGAGCTGGCGGGCCGGGAGACCACGGGGTCGGCGTGGACGATGCGGAGCGGCACCCGCGAACCGGCGGCGCCGACGAGCGGATCGGGCGGCCAAGAGCCGCGCCGCCGATCGCGTAGGGGCAGATGGGTCGCGGCGGCGATCGCGGTGCTGACGATCGCGGGCGGCGGGGCCCTCGCCGTCAGGCAGTGGGCACCCGACGTCTGGGGTCGTCCTTCCGGCACCCCGGCCACCACGGTCCAGGCCGGCGCACCCAGCACCACCACGCCGCCACCGGCGACGTTCGCCTCGGTCGTCGACAAGGCCGCCGCCACGCGCAAGCTGACCATCGCCATGCGCAACCTGCTGCCGGGACTCGCCCTCAGCAACGGGCAGGAGTGGCACGGGTTCGAGGTGGAGGTCGGCACCTACATCGCCAAGCAGCTCGGCGTCCCCTCCAGCGGCGTCACCTTCAAGGCGACCAGCATGGCCGAGCGGGCGGCCCAGCTGAGGTCCGGTAAGGCCGACCTTGTGATCGCCACCTATTCGATCAACGACAAGGACCAGGTCACGTTCGCGGGGCCGTACTACACGGCTCATGTGGACGTGCTCGTGCGCGACGGCGACCCCTTCGACAAGGTCGGCGATCTGAGGGGGCACAAGATGTGCGCCCCGGGCGCGAGCGTGTCGACGGGCATCGTGCAGGACGCCGTCGAGGTCCAGCTCGTCTCCGCGGGCACCTACGCGGACTGCATGAACATGCTGCACCAGGGGGTGGTCGACGCCGTTCCCGGCGACGACCTGCTCCTGGCCGGGTTCGCGAACCGTGAGAACATCCGCTACAAGGTGCTCGGCGCCAAGCTGACCACCGAGCGGTACGCCGTGGCGGTCAGGAAGGGTGACGTCAGGGCGTGCACGGCGGTGCGGGCGGCCATCGCCGAGATGTACGCCGACGGCACCATCAGGGCGCTGCTGGACAAGTATTTCTCGAAGGTCGACTTCGACCCCGAGACGGTGAGGCCCGCACCGGTGAGCTGCGGCTGAGCCCCTAGGCGGGTTCGCCCTGGCCGGGATCGGCGTCGGGGTCGATGGCGGCGGCGGTGTCCCTGGCCCAGGCGAGCGTCGTCAAAGCGTGCCTGATGCCGAGGTCGAGGGCGTAGCCGCCGAGCTTGTGCTCTTCGCGGCCTGCGGCCTGCGAGCCCTTGACCGCGCGCAGGCCCTGCAGGTGCTCCAGCTTGGCCTCCACGGCCTCGGTGGTCCTGCGCAGGACGGCGAGCGCCTCCGGCGGGTCGAGGATCGGCAGCAGGAAGGCCTGCAGCGCGCCCTCGCTGCGTACGGGGCCCGGGGGTGTGTGTTCGGTCAGCCAGTGGCGCAGCTCGTCGCGGCCCTCGCGCGTGATCGTGTAGATCTTGCGGCCCCGGGCGCCCTCGGCCTCGACGGTGATCAGGCCGTCGGCCGCCATCTTGGCAAGCTCGGGGTAGATCTGGCTGTGCCCTGCCTGCCAGACGTGGTTGATCGACGTCTCGAACTTCTTGGTCAGGTCGTATCCGCTGGCCGGTCCGGAGAAGGACAGCAGGCCCAACAGGGCGATCCGCAACGACATGCCGCCATCGTAGCTAAGGATTGACATGTCTGCCTAGACATGTCACCTTCTACATGTTCAGCCAGACACGACCGTACTCGCACAAGGACGGGTCACCGGCGCTGGCCCAAGGCGGGAGGACGAGAGATGGCGGCGACGACCACGGTTCCGGCGAGCGTGGAACGCCAGACGCGAGGGAACGGCCTTCTGCTGTTCGGCGTGCTCGGGGGAATGTTCCTCGCGATGCTCGACCAGACGATCGTCGGCACCGCGTTACCCCGGATCACCGCCGAGTTCGGCGGCGCGGGGCTCTACACGTGGGTCGTGACCGCGTACCTGCTGACCTCGACGGTCACGGTCCCGTTGTACGGCCGGCTGTCGGACGCCTACGGCCGCAAGCCGTTGCTGCTCATCGGCATCACGGTCTTCCTGCTGGGGTCGGTGCTGTGCGGGCTCGCCCAGAACATGGGCCAGCTCATCGCCTTCCGCGGCGTGCAGGGGCTCGGCGCGGGCGCGCTCCTGCCGCTGTCACTCGCCCTGGTCGCCGACCTGTTCCCCCCCGACAAGAGCGGCAGGGTGCAGGGCGCGATCGGCGCCGTGATGGCCGGCAGCTACATCGCCGGGCCGTTCCTCGGGGGGTTCTTCACCGACCACGCCAGCTGGCGGTGGGCGTTCTTCGTCAACATCCCGATCGGCGTGGTCCTGCTGGCGATCATCGTGCTGCGCCTGCCCCGCGTGCCCGGCACCGGGAGGGCCAGGCCGGACTACCTCGGCATCGCCGTGTTCACCGTGGGAATCAGCGCCCTGCTCGTCGGCCTGACCGAGAAGGGCCTGGACGGCCACACCTGGACGAGCCCGCCCGTCATCGGCCCGTTGATCGCGGCGGCCGTGCTGCTCGTGGCGTTCGTTCTGGTGGAACTGCGCGCCGAACAGCCGATCATCCCGCTGCACCTGTTCCGCAACCGCACCTACACGATCGTCAACCTCGCCTCGTTCTTCACCGCGGCCTGCCTGTTCGCGGGGGCCGTCTTCCTGCCGCGTTACTTCCAGCAGGCACAGGGCCAGAGCGCCACCTCTTCCGGGCTGCACATCTACCCGCTCATGCTCGGCATGGTGGCCGGCAGCATGCTCACGGGTCTGCTGATCAGCCGGACACTGCGGTACAAGCCGTGGCTGGTCGCGGCGCCGTTCCTGATCGCCGCCGGGGCACTGCTCTGCTCGGGCCTGGCCGTGGACACCCCCACCTGGTCCCTGGTGGCCTGGATGGCGCTCATGGGGCTCGGCATCGGCCCGATGCTCTCGGGGCTGACGGTGGCCATCCAGTACTCGGTTCCGCCCAGCTACATCGGCACGGCCAGCGCGAACCTCACGTTCTTCCGCCAGATCGGTGGTTCGGTGGCGCTGGCGGTCGCCGGTACCACCTACACCACCGTCGTACGCGACCAGGCCGCGGCCCGGGTCCCCCTGACCGAGGCGCACGCCGCGGCGGCGGCCACCGTCATCCCCTGGCTCGCCGTGGTGGGGGCGGTCATCGCGGTCGTGGCGCTGATCTTCCTCCCCGGCCGCGCCGTCCCCGGCCTCGGGACCCGTGCGGCTCCGGCGGTCGCCGAGTAGCCAGGCGGGACGCGGTGCGGAACCTTTGCCCTTCGCTGGGATTCGCCTGCATCGGATGGCGCGTGTCGAGCGGCCACGTCACGACCCTCACGGCGTTAAATGATCTCGAACGCATGGGGGTCGCACGTCAATGGGTCTGTTCTCGGCGGGAACCGCCGCCGGTCTCGTCTTGGTCGTCGTCGGGGGTGCTCCCGCGGTGGTGAGCGCGTCGTCCGGGCACTCGCCCAGGTTGTGGGGAGGGGCGGACCTGTCGGTGCGGGTGGCCGCCTCGCCCAAGGTCGCGCAGCCGGGCCAGTGGCTGACGTACGAGGTGAAGGTGCGCAACTCCGGGCCCGGTGACGCGGTGCTGCCGGTCCTCACGATCAAGGTGCCGGACGAGGTGGACATCGCCACGGTGAACGTCGCGAGCTGCCATCCCGGGACGTCCAAGAGCGAGGTGGTCTGTCCCTCGCAGGTGGACATCGCGCCGGGGGAGACGGGTGCGGTGACGGTCATCGGCATGGTCCGCACGGGCGCTCGTGGCCCGCTCCACGCGTCCGCCGGCCTCACCTCCGAGGTGGTCGACGGCGACGAGACCGACAACCACGCCGAAGTGGTGACCCAGGTGGACGAGGGCGCCGACCTCGCCGTACGGCTCTCGCCCGCCATGCGAAGCGCGAAGCCGGGCCAGCGTTTCACGGTCAAGGCCGCGGTGCGCAACAGCGGGCCGAGGCTGGTGCACGACCCGCGGGTCTCCTTCACCGAGACCGGGGCGCGGTTCCTGTCCGCCCGAGGGGCCCGGTGCGCCGCGCACGACCGGCACGTGGGCTGTTTGCTCGAGCCCATAGCGTCAGGGGCGCGCGGGACGCTCAGCCTCGTCTTCCGCATGCCCCGCCACGCGACGCGTGAGGTGGGCACCAAGGCCACGGTGTACTCGACGCGCGTCGGAGATCGCCGCCCGGCCAACAACCAGGCCCGCATGCGTGTCTCCCTGCGCCACGGTTAGCCGCTGGACACCCCTGCCCGTCCGGGACCCCGGCGGCTACCGGGGGCGTGCCGTACAGGTGGGGCCGGAGGGCTCGCCGCCCGGCACCGTGGTGGCGAACACCGCACCGGCCACGGCCAGAACGGCGCAGAAAACGATGAGCCCGGCGAGCACCACCTTCAGCGTAAATGGTGAAAAACTTGCAAGTTTCATCACGTATGAGATCTCACCACAGATGACTGAGCGAGATGCCTCTTTCGCAGAACGTGATTTTATTTCTCATCGGTTGGTCCGTGCGGCCCGTTCCACGGCCGGGCCACACGGATCCCGGCGCCCTCGTCAGCGGGTGAGCGCGGACCAGGCGTCGGCGACGATGTCGTGCAGGCCGGCGCGCTCGGCCTTCCAGCCCAGCTCGCGCTGGATCCGCTCGGAGGAGGCCACCAGCACCGCGGGATCGCCCGACCGGCGCCCGCCGACCACGGCGGGGATCGGATGGCCGGTGACCTCCCGGCAGACCGAGATGACCTGCTGCACCGAGAAGCCCGTGCCGCTGCCCAAGTTGTAGATCTTGTGGGTGCCCGTCGCGCAGGCGTCGAGCGCCAGCAGGTGGGCACGCGCGAGGTCGGCGACGTGGATGTAGTCGCGGACGCAGGTGCCGTCGGGCGTGGGGTAGTCGGTGCCGAAGACGTTCACCGACTCGCGCCTGCCGAGGGCGACCGCCAGGACGTTCGGGATGAGGTGGGTCTCCACGGCGTGACGCTCTCCGTAGACGCGCCCGTCGGCAGCGGTGTAGGCGCCGGCCACGTTGAAGTAGCGCAGGCTCACCGCTCCGAGGCCGTGCAGACCGGCGAAGGCCGTAAGGGTGGTGTCGACCGCCAGCTTGGAGGCTCCGTACGGATTGGTGGGGCGCGTCGGGTCGGTCTCCAGGATCGGGGTGCTCTCCGGCTCGCCGTACGTCGCCGCGGTCGAGGAGAACACGATGCGCCGCACGCCGTTCACCCGCATCGCCTCGAGCAGCGCCAGCGTGCCGCCGAGGTTGCCGGCCCAGTAGAGCCCGGGCTTCTCCACCGACTCACCGACGAGCGAGCGCGCGGCGAAGTGCAGCACGCCGTCGAAACCCCGCTCCAGAACTCCCGCCGCCTCGGTGATGGAGCCCTCGACGAAGGCGGCCCCCAGCGGGACCGCGTCCGCGTGACCGGTGGAGAGGTCGTCCAGAACGGTGACCTCGTGCCCTGTCTCGACCAGCTGCGCGGCCACGGCGCTTCCGATGTAGCCCGCGCCCCCCGTTACCAGCAGCTTCACTGTGCCCGCCTCTCTGTTCGACCTTGTTGGTTCGTGTTCGATTTTGTAGGACCAGTGCCTAGCTTACGCGCCTCTCGGTAACCGCCGCATGAAGCACAGCCGGTACGCTGACCAGATCATCATGTGAGCCTCTTGCGAACGGACATCGATCGACGTGCAGAACGTCGCGGCGAACATCCTCCTCGTGTTGGTCTTCGTCCTGATCGGCGGGTTCTTCGCGGCAGCCGAGATGGCCATGGTCTCCCTGCGCGAGAGCCAGGTCCGCAAGCTGGCCGATGAGGGCCGGCGGGGTGCGCGCGTGGCCAAGCTGGCCCGCGACCCCAACCGCTTCCTGTCGGCCGTGCAGATCGGGGTGACCGTGGCGACCGTGCTGTCGGCGGCCGTCGGAGCCGACACCCTGGCGGGGCAGCTTGAGCCGCTCCTGGTCAGAACCGGGCTGCCCGCCGGAGTCATCCGGCCGGTGTCCCTCGTCGTGGTGACCCTGGCCATCTCCTACGTCACGCTGGTGCTGGGGGAGCTGGCGCCGAAGCGCCTCGCCAGGCAGCGCGCCGAAGGGTTCTCGCTGCTGTTCGCCCCGGTCCTCGATCGGCTGGCCGCGCTCTCGCGGCCGGTGATCTGGGTGCTGTCCAAGTCGACCGACGGCGTGGTGCGGCTCCTCGGCGGCAATCCCGAGGCCGACCGCGCCGAGATGACGACCGAGGAACTGCGCGACATGGTCGTCGGACACCAGGAGCTGACCAAGGACGAGCGTGACCTGATCGACGAGGTGTTCACGGCGGGCAAGCGCCATCTCCGGGAGGTGATGCTGCCCCGCACCGAGGTCGAGTTCATGGCCGTCGACACGCCCCTCGCCGAGGCGGCGATCCTGGCCGCGGCCATGCCGCACTCGAGGTTCCCGGTGTTCCGTGACTCTTACGACGACATAGTGGGATTCGTCCACGTACGCGACCTGCTCGACCCGGTGCTCACCGGACGCATCGAGCCGATCAGCGAGCTGGTGCCCATCAGACCCGTCAAGCTGCTGCCCGCGACCAAACGGGTGCTCCCCACGCTCACCGAGATGCGCGACGACGGCCAGCACCTCGCCATCGTCGTGGACGAGTACGGGGGCACGGCCGGCATCGTCACCATGGAAGACCTGGTCGAGCAGCTCACCGGCGACATCCGTGACGAGTACGACGCCGACGGGCAGGCCGTGCGCCTGGTCGCGGGGGAGATCGAGATCGAAGGGCTGGTCAACCTCGACGACTTCGCCGCGGAGACCGGCATCCAGCTCGAAGTAGGGCCGTACGAGACGCTCGGCGGCTACGTCATGGCGGCACTCGGCCACCTCCCCGAGACCGGAGAGCGGGTCGAACGCCCCCGCTGCACGCTGATCGTCACCGAGATGGACGGCCGCCGCATCGCCCGCGTCCGGGTCATCAGAAAAATCTTCCCTGAGCCGCAGTCCTTACTGGTCTCCGGCGACCAGCCCGATTCGGACGCCGGCCGAGCTTGACGAGCCGCCGCTTCGCGCAGGGCAATGCGGTCGCAGTCCGCCCCTGAGTGCTGACACAATTGTGTGCTATGGCCAGACCTCGTGTTCTCTCCGGCATCCAGCCCACCGCCGAGTCGTTCCACCTCGGCAACTACCTTGGCGCCGTCCGCCAGTGGGTCGACATGCAGGAGACGCACGACGCGTTCTACTTCATCGCCGACCTGCACGCGCTCACGGTGAACCCCTCGCCTTCCGAGCTGCGCCGTCGCACGCGCGTCTCCGCCGCCCAGCTGTTCGCCGCCGGCCTCGACCCCGAGCGCAGCACGCTGTTCGTGCAGAGCCACATCCGCGAGCACAGCGAGCTGGCCTGGATCCTGATCTGCAACACGGGCATGGGCGAGGCCGCCCGCATGACCCAGTTCAAGGACAAGGCGGCGAAGTTCGGCGAGAGCTCGGCCGGTGTGGGGCTGTTCACCTACCCGATCCTCCAGGCGGCCGACATCCTGATGTACCAGGCCGACCAGGTCCCCGTGGGCGCCGACCAGAAGCAGCACCTGGAGCTCACCCGCGACCTCGCCCAGCGCTTCAACAGCAGGTACGGCCAGACCTTCACCGTGCCCAACCCGTACATCCCCAAGGAGGTCGAGAAGATCGGCGACCTCCAGGATCCCCTCGCGAAGATGTCCAAGTCGTCCTCCAGCCCTCAGGGCCTGCTGGAGGTGCTGGAGCAGCCGGGGCCGCTGCGCAAGAAGGTCATGCGCGCGGTGACCGACACCGGCTCGGAGGTCGTCGCCGACCCCGAGAACAAGCCCGGGGTCACCAACCTGCTGCGCATCCAGTCGGCGGTCACCGGCGTCCCGGTCCCCGAGCTGGAGGCACGCTACGCCGGCCTCGGATACGGCGCGTTCAAGAAGGACGTCGCCGAGGCGGTCGTGGACGCGTTCGCGCCGATCCGCGAACGCACCGAGAAGCTCCTGGCCGACGAGACCGAGCTCGACCGGCTGCTGGCGGTCGGCGGGCAGCGCGCGGCGGCCATCGCGCGGCAGACGATGGAGGCCGTCCGCGACCACATCGGGTTCCTGCCGAAGAGCTGACCCGGGGCGCGTCTCAGGCCGGCCATCACCGTCCGCATACCGTACGACTGGTGGGTAGGTGGACAGGATGGGAAGCGTGTGGGCCTCGATCCTCCGGTGGGTCGAGGTCATCAAGGGGTGGGGCAGGGCCAGGACCGAGTACTACCGGGTCCGCTGGCCGTGGGCCGACCACCTGATCCGCACCGTCCACCGCTACCAGAGCCTGCGGGGCGACCGGCTGGCGGGCGCCGTGACCTACTTCGCGTTCCTGTCGTTCTTCCCGTTGATGGCGCTGGCGTTCGCGGTGTTCGGCTATTTCCTCGCGTTCAACCCCGATGTGCTGACGACCCTTGAGAAGGCGGTCAACCAGCAACTTCCCGGGCTGGCCAAAGACCTGCACGTCCGGGAGCTCGCCGAGGCCCGCAGGAGCGCCGGCCTCATCGGCCTCGCGGGCCTGCTCTACGCCGGGCTCGG
Organism: Sphaerisporangium flaviroseum; assembly: GCF_039537005.1. Lineage (NCBI taxonomy): Bacteria > Bacillati > Actinomycetota > Actinomycetes > Streptosporangiales > Streptosporangiaceae > Sphaerisporangium > Sphaerisporangium flaviroseum. The sequence continues at coordinate 21,446 of NZ_BAAAZR010000052.1, read as the reverse complement.
CGCCGTCGACGCGTTGCGGGACGCGCTCCACGAGATCTGCGTGAGCTGCGAGCCGCCGATGAACTGGTTCCTCGGCAAGCTGCGCGACCTGGTGGCGCTGGTCCTGATCGGGCTGACACTGGTGATCTCGGTGCTGGTGAGCGGCTTCACCGTCCAGGCCACGGGCACGGTCCTCGGCTGGCTGAGGCTGGACGACTCGATCGTCGCCGCCGCACTGGTGCCGGCCGCCGGAGTGCTGATCGGCATCGGCGCCGACATGCTGGTGTTCATCGTCATCCTCGGCTGGCTGGCCAAGGTGAGCCAGCCGTTCACGATCGTCCTCAGGGGCGCGCTGCTCGGCGCCGTCGGCTTCGGCGTGCTCAAGCAGGTCGCGACGCTGCTGCTCTCCCACACGGTCGGCAACCCGATCTACGGGGTCTTCTCCGTGGTGGTCGGCCTGCTCATCTGGCTCAACCTCTCGGCCCGCTGGGTGCTGTACGTGGGGGCGTGGACGGTCACCGCCGACGGAGCCCCTCCGCCCGAGCCCACGCCCATCCCCACCAGCGAGTACAACTAGCCGGGCCTGGCCCAGCCGTGCGAACGGCTACAGGTCGGGCTGGTCGTCGCGCTGGGCGCGGGTGCGCCGGCGGACGCCGTACACGACCCAGGCGGCGCCTCCGAGCAGGCCCACGGCCACCACCAGGGCCCCGGCGCCGACCAGGGGCGAGTCCTCGGCCGCGGCGGCGGGCCCGCCTGTCGCCGCGGGAGCCGCCGCGGGAGGGCCGCCCACGGGCCTGGTCGGCTTGACCTTGGGGACCGGGCCGACGAGCGCGCCGACCGGCGCCACCTGGCCCCGGGCCGCGAACCCCCAGTCGAGCAGGTCCTTGACCTCTTCCCAGAACGAGCCTTCGTGGCGCATGACCGAGACGATGATCGTGTGCCCGTCCCGCTTGGCGGCCCCGACGAAGCTGCCCAGCGCCTTGGTCGTCCAGCCGTTCTTGACGCCGATCATGCCCGGGTAGCGGCCCAGCAGCCTGTTGTGGTTGGCCATCTCGTAGTGCTCGCCCCCGGGCGCGGGGAATTTGGCCACCTTGGTGCTGACGTACTCGCGGAAGTCGGGGTTGGCCAGCCCGGCCCGGGCGATGAGCGCGAGGTCGTAGGCGGAGCTGCTCTGGCCCGGCTGGTCCAGGCCGTTCGGCGTCTTGGCCACGGTGTCGCGGGCCTGGAGCCGCCTGGCCTCGGCGTTCATGTCGGCCAGGGTCCGCTTGAGCCCGCCGTTGGTCTCGGCGAGCGCCACGGCCGCGTCGTTGCCGGAGACCATCATCAGTGCGCGGAACAGGTCGTCGACCTTGTAGATCCGGTTCTGCGTGAGCCCGACGGCGCTTCCCTCGACGTTGCAGGCCTCGGCGCTCGGTTTGATCGTCTCGTTCTTGTTCAGCCGGGGGATGAGGGCGACGGCCGTCAGGATCTTCAGCGTGCTGGCGGGAAGATACCGCCCGTGGGCGTCCTTGGCGGCCAGTACCTGGCCGGTGTCGGCGTCGGCGATCACGAAGGCGGACGACTCGGTCTTGGGCAGCGCCTTGGCGGCGGGATCCACGACCACACCGCGCTGGCCCAGCAGCGCCCCGCCGATCGGTGTGGTGTCGTCGGACGCGGCACGCGCGTGTCCGGGGGCCACCAGCGTGAGTCCCCCGGCGAGCGCGATCGCGCTGACTGCAGTTACGTGCTTCATCCCCATAGAGAAGTCAGCGTAGCTTTGTCGCTTTTCGTGTGGGGCAAGACACGACAAAGATCGCGGATGCGATACCTCCTGACCGCGGCGGTACCATGGAGGTGGTGAAGATGACACGACGCGTCTCCGGGTTCCTGCTGGTCCTGGCCGCCTTCATGGTCTTCGAGTGGATCAACCTCGGCTTCAACCTCGCCGACGGCCATCCCACGGGCTTCTATGTGGTGCACGGCATCCTGATCGCGGTCAATCTGATCCTCGCCCTGGTCGTTGGGGCCATCGGCTGGCGCGCCTGGCGTGCCGGCCGCCGGATAGATCGCATATAAGCCCCCCTTCCTGGGCAGAGATGGTAAACGACCGTTTTGCGGTTGACCATGCATATGTGGTGGTCATCTCCCGTTTCGCGGCCAATGCAGGGAAGTCCGTAAGTAGGGGCGGGCTGGGCGACCGTAGGGGGCGTTTTCGCTACCCGGTGGAAACCCGCCCTGAGACCATTGCTCATGGAGGCGTGCTGTGGCAATCGAGTTCAATCCTTCGCGCGGCCCGACACTGGGCGTCGAGTGGGAACTCCAGCTTGTCGACAGGCACACTCGCAGGCTACGGCAGGATGCGCGCCAGGTTCTGGAGGCCATTCCCGAGCTGAGCGAGATCCCTCGCCCCAAGGTCATGCACGAGCTCATGCAGTCCCAGCTCGAAGTGATCACCGATGTCTGCCACACCGCGTCGGAAGCCGTCCACGATCTGCGGACGACCATCGACCGCGTCCGCGAGGTGGTCCAGCAGCGCGGGATGGACCTCGCCTGCACGGGTACGCACGCCATCAGCGACTGGCGCGAGGCCGTCTACGCGCCGGTCCAGAGATACACCGAGCTTGTCGAAGAGATGCAGTGGCTGGCATGGCGTATCCAAACATTTGGCGTACATGTCCACGTCGGGGTGCGGGAAAGGGATAAAGTCATCCCCATCGTCAACGCACTTGCGGCCTACCTGCCGCATTTCCTGGCGCTGACGGCCTCCAGCCCGTACTGGGGCGGGCAAGACACCGGACTCGCCTCCAGTCGGGCCATCGTTTTTGGCGCACTGCCCACGGCGGGTCCGCCGCAGATGCTGGCGGACTGGGCCGGGTTCGAGGAGTACATGGACACCCTGAAGCGTGCGGGGACCATCAAAAGCATCAAAGAGGTGTGGTGGGACATCCGGCCACATCCTGACTTCGGCACGATTGAGATTCGAATGTTCGACGGTATACCGACCCTGAGAGAGGTCGGCATGGTGACGGCGTTCTCGCAGTGTCTGGTGCAGCAGTTCGACCAGCAGCTGGATCGCGGATATCGGCTGCCGCACCCGGCGCCGTGGGTCGTGCGCGACAACAAGTGGCGCGCCACCCGCTACGGGCTCGACGCGGACGTCATCACCGACGACCACGGTTCCACCGCGCCCATGCGCGACATGTTGTACGAGCTCACGCGGGAGCTGGCCCCGGTGGCCGAGAGGCTGGGCTGTTCCGACGAGCTGGCGACCATCGCCGACGTCGTGGAGCAGGGCAATTCCTGCGAGCGTCAGCGCGCGATCCTCGCTGGAGGCGGCACCCTTGACGACATCGTGGACGCGACGATCGTCGAGCTTGCGGAAGACCGCTTCGTCACCACCAATCTGAGAACGTCGAACGGGGCGATCGGTCATGCCGGCACGTGATCTACGGGGGGAACTCGACGCGTTCCTGAACGTTCACAACGAGTCCATCATCGGCTTCCGGCGCGACCTGCATGCCCATCCCGAGCTTGGATTCGTGGAGCACCGCACCACCGAGCGCATCGCCGCGCGGCTCGCCGAGGCCGGCCTCGCCCCCACCCCCCTGCCGCGTGGCACCGGTCTGATCTGCGACATCGGCAGCGGAGACGGCCCCACCGTCGCGCTGCGCGCCGACATCGACGCGCTGCCGCTCTCCGACGAGAAGGACGTCTCCTACCGCTCCACCATCCCCGGCGTGTGCCACGCCTGCGGCCACGACGTCCACACCGCGATCGTCCTCGGCACCGGGCTGTTCCTGGCCGAGCAGGCGGCGGCCGGCCTGCTCCCCGGGCGGGTCCGCCTGATCTTCCAGCCCGCCGAGGAGGTCATGCCCGGCGGGGCGCTGAGGGTGCTGGAGGCCGGTGGCATCAGCGGTGTCGACCGCATCTTCGGCCTGCACTGCGACCCCCGGGTCGACGTCGGCCGTCTCGGCCTGCGCGTCGGCCCGATCACCGGAGCCTGCGACAAGGTCAGCGTCCGCGTCGCCGGCCCAGGTGGTCACACCGCCCGCCCCCACCTGACCGCCGACCTCGTCTTCGCCCTGGCCAAGATCGTCACCGAGCTGCCCGCCGCGCTGAGCAGGCGTGTCGACCCCCGGTCGTCGCTGTCGCTGGTCTGGGGCCGGGTCCAGGCCGGTTCTGTCGCCAACGCCATCCCCGACGACGGCCTGGCCGAGGGCACGATCCGCTGCCTCGACGAGCAGGCGTGGCACGAGGCGCCCGACCTGTTCAAGTCGCTGCTCGACTCCGTCGCGATCGCGTACGGGGTGGAGGCCGAGATGAACTACGTCCGCGGCGTCCCACCCACCATCAACGAGGCGACCAGCGTGCAGATGCTGCGCGACGCGGCCGGCCAGGTGCTCGGGCCCGACGCCACCGTCCCGACCCCGCAGTCCCTGGGCGGGGAGGACTTCGGGTGGTATCTCGAGTCGGTCCCCGGGGCGTACGCCCGGCTCGGCGTGCGGTCGCCGGGGGAGAGCCGCCAGATCGACATCCACCAGGGCACCTTCGACGTCGACGAGCGCTGCATCGGCGTCGGAGTCAGCGTCATGGCGGCGACGGCGCTCACCGCGCTGTGGGAGGGCCGCCGCACCTCCGCCGACGAGGACGCCGTCCAGCCGGTGACCGCCTGAGGGCCTGAGGGTGAGACGGGGACGCCCGAAACGGCGTCCCCGTCGCCATGCTCCGCGGTTTCGCAGGTCACAGGGTGGCGTGAGCTGCATAACGGACCTGTTTCGGAGCCGGGTGCCGGTTTGGCCAACACCGGTCAAACAACTATCTTCCGTGCAGGGTTGCCGTGCGTTCCTTCGCGCGTGCACACGAGTTGGACGGCGAAGACACGGAAGGAGTCACCTTGCTGCGCAATCATGCAAGCAAGTTGGCCACCACGACCGCGGTAGGGGCCATGCTCATGGCCGCCGCGGCATGTGGAGGCGGCAGTAACTCGGGTACCGACACCGCGACGCCCGGCGCGTCGAGCGCGTCCTCGGCGGCGCCCGCCGGCGCCAAGGTGGGCCTCGCGTACGACATCGGCGGGCGCGGCGACCAGTCGTTCAACGACGCCGCGGCCGCGGGCCTGGAGAAGGCCAAGGCCGAGCTCGGCCTGGCCGACATCAAGGAGCTCGAGGCCGGTTCCAGCGAGACGGGCGCCCAGAAGGAGCAGCGGCTCCGCCTGCTCGCGCAGGGCGGCTACAACCCCGTCATCGCGGTGGGCTTCGCCTATTCCGAGGCGATCAAGAAGGTCGCGGCCGAGTTCCCCGACACCAAGTTCGCGATCGTCGATGACGCGGCCCAGGGCCCGAACATCTCCAACCTGGTCTTCGCAGAGAACGAGGGCTCGTTCCTGGTCGGAGCCGCGGCGGCGATGAAGACCAAGAAGGACCACATCGGCTTCGTCGGCGGCGTGCAGGTGCCGCTGATCAAGAAGTTCGAGCTGGGCTTCACCAAGGGCGCCCAGTCGGTCAAGCCGGACATCAAGATCGACGTGAAGTACCTCACCCAGCCGCCGGACTTCGGCGGCTTCAACGACCCGGCCAAGGGCAAGACCGCGGCCGAGGGCATGTACGACTCCGGTGCCGACATCGTCTACCAGGCGGCGGGCGGCTCGGGCGGCGGCGTCTTCGAGGCGGCCAAGGCGGCGAAGGCCCTGGCCATCGGCGTCGACTCCGACCAGGCCCTCACGGCCGACGAGAGCGTTCGCAGCGTCATCATGACCTCCATGCTCAAGAAGGTCGACGTCGCGGTGTTCGACTTCCTGAAGAGCTTCGCCGACGGCGCGGTCAAGGCCGGCCCGACGACCTACGACCTCAAGGCGGGTGGCGTCGACTTCTCCACCACCGGCGGCCAGGTCGACGACATCAAGAACAAGCTCGACGAGTACAAGCAGAAGATCGTCGACGGCGAGATCAAGGTTCCCGCCGAGTAGTTCGCTGATCCCAAGGGGCCCGGAGGCCATACCACCGGGCCCTTTGGATTACTGTCGGTTCACCGCTCGGCCTCCGAGGCCATCGGCATGGACAGTGCCGACCGCCACGCCCGCTAGGCGCATCCGTCCCGCCACCGAGGCCACCGCCATGGAGGAGGCCGCCATCAGCACTTCGACTTCTTCGGCTACCGCGACCGAGCTCGCCGTCGAGCTCCAGGGGATCACCAAGAGATTTCCCGGGGTCGTCGCCAACCGTGACATCCGGCTCAGCGTGAGAGGCGGGCACGTTCACGCCATCGTCGGCGAGAACGGCGCAGGCAAGTCCACGCTCATGAAGATCCTCTATGGCATGCAGCGGCCGGACGAGGGCGAGATCCGCGTCAATGGATCGCCGGTCGGCTTCCGTACGCCGGCCGACGCCATCGCCGCGGGGATCGGCATGGTCCACCAGCACTTCATGCTGGCGGACAACCTCACGGTCCTGGAGAACATCATCCTCGGCAGCGAGCCGCGCAGGCGCGGACTCGGCATCGACTTCGCCGAGGCACGCAGGAAGATCCAGGAGATCTCCGGAGCCTACGGCCTCGGGGTCAGCCCGGACACGCTCGTCGAGGACCTCGGAGTGGGCGCGCGGCAGCGTGTGGAGATCCTCAAGGTCCTCTACCGCGGCGCGCGCATCCTGATCCTGGACGAGCCGACCGCCGTGCTGGTGCCGCAAGAGGTCGAGGAGCTGTTCGGCAACCTCCGCCGCCTGGTCCGCCAGGGCCTCACCATCATCTTCATCTCACACAAGCTCGACGAGGTGCTGTCGGTGGCCGACGCGATCACGGTGATCCGGCGCGGCACCACCGTGGCGAGCGTCGACCCCAAGGACGTCACGGCCAGGCGGCTCGCCGAGCTGATGGTGGGCAGTGAGCTGCCCAGCCCCGAGACGAGGGAGTCCACGGTCACCGACCAGGTGGCGCTGTCCGTACGCGGCTTGACGGTGCGCGGCGGCGAGGGACGGGCGGTCGTGGAGGACGTCTCGTTCGACATCCACAAGGGCGAGGTGCTCGGCATCGCGGGTGTCGAGGGCAACGGCCAGGCCGAGCTCGTCGAGGCCATCATGGGCATGCGCCCGGCCGACGGCGTGATCACCCTGGGCGACGCGGACGTCTCCGCCTGGTCCACCCTGCGCAGGCGCGAAGGCGGCATCGGCTACATCCCCGAGGACCGGCAGCGGCACGGCCTGCTGCTGGAGGCCCCGCTCTGGGAGAACCGCATCCTCGGCCACCAGACGCGCAAGCCCAACGTCCGGGGGCCGTGGATCGACCGGGCCGGCGCCCGTGCCGACACCCAGCGGATCGTCAGGGAGTACGACGTCCGCACCCCGGGCATCGACGTGGACGCCGCCGCCCTGTCCGGCGGCAACCAGCAGAAGCTGATCGTCGGCCGGGAGATGAGCGGCGATCCCGTCGTGCTCATCGCCTCCCACCCGACGCGCGGTGTCGACGTGGGCGCCCAGGCCGCCATCTGGGACCACCTGCGGGCCGCGCGCGCCGCGGGGCTGGCCGTGCTGCTGATCTCTGCGGACCTGGACGAGCTGATCGGCCTGTCCGACTCGCTGAAGGTCATCCTGCGCGGCCGCATCGTGGCCGACGTCGACCCGGGCGACGTGACCCCCGAGCGGCTCGGATCCGCCATGACCGGCGCCACGGACGGCGCGTACAGCACGGCTCCCGGAGCGACCGGTGCCGGGGGCGGCGCGTCCGCGCACCCTGAGGTGACCGGTGCCGGGGGCGGCGCGTCCGCGCAGCCCGAGGTGACCGACGACCGGGACGGTCCGTCCCCTGAGCGACGCGGCTCGGCGGTGACCGACGCCCCTGACCACCGCGGCTCGGCGGCGACCGACGCCGGGGAGGAAGCATGACCTCGTCCTTCTCCGACCGGCTGCTCGGCAGGGTGAGACTCGGAGGTCTGCTGGCGCTCGCCGCCCCGCTGCTGGCCATCGTCTTCGCCGCCATCGTGACCGCGATCATCCTGCAGCTCACCGGCAGCGCACCCCTGCACACGATGAACCTGCTGGTCGACTACGGCTCCCAGCCGCGGACGATCGTGATGATCATCAACCTCGCCACGACGTACTACATCTCCGCGCTGGCCGTCGCGATCGGCTTCCGGATGAACCTCTTCAACATCGGCGTCGACGGCCAGTACCGCCTGGCCGCCTTGATCGCGGCCGCGGTCGGCGGCGCGCTGGTGCTTCCCGGGCCGCTGCACGTCCTGGTCACGGTCCTGGTGGCGGTGGCCGTCGGCGGCCTCTGGGCGTCCCTGGCAGGACTGCTCAGGGTCACCCGGGGCGTCAGCGAGGTCATCTCCACGATCATGCTGAACGCCATCGCGACCGGGCTCGGGGCCTGGCTGCTCACCACCGACCGCCTCGCCGTCGCGGTGTCGGGCAGCAACAACATCGGCACCAAGCCGATCCCGCCGTCCGGCCAGTTCCCCGGCCTCGCGCTCATCCCCGGCACGCAGGCCAAGGTCTTCGGGTTCGTCATCGTCGCGGCCCTGCTGGGCGTCGCGTACCACGTGCTGTTCAACTGGACGCGTTTCGGCTTCGACATGCGGGCCACCGGCAGGTCCGAGTCGGCCGCGGTCGCCAGCGGGGTCAACGTCAAGAAGATGGTCCTGCTGACGATGATCATCTCGGGTGCGGCCGCCGGGCTGGTCGGCATGCCGCAGTTGCTGGGCGCGTCGTACTCCTACAGCCTGGACTTCCCCACCGGCCTCGGCTTCACCGGCATCGCGATCGCCCTGCTCGGCCGCAACAACCCGGTCGGCATCGCGATCGGCGCGCTGCTGTGGAGCTACCTCGACAACTCCTCGGACATCCTCGACCTCGAAGGCATCCCCAAGGAGATCGTGATCATCATGCAGGGCACCATCGTGCTCTCGGTCATCGTCGCCTACGAACTGGTCCACCGGTACCGCATCGCGGCCGAACAGCGCCGGGTGAGCCGGCAGCTGTCCCCGGGTGACCCCGCTCCCAAGGAAGGAGCGGCCGTATGACGCTCACCGAGGTCTCCGCGGCGCCTCCCGCGACGCCCCAGGTCCGCCGCTTCCGGCTGAGCTGGCAGGTGCTCCTGCTGGGCGTCCTCGCCCTGATCTTCATGATGTCCGTCGCCCGGACGGTGACCGGAGCGAACGACATCACCTCCGGCGGCACCATCGGCGCGGCGATCGGCCTGGCGGTGCCCATCGGCCTCGCCGCGCTCGGCGGCCTGTGGTCCGAGCGGTCCGGCGTGGTCAACATCGGCCTCGAGGGCATGATGATCCTCGGCACCTGGGCCGGAGCCTGGGGGGCCATCGCCTTCGCCAACCCCTGGGCCGGCGTGATCGCGGGAGCGATCGGCGGCGCGCTGGGCGGGCTGCTGCACGCGCTGGTGACGGTCACCTTCGGCGTCGACCACATCATCTCCGGCGTCGCCATCAACATCCTCGGCCTGGGCGCCACCCAGTACCTCTCCAAGCTGGTCTTCACCGGGATGAAGGGCGGCGGCGAGACCCAGTCGCCGCGCATCCCGCCGGTCACGGACGTCAGCATCCCCGGCATCGGCGGGTCCCTGCAGGACCTGGAGGACACCCACGTGTTCTTCCTGTCCGACCTGGCCGGCGTGCTCCGCGGCGTGACGCAGCACGTCTCGCTGTTCACCATCGTGGCGATCCTGCTGGTGCCGCTGAGCTTCTACGTCCTCTGGCGTACGGCGTTCGGGCTGCGGCTGCGCTCGTGCGGTGAGCGCCCGGTGGCGGCCGAGTCGCTCGGCGTCAACGTGTACTTCTACAAGTACGTCGCGGTGGTCATCTCCGGTGCGCTCGCCGGGCTCGGTGGCGCCTTCCTGTCGATCGTGGCGTCCGGGATCTACCGCGAGGGCCAGACGGGCGGGCGTGGCTTCATCGGCCTGGCCGCCATGATCTTCGGCAATTGGCGGCCCGGCGGCCTCGCGGGCGGCGCGCTGCTCTTCGGGTACACCGACGCGCTCCAGCTCCGCCAGGGCGGGACGTCGGTCCATGCGCTGCTTCTCGTCGTGGCGATCCTCCTGGCCGCCGTCGCGGTCTACCAGCTCGTCAGGCTGCAGAAGAACCGTGCCGCGCTCATCAGCGGCGTCTTCGCGATCGCGGTGTTCGCGGTGTTCGCGGTGACCGACACCGTCCCCGAGCAGTTCACCTCGTTCACGCCTCACCTGACCACGCTGCTGGTGCTGTCGCTGGCCTCCCAGAGGCTGCGCATGCCGGCCGCCGACGGGCTTCCGTACCGTAAGGGACAGGCGAAGTGACGAACGACCACCAAGGGGGACAGAGCACGTGAACGACCTCAACCGGGATGCCGACGACATCGACTGGGAGGTGCTGCGCGAGCACGCCGTCGAGGCGATGGCCCACGCGTACGCTCCCTACTCGAAGTTCCCCGTCGGGGCCGCCGCGCTGGTCGACGACGGCCGCGTCGTGACCGGATGCAACGTGGAGAACGCCTCGTACGGTGTCGGGCTGTGCGCGGAGTGCGGGCTGGTCTCAGCGCTCCACGCGTCGGGCGGCGGCAGGCTCGTGGCGTTCACCTGCGTTGACGGCCACGGCGAGCCGCTGATGCCCTGTGGGCGCTGCCGGCAGCTCCTCTTCGAGCACGGCGGCCCGGACCTGATGGTGGAGACTCCGGAGGGTCCGTGGCCGATGGCCCGTTTCCTGCCCTTCGCCTTCGGTCCCGACGACCTCTCTCGTGGCGCCTGACCGGCCTCACCTGCCCATCTGACGATCATTTCGGGGAGCCTGAACTTCATGGACGCGATCGATGTCATCGTCACCAAACGGGAGGGCCGCGAGCTCTCCGCCGGGCAGATCGCCTGGGTGGTCGACGCCTACACGCGCGGAGAGGTCGCCGACGAGCAGATGTCCGCCCTCGCCATGGCGATCCTGCTCAAGGGGATGAGCCGCGGAGAGATCGGCCAGTGGACCGAGGCGATGATCCGCTCCGGCTCCCGCATGGACTGGTCGGTGCTGGACGGCGTGACCACCGACAAGCACTCGACGGGCGGCGTGGGCGACAAGATCACGCTGCCGCTGGCCCCGCTGGTGGCCGCGTGCGGGGCCTACGTTCCGCAGCTGTCCGGACGGGGTCTCGGCCACACCGGGGGCACGCTGGACAAGCTGGAGTCCATCCCGGGCTGGCGGGCGTCGCTGTCGAACGACGAGATGCTCGGGGTCCTGCGTGAGGCTGGGGCGGTCGTGTGCGCGGCCGGTGACGGGCTCGCGCCCGCCGACAAGAAGCTGTACGCGCTGCGCGACGTCACCGGCACGGTGGAGTCGATCCCGCTGATCGCCTCGTCCATCATGTCGAAGAAGATCGCCGAGGGCACGGGCGCGCTGGTGCTCGACGTCAAGGTGGGCTCGGGCGCGTTCATGAAGAGCGTCGAGACGGCCCGTGAGCTGGCCCGTACGATGGTCGACCTCGGCACCGACCACGGGGTCACGACCGTCGCGCTGCTGACGGCCATGGACCGGCCGCTGGGTCTCGCCGTCGGCAACGCCCTGGAGGTCCAGGAGTCGGTGGAGGTGCTGGCCGGGGGCGGGCCGTCCGACGTGGTGGAGCTCACCGTACGGCTCGCGCGCGAGATGCTGGCCGCGGCCGGTGTCTCCGGCAAGGACCCCGAGACCGCGCTCAAGGACGGGTCGGCCATGGACGCCTGGCGGCGCATGATCACCGCTCAGGGCGGCGACCCGGACGCCGCGCTGCCGAAGGCGGCCGAGAGCATCCAGGTCGCGGCGCCCGGGTCGGGAGTGCTGTCCAGGCTGGACGCCTACGGGGTCGGGCTCGCGGCCTGGCGCCTGGGCGCCGGGCGGGCGCGCAAGGAGGACTCGGTGTCCTTCGGGGCGGGCATCACGCTGCACGCCAAGCCCGGCGACACTGTCCAGGAGGGCCGGCCCCTCATGACCCTGCACGCCGACGACGACGTGCGCTTCGACCGGGCCCTGGAAGCGCTGGAAGGGGCCTACGAGGTCGGGGAGACCACCGGCCCGGACCTGCTTCCCCTGGTGATCGACAGGATCACCGCCTGACCGGGGTCACGTCGAGTGGGTACGGCCGGTGATCCCTCTTCAAGCGGCTCGGGGGCGGCCGGAGCCCGGTGGCCGGGCGCTGCCGCTCAGTCGTTCAGGGACGCGCCCAACACGGCTCGGTGGGTGGGGAGCGCCTGGCGGTGGCGGTCGATGCCGGCCTCGGTGATCTGGACGAAGACGCCGCGCCGGTCTTCCTGGCACATGTTGCGGCAGACCAGCCCGGCCTTCTCGAGGCGTGATACGAGACGCGACAGCGCGCTCTGGCTCAGATGGACCTCGTCCGCGAGCTCCTGAACGCGGTACTTGCCGTGCTCGGACTCGGCCATGCGGTCGAGGACCTCGAAATCGCTCACGCCCAGCCCGTGCTTCTCGCCCAGCTCGCGCTCGAGGACGCACCAGGTGGTGGCATGCCGGGCCAGCAGCTCGCGCCACGAACCCACGACATCGTGGTCGTTCATGACCGCACTATAGCATGCACGTTCATTAGATGCACACGCATTATTTGCTTGTGCATCGAATGCGTGGCTCCCTCGAACGAGCCCTCCGGCGCCTGCGATCGCCGGAGGGCTCGCCGTTTCAAGGGAGCACATCGGACACATTTTCGGGATACCGAGTTTCCCCGCGAACAGGTGAGGCATTGTCGCCATCAAAGGAGTAGACGAAACCAGCGGAGGTGCCGAGCCATGAAGAGGATCGCCGTCGCACTCGTGCCCCTCGCGCTCCTCGTGGCCTGCGGCACGACCCCGGGTGCTCCGTCCGAGGTGACGGTCACTCCCGCCAGCCCGATCGTCTCCCTTTCGCCGTCCGCTTCCGACCAGACGTCCTCCCCGCCGACGCCGACCACCGGGCCCGCGACGCTCACGCCGTCGGCCGGCCCTTCCGAGCCGGCGCCGCCCACGGCCACCAAGCCGGTCGAGGTGAAACGCACCCCCGCCGAGCCGCCCGTCGTCAAGGGCGCGCGGTTCGCTGGCCACAAGGGGTTCGACCGGGTGGTCATCGACCTCCAGGGCGACCGGACGGGCTACAAGGTCGACTGGGTGAAACAGCTCGTCCAGGACGGCTCGGGAGACCCCATCGACATCAAGGGCGGGGCCTACCTCCAGGTCGTGCTGACCCCCGCCACCGCCCACACCGAGGACGGCAAGCCCACCTGGGGGAGGACCCCCGTGCTGGAGCCCGACCTCACCAACGTGCGGAACGTCGTGCAGGCCGGTGACTTCGAGGGCGTCGTGACCATCGCCATCGTCCTGCGCCACCGCGCCGGCTTCCGGGTCATCGACCAGTCGAACCCATCACGCCTGGTCATCGATGTCGCTCACTAGCCCGGCGACGATGGCTCACTAGACTGGCCGGGTGGTACGCAAAATAGCGGGCGCGACCCGCATCCCGGTGCCAGGCGGCAAGATCATCGATGAGTATGTCGGCCGCGTCAACAGTGGGGACGACCAGGTGTCGATCGCCCACATGGTCGCTCCGGCCGGCTGGGAGGAGCCGGCCCAGACTCCCGAGTTCACCGAATACACCCTGGTGCTGCACGGCACCGTCGTCGTCGAGCACGACGAGGGCGTGACCGAGGCCTCCGAAGGCGAGGCGTTCGTCAGCCTCCCCGGCGAGAAGATCCGCTACACCGTGGGCCCCGAGGGCGCGGAGTACATCGCCGTGTGCCTGCCCGCCTTCTCACCCGACACCGTGAACCGCGACGAATGACCGTGGTGTCCTCCTGTGGCCGATGACGGGGGTTCCTGCGATCCGTGGGCCATCATGGGCGCAAAGACTCCTTAGGATGTTTCGATGACTCAGCAGCCCACTTTTGACGAGATCCGCAAGGCGCCCAAGGTCCTCCTCCACGACCATCTCGACGGTGGCCTGCGACCACAGACGATCATCGACCTGGCCCGAGAGACCGGCTACGACCGGCTTCCCACGACCGACGCGGACGAACTGCGCACCTGGTTCCGCGAGGCGTCCGACTCCGGGTCGCTGGAGCGCTACCTGGAGACCTTCGACCACACCGTCGGCGTCATGCAGACCCGGGAGGCCCTGAGGCGGGTCGCCGCCGAGTGCGCCGAGGACCTGGCGAACGACGGCGTCGTCTACGCCGAGGTCAGGTACGCCCCCGAGTTGCACACCTCCGGCGGGCTCAGCCTCGACGAGGTGGTCGAGGCCGTCCTTGAGGGCTTCAAGGCGGGCTCCGAGGGCCGGAACATCCGCGTCGGGGCGCTGCTCACCGCGATGCGCCATCAGGCGCGTTCCATGGAGATCGCCGAGCTTGCCGTGCGCTACCGCGACGTCGGCGTGGCCGGGTTCGACATCGCCGGCGCCGAGGCGGGTTACCCGCCCACCCGGCACCTGGACGCCTTCGAATACCTGCAGCGGGAGAACTCCCACTTCACGATCCACGCGGGCGAGGGCTTCGGACTGCCGTCGATCTGGCAGGCCATCCAGTGGTGCGGCGCCGACCGGCTCGGCCACGGCGTGCGCATCATCGACGACATCCAGGTCGCCTCGGACGGCACCGCCAAGCTGGGGCGACTCGCCGCGTACGTCCGCGACATGCGCATCCCGCTGGAGATGTGCCCGACGTCCAACCTCCAGACCGGCGCGGCCTCGTCGCTCGCCGAGCATCCCATCGGCCTGCTCCGCCGCCTCTACTTCCGCGTGACCGTCAACACCGACAACAGGTTGATGAGCGACACCAGCGTGTCCCAGGAGTTCGCCAACCTCGTCGAAACCTTCGGCTACGGGTGGGACGATCTGCAGTGGTTCACGGTCAACGCCATGAAGTCGGCGTTCATCCCGTTCGACGAGCGGCTGGCACTGATCAACGGCGTCATCAAGCCCGGTTTCGCCCAGCTTAAGTGGCAGGCTTGAGCACTGTGCCGGAGGCGTTAACGTGGTGACCGCCTGCTGAACGGAGAGGTACGGTGAGCTAGCGGTGAAGCCACAAGTCTTCCGGTCCACGATGGCCTGGGTCCTCGGCTGGGTGTGGATGGCGTTCGCCGCGTTCAACGCCGTCGATCTGATCGCCAACGGCACCATCCCATCCGCTCTCGTCGCCGGCGCGGTGCTCGCCGTGCTGACCGCCACGGTGTTCGTCGGCTGCCTGCGGCCGGGCATCCTGCCCCAGGAGAACGGCATCCTGGTACGCAACCCGCTGCGCAACGTCTTCATCCCGTGGAAGGCGGTCGACGGCATCCACGTCTCACACTCGATCATCATCGAGTCGGGCGACGACAGCGTGCGGTGCTGGTCGCCCCAGTCCTCGGCGCGCGAGCGGGCCAAGGCCGCGCGGCGCGGGGCTGCCGGCGTTCCCGTCGGGTCAGGCCGTGGCCGCTACCCGAGCACCCAGCCGCAGGTGTCCAAGGCGGAGCAGGCGGCGGCGCAGGCCATGGCCGGTCGCACCCACGCCGACTGGGTAGCTCAGCAGCTCACCGAGACGGCGGAGAAGAAGTCCCGCGCCGAAGGCGAGAAGCAGCCCCTGACCACGACCTGGTCCCCCTCCGCCCTGGGCGCCATCGCCGCCGCCCTCATCCTGCTCATCGCCGCCCTCATCCTGTCGTAACAAGCCAGGCCGCTGCGATCGAGTGAGCACCCACTCGGCACCCCTTTGATCGCGGCACCCGGGTGCTTCCCACTCTCTAGGCGGATCAGAGACCCAAGGTCATGGAGAGGTCGGACTTGAGGGAGCTCAGGTCGTGTACGGCCTGGGCTCTGGCGGTGGAGGTGTCGGTGGTGACCGGGATGACCACCTCCAGGTAGCACTTCAGCTTGGGCTCCGTGCCTGAGGGGCGGATGATCACGCGGGCGTCGCCGTCGAGGCGGTAGCGGAGCCCGTCCGTGGGCGGGAGGCCGTCGGCGCCCATGCTGAGATCGTCCGTCGACAGGACGGTCCGGCCGCCGAGCGTCCGGGGAGGGTCGGAGCGCAGCCGTTCCATGGCGTCCACGATGAGCGACAGGTCCGCCACCCGGAAGGAGAGCTGCGCCGTCGCGTGCAGGCCGTACTTCCCGGCCTGGTAGTCGAGCAGATCCAGGAGGGTCCTGCCCTCGCGCTTGGCCTGGGCCGCCATGCCGGCGACGGTCAGCGCGGCGCCGATGCCGTCCTTGTCGCGTACGGGCAAGCCCTGGTCGGAACCGATGCTGTAGCCGAGAGCCTCCTCGTACCCGTAGACGAGCCCGTCCCCGGCTTTCACGATCCACTTGAAGCCCGTCAGCGTCTCGGCGTGCCGGACCCCGTACGCCCTCGCGATCTTGCCGAGCAGCGAGGACGACACGATGGAGGCCGCCACCAGCCGGTCCGGGCTGGAGGTGTGGTTGATGATGTACTCGCCCAGCAGGCCGCCGACCTCGTCACCGGTCAGCATGCGGAAGCCGCCGTCCGGGATGGGCACGCCCACGGCGCAGCGGTCGGCGTCCGGATCGTTGGCGATCACCAGGTCCGCGCCGACCTTCTCGGCCATCTGCAGCGCGAGGTCCATCGCGCCCGGCTCCTCCGGGTTGGGGAACGCGACGGTCGGGAAATCGGGGTCCGGCTCGAACTGCGCCTCGGCCACGGACGGGCTCTCGAACCCGGCGGTGGTGAAGGCGCGCAGCAGCACCTCGCCGCCGACGCCGTGCATCGGCGTGTAAACGACGCGCAGGTCACGGGCATCGCCCAAGGGCAGCGCGCTGACCGCGGCCAGGTACGGCTCGACGATCGCCGCGTCGCTCAGCGTCTCCCACTCGTCCCCGAGCGGGAGCCCGTCCACCCGGCCCACGGCGTCGATGGCCGCCGAGATCTCCTCGTCGAGCGGCGGCACGATCTGGGCGCCGTCGCCCCAGTAGACCTTGTAGCCGTTGTCCCGGGGCGGGTTGTGCGACGCGGTCACCATGACACCCGCGTCGGCGTCCAGGTGCCGCACGGCGAAGGCCAGCACCGGGGTGGGCCAGTGATGGGCCATCAACGAGACCCGCAGCCCGGCACCGTTGAGCACCGCCGCCGAGTCGCGGGCGAAGACGTCGGAATTGTGCCGGGCGTCGTACCCGATGACGACGTGCTTGCCCGCTCCCAGCCGCCTGGCGAGCCCCGCCGCCGCACGCATGACCGTCACCCGGTTCATGCGGTTCGGCCCAGCTCCGAGCTCGCCCCGCAGGCCCGCCGTACCGAACTCCAGCTTGGCCCCGAAACGATCCTGAAGCTCGGCGGCGTCACCGCTGTCGAGGATCTCCTGGAGCTCGGCTCGCGTCTCAGGGTCGGGGTCCTGCGCCAGCCACTCCTCAGCCCGCCGCACGAGATCAGACATCACAGCCCTTTGGCTCGCATTTCAATGAGTCATCCTGTACCCGCCGTCCGGGCTCGGCCACCGTTAGGCGCTACACGAGCGTCGGCTCGCCTGCGCCGTAAGAGCAGGTGCCACGGCTCTTCAGCCCGTCGCCGAGCACCGGTAGGACATTCGGCCGTCACGACGTCAGAGCTTCCGTCACGACGTCAGAGCTTCCGCCACGACGTCGTGCTTCCGTCACGGCGTCAGAGCTTGTTGACGACCTTGGCCAGCAGGACGCCCATCCTGGCCGCCGTCGCCCTGCCGACCTCGAGGACCTCCGCGTGGTTCAGCGGCTCGCCGACCAGTCCCGCACCCGGGTTGGTCACCAGCGAGATGCCCAGAACCTCGGCTCCGCCCTGACGTGCTGCGATGGCCTCCAGCACGGTGGACATGCCGACCAGGTCGCCGCCAAGAGTACGAAGCATGCGGATTTCGGCCGGGGTCTCGTACGTCGGACCCCGGAAGGCCACGTACACGCCCTCCGCCAGCGACGAGTCCACTTCACGGGCCAGCTCGCGAAGCCGCCTGGAGTAGACCTCGGTCAGATCGATGAAGGTCGCCCCGGTGATCGGGTTGGCCCCCGTCAGGTTGATGTGATCGCTGATCAGCACGGGCTCACCGACGCTCTGCACCTCGGGCCGCAGGCCCCCGGCGGCGTTGGTGAGCACCACCGTGCCGGCACCCGCCGCGACGGCGGTACGCACACCGTGCACGACCGGCTCCACGCCCCGGCCCTCGTAGAGGTGTGTGCGTCCCATCAGGATGAGCGCCTTCTTACCGGACTCGGTCTCGACGGCTCGGATCTTGCCGGAGTGACCCGCCACGGCCGGCGCCGCGAAGCCCGGCAACTCGGTCACCGCATGCTCGGAGATCGTCGTCCCAATGGCGTCAGCGGCCGGAACCCACCCCGACCCCATCACCAGAGCCACGTCGAACGAGTCGACACCGGTAAGATCCTTCAGCGCGCCTGCGGCTTCCGCGGCGAGTTCATATGCGTCTTTGCCCACGTGCACCGAGGCTACCGCTCGAACGTGACAATCTGTACACAGCCGGACGTCCTACATGCCCGTGGTTGCCGGCTCACCACCGGCACCCTCACCAGTCGTGCCATCGCCACCCTGCCCTCGCCGATTCACGGTCGCTAGGCCGAGCAGGATCGCCAGGAACTTCCCGCGCGGGCAAAGATGACATATTAAACGTTTTCAACCGGTCCTCGCAGGTCGGAGGCCATGTCGTCGAGCCGCTACCTGGTCGCGACGTCGCGGGCAACCCTGACCCCGAGTTCGGGTCGGCTTCCATCGCCCCTGCTCGCCAGGGCGCATCACCTAGGTTGAAAAGGTTCAGTGTGCTGGTTCAGGACATAGGAAACCCATGTCTCAAGACATAGGAAACCTCGGCGGCCGACAGCCGGCCTGTGTCCAAGGCCAGACTCATCATCACCGCGGTCGTTGTCGAAGGACGTTCGCAGGAACAGGTTGAATCGCCCCGGTTTTGATGGAGACCTCAGCGGTTGATTGCTAGGGCTTCGTTGGGGTGATGCTGAGCAGAATTCTCACCCGGCCCATTCTTTCAGATGATGACGGCGCGGGCGGTGAGGAAGTGATCGGCCAGTGCTGAATCACCCGACCACGTCGTCCGCTAGTTGTCCGTCTCGGATGGCTGCTTTGGTGCCGGACCGGAACTTGTGCGCAAGGCCTCCAATTGTCGCCATACTTCATATCCGTGTTCTGGTTCGGCCATCGGGTTCGTACTGGTGTTGAATGCGTCGACAGGAGTGAGCGTCGAATCGCCTGCGCCATGCGATGCGACATATAGGCCTTGCGACCACTCGAAGCGTTCAAGTTGATTGATGGGTATACGGATCGTCTTGAATCCGTTCACGACTACGATTTGATCGGGTGCGAAAGTGATGCCAACCATAGCGTTTCGGATTGCGAGCACAGCACCTACTGCAACCCCAAGGGCCATCACACCAAGAAGCTGCAGGCCACGTAGTGCGAGTGGTAATCCGCCGGCTACGGCCGCAGCAGCAGCCATGCCCACCACGGGCGCAATACAAGTGATCAAACGCCGTCCCAAGCGCGGACGAAAGGTGACAGCAGCGTTGCTCATGAAGTGAGCTTCCTCTCTTTGAACGTGTAGTTCAATACCGTCGAGGGATCGGCCGTAGAGACGGTCGCTGATATTCCAGAAACTGCGGCGGCGCCTGGCGAAGTCGTTCGACCAGCTTATCGGCGAGTGCCGTGCGGGCTTCGGCGATGAGCTGCGGGATCAACTCCAGCGGGGGCGCATCCGCCGTGGACAGGTCCTGCTCGCCCGCCGGCTTGTCGGGCTTACGGCGCCGAGTGCGGAACTCCTGGTATTCCGCGAACTGGCTCAATACCTTCATGTCCACCCGATCCCGGTTCTCTGCCAAGAGCTTCTGACCTCGGGCGGTGATCCGAGTGGCACCCCGGCGGGGTCGCTCCAGCAATCCGGCCTGCGCCATGTCGGTGATGGACCAGGCGACCCGGTTGTTGAAGAGCTTCTGTCCGCCTGAGGGCGGCATCTCCATACGCGCACTCAGCTCGAAGTGATCAGCCATCGACGCGACGACCACCGCAGAATCGTGATCGATACCGTCGGCATGCAATTCCAGAACGGGCCGCATCAGAGTCTGAAAGTCGGGGATCGGCACGGAACTCCTCTTGTCACCACCGGGCAGGGCAGCCATGATCGACCGATGGGTCGGGAACCTCGATCAGGCAGGCTGTTCCCCTATCTTCAGACCTCTGACGGTAGAGTGGGCGGAGGTTGTCGCAATCGTCACCTGTGATCCAACAAGGCGCGGGGGGAGGTCACCGCGAGGAACGACCCGATGGTGCATGGCAGCGAGGCCACCGCGCTGAGGCTCGAAGCGCTGTGCGGTTCGCCGATGCCATCCGCTCGGTGTAGGTCGCTACTCCGCGGGCTTCGGCCCGCATGCCGCGGGTGAGGTCGTCGTCTTCTAGGGGTGTGGTCAGTCCGGAGCGCCGATGACGGGACGCGCGGTCGGCGGAAACGGGCACAGTGCGCAGTTGCGAGGCGGGAGCGGAGCGCAGCGCCAGATAGGCGAGCATCTGGGTGCGGGCCGCGCCGATGAGCGCGTCGTCGCTGTCATCGAGACGGTCTTCGAGGTTGCCCGGCCCGACCGCTGACTCGTGGTCGATGCCGATTTCGGCTGGCATGAGCGGTGACTGCCCGAGGTACAGGTCGTGGTCGACGGTGAGGAAGAGGTCGTCTCCGGGCCGTACGGACGCTCCCACCAGGACGGTGCGGTGGGCGTACGAGCCGTGTTTCTTAAATTTCTCTTCGAGGAGCAAGCGGTTGACAATTGGTTTGGTGAGTTGAAGGGAGACCCTCATGCTGTCGAATCAGTTGTGAATCACGTGCACTTGTGGGACGTTATCGCACCGCGATCGCGTGCCGAGTATCAAGTCCTGTCCGAGCTCGCGATACGGATAGGCGAGATGTGGAGCGCCGCACTGGAGAGGGCATTTCCGGCCAGGAGATTCCTTGTCACCGTGACTGATGAAGCTACCGATTACGGCCCGACAGTCTCTTTCCGTTCGGTTTAGCGAGGTGCGATGTCGTTCAGACGCATCAGCCGGGTCACGCGTTCGCCATTGACGGTGTTCCCGAACCGCGTAGCTCCGCATGCAACTCCGGCCCAAGCTGCTCATGGTCGACAGCGGCGATCAGCGATGATGGCGCGACGGGCAAGGTTTCCTCTTTGGATCAAGCGGCTTCAGAGACCACTGATCTTCGGGAACCATGCCTTTCTGTCTTCAGCGGCTTGGCTTTCCTTACCTGCGGCGCGTCACGTCTGCGAACGTACCCCATCGAGACATCAACTCGCCGGGGCCCTGGGCTAGGGGTCGGGTTCGGAGCAGCACAGTTGGGCGGCGGTGAGCGGTATGGGTCGCGATGGGGGTGGACGTGGGTCCTTCGATTTCTCGGTCGTCGTCGAGGGCCAGTGCCGACGTCGTGCCCGGCGGTCGGCTGACCGCCTTTCTAGCTGTTAAGGCGTAGCAACGCACAAAGCTAGTCAGAACACCTGTGTCAACGGACACGCCGATCTCCTGATGGGCGGCCAGATTTCTCCAGGCTGATGGCCA
>NZ_BAAAZR010000051.1:0-774 GCF_039537005.1 Sphaerisporangium flaviroseum | reverse complement strand
CCGCGTCGAAGTTCAGGTCCTCGATCGCGATGGCTTTCACGCCGCAGGTGTGCGCCCAGCTCAGCAGCCGCGTCAGAGCGTGCCGCACTTGGGCGTCGCGGTAGTCGGCGGCCCCGGACAGCTCGTAGAGGAAGCGGCGCGGCTCCCCGACCGGGTTGCCGTGCACATCGAGCCGCCAGGCGGCCAGGTGATCGGCGTTGGTGTCCACGCCGATCACGCCCTGGGCGAGAGCGGTCGTGAGCGCGATGGTCGTGGCTGGAGGAATCTGCCAGGAAGCGGTCAGGTACCAGCGCCCGCGCTCGACGTCATAGTGGATGCGGTAGGCGACTGCGCGGTTGGTCTCGATGCGGTCGCGCCATTCGGTGCCTCGGTGCGGGAACCGCACCTGGCCGGTGAGGACGTACCGGCCGTGCTTGGCGTTCGCCAGATGCGCCAGCGGCGCGGGCAGCTTGATCGACACCTCGCCGTCGGGGGTGAGGCGGATCGTCTCGTGGGCGGGGCGGCCGCGTCACCGACCAGCAGGACGAGGCCCACCGACGCGTTCAGC
Source organism: Sphaerisporangium flaviroseum (assembly GCF_039537005.1). Lineage (NCBI taxonomy): Bacteria > Bacillati > Actinomycetota > Actinomycetes > Streptosporangiales > Streptosporangiaceae > Sphaerisporangium > Sphaerisporangium flaviroseum. Next base: position 227 of record NZ_BAAAZR010000051.1, on the reverse strand, counting down.
GCGCCGTGGCCGACGACCGCGGGCCAGGCGCTGCCGGAGTAGAGCCGCAGCCAGCCGAGCAGGCATCCGTAGGCCACGCAGAAGACGACGAACATGGGCGCCGCCCACGCGCCGAGCTAGGGGTAGTTGTAGCCGCGAAGGGTGAGCGGGGCGTGCCAGGCCCCCCAGATCACCCCGGAGACCAGCAGCGCCCGCCAGGTGCCCAGCGGCATCAGGCGCGGCAGCAG
>NZ_BAAAZR010000050.1:0-16455 GCF_039537005.1 Sphaerisporangium flaviroseum | reverse complement strand
TCCGCCTCCGGTGCCGCGCCCTTCGGGCGCGAGACCGCAGGGGAGTCCTCGCAGGGCTCCGGCCCGCAGGCCGAGCAGCCCTCGGGGCCGGTGTCGATCCCGAGGCCCGCGCCCGAGCCGCCCACCCCGATCACCTCCCGCGTATCCGAGCCCGCCCGGCGCCGCCCGGTGGTGTTCGAGGAGCAGGAGGAGGAGCTCGACGTCCCCGACTTCCTGAAGTGAGCGCCGGCACGTGCGTCCTCCCTGGCGGGAGCGACCGCACGTGCCGTGTCGCGATGCCTCTGTACGTTGCCGGCTTACCGAAGTGAACGAACCCCCACGTGGACGACCCGAACACCACGCGCCGCGATGAGATCGCGGCCGGCCTGGCCGAGGTGGAGCGCCGGATCACCGGCGCCTGCGAAGCGGCCGGGCGCTCGCGCCGGGAGATCACCCTGGTCGCGGTCACCAAGACCTATCCCGCCTCCGATGTGAGGATCCTCACCGCGCTCGGCGTCCATGACGTCGCCGAGAACCGCGACCAGGAGGCGGCGGCCAAAGCCAGCGAATGCGCTGATCTGCCGTTGACCTGGCATTTCGTCGGGCAGCTCCAGACGAACAAGGCCAGATCGGTCGTGTCGTACGCCGACATGATCCACTCCGTCGACCGTCCGCGCCTGGTCGAGGCGCTCGGCAGGGAGGCCGTCAAGGCGGAACGGCGGGTCACCTGCCTGGTGCAGGTCGCCCTGGACGAGGACCCGGGCCGCGGGGGCGTCATCCCGGCGGAGCTCCCGGCGTTGGCCGGCATGATCGCTCGGACCGAGGGCCTGGCCCTGGGCGGGGTCATGGCGGTCGCCCCGCTGAGAGGGGACCCTAATCGGGCATTCGCCCGGCTTTTGGAACTTTCATCAGCTATGCAGGAGGAACATCCGGATGCAACGGTTGTTTCGGCGGGAATGAGCGGAGATCTGGCCGAGGCGATAGCCAACGGAGCGACACACCTGCGTGTCGGTACGGCGTTGCTCGGTCGCCGGAAGCCCTTCGTCAGGTAATGTCCCCCCGAGTGGACCTTGATGTCCATGTATCCGAGCAGAGGTCGACAGCGGTGCCTAGGTTGCCTTGGGTACGGCGACCATGAGCAGGAGGACGACGTAGCGATGGCCGGCGCGATGCGCAAGATGGCGGTCTACCTCGGTCTCGTGGAGGACGACCGCTACCCGGATTATGGCAATTACGCCGACGACGAGGACTACACGGACGACTACGTCGACCGCCGTCGTGGCGACGAGCGCATGCTTGGAACGCCCCAAGAGGGCCTGGAAGAGGTCGAAACCCCGGTTCCGGCCCCGCGGGCGGGTGCGGCCGTGGTAGAGCGCCGTACGACCGATCTGGCGCGGATCACGACCCTTCACCCGCGCACGTACAACGAGGCGCGGACCATCGGTGAGCACTTCCGCGAGGGCACTCCCGTCATCATGAACTTGACAGAAATGGTCGACAGCGACGCGAAACGTCTTGTTGATTTTGCGGCAGGTCTGGTCTTTGGCCTACATGGCAGCATTGAACGTGTTACCAACAAGGTGTTCCTGTTGTCCCCTGCCAATGTCGAGGTGACCGCCGAGGACAAGGCTCGAATCGCGGAACGCGGGTTCTTCAACCAGAGCTAGAGTTCCATCATGAACAGTGAACGGCCACACAGGGCCTACCCGGACCGAGAGCAGCACATCGGGATGGAGGTAGGGCACGACCGTGGGGACCATTAGTGGCATCTTGGTCGGAGTCCTGTCCATCTACCTCGTACTGCTGATCGGCAGAATGATCTTCGAGACGGTGCAGGCGTTCGCTCGCTCCTGGCGTCCCCAAGGGGTCGTGCTGGTGCTGGCGGAGGCCATATACACGGTCACCGATCCGCCTCTCAAGTTCCTCCGCCGTTTCATTCCGCCCCTCCGGTTGGGTACGGTGGCCTTTGACCTAAGCTTCACATTGCTGTTCGTTGGGGTCTTGGTCATGATCCAAATCGTGTCCGCGCTTCGTTTTTGATCGGGTACCGTCCTCCGGACAGACTCCGAGCGCGCCAAGGAGACCGAAATGCCGCTGACGCCCGCTGATGTGCGGAACAAGCAGTTCAGTACCACCCGGCTGCGGCCGGGGTATGACGAGGAAGAAGTTGACGCCTTCCTTGATGAGGTGGAGGCCGAGCTCGACCGCCTCATCCAGGAGAACGAGGAGCTTCGTGCGAAGCTGACCGAGTGCCTGCGTGGCAAGGTGCCGGGGGGTATGGGCATGAGCATGGCGCCGGCCCCGGTCGCCGAGCCCAAGCCCGAGATGATGATGCCCCAGCCGGAGCCCATGAAGCCGCCGGAGCCCATCAGGCCCGAGCCGGTTCCCGTCGGGATGGGGATGCCTCCCGCCGAGGACAACATGGACACCGCCGCGCGCGTGCTCGCCCTGGCGCAGCAGACCGCGGACCAGGCGATCGCCGACGCGCGCCGCGAGGCCGACGAGACGGTCACCCGGGCGCGGCGCGAGGCCGACGAGATCCTCGGCAAGGCGCGCCGCCAGGCCGAGCAGATCATCGGTGACGCGCGTGCCCGTGCCGAGACGCTCGAGCGCGACGCTCAGGAGCGCCACAGGCAGGCGATGGGCTCCCTGGTGCAGACCCGTGACGAGCTCGAGCGCAAGGTCGAGGAGCTGCGGAGCTTCGAGCGCGAATACCGCAGCAGGCTGAAGCTCTACCTGGAGAACCAGCTGGCCGAGCTCAACGTGTCGGCCGAGGGCAGCGGCGGCTTCCCCGTCGTGGGCGCACAGATGGGCGGAGCTCCGGCCATGTCCCACGCAGTCGCCCCCGGTGGCCAGCAGCAGATGCCCGGCGGCCAGAACAACCCGTTCGGCGGAGAGCCCTCGCAGCACTCCGGTGCCTTCCAGGGAGTTGACGGCCCTCATAACGATCGCCGTTAAGGTAACGGGTCAGGTCCCGAACCCGACCCGCGACTGGGAGTCCCTGTGATCTACCTCAGCGCCATTCTGGTCGTGCTCGCCTTCGGCCTTCTGGTCGCGGGCGTGGTGACCGGAACAGCGGTCCTGGTCATGTGGTCGATCGTGGTCAGCGTGCTGTCCGCGGTCTTCCTTATGATCGGGGCGCTGCTGCGACGCCATGAGCTGTTCCCCTCCGGCGGCGCGGGGGCGTCCACGGGCTCGCCGATGTCCCCGGCAGGTGCCGGTGTCGCCGGTGGGCTGATGGGCCGACCCGGAGCCATGGCCTCCTCAGGGGCCGGGCCGCACGGGGCCTCCTTCACGGCCGGTCCCGCCGGCCGTCCCGGCATGCAGCCGGCGGCGACGGCGCCCCACGGGATGCCTGGCACGGTGGTCCACGGCACGCACCCGAGTGGCACGGTGCCCCACGGGATGCACCCGACGGCCACGCTTTCCCCGCCTAGGGCGTTCGCCCCACCGGGATCCGGTGGCCGGGGGCCGGGCGCCGCGGGTTCCGGAGGGTCGCCCTCCGCCGACGCGATCGTGTTCGTGATCCCTGGGCGCAAGCGGTTCCACCTGCCAGGGTGCCGCCAGCTCGCCGGGCGCGAGACCGAGGAGCTCACCTACGAAGAGGCCCGCGAAGAGGGCTTCTCCGCCTGCACCACCTGCCTCCCCAACGGTTACAAGCCCAACAGGGACGACAAACCCCGAACAGACCCCGACCACGTCCCCACCCCCGCCGGCCCGGACACCGAGCTCAAGGCGGACACCGGCCTAAAGCCCGACGCCGCCCTCAAGCCGGACACCGCATTCAGATCCGAGCCGGGCAGATCCGAGCCGGGTCGTTCGCCGGAGACGGTGTACGGGTCGGAGCGTGGGCGTAGGCCGGAAAGTGGTGGCAAGCCTGATGGTGGGCTCAAGCCTGAGGCGGGGCGCGGGACCGATTCTGGTCGTACGTCGGAGGCTGGGCGCAGGGCCGAGGACGGTCGTTCCGACTCTGGTTACAGGGCCGGAGCCGGTACCGCGTCCGGGGCTGGTCGTATCTCTGAGACCACACAGAAGCCTGAGGCCGGTTACCGGTCCGAGAAGACGCGGCCGGTGACCCAGGTCCCCGCCGAGTCGGCGGTGGAGCCGAACGAGAACACTCCCGGGCGCGCCGGAAGTTCACGCGGCTCCACCACCTCACCTTCGACCACTACCCCGTCCCGCTCGACTTCGTCTGGTGCGACGCCGTCTGGCTCTACTTCGTCGGGTGCGCCCCCGTCCGGTGCGACGTCCTCAGGCGCGGCACCCTCCGGTCCGGCCCGGTCCACTTCTACTTCCTCCGGGGGTGCGGCCTCTCCGGCTTCACCCGCCTCGCCCTCGCGTCCCCGTACCCCCTCCACTGCCTCCTCCGGCTCCTCTTCGTCCTCGGCCGCCGCCTCTGGTGGCTCGTCCAGCGTGGAGGACGCCGAGTCCGAGCGTCCCGGTACAAAGCGATCTTCGAGTTGGAAGTCCGACGAGTGGTTCGCAGCCGGTTCCTCAGCCTCGGGCAGGTCCACCGCGGAGCCGTCGGACGAGACCTCTTCACGACAGACGGCCTCTTCGCAGAAGCCGGGTGCCTCCTCCTCGCCGAGGAGGCCTGAGATCCCGACCCCACCGGTGGTACCCGAGGCGGCCACTCCCTTCCAGGCCTTCAAGCGGGCTGATCCGCCCACGCCGACCAGTACGAGCAAGCCCAGCACCGCCGGAGACAAGCCCGCCGACGCGACCGAGGACGACGATCCGATCGTCGTGGTCACCGGTGCGGAGCCCAGGCGGCCCACAGACCGGGCGAAGGGTGACGAGTCCAAGAAGGCTCCGACAACCGGGAAGCCCCAGCCGGAGTCCAGCACGTCTGCCAGCAGGTCCACCGGGTCAAATCCCAGCACGACCGCCGGTAAGCCGGGGACTTCTGCGGGCTCGGAGACCAACCGGCCCGCCGGGAAGCCAGGGACGTCCACAGGGCCGGGGACGAGCACGTCGACCCGGCAGGACGAGGCCGCTTCCAAAGCGGATCAGAACGCGGAGAAATCGTCGAAACTCCTCGCCGGTGGTTCGAGCGGTTCGAGCCCGGCCTCGGACACTGGTGACAGGGCCGGTACCGGAGACCGAGGACCCAAGACCGAAGATGACAAGTCGACGGGTGACGACAAGCCCAACAGGAGCGAGTCGACCGCCGAGGTCATGCGTCCTGGCATCGTCAAGGTCATCCCGGGCACCAGGCGCTTCCACAGCTCCGTATGCCCGCTGATCAAGGGATCGGACCCCGGCAGCCTGGAGACCATGTCCAGGACCGACGCCGAGGCCGCCGGCCTCACCCACTGCTCAGTCTGCGACCGCGACGACTGACTCACTGCTTCTGCGACGGGCAGGGTTGGCTCACGACTCGGTGTGATCAGCCAGGGCTGACGCCGTGGATGCGTTCATGTCACCATCTCGGCGTTTGGGGTGGTCCTGGGCTGGGTGGGAATATCAGGGGTTCCCTGATCAAATGGGTGCCGGGAGGGCCTTAAAAGGGTTCCACCAGTCCTTGTTTTGTGAGGATTGTGTCCCTGGGGTGCCTGTTTAGATGACCCACCCGTTACCCGGTTGATCGGGGTACCCGAGTGTTGCCTACCCAAGATCGTGACCTTCTAAGACGCCGGGCGCGTTCGCAGAGCCAACGACGCGGGCCGTGTTCGCGAAGCCAACGACGCCGGGCGTGTTCGCGTAGTCAACGATGCCGGGCTGTGTTCGCGGAGCCAATGGTGACGGATGTGTTCGTCACCATCTTGGCGCTGATGGTTGTCCTGGGCTGGGTGGGAATCACTCGGGTTCCCCGATCAAATGGGTGCCGGGAGGGCCTTGAAAGGGTTCTCCCAGCCCTTGGATTTGTGACGATTGTGCCCCTGGGGTGCCGGCTTAGATACCCCACCCGTTACCCGGTTGATCGGGGTACCCGAGTGTTGCCCACCCAAGATCGTGACCTTCTAAGACGCCGGGCGCGTTCGCAGAGCCAACGACGCGGGCCATGTTCGCGAAGCCAACGACGCCCGGCGCGTTCGCGAAGCCAACGGTGTCGGCGATCAGGCGATCAGGCGATCAGGCGATCAGGCGGTCAGTGGTGTGGTCGCCGTTTGGCGGGCGGCTGGTCCAAGACCTGCGCGCAAGCCGGATCGAACCATCTGCGTCCAGGAACAGGAACGCGCGGACTGCTCCCCAGGCGGCCCAGGCGCCCGACGAGTTCAAATATGACGGGACTGTATCAACAGATTGGACAGCCCCAATCCGACTGATTTCCAAACGTTTCTGACAGTCCAGAGCCTCATTGACCCCGGCCATCGGCTCTTGTCACCTTCTGTGGCCGGGAGCCGCCCGACAGTGCATTGACAGGGTCGCTGACGCTGATCAAGATGAGGGCGTTTGTTTCCTTACGGGGAATTTATACGGAGCCGCTGGGCGCGGTGCCGCGAGTTGACGGGGTCTTTCGGAGGATGTGGCGTGCGCCTTCAGCGTGCTCAAATCTGGTTGTTCGCGGTTCTTTCCCTCGCTTTGCTGGTGAGCAGTGTCGGGGTGATCGCCGATCTCACGTCACCGTCCACACCGGGCGGCTCCTCTGAGGAGCGGTCGGTAGAGGGACAGCCGATTCGCAGGGTCGCCGACGTGCATGGCGTGGAGGATTCCCCGCCTCCGGTGACCGCGTCCGCCGCGCCGGTGGTGCCGAAAGCCGGGTCGGGCGAGGTCGTGGTGGGTGCCGCTCCTGCCAGGGTGGCCGCCGGTTCACCGGTGTCGGTGGCGCAGTCGGCCGGGAAGGTGGCTCCGAGCAGGGTCCGGGTGGAGACCATCGGCGCGGATGTCGTCAAGCGGCTGGGCGGGACGGCGGTGGGGGTACGACTCACCCGCGCCGATGGTGGAAGCGTTCCCGGCCGGGTGCGGCTGAGCGTGGACTACTCCGGGTTCGCGAGCGGGTTGCCGGCGGGCGGGGCGGCCAGGCTGGGGCTGGTCGAGATGCCGGCGTGTGTGCTCGCGGCGCGGCCGGACGCGGCATGCGTGAAGGCGGCGGAGAACGCGCGGGTGGTGCCCTCGTCCAACGACCCGGCCTCGCGCCAGGTGATGGCGGAGGTGGAGGCCGGGGCGGGCGGGTCGGCCACTGGCGGGCAGGTGTACGTGCTGGCGGCCGCGGCGTCGGCCAGCCCGGATTCGGGGACGGGGAACTTCGCCGCGACCGACCTGAAGGCGGCCGGGTCGTGGCAGGTGGGGTTGTCGGGGGGCGGGTTCTCCTACTCCTATCCGATCCCGGTGCCACCACCGGTGGCCGGCGAGGCCCCGCAGTTGGCGTTGTCGTACTCCTCCTCGGGGATCGACAGCCTGACGAACTACACGAACAACCAGGCGTCGGTCGCCGGTATGGGATGGGAGGTCTCGACCGGGTTCATCGAGCGGCGGTTCCGCGGGTGTGCCGACGACACGGTGGAGACCACCAAGAATCCGGCGCAGAAGGACTGGAAGCATCTGTGCTGGGAGTCGCCCGATGAGAACGACGGTGACTCGGCGACCACCGACTACACCACCTCGCATCTGACGCTGTCGGTGGAGGGCAAGTCGTCGGCGATCGTGAAGGACCGCACCAGCGGCGGATGGAAGACGGTAGAGGACTTCGGCTGGAAGATCGAGTATCTGACCTCCAGCCAGACCTCGCAGTCGTTCTGGGTGGTGACTACAACCGACGGGACGGTGTACCGGTTCGGCTACCGCCGCGACTCGATGTGGCAGACGCCGTATGTGGGCGATGACACCGGCGAGCCATGTCGTGACAAGTACTCCAAGACCGGCACGCCGGGGTTCTGCTTCGCCCCCTGGCGGTGGAACCTGGACCAGGAGATCGACCCGAACGGCAACGTGGTCGACTACACCTTCACCCGCGAGGAGAACTGGTACTGCAAGACGCTCGGCGCGCTGTGCCAGCCGAGCGAGGTGTGGGACCCGATGGCCAACCGGCTGGCCTACGACCGGGGTGGCTACCTGGCTCAGGCCGCCTACGGCCGCAACACCAAAGTGACCGGATCGGCGCACACCGCCAAGGTGGTGTTCAACGCCGTCGACCGCGGGACCCCGCCCCGCTCGGGTGAGCCCTGGGACAACGACACTCCCACCGATCTCGATTGCCCGTCCTCCCCACCAGAGGTGATCCAGCCCTGCGACACCCCCGGGCCGGCGTTCTACATCTCCAAGCGGCTCAACACCGTGGTCACCTCGGTGTACAACCCGGCCACCACGGGATGGGATGAGGTGTACCGACTGGAGGCCGGGTATAAGTGGGTGTACACCCAGATCATCGGCAATCTGCCCCCCGCCGGGCCGGTGCTGTGGCTGGACACCCTGCGCCCGGTCGGGCTGGCCGGAACCGGCCCCGACATCGCGCTGCCCCCGGTGGACTTCGAGGCCACCCTGCTGGACAACCGCGCCGACTACGACGAGTCCCAGGGCAAGGCCCGGTTGCGGTTCCCCCGGATCTCCTCGGTGTACAACGGGTTGGGCGGGCGCACCGACATCACCTACGGGCAGGCCAAACCCTGCCCCTACCCCTCGGGCTACCCCACCACGGGATGGGACACCAACGCGCGCGACTGCTACCTCGCCACGCTGGGCACCTACTACGACGCCAACGGCATTCCCCGCACCTCGCGCGCGGTCTATCTGAAGTGGCTGGTCACCCATACCGTCGACAAGGACCTGGTCGGCGGCTCACCCGACATGCCCACCCGCTACGAGTACCTGGGCACCCCGGCCTGGGCGCGCGCCTTCAACTACATGCGCGCCACCACCATGGACGGATTCGTCTGCACCCCACCGGTCACCGGCTACTGCAAGGTGCTCACCGAAGACTGGGACGAGTTCCGCGGCTACCAGCAGGTGCGCACCATCAAGGGCGCCGGCACCAGCCCCGACGACTTCTCCGTCACCACCACCGCCTTCTACCGCGGCATGTACGACGACCCGCTGACCAACGGCACCGCCAAGCGCACGACCGTCACCGACTTCGAGGGCAACACCTACAACGACCTGCGTGTCCTGGCCGGCCGTACCCTCCAGGAACAAACCTGGCGCGCCACCACCATCAACGGCAGCACCCCCGCCGCACCCGCTGCCGCACAGCCTGTCGCCGCCGGACCCGTCACCACATCGCAGGTATCCGGGACGCGGCCCCAATCCCTCGCCGCCACGGCGAAGCGGGATACAGCATCCCTCTCCGCTGAAGCCAAGAGGAATGCTGAAGCCAAGGGGAATACGGCATCCCTCGCCGCCGCAGCCCAGGGGAATGCAGCGGTGGTGGTGCCCAGCGCCGCCCACGTCATCACCGCCGCGCTGCCCCCGGCCCGTGCACTGCTTCGCGGCATCGGGAAACTGCTCGGCACGACTGCTTTCGCCTGCACCTATCCCACGTGGAAGCAAGACGAGTTCTACGACAAGGGCAACAGGGTCACCTACAAGAACCACCACTGGGAAGCGCTCATAGACAGCTTCGCGGCCGAACCAGGCGTGGCAAGAGACGCATGGAAAGACCTCGGCGACTGCACCGGGTCTCCCACACCCACCCCGACTCCCACGATCACTCCCACCGTCACGCCGACCCCGACGGTGACACCGACCGTCCCGCCCACCACACCCCCAGGCGGCCCCACCCTCGGCGGCTACGTCGAAATCGGATCCACCCGGTACGAATACTCCACCGTCTCCACCGGCAACGGCCCCGGCATCTACGATCCCCTGCTCATCAACACCACCCGCCAGGTCACCCGCGAAGCCGTCACCACCGGCTTCCGCTACACCGACCAACGCACCACCTACGACACCTACGGCCTGCCCACCAAGGTCAACGACTACGGCCAAACCGGCGACGCCACCGACAACACCTGCACCACCACCACATACGCCCGCAACACCACCAAATGGCTGCTCAACTATCCCGCGACCGTAGAACGCCGAGCCGGCGATGCCTGTACCAGCGGAACGCTGCTCAGCCGAAGTGTGACCCTCTACGACGGTGCGACCAGTACATCTGGCAACACCCCGACAGCCGGCAACGCGACTCAGAGTCGGGCCTACAGCAGCGACGCCGAACATCAGATCAACGGGGCAGGCTACGACGGCTACGGCCGTGTCATCTCCGCAGTCGACGAGGCGAACAAGACCAACAGGATTGATTACACCCCGTCGACCGGATGGCCGTTCAACGGCATCACGACCACCAACCCGCTCGGCCACAGCGCCACCAGTTGGCGATCGCCACACCACGGCCAGCTCATCCAAGCCCACGATGCCAACGGTAAGGACACCCTGATCGACTACGACGCTCTGGGCCGGACCACCGCACTGTGGACGCCTCAGCAGTCGAAGAACGGGGCCATTCCTGCGGCGGCCGTCAGCTACAGCATTCCTTTTGACGGGAATCTCGGCCAGCCGACCGCTGCGCCGAAGAGCGTGATGAAGAAACTACGGTCCGTCTCAGGGGGAACAGCCACGTGGGCTATGGAGTACACCTATGTCGACGGGCTCGGCCGGATTCGGGAACGACAATCCGTATCCCCGGCCGGTGGCCGTATTGTCACCGCCACGGCTTATGACGCCCGAGGCCTGACCGCCGCCGTTTCTCAGCCGGCCCACAACACTGCCGAGGCCGGCAGTGGGTTGCTGAATCCCGCGCTCACCAGCCTGGCCCAGTGGGAGAGGGCGTTTTATGACGGCGCCGAGCGGACGACCGCCCGGATCGCATACACCGCTTCGACCGAGTTGCGCCGTACCAGCACCACTCACTTCGGTGACCGGTACGAGGTTCAACCGCCGACCGGGGGCAAGAGCGTCTACTGGACCGATGTCAACGACAAGGTGGTGAAGGTCGAAGAGTGGTCCGACACCACCGTCCACCACGACACCGCCTACAGCTACGACGCCAACGGCAACATCACGAAGATGGTGGACGCCAGCGGCAACGTCCATAGCTTCACCTACGACCTCCTCGGCCGCCGGATCGCCGCACACGATCCCGATGCCGGGGACAGTGAAGATCACTACGACGCGGCCGGAAGGCTGATTTGGACCAAGGACGGGAACGGGCAGAAGATCTCCTCCAGCTACGACGACCTCGGCCGTAAAACGACGTTATGGGCAGGGGACGTTGATTCCGGAACGAAGCTGATCTCCTGGACGTACGACACACTGGCCAAGGGCAAGCTGACCTCCTCGGCCCGCTACGTCAACGGCAACACCTACTCCGAGTCGGTGACCGGATACGACACGATGGGACGCCCCACCGGCGCCACCGTCACCATCCCCTCCTCAGAAGATCTGCTGGCCGGCGACTACACCTTCACTACGTCCTACAACACCGCGGGAGAGCTCGCCGAGATCGGCATGCCGGCTGCGGGTGGCATGCCCGCGGAGAAGGTCACCTCCACATTCACCGACCTGGGACTGGTAAAAGGGTTGACCTCCGATTTCGCCGGCGGGTTCACCTATGTCAACGACACCAGGTACACCCCCACAGCCCGTATGGCCGAACGCTCCTACGGGGCAACCGGGAAGATCAAACGTACTCTCGGCTGGGACAACTCCACCGGATGGCTCTCACGGGTCACCACGACAGCCAAGGCCGACACTTCCAACCCACAGGTGGCCCAAGACGACCAGTACTTCTACGACACCTCTGGTCAGATAACCCGGATCCTAGATGTCGCCTCCGCAGTCTCGGGTGGCACAGCCGGTCAGTCGGAATGCTTCTCCTACGACGGACTGCACAGACTCTCGGCCGCCTGGACCACCACCGCCTCCTCCTGCACAGCGGGCATCACCGGCGCCGACGGTCTGGGCATCGACCCATACAAGCAGCGATACGGCTATGACCCGGTCGGTAACCTCACGACCTTCACCGACAACGACCGGACCTCGACGTACCACTATCCCGCGCCCGGTGCATCTGCGGTCCGTCCTAACGCGGTCACCTCCATCGACCGGCCTAACGGCGGCGCTGACACCTACACCTACGACAATGCCGGTCAGCTCAGAACACGCAACGCGGCAGGCAAGCCGGCGACCTTTGAATGGAACGAACTCGGCCAACTCACCAAAGCCACCGTTGATGGCCGGGACACCACGATGGTCTACGACGCCGACGGGCAGCGCTTGCTCCGGCGCACCCCCGACGGCAAGACCACCCTCTACCTAGGTGACATGGAAGTCGAACTGGCCGGCGGCCGGCTCACCGCCAAGCGGTACTACACCGCCCCCGATGGATCCACCGTCGCAATGCGCAGCACCGGGGAGGGCCTGAAATGGATGACTTCCGGTCTGCATGGCAGCCAGCAGGTGTCGATCGACGACACCACCGGTCAACTCAACCGGGAACGCTATCTGCCCTATGGCAAACGCCGGGGCATCGATGACCTGCCCTTCACCGACCGCGGGTTCCTCGGAAAGGTCGAAGACGACTCCACCGGCCTGGACTACCTGTCCGCCCGCTACTACGACCCCGACATCGCCCGATTCATATCGACCGACCCTCTTCTGAACCTCACCAAAGCGCAATGGGCGAACCCGTACAGCTACGCGGGCGACAATCCCATCGGCCTTTCCGACCCGTCCGGACTGGCTCCAGACCATGGCTGCGATTCTCCTGCGGAGAAGGCCACCGACACCTGCAAGGAAGCTGCCAGATGGAACGCATGCGTGAAGAAGCAGGGGGAGAAAAAATGTAAGGCCAAGTGGAAGCGGGACGCCGACGAGACATTCCGCAACGCTGTTGTGGCCGCCTGGATGGATTATGACCGGGTATGCGGCCCCGAGGACAGTTTGAAGCGGTACACCGAAGCCTGCGCCGAGCTCATATTGACCGGCGAAGGCGACCCCGTGGCCTCTCGCGCGAAAGCGATGGAGGACAATCTCAAACTTGTCGTCACAGCGCTCCTCATCGCCGGCTTCGGGCCAGAGGAGATCGCGGGAATGGTCGTGGCGAAGCTCGGGGTGAGAGCAGCGGCATGGATCCTAGGGAAGGCGGGCCCGAAGTTCGCCACCGTAGCTGCGAAGGTAGCCAAAACCGCTTGCAATAGCTTCGTCCCCGGGACCCGCGTCCTGATGGCGGATGGCATGCATAAACCCATCGAGCAGGTGCGCGAGGGGGACTCTGTTCTGGCGGTCGATCCGGTCAGCGGCGAGAAGTCGGCAAGGTCTGTCGTCGCGGTCTTCAGCACCCAGGGCGCGAAGGACCTCGTCGCTATCCGGGTCGACACCGATGGGCAGGGAGGCGATGCCGTCGGATTGGCCGTCGCCACTGCCGGGCATCCTTTCTGGGAGAGCACGGAGAATCATTGGGCGAGCGTCGAGGCTCTGACTCCTGGCATGCGACTCCGTACGTTGGCCGGCGAGAGTCTCGAAGTCCTCGGCGGTACGCGGTACAGTCGGCCTGACCAGCGCGTCTATAATCTTTCGGTCGACGCGATCCACACTTACTACATCCAGGTCGGCACCGAAGACGTTCTGGTTCACAATGACTTCCGCTGTGACGGGTCCTCGCTACGAGCAGCTCAGCGCAAGCTAGAGAGGGCTAAGGTTGACGAGATCGATTATGGACACATCAGGGATGGCCATGTGAAGGGTGGCAAAGATGTGAATTCCAGGAGCGATCTTTGGCCGGACGGCACGACCGATGAAGATATCGAGGCCATCGCGCGTGCGGCCGTCCGCAATAACCCCAAGGCGACCGGGTTGGACAAAGGGACCGGTGCCATTCGGGCCCTGGTTCGGGTGAACGGGAAGACGTACGAGTTCATCATCATCGGCGGTAAACTGCGATCGATATATCCGAAGGGGTCAAGTGGGTAGCTTCTTGCTGAGAGTCGACGCAGCCAATGTCCGGATTCTCTCCGGGGACGACGCCCCGCTTTGGGGGTCGGTATGGATCGACGCCGGAGAGGCCGTTTTTCCTGAATCCGGTTGGCACGACTACATCGGCTCTATGTTCGGCTCGCTGGTGACGGCATTGGACGGGCTTTCTCGCGGCAGACCTCGAGGCGACGCCTACTTCTTCAACGGCTCCTTCACCGTGCAAATGGTGAGAAAGGGGTGGAGGTGGCGCGACAGGGTCACGCGACCGGGAGCGACCGCGGCAGTGTCGTATCGCATGATCAATGACATCGGTGAGTCGGGCGAGGTGGATTTCGCCTCAGAGGCGTACCTGAGCGAGTTGATCGATGACGTCCACCGGTCGGCGATGGACGCGCTGGCGGCGATGAAGGCGATCCAGTCGCTGACCGGACCGAGCCTCCGGCACTTTCAAAAGAACGTCGAAGTTCTCGGCAAAGCGCGCGGGAGACTCGGGCGCACGGCCTCTAGACGGTCCTAGGCCTTCTCATGTCTTCCCTAGGGCTTGGGATAGGGAATGGTCACCGTCATGGTACGGAAATGGAATGAAAGCCGAGATCACGGATTTTCACAGCCCCGACATCGACTGGGAGGGCGCCGCACCGGCCGAGTGGCGCGCTCGGCACAACGTTCTCGTGCAGCTGTTCGTCGGTCCTCGGGGCGGTAAGGGCGCCGAATCCTTCACTCTGATGGCCTGTACGCCGCAGTTCATCGCGGAGCTGGTCAGGGAGAGCGGGGTCGTCGACGGACGCCATCACCTCGTGATGGCGTCCCTAGACCGAGAACTGATCGAAGGACATCTGCGGCGACACATTGAAAGCCTTGAGGCGTACGACTGGTCCGGGTTGACTTTGAAGATCAGCCGCTTCGGGCTTTGGGAAGGTGCGGACTACTCGGAGTGAACCAGGCGATCGGACGAGCGCCGCCCCGGTTGCCCTCGTGAAGCCTGCGGACGGCGTGCGGGATGGGGTCTGCGCCGGTGGATGGGTGTTGATCAGCCGACCGTCCCGGTCGGTGTCCTCCGGCCGAGAGGGTTGGAGGGGACCTGGCCGTATCCATCCCTTGCTCCTGCTGGAAACGGCATTCGCCCCGCGGCTCGGACCCCCGCACGGCCGACTAACGGGTCGACAGGCGGCGCCGGCCCGGAGATGGAGAGGGCGATTGGATTGGGAGAACGGCAGCGATCTCATCGGGTGTGACGATCCTGGGCAGGTCGAGGCGGCGTTCCAGCGCGGGGAGCGGTTGGTCGGGATCGCCGTCATGGGGCTGGCCTTGTGCGTCCCGGATGCGGGCGTCGTTGAGCCGCTGGTCGTTCGGGCCTTGTGGTCCGACAGTGTGCGGGTTCGCCTGGAGGGGTTGACCGCTCTAAGCCATATAGTCCGGATCACGGGTGAGGTCGACTGGTCGACACTCAAGCGCCTTCGCTCGCTGATGCGCAGTCCCGACCCGGAAGTCAGGGAGCACGCCGGCAGGGTGGCGGGGGACGTCTGGATCTATGTCCCGCACTTTCGGCTACCGGCTTGGTTGTGGGTCCGGGCAACGGCTCGTGCGGTGCGCTGGTGGTTGGTGAATCGGTGGTGGGGGATCACGGGGAAGTACAAATGACGTGCTCAGCACCGATTGGGTAACCGCATGGCGAAGAGAGCGTAGCCGGAGGGTCGCAAGACGACCGAAACGCTGCGGCGTCAAGTTGACCCTGGAGAGAGCGCTGATGCCAAGGTGTCGTCGCAATTACGGGCGACTTTCAGAGCATGTGTAAGTCCCGCAGCGCGTCCGCGCGGGCGACGTCTTTCGCGCTCGATGTCAAGGGCGTTGGGTATGTGTTCGGGAGCGTGATGCTAGCTGGACTGCCCGACGAGCATCCGCACACTTCCAAGGCGCTTCTTTGTTAGGGGATGCACGCTAAGACTTCGGTGAGAACGCTGCCGGCGCCGCTGCCCTCAAACCCGGTCACCGCCCCCGTCCAATGGGTTCCGGGTGGACGAAGATGCTGGTCTGGGCTGACGCCGCAGAAGTGTTCGTGTGACCATCTTGGCGTTGGGGGTGCTCGTGGTCTGGGTGGGAATCACTCGGGTTCCCCGATCAAATGGGTGCCGGGAGGGCCTTCTAAGGGTTCCACCAGTCCTTGTTTTTTTGACGATTGTGCCCCTGGGGTGCCGGTTTAGATGACCCACCCGTTACCCGGTTGATCGGGGTACCCGAGTGTTGCCCACCCAAGATTGTGACCGTCGGGAGACGCCCGGCGTGTTCGCGGAGCCACGATGCCGTGCGTGTTCGCGGAGCCGACGGTGACGGATGTGTTCGTGTGACCATCTTGGCGTTTGGGGTGGTCCTGGGCTGGGTGGGAATCACTCGATCAAATGGGTGCCGGGAGGGCCTTCAAAAGGTGGCCAGCGCGTGGACTTGTGACGTTGTGACCGGTGGTGGTGCCGGTTGTGACGAACTACCAGGCGAACTGTCAACGGACACGCCGATCTCCTGATGGGCGGCCAGATTTCTCCAGGCTGATGGCCATCGGAATTCCCGGGTATGGTCACCAGAAATCCAGGTGTGTGGCCAGGCCGATCCCGGTGGATGGTCAGGCCAGGG
>NZ_BAAAZR010000049.1:0-26995 GCF_039537005.1 Sphaerisporangium flaviroseum | reverse complement strand
TCGGCCTGCTCGATCTGCTCCAAGTACAGGACGTCTCTCATCGCAAAATAAATTTTGTATGTAAAGCAGAGTTTTGTCAATAGGTCTCACCCGGCACGCGTTCTCCGGTCCCGGCAGGGGGCGGCTCACCCGCTCCGCACAGGAGGTCACCGATGAGGGTGACGCCCTGCGACACCTCGGCAGCGACCGACAAGATCAGCTGTCAAGGATGCCCAAACTGTCGGTGACCGAAATGACGGTCATAGGTGGATATACAGGGACGAACGTGAATGATGTCACGCTCGCCGGGGGTTTCAATGGCTCGTTAGTACCGGGGTTTCCGGACCACCATGCCGGTATCGCGGAGTCGGGCTTTATCGTAAAGTCCGCTCATGGGTCCGATGTCCCAAACACCTGGATACGTGGTCGTCGATGTGGAGACAACGGGTTTTCGGACCTCCGAAGAGGACCGAATTATAGAAATTGGCGTGATACATCTCGATGCAGCTGGTGAGGTCACCGGCGAATGGGCCACTCTGGTCGATCCCGAGCGCGACCTCGGCCCTGAGCACGTGCACGGCATCACCGCCGCCCACGTCCGCGACGCACCGAGGTTCACGGACATCGCCGGCACCCTCGCCGCACTCCTGCACGGGCGCGTCGTCGCCGCGCACAACCTTCCGTTCGACGCCCGGTTCATCTCCTACGAGTTCGGCCGCCTGGGCATCGACCGGGCCCTCGACCACAGGCACGGCGTCTGCACGATGTCCTGGGCGGCGCATTTCCTGCCCGGCGACCCGCGCACGCTGGCGCATTGCTGCGCAGCGGCCGGGATACCACTCAACGGCAGGCATGAAGCCCTCCTCGACGCGCGCGCCGCGGCCGGGCTGCTGCGCCACTACATGAGGCGCGCCGGACCGGTTCCTCCCTGGCGGCGCCTGTTCGACCTCGTCCCCCCGGCCCGGACGCCCGAACCCCCCGGCACGGCGGCCCGATGGCTGCGCCGCGGTGTCCCCGCCGAACCGCCTCCCCCCTAGCGACGACCGGCCGGCGGTCTTCTCGGCCGCGGCCGAGAAGACCGCCGTCTACCCGTTTGTCTGACATGCCGGTCAAAAGTCGGATACGGCCGGGCAATCCAGAACGCGGTTCCAGGCGAATACGTAGTTGCGTGAACTGACGGGAACAGGAACGCAGCATGATACGGGAGATTCGTCATGGGGGATTTCTTCGGCACGTTCAAGCGTCGTGCCGACGCCAACGCTCAACGCGTCGTGGAGGCATGTATCGATGAGATCGCCGACTTTCAGGCCATCGAGTCAAAAGCGCGGGGGTCCATGCTGGAATTCGCGGTCGTCGTACGGCGCCGCACGGCCGATCTCGTCGCCGCCGACGAGCCGCTGCTCGAATCCGATCTCGCCTTCATCGAGTCGGTCGGGGAGGAGCGGGGAACACAAGGCGTGTCGCCGGCCGGCCAGCGCGGCGCGCTGTCCCTGCACGCCGGGCTCACACTACGGGAGATCTCCGAGGCGGCGGGGCCCGGAGACCTCAACGAGACGATGCGCATGCTCGATTGGCTCGCCCGGCACGGCGTGACGGCGCAGGCGGCCTACACCCGTGGCTACTTCAGGGGGCATGAACTGTACCTGTCGGTCACCGCACGCGTCCGCCTGCTCACCACCATGGTGCTCCACGACGACCCGATGGCGGCCGAACTGGGCCACAGTCTGGGCATGCCGGTGGCCGAGCACTACCTGGTCACGGTGATACGCATCGCCGGGGAACGGCGGCGCGTGTCCAAGGCGTACAGCGAGCAGATCGTCCAGCCGCTGCTGGAACAGCACCGCGTGCCCCTCGCCTTGTTCGAGCCCGACGAGCTCGTGGCGCTGATCCCGTGCCGGGGCCCAGGTCTTGTGGACACGGCCGCGGCGGAGAGCCTCGGGCTCTCTCTCGCACGGCTGTTCGCCGAAGTGGCCGGGGGGCCGTGTTCGGTCGGCACGGCCCATGGCCGCCGGTCTTCCCTGGGCCAGGCCGCCGAACTGGCACGGAAGGTCAGCCGGGTCGCGCCGATCGAGCGGGTGCCACAGCGGCTCTACACCGTGGCCGACGTCTTCGCCGAGCTGGGGGCCGTGGAGACGCCCCAGATGGACGAGTGGCTGCGGAAGGTGGCACGGCGGCTGTCCGACGGGCCGGATCTGGTCGTGACGCTCGACGCCTACTACCGCAACGACATGAACCGGCCACTCACCTCGACGTCGCTGCACATCCATCCCCGGACGCTCGACTACCGGCTGCGACGGGTACGGGACCTGGTCGGGATCGATCCCGGGTCGACGCGGGGCGTGCGGGTGCTGAGCACCGCCGTCACGCGGGCGCTGGCGGGCGCATGGGACCACGATCGTTGACCGGTGTGCAGACGGTCCGTGTCGTCGCGCGGGCGGCGTCGACGCCGGCCTCGTGAGCCTGAGCGCGCCTTCATGTCGCGGTCACGGCCCGCGCCCCCAGCGGCCGGAACACGAGGACGTACGCGATGCCGCCCAGCAGCGTGACGATGAGGAAGAGGGCGTGAACGGGCAGCCACTCGGCGGTGAGCGCGACCAGCAGGCCCGCCAGCGGCAGCGTGCACTGATTGAGCAGCACGATCAGGCTGATGGCCCGCCCGCGTTCCTCCGCCGCGATCCAGTGCAGACGCTCGACCCGGATGAAGACGTTGAACAGCCCGCACAGCCCAATGCACAGACCGTAGCCGAGAACGTAGACGGGATAGGACGGGGCGAGCCCGATCAGCGTCCCGCCGAGGATGATGACGGCGAAGGACCCCGCACCGATCCGGTAGACCGACACGCGTCCCAGCAGCCACGGCATGAGGACGAAGGCGGCGACCGACAGTGCTCCCACCGAGGTCTGCAGGGCGGCGAAGGCGGCGTCGCCCTCACGGAAATGGCCGACGGTCAGTGCCGCGCCCGTGGCCAGGGCGAGCCCGACCATGAGGTTGACCACCATGGCCAGGCCGACCAGGGACAGCAGGACCGGCTTGCCCACCAGGGCCTGGACGCCGGCACGCAGATCCCGCAGCACGCCGGGCCGCGGCGCCCCGGCCCGCACCGGGGACCGCATGCCGAGCCCGCTCAGCGCGACCAGCCCGCCCGCGCTCACCGCGAACCCCGCTCCGCTCACCCACAACAGGTCCGCCGGCTCGATCCAGATCAGCAACGCCCCGCCCAGGGCCGGACCGAGTACCCCGGAGCCGTCGTTGATCATCTGCAGCACGCTCTGGGCCTTGGCCAGGTTCTTCTCGGGCACCAGCTGGGGCACCGTCGACTCCAGCGCGATGAACGCCTGGGCGTAGAGGAAGCCGCACAGGCCCATGAGCGCGGCGGTCAGCCCGAAGGTCTGGCCGGGCCAGTACGCCAGCGAGACCACGGTGAGCAGACAGGCCGCGGCACGCAGGCAATCGGCGACCATGTAGAGCCGGCGCCCGCCGAACCGGTCGGCGAGCAGTCCTGCCAGGGGCAACGACGTCAGCCGCGGCAGCCATTCCACGAGGAACGCGAGGCCCGCCATCGCCACGCTCCCGGTCGCCTCGTACACGATGAGCGGCACCGCGAACTGCAGGAGCTGGTCGCCGAGCGTCGAGAACGCGCGCAGCCCCAGGAACACCGCGATGCGCCTGGTGTACGACTCCTCACCTGGCATGGACGACGATCTGCTTCTCGACGGCCGCGGACAGCCGGTCCAGCCGCTCGACGAGCGTCTGCGCGTCGTAGGCGACCAGCATGATGTGGCCGATGAAAGCGGCGTTGTCGGCGACGTCGGCCCTGACCCGGTCCGACGCCGAGGCGGTGAACGCCGCCTCGTGCAGGGGGATGCCGAGCTCGGCGGCGAGGGCCGGGACATCGGGAAGCGCGGCCAGGACCCCGTCACGGGGAGCGCGGAGCATGCGTATCCCGCTGACCGCGCGCGCGACCGGCCGCCTGAGCCGCATCCCACCACCGGCCGACCAGCGCAGCCACGCCCGCCACGGATCGAAGTCCGCGAACGCCAGCCGGGCCAGATCCCAGATGCGCATGCCGGCCGGCCGCATGTTGGTCTCGACCGCCGTGACGCCGTCCTCCCGGAGGAACAGTTCGTTGTGGAAGGCGCCGTTGCCGGCCGAGACGAGCTGCCGCATGTGCTCGCCGCACTCGTCAAGGGCCGCCGACTCCTCCGGCGCCAGCGGCGCCGGCACGATCTGCTGGATCTCGGCGCGGAACCGGTCCTGGGAGGTCAGCTTGGCCGTCAGCCACCGGGCGCCGCCCACGAAGTCCCAGCTGTATTCGCGGGCGTCGCGCACCAGTTCCTCGACCAGCACGCCCGCCTCCCGGTACGGCGCCAGCGCCGCCCAGGCCTCCCGGCACATGGTGGTCCCGGAGATGATCTGACAGCCACGGCTGTTGCCTTCGGCGGCCGGTTTGACGAAAGCGGTGCCGCCGAGCCGCTCCACCGCGGCTTCGAGCTCGCCGAGGGTGCCTACCGGCAGGCTCGGCAGGCGCGTGTAACCGGAGGGATGCGCCGGCGCCGAGGCCTCGATCTCGCGGAAGCGCCGCTTGTCGAACCCGGCCGCCGCCCGAGACGGATCGGCGCCGGGCAGTCCGAGGCGGCGGGCCAGGACGGCGCCCAGCTGCACGCCTCGGTCCGCGAAGGGCAGGACGCCGATCGGCCGCAGGCCGAGCCCGCGCAGCAGGCCGCAGATGCGTTCGACCGCCCGCTCGATCGGGCCGAACGGCGTGACGAGCACCTCGTCGGCGGCGGCACGGTCCTGCGGCTTCGCCTGCTCGGTGATCAGCACCACCTTCGCCCGGTATTCCCGCCGGCTGATGTCGCGAATGGTGCGGACGTCGTAAATCCTCGTGTTGTTGTATCCGATGACCAGAAAACACGGCGTGCTCGTCACCGTTCCACGACCTCCGTCCCGAAACAGATTTCCCGAAGCGTTCGCCGGACCTCTTCCGCCGTTCCCTGCACCACTCCGGACAGGGGCGTCGCCCCGGGCGCGTAGCTGATCTGGCCGTACCGTGACGCGGGCCGGTCGTTCACGACGAAGGAGCGCAGCCGCCCGCCGAATCGAGCCGGGTCGAAGTGAACGGTCGCGGGCCGGACGCGGTGATGCGCCGGGAAGACGAACCAGCCGTAGTAATCGGGACAAGTGAGCGGAGGAGCCTCTTTCATGGCGCCCCAGAGCTGATATTCGAGGTCCTTCTGGTAGAGATCGACGCCGGTGCGCAGCTCGAATGTCTCCGCCACCCCGGCCCCGCCGACCCGGCCACCCGTTTCAAGGAACAGAAAGCGGCCGTCCGCCGCGCGAATGCACTCGAAATTGAAACAGCCGTCGCGCTGCCCGAGGGCGCGCAGGGTCGCGCGTAACAAGGACAGCGCCTCGGGCTCGTCCGGCGCCTGCGCGCACCCGAGCGGGCTGCCGTGGGCGAAGCCGAGGCAGTCTCCCACGTAGACGCTGCTGACCACGGCGCCGATCTCCCCGTCGCGGACGTAGCCGTCGATGTTCCAGATCTCCCCCGGAACGAACTCCTCGACGAAGACCTCGTCGGGGTCCACGCCCGCCTCCAGCCAGTCGGCGATCTGCCCGGCGTCACCCGTCTCGATGCCGGTGCTGGAGGCCCCCAGCCTTGGCTTGATGAGGTAGGTGCCGCCGCCGGGCGGACGGCGGCGGAACTCCTCGACGCTCCAGAACGCGGGCTGCGCGATGCCGGCCCGCGCGGCGCGCACCCTCATCAGCCACTTGTCGCGCAGGGGCAGCACGTCGGCCGGGAGATCGCCCGGGATGCCGAACTCCTCGCGCAGACACGCCGCCGTGAGCAGGTCGTATTCGGAGCGCGCGATCAGCCTGTCCGCCTGGCTGAGCCAGTCCGCGTGCCGCTTGGCCAGGGCCCGCACGTCGTCGGGCCGGACGCCGATGACGCGGCGCTCCAAACCGTCGGGCAGGTCATCGGACGTGGTCGGCGTGAGATAGCGGACCGTGTGCCGCGCATGGTCCACGGCCAGGTCGTACCGGATCTTGGAGAACGGGATGCGATGCAGGATGACGATGTTCACGTGCGTCACTCATTTCTGGAAGAGCAACGAGTCGGGGTCGGTGATGAGGATGCGCCGGGGGCGCTCGGCCGGGAGGAGCATCGTCCTGAGCGCGCCGCGGATCGACTCCTCGATGTCCGGCCGCGGGTCGGTGGGCACGATCTCCAGGTCGAGGGCGACGGCGCCGTCCTCGTCGTGGCCGACCCTCGGCGTGCAGTGCGCCACCTGCGGAAGGCTCTGGACGGCCTGACGCACGCTGACCAGCGACACCTTCTCGCCGCGGATCATTACGAAGTCCGACAGGCGGCCCCGGAAGTACAGGTAGCCGTCGTCGTCGATGTGGAACCGGTCGCCGGTGGCGATCAGTCCAGGGCGGACCAGGGCACGGCCGCGGTGAGGAGAGCCGCCGAGCCGGCGGACCAGCACGGTGTCGGATTCCACCATCAGCTCCCCGCACCCCGTCTCGTCCCGCCGGCGCAGGAAGGCACGCACGCCCGGGAGGGGAAGCCCGACCGAGGCGTGCCGGCGGGCCGGTTCGGCGTGCGCGGCGAGCGTGGAGACCCTCGGCCCCGCCTCGGCCAGGCCGTAGGTCAGGTACAGCTCGCCCGAAGGATGCGCCGACAGCAGCAGCGCCACCGCCTCGGCGGGAAGCTGGTCGCCCCCGACCGTGAGGACGCGCAGCCCGGCCGGCAGCCGCTCGTCCCGGCCAGGCAGCCGCCGCGCGATGGACGGGGTCAGCGAGGAGTGGGTCACCCGTCGCTCCAGCAGCGTCCGGCGATAGGCCGCCGGGGAGAACGGCGGGCCGGAGAGGATGACGCGGGCTCCGGTGACGTAGGCCGCCAGCACCTGGGCCACCATGGCGTAGGAGTAGTAGAGGGGGAGGTTCACCAGCACGACGTCGCCGCCGTGCAGGCCCACGGCCCGGGCGTGCCGGTGGGCGTTGCGCAGCAGCGCGTCGACGCGGTGCAGGCAGGCGCTGGCCATTCCGGAGGTCCCCGAGGTGGACAGCAGGACGTCGCCCGGTGAGTAGCGCCGCTCCTCGATCTCCGGCAGGAGCACCGCCTCGGCGTGGCCGATGACGTGCACGCGCTCGGCCCCGAAGGACTCCGGGGTGAGCCGTCTCGCGACGACGGCACGGGCGTTCAGCCGCCGGGCGAGTTCGCGCACGCGTCCGGGCGGGCTCGCCGGCCCGACGGCGAGCGGGACCAGGCCCAGCAGCAGCGCGGACAGGTAGAGCTGCACGGCGTGGGCGGAGTTCGCCTGCGCGAGGACGATCGCCGTCCCGGGGGGAAGCCCGAGGGTCGACAGGTGGTGAAGGGTGTCGTCCAGCGGCTCGCGCGGTCTGTGCGCCTCGTCCACCACCCGGTCCAGGAAGGCGGCGACCCTGGGGTAATCGAGTGGGGGTGTGGGATCGACGTCGGCTATCACGTCGCTCCCGGGTCCGAGGAGCCGAGCAGCACGCAGTCGGCGGTGTGGGCGCCTCCGGGAACCGTCCGGTAGGTGGCGCAGACGACGTGGCGCGCGTGCCCGTCCGCCAGCCACCTGCGCGCGACCGTGAACCCGGTGTCCGACACCTTCGGGAAGGCTCCGGTGAGGACGAGCGACGGCCCGCGCAGTCCCCACCGCGCGCACGACAGGCCCGCCAGGATTCCGGGGTTCGATCCGGCGAACCGCAGCGGCGAGACCCGGCCACGGCGGGCCTCGCCCGCGATGACCCGCGACGTCGGCAGGGCCGCGGTGTCGCTCATGACGACGATCCCGGCCATCACCGGCTCCACTTGGGCGCCGTCCAGGGCGCGCTCGATCGCGGCCGCGACCAGCCAGGCGAGGGGATCTGCGAAGAACGAGGGCTTGTTGGCGGAGAACCTCGCGGGGTCGGCGGCGGTCACCTCGCCGCGTCCGATGACGGTCGGCTCGGTCACGCCGCCCGCCTCTCGTACGCCTGCGGGACCTCCAGCAGCAGGCAGGTGTTGAACCCGCCGAAGCCCAGCGTGAGGCTGAGACCGAACGTGCCGGCCACCCGCGCGCCCCTGTCGCCCGGCAGGCGAAGTGACAGGCCCGCCAGCGGCGAGGTCAGCCCGGCCAGGGGCGGCACCCGTTTCTCCGTGAGGGCGAGTACGGTGCCGACCGCCTCGATGGCGCCGGTGGCACCGAGGCTGTGGCCGAGCGTTCCCTTGGTGCCGAAGACCACGGGTCCCGGGTCCGCGCCGCCGAAGACCTCCTGCAGGCTGGCGGCTTCGACCTGGTCGTTGAGCGTGGTCCCTGTGCCGTGCGCGCTCACGACGGCTACCCGGTCCGCGGGGACGCGGGCGCGGCCGAGGCAGTTGCGTACGGCCGCGACCACGCTGCGCCCCGACGGGTCGGGGGTGGTGAGACCGGAGGCATCGTTGGCCGATCCGGCGGCACGCAGTACGGCGCGCACGCGCGCCCCGCGCGACCGGGCCGAGTCCGCCGACTCCAGGACCAGGAACGCCGCGCCTTCCCCCAGGATCATGCCGTCATGGGAACGGTCGAAGGCGCGCAGCCGCGTCGGGCTCATCGTCCCGAGCGCCGAGTGGCCCAGCCGCTTGGCTTCCGTGAGGACGTCCACCCCGCCCGCGACGCAGATCCGTGCCGCCCCGCCGCGTATCAGGGCCTCCGCGACAAGGAGGCTGTCGGAACCCGCCGAGCAGGCCGTGATCACGCTCACCGGACGGCTCGCATGGCCGGTGGCCCCCGCCACTTCGGCGGCCCAATCGTCGGAGTCCGCGCCGTCCAGTTGCGCGCCGAAACTGGTCCCGCAGACGAGTTCGACCCGTGGGTCCCCGGGGACGAGGCCGGCGTCGGAGAACGCGGCCGCCAGGGCGCGCGCTCCGATGTCGATCTGCCGCTTGCGTGGGTCCACTTCGCCGTAGACCGGATGCGGCACGGTCGCCGCCAGGTCGTTGCGGAGCCGGTGCGGGGAGGGCACGGGAGCGATCCCGGTCGCACCCGCGCACAGGTGGTCCCACACCTCGTCGAGGTCGTCGCCGATCGGGGTGGACCAGGCCATGCCGCTGATCACCACCGGGTCATCGGTCACCATAGCTGGCGCCCCAGGGCGTCGACCGTGGTCCTGATCAGGTTGCCCTTGAACGAGGCGGCCAGAACGCCCTCCACCGTGGCCGAGGCCGAGAAGAAGAAGACGTTCCCGCTCATCCGCTCCGCCCGCACGTCGAAGATCACCTGGTCGCCGGGCACGACGATTCTGGTGAAGCGCGACCTCATCGAGCCGATCAGGGTGATCTCGTCGTCGGTGAGGGGGCTGGTGCCCATCTGGTAGAGGATGATCGCCGACTGCGCGCAGGCCTGGATGAGGTGGCTTCCCGGGTAGATGGCGCGCTCGGGGAAGTGGCCGGCGATCGCGTCCAGATTCCCGGAGACCAGCAAGGAGCTCTTCAGGAAGAGGCCGGGCTCATGGTCGAGGATCCGGTCGATATAGATCATCGGGTGCCGGTGCCGCAACCATCGCTTGAGCTCGGAGAAGCCCAGCTCCCTGGAAGGGAGTTGTTCGGCCCGTGGCGGGCTCTCGGGGTGCGGCGTGGAGATCGGCATGTGCGGCGAGTCCCTTCAGCGTTTGGCGGACGGCCGGGGGCAGCGGCACCGCGCGCCCCAGGCCGTGGTCGACGGCGGCGAACACCAGCTCGCCGGTGGTGAGATCGGTACGGGCGCGACCGGCGTCCAGCCGGAACAGCGTCACGCGGGTACGGAACCGGGCCCCGCCGACGTGCTCGACGACCGGCTCGCCCAGCACCACGTCCCGGTAGGCGCAGGACCGGTGGTATCGCACCCGTAACTCGGTGATCGCGAGCTCGACGCCGTGCCCGGCCAGGGCGGCCGGCCCGGCGCCGTGCTCTTCGAGGAGCTCCAGGACGGCCGTCTCCATGAGGGAGACGTGGCGCGAGAAGTGAACGACGCCGCTCGCGTCGGTGTCGACGTGCTCGATCCGACGTCTCACGACGACTTCTCGAAAAGGCGGGTGCCCTCGACCAGGCGGCTGATGATCTCGTCCACCTGGTCGAGAGTGGTGATGAGCGGTGGCGCGATCCGCATCGTGGGATGGATGTAGCGCAGCCCTCCAGAGCGCCTTCCGGCTCCCGCCATGAACTCCACGTAGACCCCGGCGGACGCCAGGCATTCACGAAGCGCCGGCGCCCGGGACGCCGCGGCCGCGGACAGCTCGACGCCGTGCAGCACGCCCACGCCTCTGCACTCGGTGTAGGTGTCCGGGAAACGCTCGGCCAGTTCGGCTCGCAAACCTGCGGAGAGCCGGGCGTCGAGTTCCCGCGAATGCCCGATCAGATCCGCGGTGACGATGTGCCGCAGACCCTCGTGGACGACCGCGCAGGTGATCGGCCGCAGGTCCGAGGTGGCGACCGCGCCGGTCTGCCTGACGCGCAACCCTCGTCTGGCGATCACCATGGACGTGGACAGCACACCCATGCCGAGGCTCTTGCCGATGACGGTGATGTCCGTGGGGACCGGAGCGCCTTCGTCGCGCGTGGCGAACATGGCCCCCGATTTGGCGAACGTCAGCACCTCGTCGGCGACGAACAGCACGCCCTTCGCGGCGCACAGATCCGCCAGCGTGCGCAGGTAGCCGGGCGGCGGGAGCAGGATTCCGGCGTCCCCCTGGACGGGTTCGGTGAAGACCGCCAGCAGGCGGCCGGCGTTGGCGGCGAAGTAGTCGCGGAGCGCGGTGAGATCACCGAACGGAATGTGGTCGACGCGCACTCCGTACTGGTCGAGCGGCGCGGGCCCGGGCAGTCCCATCGTGTAGTGGCGGCGGTTGAGCAGGGGGAGCAGACCGGAGGTCCACCCATGCCAGGCCCCTTCGAACGCCAGGATGGTGTTCCGCTCCTCCATTCCCGGCCGGTAGCGGAGCCGGCGATGGTCGAAACGCGACTCCAGAACGAGCCGGAGGGCCAGCTCCACCCCCTCCGAGCCGGAATTGCGGCCCGCGACGTGGTACTCCCCCGCGGGGAAGTGATCGCGCCAGAGGCCGTCCTCGCCGAAGAGCCAGGCGAGCAGCCGCGCGCGTTCCAGGGAGGCGAACTCGTCGGTGACGTAGCCGCTCTCCGTGGTGGAACGTTCCAACGCACGCCGCACGACCTCGTGCCCTGCCCCGAGGCAGGCGCTGCCGTATCCGCCGCTCGCGTCGAGGAGGTGGAGGGACTCCCCCATGCCGGCGGTCAGGCGAACGGCCTCGATCTCGATGCCGTGGCCGCGCACGCACGCGAAGGGAAGCGGCTTGCCGCCGTAATGATTGAAATGTGTCTCCTGGCTGAGCAGAATGTCGTGGAGATTCGAGCCGGAGATCGTACGCTGGCCCGTAGGGGACAAGATAGGCTCCATTATTCCGTGGGTCGCCGCACCTGCGTTCATCGGGTCGTGGAAACGGACCGCACCTTGCTTTCCACCAGGGCGACGACGCTGCCCAGGGTGGAGAAGTTCTCCGGCGCGAACTCGTCGTCGCTGATGACGATCCCGAAGGTGTCCTCGCATTGCACCCGCAGTTCTACGAAACCAATGGAATCGAGGCCGTAAGAGTCCCGCAGATTGTCCTCCAGGCTCATCTGGTGTGCCGGGACGTCGACGTTTATATCGCCTACCAGAATTCCCGTGACGGTCTGTCGGACATCCATTAGCGCTCCTTTTGTAAGGGGTGTCGATCTCGGTCCGGCCAAGCCTCTCAAAACGCCGACGACCCCGTCTTCGTCTTCTCGCGTGAAGCTGCCGTGCGAGCGGGGCGGCCCAGTTGTCACTGCGCGCAAAACCCGGCGGCGTGCTCGCCCCGGCCATGGCAGGGGCGGCACGACGCCCTCATCGGTGCGCGCGGAGAGAGGGAGAGGAGGAGGCACGCACCAAAGAGCCGAAGTGGGGTAGGTGTAGGTGATGTTTCTCCTCTTCGGCTTTCGCACCGTGATCCACCGGCTCGGCATGCTGACGGCCGTATGCCGCAACTGCGGGAACACGGCGGCCCAGATCGTGTCCAGGCGGGTCACCAAGTTCACGCTCTTCTTCATCCCGCTGTTCCCCGTTCACCGGAAGCACGGGATGCAGTGCACCTTCTGCGGAGCGTCCTACGACGTCTCCAAGGACGAGGCGACCCGTCTGGCGGCGCGTTGAGCCTCGATGCCCGGGTCAGCAGGTGGAGCGGAGCGGGACGTCGCGGGCGGAGACCGGGAGGAACTCCAGGCGCAGCGAGCCGTCGCGCGGCATGAGCAGGGCGGTGCCACGGGCGGGCGACCACGACCTGGGCAGGAACAGGTACTGGCCGCCGGACTGGATCATCAGCGTGAGGCCGCTGTAGCGGAAGCGGTAGGCGGCCTTGGCATCGTGACAGCGCACTTCCCTCACTCCGGGCGCGTCGAGGCTCAGGCTGCGGTCGCTGTAGACGATGACACCGGGGTAGGTGGGGAGCTTGGCGGCGAACTGGCGTGCCCGCGAGCGGCCCACCGCGGCCGAGTAGTCGTTCGCCGCCCAGAAAAGGCTCAACGCCACCAGCACGAGAACGGCCGCCCACTGTGCGACGGCGCCCGGACCCGCCTCCGCGCGCCGCTCGCGCCCGCCCGGCCCGGTGGCCGATGAGCGCCGGAGGTGGCCCGTGTACGCGACGAGCAGGACCCCGGTCACAATGCTCAGGGGCGCGGCGGTGACGTACTGATCGAGCACCGTTCTGACACCGAAGACCCTCAGCAGTCCTCCGAGGGCCAGGACCAGCCCCGCGATGCCGGTCACCGTCGTGACGGCGCGGACGACACCAGGACGGGAACAGGCGGCGAGCCGGTCGCGCAGGATCACGTGGCCCCAGAGCAGCAGCAACCCTGCGCACGCGACCACCACCACCGGCACGAAGAGCCCGTCGAAGCTGCGCATCAGGTAGTCGCTGGTGGTCAGGTCCAGCAGGGTCGAGTGCACCCCGAAGTAGTTGAAGAACCAGTAGGCGTGGGACCAGCCGAAGAAGTAGAGCAACGAGGCGACCACGCTCGTGGACCCCACGATCGTGCCGAGGATCCGCGTCAGCCGGGAGACGGCCGACACGTACACCTCCTCGGCGGCCCCGGACGACCTCCCCGCCACGGCCGCGACCGGGCTCCCGCCCTCGGGCTCCACGCCCACCGCTCGCACCACCTCGCCGGGCGCGGCCGAGGTGCCGGCCGCCGGTTCGCCGCGCTGTTGGTGCCGCCTCGGGGCTCGTGGGCGAGACGTCCGGTGCCGGCTCGGTGCCGTTTCGCGAGGGTGTCATGGACGCCTGCCCGTCATGGAGTGCTCTCCTCCGGTCGCGGCAGGCCGGCTTCGGGTGAGGCGGCCTCGCCCTGCCCGGTGTCCGGGGACTGCTCACCGCCATCGGGCGTCTGCTCACCGCCGTCCGGGGTCTGCTCACCGCCGTCCGGCGTCTGCTCACCGTCCGGCGTCTGCCCCTCTCCGTCCGGGGTCGAGTCGTCCGTGCACGGGAGCGCGCCCGTCACGATCCAGACGGTCGTCTTGCGTGCGACCTTGGTGCCAGGGGCGGGATCGGTCGTGTCGAATTCGCAGGTCTCGAGAACGTCGTTGTCGCCTTTCCTCTCCTGCAGGTTCACGCACAGCTCGCCGTTCCCGCACGCCGTCCTGATCCCGGCTTCGAGTCGGGTACGCACCTGGGCCACAGGCTGACCTTGGCTCACCGTGATCTCGGGGATGTCGATCGGCGATCCGAGCCCTTCCTTGCCTGACCCGTTCCCCCCGTCGCCCGGTTCACCGAGCGCGCCCGGGTCACGGCCAGAGGAGTCGCCGTCCGAGGAGTCACCGCCAGTGGAGCCGTCGTCGGAGGAGCCGTCGGTGGACGATCCCCCGCCGGGGTCACCGCCCAAGGAATCGCCACCGGTGAGGCCGCACCCCAGAGCCGAAAGGCACATGAGCAGCACCAGCACGTCACGCGGCCACCGCGATGCCCCGCGATGGCGCCTCGATGGGGTGGCGCGCCGGTGGTCGCCCCGGGCGGACCCGTCCGGGAGCAGGCGCCGGATGCCGGGCGAGCCGGCCGATATCTGTGACTTCGTCATGCTTCGAATGTCAGCCTTGAGCCGGCCCAGCGCCTGAGTAGCCCCCTACCTATATTCAGCGGCGGGCAGGAGAGGTGCGGGTCATCTCTCCGCGACGCGGTGGGCCGCCGTCGCCGGCAGCAGCGCGGCGTGCACGTCCGGGTCGGTCACGGTGTAGCCGAGCAGTGCCTCGATTGAGGCTAGCCATAGTACGGACGATCTGTCCGTTCTCGAAGTCCTCTTATGAGGGGATAGTTGGCTCATGACCAGTAACGTTGTCAGTCCGGTCACGATGCTCGGCGTGGCGCTGGAGGAGGCCAGGAAGGGATACGCCGAAGGCGGCATCCCCATCGGGGCGGCGCTGTTCTCGGCGGACGGCCGGCTGCTCGGCCGGGGCCGGAACCGCCGCGTCCAGGACGGCGATCCGTCGGTCCACGGCGAGACGGCGGCCTTCCGTAACGCGGGCCGCCAGCGGACCTATCGGGGCACCACCATGGTGACGACGCTGTCGCCCTGCTGGTACTGCAGCGGCCTCATCCGCCAGTTCGGCATCACCGGGCTGATCGTGGGCGAGAGCCGTACCTTCACGGGCCAGCACGAGTGGCTCGCCGGCAACGGCGTGAACGTGCTCGTCCTCGACTCCCCCGAGTGCGTCGAGCTGATGACCGAGTTCATCGCCGCCCACCCGGACCTGTGGAACGAAGACATCGGAGAGGACGCATGAGCTCAGTCCCGGTCATCGATCTCGCACCATGGTCCGGCGGGCGGCCGGCAGACCGAGCGAAGGTGGCCACGCAGGTGGACGCGGCGCTCCGGGAGATCGGCTTCCTGCTCATCACCGGCCCGCCTGCTTCCTCCTCAGACCGCGTCCCCCGAAACCGGACTGACCACTCCTGAGCGATTCCCCGCAGCGGGGCGCCGTGGCACGCTGTTCGGGAGTTGTGGCCCATATCGGCCAGGGGCTCCGATGCCTGGAAATCGGGTGGTACGCTCCGCTCGCAGCAGGAGGGGTCCTGGCCGAAACCGGGAGATGGTGACCGTGCCGCGTCGCGCTCTGCTCATCGGTTCCGCGGTCGACGGCCTCAAGGGCGTCGGCAACGACCTCGACATCATGGAGTCCCTGCTCACGGACCGCCGGTTCGAGATCCGCCGCCACGAACGCGAGGACGCCACCCGCGACGCGATCCTGGCCGCGTACCGCCGGTTGATCGACGACACCTCCGCCGATGACCCCGTCGTGGTGTACTACAGCGGCCACGGCGCCGTGGCCCTGGCCCCTCCGGCGACCGCCGCGGGGATGGCACAACCGCCGCCGTACCAGTTCATCGTCTCCTACGACTTCGAAAGCTCCTCGGAGGACGACTTCCGGGGAATCACGGCCTTCGAGCTGTCGATCCTCCTGGCGGACCTCACCGAGCGGAGCAGGAACGTCACGGTCATCCTCGACTGCTGCTACGCGGCGCGGATGTCCAGGGACCCCGACCTGGTGCCCCGGGCGCTGAGACGGCCGTACCGCGCCGACATCGAGGCGCATCTGCTCAGGCGGGGGATCTCCCAGCGGCTGCGCGAGCTGCCCAACGTGGTGAGCAACCCGCACAGCGTCCGGCTCGTGGCCTGCGGGCCGAGGGAGTCGTCGTTCGAGTACCCCAGCGGCTCCGGGCGAAGCGTCGGGGTCTTCACCGAATCGCTCGACCTGGCGATGAAGGAGGCGCAGGGGGTCCCGGTGACGTGGGCCACTCTGGTCCGCCGGGCGCGCTCCCGCGTGCAGCTCATCTCCCCCAACCAGCGTCCCGAGGCGGAGGGCGAGTCCGGACGGCTTCCCTTCACCGTGGAGGTGCCCGACACGGCGGGGGTGCTCCCCGTGACCGTCCAGAACGGCCGGACGGTGCTGCTCGGCGGCCGCATCGTCGATGTCGAGGTGGGGGACGTCTACGCCGTGCTGCCGGCGGGCGCGGCCCTCGCCGAGCCCGGCCTCGCGGTCGCCACCGCGACGGTGCGGACCGTGACCGCCACGACCGCCACGGTGGACCTCGCCTACCTTCACGGCGCCACGAGCCTGCCCGTGGACGCCGAGGCCCACCCGGTACGGCGCTCGACGCCCCTGCGCCCGGTGGAGATCCTGGGCACCGGACCGGACGCCGACCGCGTGCGCGCCGCCGTGAGCGCCGCCACGCACGTACGGCCCGCGACCGGGGACGACACCGATCCGCTCGCCTCCGTGGACGTCACCGCGGGCACCGTCGAACTGCGGGACCGCGCCGGGCCGCTGACACCACCGGCGAGCCTCGACGACGACGTCCTCCTCGCGACCGTGCGCGACCTGAACCGGCTGGCCCGCGCGGCGACGGTCGAGGCGCTGGAGTCGGGCGGCGGTGCCACCGCGCTGGACGCGTCCTCCTTCGAGGTCGAGTGCGGGCGGGTCGTCGGAGGGCGCCCCGAACCGATCCCCGCGTCGGGCACGACGCTCTTCGCCGGTGAGCGGTTGTACGTACGGCTGCGCAACAGGGATCCGAGGCGTTTGTACTTCTTCCTCTTCGATCTCGGTGTCTCGCGCGCCATCACGCTCATCACCAGCGCCGACCCGTCGGGCATCGGGCTGGACCGCGACGAGGAGTGGGTGGTGGGCGGCTCGCCGGACGGCGACGGGCTGGTGGGCCAGGAGTTGTTCTGGCCAGAGCGCTTCACCGGCGGGGTGCCCCGGTCCGAGTCGCTCATCGTGATCGTCACCGACAGGCGCCAGGAACTGCGGGCCCTGGAGCAGGAGGGGCTGCAGGGAAGGCAGCGCGGGGACGCCTCACCGCTGGAGAACCTGATCACGCAGATCGCCGACGGCGGAACCCGCGAACTCAGAGCCGACCAGGGTTCCGGCGTACGCTACGCGGTCCGCCAGTTCGAGTTCCTGCTGCATCCGCAGGCGGCACCGGCCGATGAGGCGGCGTCGTTCCTGCTCGACGAGCTGCCCGACCGATCCCTGCGGATCATGCCACCGCCGCCGGCGACGCCTCCTCCCGGCGCGGTGACGGTACGCCTCACCGAGCTGATCTCGTCCCGCGCGCCTGT
Organism: Sphaerisporangium flaviroseum; assembly: GCF_039537005.1. NCBI lineage: Bacteria > Bacillati > Actinomycetota > Actinomycetes > Streptosporangiales > Streptosporangiaceae > Sphaerisporangium > Sphaerisporangium flaviroseum. The sequence goes on along the minus strand of NZ_BAAAZR010000049.1, from coordinate 9,848 downwards.
GCCGGGTGAGGCGGGCCTGCGCGTCGACGCGATCGTCCTGACGGCTCCTCCCGGCCCGGCGGGGGGCGCTCGCGTCCACCGGGCCGTCACCGCGTGGGCTCGCGCGAGCGACCAGGTCTCCTTCGATCCGGTGCCGCTCTACGACGGGCCGGTGCGCGAGCACCTCGACATCGCGATCTGGGTCTCGCGGGACCGGGCCGGCGCCCCGTCCCTCGCCGAAATGCTCGCACAGCAGCCCGCCGCGCCGGGCCCGGAGGACGACCCGCCCGGCCCTCCGGCGATCGGTGCCGTGTCGGACACGGCCGCGGTCGTGGACCGGTGCGACCGGCTGCTCGCGGACGCGGTCGAGGACAGGGTGGCCCTCTACCGGGCCGCCATGCTCGCCGCGGATGGTTTCGGCGCCGGCAGGCATCCCGCCCAGGGGCTGCTCCGGTCGGGGGATCTCTCCTTCACCTACCAGATCGACCAGGCCGTGCCCGGTCAGGGCTGATACCGCTGGAGGTGCATCGTGACGCGCCTGTCGGCGGACCGGATGGTCGGCCGTGCGACCGAGCTGGAGCTCCTGCGGGACGCGTTCGGCCAGGCGGCCGGCGGCAGCCCCCAGGCCGTGGTCGTCGGCGGCGAGGCGGGCGTCGGCAAGAGCCGGCTGGTCTCCGACTTCGCCGCGAGGGCGACGAGCGACGGCGCCCGGGTGCTCATGGGAGGATGCCTCGATCTCAGCGCCGGGGACATGCCGTACGCGCCGCTGGCCGAGGTGCTGCGAGGGTTGATGCGCGACCTCGGTGTCGCGGCGGTGCGGGAGCTCGCCGGGCGTGGCTGGCCGGAGCTCGGGCGGCTGGTCCCCTCACTGCTCGACGAGGACCAGACCGAGCCTCCCGCCCGCGACGGCTCCCAGGCGCGGCTGTTCGAGGCCATCCTGCGCCTGCTCGACCGGCTCAGCGCGCCCTCCCCGGTGCTGCTGGTGGTCGAGAACCTCCAGTGGGCCGACCGTTCCACGCTGGACCTGCTCGTGTTCCTGGTCCGGACGCTCACCCGCGAGCGCGTACTGGTCGTGTGCACCTACCGGACGACCGATCTGCGGCCCGGGGGGCCGCTGCGCGCCGTCCTGGCGGGCCTGGAACTGAGCGGGCGCTGCCGGCGCTGCGAGCTCGGCCGGCTCGACCTTCCGGAGCTGCGGGAGCTGGTCGCGGCCATCCTCGGTACCGCTCCACCGGCCGGGCTGGCCGAGCGCGTCCACGCCCGCTCGGACGGCAACCCGTTCTTCGCCGAAGAGCTGCTCGCGGCCCGGGAACCGGATGACGGGGACGTTCCCCTCGCGGTGCGCGACATCGTGCTGGCCCGGGTCGAGGCGCTCGGCGACGCCGCCCGCGAGGTGCTCGGCGCGGCGGCGACGGCGGGGCGCCAGGTCGGCCATCCGCTGATCGCCGCGGTCTGCGACATGGGCGAACGCGAGTTGCTGCACGCGCTGCGCGAGTGCGTCGGCCGGCAGGTGCTGGTGGTCAACCCGGTGGAGCAGACCTACGCGTTCAGGCACTCGCTGGCCAGGGACGCGGTGTACGCCGAGCTGCTGCCGGGCGAGCGGATCCTGCTGCACCGCGCGATCGCGACGGCGCTGGCCGAAAGGCCCTCGCTGTCCCGGGTCGACGGGCCGAGCGCCGCCGCCGAACTGGCCCATCACTGGGAACAGGCCGGCGATCTTCCCCGTGCCCTGGGCGCCTCGGTCCGGGCCGCCGAGGCGGCCATCTCCGTCTTCGCCTACGTGGAGGCGGGGCGGCAGTACGACCGGGCGCTGCGGCTGTGGGAGGACGCCGGCGACCCCGAGCAGGCGGCCGGTCTGCCGTACGCCGACCTGCTCGCACGGGCGGCCGACGCCTGCCGCTGGACGGGCCGGCTCGCCGAGGCGGTGACGCTGGTGGACCAGGCCCTGGTCCACGCCGAGGCCGAGGGTGACGCCGTACGGATCGGCGCCCTGCTGGAGCGCCGGGGGCGCTATCTGTGGGAGCTGGGGGACGGGGACGCGTCGCTGCGGGCCTATGACCGGGCGTGCGAGGTGCTGGCCGCCGAACCCCCGTCGGCCCGGCTCGCCTGGGTGCTGGCGGGACACGCGACCGCGCTCATGCAGGCGGGCCGGTACCGCGCGGCGATCGCACGGAGCGAGCAGGCGCTGCGGACCGCCCGTCAGGTCGGCGCCAGGGCCGAGGAGGGGCGCGCGCTGAACACGATGGGCGTGGCCCTCACCCTCACCGGCGCCCCGGACGCGGGGATCTCGGCGGTGAGGGAGGCCGCGCGGATCGCCGACGACACCGGCGCCCTGGAGGACGTCTTCCGCGCGTACGCCAACCTCGCCTTCGTGCTGGAGACCGCCGGACGGCTGGAGGAGGCGCTCGAGGTCGCCCAGCGAGGGGTCGGCCGGAGCAGGGATCTCGGCCTGGAGCTCACCGGTGGCGGCGTCCTGCTCGCCAACGCCGCCTCGGTCCTGGTCCTGCTCGGCCGGTGGGACGAGGCGGAGGAGGTGGCCGACGCGGCCCGCGGCCGTGACATGCCCCCCGGCTACGGCTTCTATCTCGACATCGTGCACGCGGAGATCGAGATCGGCCGCGGCCGGCTCTCGCAGGCCGAACGGCGGCTGGAGACCGCGGGCTCGGTCGCCACACGGCTCGACGAACCGCAGTTCGCCGCGCCGCTGCACATGCTCCGCGCCGAGCTCGCGCTGTGGCGCGGGCGGCCCGGGCAGGCGCGGACGGCCGTCGGCGCGGGACTGGCCGCGACGGCGCGGGGCGACCACGGCGGTTTCGCGCTGCGCCTGTGCGCCCTCGGGCTGCGCGCCTGCGCGGACGAGATGCGGCGCCTGTGCTCGCTGCCGAGACCCGACCCCGTCTCGCTGGCGGAGCTGACGACTTCTGCGGCGGACCTGCTCCGGCGGGCGGAGGAGGCGGCCACGCAGCCGGGCGACGGCGTGGCCCCGCTTCCCGACATGGCGGCGACGCTCGCACTGTGCCGCGCCGAGCACGATCGTCTCTCCGGCCGGCAGACGGCCGGCACGTGGGCGGCCGTCGCGGCGTCGTGGAGCGGGCTGCGCCGTCCCTATCCCGCCGCCTATGCCCTCTGGCGGCAGGGCGAGGCGGCGATCGAGAAGGGCGAGCGGCAGGCCGCGGGCGGCACATTCCGGGAGGCCGGCCGGATCGCGGCACGGCTCGGCGCCGAACCGCTGAGCCGGGAGATCACGGCGATGGCGCGGGCCGCCCGTGTCGACATCGGATCCCCGCCCGATCCTCCACCGGCTCCCGAACCGGATCCCTTCGGCCTGACCCCACGAGAACGGGAGGTGCTCCTCCTCCTCGGACAGGGCTGGACCAACCGCCAGATAGCACGTCGGCTGTTCATCACCGAGAAGACGGCGAGCGTGCACGTCTCCAACATCCTGACCAAGCTCGGCGCGTCCAGCCGAGGCGAGGCGGCCGTGACGGCACGGCGCCTCGGCATCATCACCACCTGACCCATCCCCCCACGTGAGGACAAGCGACATGGCGAAGAGAATCCACTTCAGGTTCGGCAGCTTCGACCTTCCGGATGGTGTCGATCTGGCAGAGCTGACCCAGAACCTGCTGGAGGCGCTCAGCACAGGCACGGCCGTGGTGATCGGCGTGGAACACGTGGGGCATGCCTTGAATGTCATCGTGAACGGCGAGGAGACCCTGTACGTGATCATCGATCCCGACGGGGTACACGGCGGCTTCCATTCCGGATGAGCGGCGATCCGGCCGATCCACCGCTCCCTAGGCGGGCCGCCTAGGGAGCGGCCGCCTCGCGTCTAAGGTTTTCGCGCACCCTGCTCGCTCCTTTCTCCCCATGACCCCGCCCTCCTCCCGGGCGATGGTGACGGGAGAGACCGGGGTTCGAAGGGGGCGCTATGACCAAGCGCAGCGAACTGGTTGACAACGCTCGCGCCGAGGCGCTGTTCGTCAGCCGTATTCCGACCGGCACCACACCGAGCCGTGCCGAGGCCACCGAGGCCATCCGCCTGGCCGTGCGGGGGTGCCACGGCACGCGGGGGTGTGCCGCGGCGATGGCCACCGCGTACGGGGACAGTCCGGAGACGGCGTCGGTCCGGATGCGGTGGGCGCGGGACGTCGTCCTCACCGTCTACGCGAGGTGAGGGCCATGGACCTCTCCCCCGCACCGAGGCTGACCCCACGCGAGCAGATGGTGCTGGCACTGCTCGCCGAGGGGCTCACGGCCAGGGCGATCGCCCGCCGCCTCGGCATCTCCCACCGCACCATCGGCAAGCACCAGGAGAACCTCTACCGCAAGCTCGACAGCTCCGACCGGCTCACCGCCGTGCTGCGCGGCCAGGCGCTCGGCCTCGTCACCTTCCCATTCCCCATGCGACGGCTCTAGAAGGCGGGGGGCGTCATGCTCCGATCGACGGACTTACTGGTCTCGCTGCTGCTCTCCGAACAGCATCGGAACGACCTGTCGCTCTATCTGGGCCCGGACGGCCAGGTTGCCGCGCTCGCCTCGTTGCCCGATGAGGAGCGGCCACTTGCCGTGTCGGCCGCTGCCATCGCCGCGGGGCGGCCCAAGCATGCGCTCCGCGTACTCGAAGGGGTGACGGGCTCTCGCGAGGTCGTCGAGGTCGCCTCCGCGCTGCGGGTGGCGGCCCGGACGAACGACCTCAACCTGTTCCCGGGCGGAGCGGGGCAGGCCCTGCCCCAGGCCGTGCCGGTGGCAGGCGAGGTCCCGACGCCGGTGGATCCCGGCGCCGATCTGGTCGTCCTGGTCGCGGCGCGCATGATCCCGCTCGTGCAGAGCGCGCGGTCGATGGCCGAGGACGCCCTCATGGGGGACTCCATCGGAGCCATCGCACAGGTGTACCGCTGGTTCGACGAGCTGGGGGCACGGTTCGCCGCCCTGGACGCCCCCGGAGTGCTCTGCTACCACTGGCTGGCCCTGGCCGACGTGGCCCGGCGCGCGGGACGTGTCGCCGACTCCGCCGGGCCGCTGGAGGCCGGCCGGGAGCTGGCCGGCGACGATCCGGTGGCGCTCGCCCACCTCAACCTCGTCCAGGGGGACTGGGCCCTCACTCCCGTCTCGCACCCTGAGATCATGGGGCTCTCGCTCACGGGCCGCGGCCCTGCGGTGGCGGTCCCGGCCGCGGACCCCTCCCGCGCCGCGGAGTTCTACGCCAGGGCCGAGGAGCTGTACGCCGCGGCGGGCTTCGGTGGCGGGGCGGCCGCCGTCGCCCTGCGGCGCGCCCATCTGGCCCGGAGCGCGGGCGACGCCGCAGCGTGCGAGATCGCGCGGGAGCGGGCCAGAGAGCTCGCCGGGCTTTCAGGCGAGGACGCGATGGCCCGGGTGCTGGACGTCCACGCGATACTCGACCGGCTCGGCTCCGGGGAGGACGTCCCCCGGCGGGAGGTCGACGCCGTGGCGGCATGGAGCCGTGCCGAGGGCGGCGACGGCCTGGCACGCGGGCTGGTCCGGCTGATGCTCGCCGCGGCGAGCAAGCAGAGGGAAGGCGGGGCGTCGCCGCCCGTCATGCGAGCGCTGCGGCTGGCGCGTCACCTCGCCGCGGGGGTGGACGCGCCGGCCGAGAAGGACCTCGCCGACCGGGCCTTCATCGACTTCGTCAGCGACACCAACTTCCGGTCGGCGTCGGCGGCGTTGCTCGCCGGGGAGACCGCCCAGGCCGTCGCGGCCCTGGGGGAAGGTCCCGTGGACGTCCTGGCCTGGGTGCGGGCCGTGGAGCAGGCGATCTACCTCGACCGGATGGCCGAGGGCGGCGCCGACCCGGATCTGAAAGGGCTGGCGGCGGCCCGGCTCCAGGAGGTGGAAGCGGCCTTCGCCCGGATCCCTGATCCGCCCGCTGTGCTCGCGCCGCTGGCCGGCGATGTCAGGGACGCCGCCCGCCAGGCCCGCCCGCTGGTCCTGCGGTACCAGGCGCGCCGCGCCGAGCAGGCGGGATTCGCCGATGACGCCCTGGCCCTGCTGCGCCGTGCGCTGGACCTCACCGATCAGCCGCACGACGCCCTGCTTCGGGCCGTGCTCCTGTGCGAGTCGGGCCGCAAGGAAGAGGGGCGCGCGCTCGCTCTGCAGATGGTCCAGGACGGCTCGCTACCCGACGACCTGGCCGTCGACCTCTTCCTGCGGCTCGGGGACCCGCAGACCGCCAAAGAGGCACTCGACCGGTACGACACGCGGCCACCGGTCATCCCGGTGGACCGCCCTTGGACCGACCTCTCCCGGCGGGCGGAGCTGGCCGAGGCGCTGGGAGACCACGACACGGCCGCCGACCTGTCCGGGCGGGCGATCACCGAGTTCGAGCGGCGTGCCGCCCAGCTCGTACAGGAGACGTTGCGCACCTCCCTGACGGACGACGTCGCGGTCGCCGGGATGTACCACACCGGGATCCTGGCCCTGCTCGGACAGGCCGGGGACGCCTCAGGAACCGGCGAGCGGGTGAAGCTCGCCTTCGAGCTCTCCGACCGCTGCCGCGGCCTGGTCGTGGAGGTGCTGGAGGCGCTCGACGACCTCTCGCCGGGCGCGGCACGCGATGCCGTACGACGCTGGCTGCGCGCCGGGTCGGCCTGGGCCGCGGCCTACGAGGGGCTGGTGGAGGAGGTCACCCGTGATCCGGAGCGCACCCCCGCGCCCGAGGAACTGCGCCGCCGGGTGCTCGACGCCGAGGAGGAGCTCGAAGAGGCGGAGTCGCAGGTCACTCGGCTCGCCCCCGCCCTGCTCACCGGCCGGCGCGGGACGCGGCCGGGCGCCGGGTTCGAGGAGGTGCAGGCCGGCCTCGGCGAGGACCGGGTGCTCGTCGCCTACGAGAGCTTCGGCGACGACCTGGTGATCTGGGCGGCCGACCGTGAGCGCATGCGCCACCGGCGGCTGCCGGCGCGCGAGCGTGATCTCGCCTCGCGGGTCCGGCGGTTCCACACCGAGTGCTCCACCGGAGGGCTCTCCCCCGATTCCGGCGCCGAGCTGGCGGAGCTCCTGCTCGGCCCGGCCCGGCAGATGATCGGGGAACGCGAACACCTGGTCATCGTGCCGCATCGCGCCCTGGCCCTGCTCCCGTTCCACGCGCTCCCCTGGGACGGCCAGGTGCTCGGCGACCGGACCGTGGTGTCCTTGCTCCCGTCCGCCGCACTGCTCACCCGGCCGCAGGCGGACCGGCGGCCACGGCTCGACAGCCCCGCCCTCCTTGTCGGCGATCCCGCCTACGCGCCGGGCCGAGGCCTGCCCGGCCTGCCGGGGACCGCGACGGAGGTCGCGACCATCGCCCGCATGCTCGGCACCACGGACCCGCTCACCGGCGCCGCGGCGACCGAGGAGGCCGTCGCCCGGCAGGCCCCGGGGCGGCCGGTCGTCCACCTCGCCACCCACGGCCTGGTGTACGAGCGGGCGCCGCATCGGAGCTTCGTCGCACTCGCCGGCGACGACCTGCTCACCGTCGGCGACGTCATGGGCCTCAACCTGGCGGCCGACCTGGTCGTGCTGTCCGCCTGCCATACCGGCCGGGGCACCGCCACGGCGGCTGGTGACGTCGTCGGGCTGGTCCGCGCGGCGCTGACGGCCGGAGCGCGTCACGTCGTGGTGTCCCTCTGGCCGGTCCACGATGAGGCGGGGTGCCTGCTGATGACGGGCATGTACGCGCGCCTGGTCGCGGGCGAGGGCGTGGCGCAGGCGCTCACCGGGGCCCGCCGCGAGGTCCGCGCCATGGACGCCGCGGCGAGGAGCGCCGCCTACGAGCGACTGCGCCAGGAGGCGGGAACCGACCCCGCCGCCGGGGACTCACGAGACATCCCCGCCCAGGGCCCGCCGCCGGACCGGGAAGGCAGGTCCTCCTTCTACTGGGCGCCGTTCGTCCATGTGGGGGCCTGACGCGCTCCGCGGTGCCGCTACGTAGTTGTGCGAATACTCCCGCCGCGACGGCCCGGTGATGCTTGGAGAAGCGGAGACACCAGGTGTCCGCCGTCATCCGGGAGGTTCTCATGAATTCCAACGACGCGCGCATCGCGGCGGTCTACACGACCCAGACGGGCGCCACCGTACGCGACAGCTCACCCAACGCCGGGCCGCCGAGATCCGGCACGTTCGATCTCGTCGTCCAGCTCGAGGCGGGGAACGTGCTCGGCCAGTCCGGCGCCGACTACACGCTCAGCTTCGCCGCGCTCAACGACAACACCGGACAGCCCGCGGCCCAGCTCGTCCCCACGGGCAACCCCTTCAAGGAGGAGTTCGACGCCCCCGCGTGGACGAAGAGCGGCTCCGACTTCGTCCGTACGGGCACGGGCGAGGTGACGGGGATCCTGCGGTACAAGATCGCCGTGCCGGCGGGAGTGACGGGCACGTTCCACTACAACGTGGAGCTCGTCAGCGCCGGTTACCAGGTGGTCGAGCTCGTCCGTAGTGACGCTTTCATCCTCGTCTGAGCGGCCGCGGACGACCGGCCGGCCACGGGGCCCTGCCGCGCCGTCCGCGATCATCACCGAGGCTCTGGAGACGGGCGGNNNCGGGAACCGGCCGTCCTCGTCCCCATCACATCGCCTGGGCTCGACCACCTTCGCCGGTACCGGAATAAGCTCTTCGACCGAGACGCTGAGGTAGTTGAAACTTCAACGATGGAGGGTGAGGAGCACGATGCAGTTCGGGATCTTCAGTGTGGGCGACGTCACGACCGACCCCACCACAGGCAAGACACCGAGTGAGCATGAGCGGATCACGGCGATGGTCGCCATCGCGCTCAAGGCCGAAGAGGTCGGCCTCGACGTCTTCGCGACCGGTGAGCACCACAACCCGCCCTTCGTGCCCTCGTCGCCCACGACGATGCTCGGCTACATCGCCGCTCGCACCGAGCGGCTCATCCTCTCCACGGCCACGACGCTGATCACCACGAACGACCCGGTCAAGATCGCCGAGGACTTCGCGATGCTGCAGCACCTGGCCGGCGGACGCGTCGACCTGATGATGGGCCGCGGCAACACCGGGCCGGTCTACCCGTGGTTCGGTCAGGACATCCGCCAGGGCATCCCCTTGGCCGTGGAGAACTACGCGCTGCTGCACCGGCTCTGGCGCGAGGACGTCGTCGACTGGCAGGGCCGCTTCCGCACTCCCCTGCAGGGCTTCACCTCCACGCCCCGGCCCCTCGACGGGGTCCCGCCGTTCGTGTGGCACGGCTCGATCCGCAGCCCGGAGATCGCCGAGCAGGCCGCCTACTACGGCGACGGATTCTTCGCCAACAACATCTTCTGGCCCAAGGATCACTACATCCGCCTGATCAGGCTGTACCGGGAGCGCTTCGCCCACTACGGCCACGGCACGCCGGAGCAGGCCATCGTCGGGCTCGGCGGCCAGGTCTTCATGCGCAAGAACTCGCAGGACGCGGTGCGTGAGTTCCGCCCCTACTTCGACAACGCGCCGGTCTACGGCCACGGCCCGTCGCTGGAGGAGTTCACCGCCGAGACGCCGCTCACGGTGGGCAGCCCGCAGGAGGTCATCGACAAGACCCTGACCTTCCGGGAGTCCTTCGGCGACTACCAGCGCCAGCTGTTCCTGATGGACCACGCGGGGCTGCCGCTGAAGACCGTGCTGGAGCAGCTCGACCTCCTCGGCGAGGAGGTCGTGCCCGTGCTGCGCAAGGAGTTCGCCGCCGGGCGGCCGAGCCAGGTGCCGGACGGCCCCACCCACCGGGCGCTCGTCGCCCGCCGCGACGCCGGGGCCGCCGGGGAGCCGCCCGTCCCTGCCGGCTCCCCGTCCTGACCCTCGCCCGCACCCACCCATGGAGAAACACACGCCCGAGGGCTTCCGGTCGGCCTGGACGGTCCGATGCCCCTGCTCATCGCTCTGGT
>NZ_BAAAZR010000048.1:0-3002 GCF_039537005.1 Sphaerisporangium flaviroseum | reverse complement strand
CCGTAGGGGCGGCCGATGACCGGGGTGGGGTGGTCGGTGACGTCGACCGCTGTGGCGTCCACGGTGGTCTCGGTCGGCCCGTAGGTGTTGAACGCCGTCGTGGCGGGGTGAGCTCGCAGCACATCCCACAGATCAGGCGGACACGCCTCCCCTCCCACCGCGACCAGTTGCGGCGGATGAGGCGCGTCGAGCAGGCCGGCGTCCACCAGTAACCGGATCTGGGCGGTGGTCGCCTCAATGGCGTTCACGGCCTGGTCGGCGTGGTGGGCGCGCTGGACCAGGTACTGGGGGTCTTGCCGTTGCTCGGTGGTCAGGACCAGCAGGGTGTGCCCGTCGAGCAGCGGGAGGATCTGTTCCAGGAAGAAGTCGGAGATGTAGGCGGAGGTGCCGAGGGCGACGCGGGCGTTGGGTTCGACGTTGGCCGATCGCATGCGGGGGAGCAGGAGCGCGAGGGCGTAGTTGGTGAGGTTGCCGTGCTGGACCATCACGCCCTTGGGGCGGCCGGTGGTGCCGGAGGTGTACATGACATACGCCAGATCGCCGGGTCCGACGACCGGAAGCGGGGTCGGCTCGGTCTGCGGCTCTTCCGTTGTGACGTCGAGCGTGAGACACCCGCCGGGCAGGGGGTTCGTGCCGTCGCTGATGAGCAGGGTGGGGTGGGCGTCGTCCACCATGGTCTGCAGGCGTGCCGGTGGGAGGTCGGGGTCCAGGGTCAGGAAGGCGGCTCCGGCTTTCCAGGTGGCCCATACCGCGATCAGTGCGGTGGCTCCTGGGCGCAGGCGGATGCCGACGATGTCGCCTCGCCGCACCCCCTGGCCGGCCAATCGGTGGGCCAGCCGGTCGCTGTCGGCGTCCAGTTGGGCGAAGGTCAGGCGCGTGGGGCCGTCCTCGATCGCGACCGCGTCAGGGGTGCGTCGGGCCTGCCGGCGCAGCAGTTCATGGACCGGGGTGTCGGTGCAGGTCACTGCCGTGTCGTTCCAGGAGGCAAGTAACGCCTGTTCTGCGTCTCCCAGGAGCGGTGCGTTCTCGTGTGAGGCGGTGGGGTCGGTGACCATCGTCTGGAGGGCGCGTAGGTGGTAGTCGCGCAGGACGGTGATCTGCTGGGCGGTGAACTGGCGGGCGTCGTAGTCCAGTTCCAGTCGCAGCCCGGCGAGGCCGGGTTCGCGGCTGACCGAGACTCCCAGTGGGAAGTTGGTGCGTGCCACTCCGGGTAGGTGGGCGTCGGGGTCGGTGAGGGCCAGGGCGCCTTCGTCGGCCAGTTTGCCGAACTGGTGGAAGTGGTTGTAGTTGAAGTCGACCTCGAAGAACGGTTCGCCGCCCAGGGTCCGTTGCAGGGCCGACATCGGGTAGCGGCGATGCGGTAGCAGATCTTGCTCGGCCTGTGAGACGGCTTGGACCAGGTCGATCCAGCTGCCCTGGGGCAGCCGGAGCCGGAACGGCAGGGTGTTGAGGAACAGCCCGCGCACCTCGGCGCCGTCGGCCTGCTCAAGGCGGCTGTTGGCGGTCAGCCCCACCAGCACATCGGAGTTGCCGGTGACCAGGCTCATCACCCGCAGGTGCGCTGCCAGCACCACCGCCTTGAACGGCACCCTGCACCGCCGTGCCAGCTCATCAAGCCCGGCCGCCAGATCCTGCGAAAGAACCGTGGTCAGCACACCGTCGCCCTGGTGCTCGTCGCGCTCGTGCCGCTCGCCGGGCATGGTCTCGCCGATCGGGAACGACGCGTCGGCGGGCCGGCGCGGCAGCCGGTTGTCCGGCCGGTCGGCGAGTTGTCCCAGCCAGAAGTTCTTCTCCTCCTCGGACTGGAGCGCATGACGTTCGGCGGCGACGAAGTCCCGGTACAGCGAGCGGAGCGGGGCCGGGCGCGGATCCTCTCCGGCCACGAGCCGCTGGTACAGGTCGTTGATCTCGGCCAGCGTGGAGGCAAGGCTCCAGCCGTCGAGGATGGCGTGGTGCTCGGTCACCGTCCACTGGAAGGCGTCGTCGCCGACGATATGGACGGCCATCCGGCACAGCGGCGCGACCGAGGGGTCGAAGGTGTGCCGCTGCTCGGCCCGCATATGGCCGGCCAGCGCCACGCGCTGCTCGGCCCGATCCATCCCCCGCAGGTCCATAACCGTGAGCGGGATCTCGGCGGTGGGATGCACCAGTTGCATGGGCTGGGTGTAGCCGCTCAGGTCGAACGAGGTGCGCAGGATCGGATGCCGGTCCACGACGCGGGTCACGGCGTCCCGGAATCGGGTCTCGTCGAAGGGTCCGGTGATCCGGAGGCTGTGCACGTTGTGGTACGGCCGGCGGTCGGGGTCGAGCTCCATCTCGTAGACCATGCCGACCTGGAGCTCGGCCATCGGGTAGGCGTCCTCCAGGCCCTCGGGCAGCCGCTCCCGGTCCTCGGCGGACACCAGCGAGAACGGGTCCGTGGCCCACTCGGCCACCTCGTCCGCACCATCACCGGCCACGCGGGCCAGTTGGGCCAGGGTGGGGTGACGGTGCAGGTCCTGGAGGGTGAACCCCAGCCCCACGTCACGAGCCTGACCCAGCACCTGGATGCTGCGGATGGAGTCGCCGCCCAGGTCGATGAAGTCGTCGTGGCGGCCGACCCGCTCCACTCCCAGAACCCGGCCCCAGATCTCCGCCAGGGCCTCTTCGGTCCGTCCCCGCGGCGCCTCGAACTCCGCGATCGCCTGCCGCCCTGCTTCCGGGGCGGGGAGTGCGGCGCGGTCCACCTTGGCGCGGGGGGTCAGCGGCAGGGAGTCCAGGATCATGAACCAGCGGGGCACCATGTACTTGGGCAGCCGTTCGGCCAGCCAGGCGCGTACCGCCCCGGCCGAGACGTCCTGGCCGTCTGGGACGAGGTAGGCGGCCAGGTCGGCGTGTGCCGACTCTCGGGTGCGGGCCACGACGACGCATTCGCGTACCAGGGGGTGGGCGCGTAGCGCGGCCTCGACTTCGCCGAGTTCGACGCGGTAGCCGCGGACTTTGACCATGTGGTCGACGCGGCC
>NZ_BAAAZR010000047.1:0-2102 GCF_039537005.1 Sphaerisporangium flaviroseum | reverse complement strand
GGACGTGCCGTGGCCCGCGCCTGCACCATCTGGTGCACCGGCACCGGCGGCACCTGCGCCGCCGTGTCGTTCCACAAGGCGAGCAGCGCGTGCTGCGCCTCGCCGAGCAGCGACACGTCCAGGTAGGCCGCGTCCGGATCGGCCACCATCGCTTCCAGGGCGAGCAGGTGGTAGTCGTGCAGCAGGACGGCCTGTTCTTCGGCCAGTTCTCGCGCGTCGTACTCCAGGCCGAGGCGCAGCCCTCTCACGCCGGGTTCGCGGCTGACCGTCACTCCCAGCGGGAAGTTGGTCCGCGCGACGCCGGGCACGTCCATGCCTGGATCGGCAGGGCCGAGCGCGCCGCCTTCGGACGACCTTCCGAACTGGTGGAAGTCGTTGTAGTCGAAGTTGACCTCGAACAGCGCGCCGCCACCGAGTTCGCGCTGCAACGCCGACAACGGATACCGCCGATGCGGCAGCAGTTCACGCTCGGCCTCGAACACCGCCCGCGCCAGGTCCCGCCAGTTCCCCTCGGGGAGGCGAAGGCGGAACGGCACGGTGTTGAGGAACAGCCCACGCACGTCGGTGGCGTCGGCCTCCTCAAGACGGCCGTTGGCGGTCAGCCCCACCAGCACATCGGAACTACCGGTGACCAGGCTGATCACCCGCAGGTGCGCCGCGAGCACGACCGCCTTGAACGGCACTCCCCAGCCCTTGGCCAGGCCCCGCAGCCGCTCGCAGAGCTCCTCGGGCAGCGGTGTGCGAACCGAGCCGTACCCCTCGGCCTCGTTGTGCTCGCGCCACTCACCCGGCACGGTGCGGCCCGCCAGGCGAGCCGGACGGTCGGACGGCCACCGAGGCAGGCGGCGGTCCGGCGGCTCCGCCACGCGCTCCAGCCAGAAATCGTGGCTGTCCGCGGATGCAAGCGCCGCTCGCTCGGCCGCGATGAAGTCCCGATACGTCGATCGCAACGGTCGCGGTGCTGGAACCTCACCGGCGAGGAGCCGCTGGTACAGGTCGTTGATCTCGGTAAGCGTGGAGGCAAGGCTCCAGCCGTCGAGGATGGCGTGGTGCTCGGTCACCGTCCACTGGGAAGTCTCGTCGTCCAGGACATGGACGGCCATCCGGCACAGCGGCGCGACGGAGACATCGAAGACCTCCCGCCGCTGTTCGCGTACGAACTCCGCCAGCGCCGCCTGTCGCTCGTGGGCGTCGGCGCCGCGCAGGTCCATGACCGTGAGCGGGATCTCGGCGGTGGGGTGCACCAGTTGCATGGGCTGGGTGTAGCCGCTCAGGTCGAAGGAGGTGCGCAGGATCGGGTGCCGGTCCACGACGCGGGTCACGGCGTCCTGGAATCGGGTCTCGTCGAAGGGTCCGGTGATCCGGAGGCTGTGCACGTTGTGGTAGGGACGGCGGTCGGGGTCGAGCTCCATTTCGTAGACCATGCCGACCTGGAGCTCGGCCATCGGGTAGGCGTCCACCAGACCCTCGGGCAGCCGTTCCCGGTCCTCGGCGGACACCAGCGAGAACGGCTCGCGGGCCGGTTCGCGGCCCGCGTCGGTCGCGTGCCGTACCACCCTGACCAGTCCGGCGAGCGTCGGATTGTGGAACAGATCCTGGAGGGCGAACCTGAGCCCCATCTCGCGTGCCTTGCCGAGCACCTGGATGCTGCGGATGGAGTCGCCGCCCAGGTCGAAGAAGTCGTCGTGGCGGCCGACCCGGTCCACTCCCAGAACCCGCCCCCAGATCCGCGCCAGGGACTCCTCCAGCCCGGCCAGGGGAGCGACGAACTCCTGCACGAGTTCGGGACGTTCGGCCGGCGGGGCCGGCAGGGCCCGCCGATCCACCTTTCCCCGCGACGTCAGTGGCAGCGAGTCCAAGAAGACGAACCACCGCGGCACCATGAACGTCGGCAGCCGCTCCTGCGTCCACCGGCGCAGAACATCGGCCGGCACCCCCTCGCCATCGGGCACCACGTGCGCCACGAGATCGGTGTGCCCCCACTCGTCGTCATGAGCCGCGACGACGCATTCGCGTACCAGGGGGTGGGCGCGTAGCGCGGCTTCGACTTCGCCGAGTTCGACGCGGTAGCCGCGGACTTTGACCATGTGGTCGACGCGGCC
>NZ_BAAAZR010000046.1:0-6030 GCF_039537005.1 Sphaerisporangium flaviroseum | reverse complement strand
GCTTGGCCTTGCGCCCGGCACCACCCCCGCGATAGGACCAGGCAGGCGCCGGAAAGCCCCTCGCGACGGTGTGCCGCGGGGCGTGTTCCAACGTCGCTTTGGGCCCCATGCTCAGCACCGACGGTCAGGCCCTCCGCTCCCGAACGTGTCCCCAGCCGCTAGGCCCACTCGGGTCGGCGCCACCAGGGGGCAAAGTAGCTGCGAGTGATCAGCTCCCATCATCCGATGGAGAGCCCGGACCACATCGGCTGTTCATCGGCCTCGCGAGAAGATCGGAGGCCCAGGTGACTGCGCAGCGCTATGGCTTCGCATCCTGATCAAGTGGCCTGTCGGGAGGGCTTTGAGCTGGCCTTCTCGCTGCTATGTGGCCGGTGACGCCCAACCCGAGTGGAGGGCCTGTTAAGGTCCTCGGCCACGGCCGCCTGGAGGTCCTGGAGCAGATGGCCGCCGAGGGGGGGTCAGTCCCCCGGCCGGAGTCCGGCCGGGCGACGACGGAGCATGGCTGGTGCCGATCGTCCGAAAGTGGTCCTCACGCTCCGACGCCGACGCCGAGGCGTACCTCATCGCGAACAACCGCACCTCCGAACGTGGCGGCTGGCTGGATGAGATGCTCGTCGACGCCCTCGGCGACATCGCCGGCGCCGACCCCGGCCTGCTGGTCGCGGTCGGCTACACCGAGGAGGAGCTGGACGACCTCAAGGCCGCGCTCGACCTCGACCAGTCCCTCGGCCCGGCCGCGCCGGACGACGAGGAGGGCCAGGACGACGACGAGGAGGAGCTGCCTGAACGGGGAGACGCCCCCGAGACGGAACGCTCAGCGGTGTGGGGAGTGGTCGTGACCTGCGAGAACGAAGACCAGCAGGTCGAACTGCTGGAGCGGCTGACAAAGCAGGGGTACAAGGTCTGGGCTCTGATGTGACGTCAGCGGAGTTGGATCCAGACTGACTCAGCGGTTTGTAGGCGCAGCTCATCCCAATCAACTGTCTTGCGAAATTCGTCCCACTTGGCGTGGTCCATCACAATTACGTGCTCCGGCAGGGAATCAACCCCATGGCTCAGAAGGTCCGTCGCGACTGCCCTCTCCGCGTTTATCTGCATGCGGCGCTGCAGTTCACGACGTTCAAGTTCACGAGGTTCGAGGCGTTTGAGACCTTCGAGGAGTTCGAGACGTTCGAGATCGTCTACGTTGACTTCCGGGCGTAGGGCTATGGTTACCCTCAACTGTAGAAACAGCATGATCCGGTGGGCGCAAGTCGTGCTTGCGCCGACAAGGAAGAGAACCGCGCTCATCAACTTCAGAAGCTTGCCCGGACGAGTATCGATCAGGGCGGTGAGCTCCTCGGCGCGGACTTCAGCCCGCGCTGAAGCACCGTACTTCAGGCGTGCTGACCACTGGACGAGCTTGCGCGCCAGCCACGGGGCAGCGTCGCAGCACTCGTTGACGATGAAACCGAGCACGACACTGAGAAGAATCTGAGCGGTGGTCATCGGACACCGCCGGCCAGCCGAGCATGTAGCCAGCCAAGTAGGGCAAAGCCGGGCGCGGGCCGTACGGTCAGTGCGGCGGGGCGACGCTGAGCGAGGAGGGCGCGGGCCGCCGGTACGCCTTCGCCGGTGAGTCGGTAGAGGCGGCGGCGGGGACCGGTTTGGTCTGGTGTCTGTTCCTCCCATTCGCCGGTGATCCAGCGTTCGTCTTCAAGACGGTCGAGCACTCTGTAGACCGTGGGACCTGCGCGTTTGGTTTCCTTCATGATCACCCAGCCGTGCACTGGCCTCTTGTTCAGATGCGCACGCACGAGGCTTTCCACCACGTCGAGCATCGCTGGAGTGACGCGTTGAATACCTGCCATAACCTTACTGTACCTAGCTACCGGAAGCCGCGCGCAGGGGTGGCTCGTGTGGATTAACAACCGCCCTCCACCGGATTGGACCGTGGAGCTGCCGGTCGGGATGAAACTGCTGAACAGCAACCAGCGGCTCCACCGCATGGCCCGGTCGAAGCTCACCCGGGCCATCAGGGAGGCCGGACAGGAAGCCGTTCAGGACGCCGGAGTGCCGCACATGGAGCGGGCGTACATCATCGGCGAGCTACGGCCCGTCGACCGGCGCCGCCGCGACCAGGGCAACTGGTACCCCTCCGAAAGCGGCCGTCGACGGCCTGGTGGACGCCGGCGTGCTGGATGACGACGACTCCACCCGGCTCACCGGCCCGGACATGCAGCTCGGGCCAGTGGTGAAGGGCTTTCAGCTCGCGTTGCACATCTGGGACCTGACCCGCTTTAGGTCCGGCGTTGGGTGAGCTGCTCCTCGCAAGCCGACCCGAGCATCGCGGCCGCGGCCGACAGTTCGGTGAGCTTCTCCGGGGTCATCGTGCTGAGGGTCTGGCCGAGCAGCTCGAGGTCGCCTCTGCATGCCCATCCCAACGCGCGGAACTGACGGCAGTCCCATGCCGCCCGGACCGGGTCGGCTCGCCCATTTGTCAAGTGAAAGTCCAGCGACCTATCCGGCTCCTGCACGATCCGGCCAGCGCACCGTTCCTCGACAGCTTTGCAGCTCGTAGTCAGGGGATGTTCGCGCTCAGGAGTGTGGTGGGGGCTTTCCGAGCCCTGTCGCGCCAGTCCTACGACGTAGGGGTCGACTGTTCCGCCCGGCCACCCGGGTGGCGAGGCCTCCCTGCGCGACGCCTCTACAGGAAAGCGTCGCCATCTAATATTGTCGTACCCGATTACTACCGTGCGTGATATGAGCCTCACCTACGGTCTGGAGTCGCCGCGTACACCGCTTCGGCGGTTCCTCGATCGTGAGCTGTCGGCGGGGGTCCGGCGTCTTCGTGCGACCTACCGGGCTCGACTGCCGTCTGGGCCGTTGATCCTGCCGGGCGAGCGCGTGGGCACCGAGGCCGGCACCGTCGGCACCGCGATCGACCAGCGGCTCCGGCTTGCCTTCACCGCGGCTGCTGCGGTTGACGACGCCACCAGGATCGGCATCGGCTCCATCCACCTCACCGCGCGAAGCCTTGGCCCGCATCGGGCGTGGGAGGCCCTCGAGGCCGTGGGCGTGCAGTTGGAGGGTCTCATGAACGCCGCGATTCCCGAGTTGGGACTGCACGACCGGGCACGACCGCTGATGCGCGCCGACCAAGAGGAAGAACGCCTGGCCCGGATGCTGCTGGCGGCCGCGTGGTACGCCCTGAACTGCCGCAACTACGTCGCCTTCCCGCTCACCCCGCTGTGCAAGGCGGCGTTCGCCGACCCCGGAGGTTTCACCCTAACCACCTTGCTGGCGCTCCCGCACCGGCATCTGGTCGACGACGTGCTCGCGCAGCTGCGCGCCGCCGAGGCCGGACCACTAGGCCGGCTACGCGCCGACACCGACCCCGCGGCCTGCCTGCCCGGGCCGACGTTCGACGGCAGCGTCCACGTCGCGGCCGATGCCGACCTGATCGCCGAGGGCTTGCTGGTGGACTTCAAGAGCACCCGCCGCATCCACCAGTTCCCCCTGCCGATGATCCTGCAGCTGCTGGGCTACACCCTGATGGACTACAAAGACCGGTACCGCATCGATCAGGTCGGGGTGTACCTGACCCGCGCCGGCGCCCTGATCGGCTGGCCGATCGAGGACTACCTCGCGCTGCTGGGAGCCCGCCGGCGACAGCTCAGCGACCTGCGCGCCGCGTTCGAGAAGCTGCTGAGCTATCCCGGATGCCGAGCCGACGACGAACCCTTGCCCGACCAGCTGCCCGGGGTTGAGCAGCTCCTGGCCGAGCTCGCGCCGGTCATCGAAGACGGGTGCTGCCGGGTCTGCGCCCAACCCCTCGCCTACCCGAGGGTCGGCACCCGGCCCCGGCTCTACTGCTCGGCGTTCTGCGGCAGCCGAGCACCCAGCCTGCGCTACCACGGCTGGCTAACCTGATCAGCTTCTTGTTCGCTTAGCTATCCGCGGGCGAAGAGCAGGTCACTTAGGCTCTGGTTCATGAGCGACAAGCCGGGGCGCGAGGCCCGTCCCCACATGGCGATCCAGACCGCGCCAGGCGATCCGGCCGGGCGGTTCAGCGAAGAACGCAAGGGGCTGAATTCGATGAACGTCGCCGCCCCGACAGGAGTAGTGGCCTCCGCCAGCTCCGCGGCGCCTGATTCTCCGGCAGGGTCTCCGGCCAAGCCCGTCCAATCGCTGGACAACGGCGCGGCCGCGGACTACGACGGCTAAGCCGCCATGGCGCCGAGCACCTGGGCGGGCGTGGTGGTCTTCATCTTGGTGATCGCGCCGGGCCTGTTATTCGATCTGTTGTCGGAAAGGCGGCGGGCGGGGAGATCGGAGTCCTCCTTCCGAGAGATCAGCCGTGTCGTTCTGGCCAGCCTGGTCTTCACCGGCCTGGCGATCATGATCTTGCTGGCCGTCCGGGTACGGTTGCCCGACCTGCTCGCTGATCCCGAGCGATGGCTACGTGAGGGCACCCCCTATGCCATGGCCAATCTCCACCGCATCATGGGATCGCTCGCCACGGAGATGGTCATCTCCCTGGGCATGGTCATCATTGTGCACCTGGTGTTGTCCTGGCGGCAGGGCGGGGCCACCATCGCCCCGGTCAGCACCTGGACCCAGGTCTTCAAACGGGAGTGCCCCAAAGGTCACGAGGCTCACGTACGGGTGAGCTTGACAAGCGGGGCTGTCTACACCGGCCTGGTCGCGCACTTCTCTCCCGACCTGGAGGTAGCCGATCGTGAGCTCGTGCTGGCTCCCCCCATGGGAGCCCGGGCCGGCGAGGGACCACTCAAGCCGATTCCCCCCGAATGGGAACGAGTCGTCTTGCGGGGCAGCGCGATCGAACGCATGAGCGTTCAATACCGGCCCCCACAAGCCGCCACGCCGATGGCAGCGGGCCAACCGGCGCATGAGGGCGGCACCACGAGGCCACGTGCTGAGCGCCTGGCAGGCTCCACCACACCCCTGAAACAGGCCGCGCAAACGTCCGGGAATGTCTCGCCCGAGGAGGGTGCATGAGATCGCCGGAGAGCCTTACCGGACCGGTGCGGATCTCGGGCCCCTGGCCCAGCTTGACGAGCGAGTTCGTCGAGCGGCCGACATCAACCGTGGCATGCCCTCGTTCCCAGACATCGTCGGCCGCACCGCCTGGGCGCCATGAAGCGATCATGCGCCGGTCCTGGTCCACTGCCTGACCGCCAGTTGGCAGCCATCAGCCCGAGGTCGCCGCCGCCGGCACCGTGCGCCGGGCGGCCGACCCCCGTTGAGGTACAGCATCGGTGGTATCGCCGCGCCCGGGGGAGGTCAGAATGGAGGCCGTATCGGGGGCCGTGACCAACGCCTGCGGACGCGAAAGATGCGGCGCTGTATCGCGACCGTCAGGGGCCTTTACGACGTAGATCCACAACCGTTAGAGCCATCGGTTTCGACGTGAGCCAGCGTGTACTGGCGCTGACGGCACCGAGCATTGCAATACATCCGTTGCCGCCGCCCGTGCGTCTGTACGGCGCTCTCCTGCGGCAACCGGCGGTGACACGTTCGGCTTTCTTGGCCTGGCGGCTCAAGTGGAGCACTGGTTTGGCCCGATGGTTGAGGACCCGGGTTTCCACCGACACCTGCACAACAACATTCGCCGTTCGATGGCGCTCGTCGCTGTTTCCTTGGATCCCGGTCTGCTCGGCGGGCTGTTCTTCGGGGTGGCGACGGCCCCGATCTACCACATCCGCTGGCTTGTCGTCTCGGAGCAGGCGAGGGGGCAGGGAGTCGGCCGGGCACTGGTAGCGGACGCCATGCGCCGCTTTGTGCGGGGTCCGGGCAGCATTGAGGTGGTCACCTTCGGGGCCGACCACCCGGGTGGGGTAAGCAACAGTTCTTGAGTTGAGGGCGCCGACTCCTCCTCACCCTGCACGCTCACTGCCTGCGAACTGCGTCTTCTCCCGTTTGCCAGATCGATCAGCACGCCCTGAAGTAGCTTCACTCTCCGTGAAGCTTCTGTCACAGGAGTGATGAGATGGCGGCGCTGGTGAAGTCGGGAGGCGCGGGTTGGCG
>NZ_BAAAZR010000045.1:646-1138 GCF_039537005.1 Sphaerisporangium flaviroseum | reverse complement strand
TTGCTGGAGGTGGCGTGGGAGGTGTTCGAGCGGGCGGGGATCGATCCGTCCTCGTTGCGTGGCACCCCCACGGGCGTCTTCGCCGGCGCCGCTGGCAGCGACTACTCGCAACTCCTCGCCGAGACGGACGAGGACGTCGAAGCCCACCGCATGACCGGGGTCGCGAGCAGCGTGCTGTCCGGTCGCGTCTCCTACACGCTGGGCCTTGAGGGGCCCGCGGTGACGGTGGACACGGCGTGCTCGTCGTCGCTGGTGGCGTTGCATCTGGCGTGCCAGTCGCTGCGTCAGGGCGACTGCACTCTCGCGCTGGCCGGAGGGGTGAACATCCTGTCCACCCCTGCCGCGTTCATCGACCTCAGCCGCCAGCGCGGGCTGGCCGCCGATGGCCGGGTGAAGGCGTTCGCGGATGCGGCTGATGGGACGGGGTGGGGTGAGGGTGTGGGGTTGGTGTTGCTGGAGCGGTTGTCGGATGCGGTGCGTCATGGGCGTCGG
>NZ_BAAAZR010000045.1:0-609 GCF_039537005.1 Sphaerisporangium flaviroseum | reverse complement strand
GCGGCGGCGGGGGTGGGTGGCGATGGGGTGGATGTGGTGGAGGCGCATGGGACCGGGACGCCGTTGGGTGATCCGATCGAGGCGTCGGCGTTGCTGGCCACTTATGGGCGGGGGCGTCCAGGTGATCGGCCGCTGTGGCTGGGGTCGCTGAAATCGAACACCGGCCATACGGGCCCCGCCGCCGGTGTCGCAGGCCTGATCAAGATGGTGTTGGCGATGCGGTATGGGGTGTTGCCGCGGACGTTGCATGTGGATGAGCCGTCGCGGCAGGTGGACTGGTCGGTGGGCGGGGTGTCGTTGCTGACCGAGCCGGTGGCGTGGCCGGCTTCGCCTGATCGTCGTCGTCGGGCGGGGGTGTCGGCGTTCGGGGTCAGTGGGACGAATGCTCATCTGATCTTGGAGGAGCCTCCCGTCGTGGAGGAGCCGGTCGCTCAGTCGCCGGTCGCTCAGTCGCCGGTCGGCGCGGCTCCGGCCGGGGGATCACCGGTGGTTGAGTCGCCGGTCGCAGGATCAGCGGTCTCGGGGCAGGGCGTGCCGGTCGGTGGTGGTCTGCCGGTGCCGTTGTTGGTGTCGGGGCGTGGTGAGGGGGCGTTGCGGGCGCAGGCGGGC
>NZ_BAAAZR010000044.1:0-20174 GCF_039537005.1 Sphaerisporangium flaviroseum | reverse complement strand
CCTCACCGGTCATGATCATCCGCGTTTGGGGCTGGTGACACGTTCGTTAACGGCACCCCCACCTGGACGCGCTGCTGGCCAACCTCAACGCCGATCTGGTCGTCGCCTGGACCTCGGCCGCTGCTGGTCCAGCGTTCACCGGGCGCGGGGAGGCACATATGCAGCGGGAAGATCAGGCGAGCAACGATGACGGTTGAGTCCCGCGATCCCGATCTGGACCCGGCGGCAGAGCACGGCTCTCCGCGCGCGGCGGCCGCCGCCATGCCGGACACCTTCGTACTGGCCCCCAGCGCGGTGTACCGGCCGGGCCAGTTGCCCGGCGGCCCCGCGGGCGCCGGTGCGACTTCGTCTGGCTCATCAGCTGGCACCGGCCATGAGCGGGTGCCGGCGGCGCGAGTCGCCGCCGCGCCGCCCGCGCCGCTGGTGGTCAGCGTCGGCGACATCGCCGGCCTGCGGCCACGCCGCTACCGCGACGATGGGGGAGAGGTCCCCGGCCCCGACGTCGACCTGGTCGACGCCCTCGACCGGGATACCTTCGGCGTGGTCGCCGCCTGGCTACGCGACAGCAACTCCGCCGCGACCCGCCAGACCCGGCTGCAGGTGCTGGCCGCCTTCCTGCGCTGGCTCGACACCCTCACCCCGCCGGTGCCCTTGCTCGCAGTCACCGAGGATCACTTGATCGCCTACCGTGACGCCGCCGCCACCGGCAGGCTCACCGTCGGTGTGCGCACCCCTGGCAAGATCCTCAGCCCGGCTACGGTGGCCAAACAGCGCAACAACCTGAGCAGCTTCTTCATCTACGCCCGGCGCCGCAAAGTGCTCACCCACAACCCCGCCGCCGACGTCATCGCGCCGAAGGTTCCCCGCGGCGGCCGCACCCAAGCGCTGACCCGCCAGGAACGCCTGCACCTGCGCGCGGGCCTGCAGACGCTGGCCGAGCAGGGCCGGCTGGTGGAGGCCGCGGTGATCGCCCTGCTGGACGACATCGCCGGCCGGGTCGGACTGCTCACCGGGCTGACCGTCGGCGACATCGACACCCGCACCGACATCAACGATCGCCGCCACACCGTGGTGACCTTCCGCAACAAGGGCGGCGAATACGTGCACCTGCCCATCGCCGACCCGCTCACCCGCCACCTGCTGAACCAGCTCTGCAAGGGCCGGCCCGCCACCGCTTTGCTGTTCACCCAGCACGATGGCCGACCCGTCGACCGATGGTGGGCCAGCGCCGCACTCACCGCCGCGGCGATCGCCGGTGGCATACCCAAACAACGCGCCGAGCAGCTGCACCCGCACATGCTGCGCGCCACCGCCATCACCGAACTCCTCGAAGACGGCGCACCAGCAGAACAGGTCCGCGACGCCGCCCAGCACGCCTCCATCGACACCACCCTGGACTACCGGGGCCGCCGCACCGACCTGGCCGACCACGTGCTGTACCGACGCGCAGGCGCCAACTCCATGCCGGCCGACGCCAACCCGGCGACCGAGGTCTAGGCCACCGGGCCAACCGCCGCCTACTGGTAAGTGCCGTTGTCACCATCGCCGCGGCCACCGGAGATCGTCGGCTTTGCGTGGGTGACCGCGAGACGGCGCGTTTGAACGGCATTCCTGCGCTCCGCTGAAAGCCGCGAACTGGTCATCTCTGATGCCCACGTCGGTCTGGTGCACGCCATAAACGGCGGTCTGCTTCCTGAGCTGGCTCTGGAGGCTGGCCGGTGGGTCGTCAGAACTGGTGATTCATGCAAGACCAGCACACTCCTGCCAGCGCGCCAGGTTGCCTCGGGTGGTCAGGGTGTCTGGGTGGTCAGGTCCCAGCACCCGCAGGCAGTCGGCGAGCACTTCGCCGTATGCGGTGGCCGCGCCGGCAGCGTCACCGGCCTCCCCCCGCCAGTGCGCCAGGTTGCTCCGGGTGGCCAGGGTGTGGGGGTGGTCGGGTCCCAGTAATCGCAGTAAGTTGGCGAGCAGCTCGTCGTGTGTGGTGGCCGCACCCGCCGCATCACCCGCCTTCCCCCGCCAGTTCGCCAAGATGATCCGGGTGTTCAAGATGCTTGGGTGGTCGGGTCCCAGTACCCGCAACTGGTCGGCGAGTAGTTCCTCTAAGTCGGCGGCCGCACCCGCCGCATCACCCGCCTTCCCCCGCCAGTTCGCCAAGCCTGCCCGGGTGTCCAGGGTGTGGGGGTGGTCGGGTCCCAATACCCGCAACTGGTCGGCGAGCAGTTCTGCTAAGTTGGCGGCCGCACCCGCCGCATCACCCGCCTTCCCCCGCCTGTTCGCCAAGATGGCCCGGGTGGTCAGGGTCTCGACATGGTCGGGTCCGAGCACCCGCAAGAAGTCGGCGAGCAGTTTCTCGAAGGTGCTAGCTGCACCCGCCGTATCACCCGCCAGCTCCCGCCAGCGCGCCAACTTGACCCGGGTGGCCAGGGTCTGGGGGTGGTCGGGTCCCAACACTCGCAAGAAGTCGGCGAGCAGTCCCTCGTACGCGGTCGCGGCACCCGCCGCATCACCGGCCTCCCCCCGCCAGTGCGCGAAATAGCCTCGGGTTTCCAAGGTGTGGGGGTGGTCGGGTCCCAACACTCGCAAGAAGTCGGCGAGCAGTCCCTCGTACGCGGTCGCGGCACCCGCCGCATCACCGGCCTCCCCCCGCGAGTACGCCAGGTTGTGCCGGGTGCCCAGGGTGTGGGGGTGGTCGGGTCCCAGTACCCGCAATTGGTCGGCGAGCAGTTCCTCCACCGCGGCTGCCGCGCCTACCACATCACCGGCCTCTACCCGCCAGGCCACCAAGTAGCCTCGGGTTTCCAAGGTGGCGGGGTGGTCGGGTCCCAGTACCCGCAATTGGTCAGCGAGCAGTTCCTCCACCGCGGTCACCGCGCCTGCCACATCCCCAGCCCTCCCCCGCCAGTGCGCCAAGCTGCCTCGGATCGTCAGGGTATGAGGGTCGTGGGGTCCTACAAGGTCGGTGGCGATTGTGCGCAGGCGTGTGCATTCGGCTATGGCTTCGTTGACCTGGCCGGTCTCGCCAAGGCTGTTGGCAGAGTGCAACAGCACCGGGTGGGCTTCGCCGTTCCACTCCCACAGGGCGGTACCGGTGGCCGTGTGCAGAACGGCGGTGTTGGCGCGCAGAACCGCGCCGATCTGGTCGCGTTCGATGGCGGGCCATGCCGCCTCCAGAGCGTCGGCGGCGGTGTGGGCGAGCTCGGTGTACAGATCGGGGCCGAGGTTGGGTTCGGTTGCCAGGTTCTCGCGGGTGGCACGCTGGATGAGCTGGTGGACGCGTACCTCGCGGTGGGTGGCGTTGCGGTCGTGGTCGATGAGGCTAAAGCGGTGCAGTACACGCAGCGCCTCATCGATGGTGTCCCCGTCGATTTCGGTGACGGACTTGGCCGCCCCTGCAGAAGGCGGAGGGAGGTAGGTGGCCAAGTATTCGCGGGCGGGCGCGCTGGTCAGGACGGTGGCCGGGATGCCGTTTGGGTCCAGCACGCTGGTCAGGTTCATCATCGGCCGGGCGAACCCGGCGGGCCGGACCCGGTCGGCTTGCTCGATCGACAGATCCCAGGTGGCAGCAATGATCTCGCGGTGGCCGTCGGGCAGCCCACCGAGTTCGGGGACGGTATGGGCCAGGAGCCGTTCGGCGAACAGGTCCCGGTAGCGGGCGCAGCCGATCTGCTGGTCGATCATGAACGCCGCCGCCTGCGCCAGGGCCAGCGGCAACCAGCCCAGATCCTCGATCAGCGCATCCAGCTGGGCCTGTTCACCGGCCAGGGCACCGAGTTTGGCGTGCAGGTAGGAGCGTGCCTCGTCGGTGGTGTACAGCCCGACCTCGACCATGTGGCGGCGGGGCCCGGCCAGGGCGGCGTCACGGCGGCGGGTCGTCACCACCGCCGTTCCCGCCGGGCACGCCGGCGGCCACAACTCCCGCAAGTCCTCGAGGTTGTGCACGTCGTCCAGCACCACCAACCACGCGGTGACGGTGGTGTCGGCCCAGACCAGGAACTCGCACGCTGCCCGTTCGGGATCCTCCCCGTCGGCCAAGCCGAGCTTGACGGCCGCATCCGCGTAGGCCTCAATGATCGCCGGGCGGGAGGACGCGGTCGCCCACACCAGCACCCGCACACCCTGCTCACGGGCATGACGGGCGTAGGCGGCCGCGAGCTGGGTCTTGCCGACCCCGCCCATCCCGGCCAGGACCTGGCACAGCACCACCGTCCCGTCCTTGGATGCGGCCTGCCGCAGACGGGTGGCGATATCGCGGTCCTGGAAACAGTCCGCCTCCGCCGGGATCTGACCAACCTGGACCACCGGCGGCGGCTCATAGGGGGGCACAACAGGGTGCGGGATGGGCGGCCGGCCACCGGTGTCCAACTCGGCCCGGGCCTTGCGCCGCGTCTCCTCCCACCACTCAGGCGGCTGGGTCACGAAGCCGGGGGTCATCTTGTGCGCCAGCGGCCGCAGGTACTCCTCGATCAACCAGTGCGCGGTGGCCTCATCGGAGGGAACCCGAATACCACGGCGCCACTCACTCCAGGACGAGACCGAGAACCTCACCCGGGGCCGCCGCGCCTTCGCTCTGGCCGCCATGGCCTCACCCGGCGGCCCGCCCGCCGCTAGGTGGAGTTCCCGTAATCGCTCCGCGTAGGCGGCCCTCCAGCTCAGCGGTTCGCTCATCGCACCCCCTCGGATCCGGATCGAAACCCTCCGGAAAACCCGCCCTCCCTGATATCCCCGAGGTCTCCTACCTTGCCCGGTAGCGCACCCAGGTGGAAGCGGAAGCCGGAAAACCCACCGGACAGGCCCAATCAACGGCAACGCCCCGGACACCAGAACCGGGACCCGCCGTCAGGAGACCTGCCATGTTCGACCGTCCGTTCGTCCGTCGTCTGGGTCGCGCCGCACTGGCCGCGGCTGTCCGCGGTGCGGCAGCGGCCGCTGCCGCGGCCCCCATCCAGCTGGCCCTGTGGTGGATCACTCACCGCTGACCGCACCACCAGACCCGGCTCCCGCAATGTGTTGTGGGAGCCGGGCCAGGCCCGCGTACGGCCTCGGCCGAACACCCTTCAGGAGGTATCGGCGCCCGGGTCGCGCGGCTACCGCTCACAGACGATGCCGTCCCCGTCGCGGTCCTGGTACCAGTTGTACTCCGGGTCCACGGTGCGCCTGTAGGGTCCATACCCGTTCCGGTTGGCCTCGGCGCAGGTGTCGAACCGCGGGTCATTGGCGGTGGGAGGCTTAGGTGTGGGGGTCGGCTTGGGCGTCGGGGGCGAGGAGCCGCTGTCACATTTGCCGGACCAGATCCGCAGCCGGCTGTTCTTGGCCTTGGTCTGCTCGGCGCGCATCACCTTGATGTACCGGTCGTTGGGCGGATACAGCACGGCTTTGCCGTACCCGTAACGGACCAGGTTGCGGTTGACGAACGTCCCTGCGCTGTTCCAGGCGTAGAACAGGTAGCGGCCGTAGGGATCCTTCAACTGCTCGTCCCGCAGCAGGTATGTCCTCGTGCCGACCGGCAGCAGCGCGGTTGTGCGGGCGGTTGCCGCCTTGGCCCAGCACTGCCCCTTCTCAGGGGTGTTGACCTCCAGCAGCCGAACGCGCAGCGTCCGCCCCTTGTAGAGGACATCCACAGTGTCCCCGTCAACGATCTTCTTGATCTTCGCCGACAACACGCCCTTGGGGACACTCCTTGGAACAGCAGCCACAGCGGCGTCGGCCGCGTGGACCGCGCCAGGAGCGACGAGCAGGCCACCAGCTAGAACGGCGGCAGAGAGCAGACAACGAGCGCGCAACGTGGCTCCTCGCGTGGGGGATGAGACCGAGAGAGGACGACTCCTAGTGAGAGGTGGTTGACCAGCTGTGCACCTGGAGCTCCCGGTGTATGAGCTCCGTGCTGTCGCCGGTGCCGTGGGCGTCCTGGTTGTGGGAACGCGGAATCGCATGGCTGCCAGGGGAGACCTGGGCGCAGAGGAGCGAAACCGAACGATTGGCCTACCTCGTCGCGCTGTAGAAGTCGGTGCCGCGTGAGGTGGCCTATGCGGCCCTCGACGCGCACCGAGCGATGACCGCGGCGCCCCGAGTCGCCGCCCAGTTGCAACAGGGCACAGACTCTGTCCTCGACTCATCGTCCAGGTCGTCCCTGATCCGCCAAGCTTGACCGATGCTCCATCGAACCCGTCGGTCCCTCGCCCCGGCCCGGGTCACCCTGGGGGTTGCCGGAAGTCTTCTCGCGCGGCACCGTGATCAGTGTGTTTGCCTCTCTGGGTTGCCCGTCCTGCCTGGCCCCTGCCGGCCACGGTTGCCGTCGGCGTGATGGCCGCCCACGCCTGCCGCACCTTGACCGTGCAGCCCTGGCCCTGGCCACCGTCGTGCTCGCGTGGACAACCAAGCGCTTAACCACTGCCGATGTCGCCGACAACCTGCTGCTGCTGATCGAGGCCGAACATACCCTCCGCCCGCATCGCGACGCCCGCAAGGCACTCGGCTT
Organism: Sphaerisporangium flaviroseum; assembly: GCF_039537005.1. Lineage (NCBI taxonomy): Bacteria > Bacillati > Actinomycetota > Actinomycetes > Streptosporangiales > Streptosporangiaceae > Sphaerisporangium > Sphaerisporangium flaviroseum. The sequence continues at coordinate 13,699 of NZ_BAAAZR010000044.1, read as the reverse complement.
CGGCGATGACGACGACCAGCCTCCGGCACCCGAGTGGGAACGCGAAATGCTCCTGCTCGCAGCAAGCCTGCAAGACAGCGTCCAGGAGATCTTGGCCACCCTCAACGGCCGCAGCCTCACCCTGACCAGCGAGCGTGACCAGGCAGGCGACTTATACAGGACCCTGGTCTACCTCCGCGGGGCCATCGACCTGCTGCCCAAGGACGAGCACAACCCGCCCGGGCCGCTCTCCCTGCGCGACCTGCAGCGCCGGCAAGATCGCGCCCTCAACAAGCAGCTCATCACACGCACTCGTCGGCGCGATGAGCTCGCCCAGCGCCAGCAGGACCCGGACATGTCACCCGCGCGGTGGCGAATCGTCCGCTACGAGCCCAACGGCTACTTCCAAGCCGGGCTTGACGACGGCCATGGGCCGCTCGGTCCCCGGTACGGCGGTGGGCACCGGTGCGCCAAGCCGTCCCCGGCCTGCTGCGCGCCTGGAGCGTTCCCGCCCATCGTCCCCTCGAAATCATCTGGCAATGTGAGACCCCACCGGATCCAAGCCAACTGCTGCCCTACGGCGGCTGGTTGCCCGAGCACCGCGGCAACGACCCCGACCACCACCACGGCGCCCACCACGCGATCGGCCAGCTGTGGCATCACCACCTCGACCAGCACCGGGCCCGGTTCGCCGCCTACATACGCCAGGTACAGCACGACTGGCCCGGCCAGCTGAGCGTGGCCGAGTTCCTGGAGCGACGCACCGCCGAACTCAACGCCTCCCAGCCGCCGGCACCCGACCTCGACCAACTGCTGGAACCCACACATCTTCATCACAACGAGATCGGACCGAGCTCTTCTGACCTGATCGGGCTGGGCACCATGGCCACCTGCGGGTGGATCGACCCGGTCGCCGTCGCCACCGTAGGACAGCGGATTTGGAACGACTTCGCCAGCCACCGGCCCGCCATGCTCACCGCATTGCTCAACCCCGCCGTCGAGGAGGCTCTGCGCGTCTGGAGCCTGGACGACGACCCGGTTCGCGTCAATCGCATCCCCGGCCCCGCCGGGCCGCTCTACACGCTGGGCGAGAACGGCGCCCACCGGCTGACCGCCGCCCGCTTGGCCGCGCTGCCGGGCATCTGGGCGACCATCGACCAGCCCGCACTCCCGCTCCAGGTACAGCCTTACCAGACAGGCATCCGCCGTGACGACGCCCCCCAACTTCTCACCTGCTGGCGTGGCCTCCTGGCCCGCGGCCTGGTCACCGGCGACATCTGCGTAAACCCTGACTTGCTGGCGCTCAGCACGCTGCACCTGGACGATGTTGCCGCGATCTGGCTGCTGGCCGCCCCCGCCCAGGCCATCGCCTGGGCCGCCATCTACAGCCGTGCCTACCCCGGGGCACTGGCCGCCCTGGGCATCACTCCTCAGGCCTATGCCGACGAGCGCGCCTGGACCACCTGGCTGGCCACCGGGACGTAGAACAGCACCTTCACCTGCGGATGATGGGCCCCGACCGCGGGCTCGGCGCCATAAGCGATCATGCGCCGGTCCTGGTCCACTGCCTGACCCCCAGTTGGGGGACCATCAGCCCCAGGTGTGGCCGCCGGCGCGGTGGACCGCCACCGTGCGCCCGGCGGCCGATCCCCGTTGAGGTCCAGCATCGGTGGTATCACCGCGCCCCGGGGGAGGTCAGGATGGAGGCGCATCGGGAGGCGAGACAACGCCTGCGGACGCGAAAGATGCAACGCTGCATTGCCGACTGTCACGGTGCCTTTACGACGTAGATTCACAACCGTTAAAGCCACCGGTTCTCGACGCGAGCCAGCGTGTACTGGCGCTGACGGCACCGAGCATTGCAATACATCCGGCGCCGCCGCCCGTGCCGACGTGCTGATCGACGAAACTCCACCCGCACAAGACGATCCAGATAGCATCTGGCGAGCATGACCTGCTCGAGGCGCAGTACGCCCTCCGGCAGGTGTTCAACTCCCGGGTTCCGGTTGTTCGTCGGCCCTCAGATCGTTACCGTGCCTGTGGCGTTCAAACAGCTTCTTGCTGTTGTGTCGTCTCTTCCGGATATTCACTGACCTGGGGGTCCTTTCGCACCAGTTCCATGGTCTCCGAGCCGTCGGACCTGACCGCCTCGCTCCACCCAGTGGGCCAGGACCGCCGGGCATTCGTGCTCGGCACTACCGTGGCCTCCTGCAGAGCGATCCCGCTGGCGAAGGCGGCCACCCCGAAGGAGACTCCCCCTGCGAACCGTGCTTGCCGGAAGACGGTCTCGTCCATGAACGCGGCTCCGTCGAAGACCGCTTGCTGCGTGAAGGCCGCCGCGCGGAAGAGGGCACGGTCTTTGAAGACCGTCCGGCTGAAGAGCGCGGTTTCCGTGAAAGTGGCTCCCCGGAAGTCCGCCCGGATGGCGAATACGGTCTCCCGGAATACCGCGTCCTGTGTGAAGAGCGCCTCTGCGAAACACGCCTTGTAGTTGGCCTCTCCCCAGGATGCCCTGCCGGTGAAGATGGCTCCGCTGAACACCGTCCGTCCCTCGAACGTGGCTCGGTCGAAGCGGGCGAATCCCTCAAATGTGGCTCCGCCGAATCCTGCCCAGCGTATCCGGCAGTCGACGAGATCGAGCTTCACCAGCCATGCGCCGGTGAGTTCCAGGTCGACGTCCGGCCAGAACAGGCCGGGGGGCAGGCGTTCGGACCTGTTCCAGCGCAGATGGTTGCGGAGTATCCGCTGGGCCGTGGTGCGGACCTGAAGCTCCTGCGGGTCCACCAGCTCCCTGATCTCTTCTTCGGGGTTCGCAGGGTGATCTGTTCCCTCTCCCTGCTGCGCCGTTGCGGGTGAGGCCAGGACCGGAGGCATGCGGAGGTAGGCGCAGATCACGTCGACGACCGTCTGTCGATGTTCGGGATTGTTCTGGGCGACACGCTCCAGGGCGTACAGACCCGCCAGCCGTACGGCTGCCTTGTCGTGCCCGAGTTGGTCGGTCGCCTTGGTGTAGAGCTCGGTCACCCGCTTTTCGTCGGCGTCGTATTCCTGGTACGCCTGCGTGCGCTCCCCAAGCCATTGCCGGCGCACGCCGAGCAGCAGCGCCACCAGCCCCGCAGCGCCGGCGCCGACGGTCAGACCGGTCTTCACGGCATCCAGCCGCAGCTCGACCCGCCTGGCGGCGTCCGGCGCGCCGTCCGCCAGGAACAGCAGAACCGCTGTGGCGCTCCACATGGAGATCACTATGATGACGATCCCGGCGAGGATCCACCACCACGACAGGACGCGTAGCGTCGCACGGCCGGGCCCTCGGCCCCGCCGCGACGACAACCCGAGGCCGACTCCCGCGAGCACCATGGCCGCCAGCAGCAGCACACCGGACACCGGCACGTAGGGTGCTACATCGGGCGCACCGGCCCTTCCTGCCACGGCCGCGGCCGCGGCCACCATCCCGGCTGCGATCACCGAGATGGTGCCGGTCGTGTTACGGCTCGGCCTGCGCCAGCGCTGCCCCATGACGGCAACCTACTACCTCAGGCCGGCAACCCAGGCGGGTGATCAACAGGCCCGGTCGCGCGGCACACCGCGGCCAGCTGGCATGGTGCGGTGACACCCGCACCCGCACCGACCGCCGATGCCGTCCCGGTGCCGACAGGCCCCATGGGTACACCTGCTGGCGCGGGAACAGCGGTCAACGCTGGCTGAGCCACCGCCGCATGACCAGCACCTGGCCGAAGTTGTCCGACAAGTGGCAGACGGGCACAGTGCGTCACGCTCGAGGTCGATGTCTCCCTGTCGCCCATCGTCGCGCCCCAAGGGCCGTAAAGCACGTCAGCCAGGGGCTGGCCTCCAAGGGCATCTTCGTGGTCGCGGGCCAGGCGTTCGCGTCCTCGCGGAGCGCCCACACGAGGAGAAGGACAGACGCAGATCAGGGTCCAACTCGGGCACGCATAGTGGTGCCTCTACAAGGGGGACGCCCTGCGTTGCCTCTCAACCTTCTATAGTGCTGGCGGGATCTCCCGCCTCTTCGGCCTGCCCAGGCGCCGCCCCTCCTCGTCGTGCTCCTGAAAGTCGATGTCCGTCTGGCAGGCGTCCAGGAATAGCTTCTCCGCCGTCTCCACCTCAGCGAGCAGTGCACTGCCTTGTGCCGAGTCGTAGTTCTGGTTGAACCACGTGATCTCGATCAGATCCTCGAACCTCGTCACGGCCACATAGAGGCGGTCGAGGGCTGGTCGCACCTCCGGGGAAGCCTGCAGCCGAGCGGCGACGTGGGCCGTAGCGAAGTCGGCAAGAAGTCCGTCTAAGGAAGCCAGGAGGCCTTCGGTGACTGGCCCTTCCCCGGGCGGCGACATGTCTGAGATCTCGTAGTACCACGCCCGCTGCCGCAGGTGGCGGACGATGAGCCTGGCCGCCCGTGCGAACTCGACGAACGCGTCCCGCCGAGCCTGTAGCCCGGCCAGCAGACGCTGCTGCTTGAACTGCCGTCGCTCTCGCGAATTTGTGAACACCATGGTGGTGGCTACGCCGAGGAGTGTCGCGGCGGCGGTGACGAGACTCGGGAGTTGCGTTGTCCAGTCCATCGCATCCAGGGGACTCGCCGCCCCAGACGGCTGTCAAGACTCGGCGCAAATGCGTGACGTCCCGCTTGTACAGTGTGGCCCGCTCTCCGGTGCGGAGGGCGGCGGCCAGTGCGTATTTGATGCCAGCTAAGCGCATCATCTGGTTGAGTTTCCATCGGTACAAAATTCTGCCCTGGCACTACGTGGAACTCGTATTGGTGCCAGCCGCACATGCTGAATGGTGATACTCCCGTCGCCGAGGCTGACCAGGTCGTGGAAGACTTCCACGAGCCCGTAGAAGGTGTCTTCGTTCCAGTCAGCAGGAACAAGCGGGCATAAGCCACCGATGCCGAGGCGGTGCTCGATGACGTCTGCAGAATCCGGCAGTTCCTCCTCGTCGTCAACGCAGGGCTGGCCGAAGGCCTCGATCAGGTAGCCCTTACTCGCAAGGCCCCTGCCGTTGGGCCCGCAGAACGGCCGTCGCGCAGGTCGGGCGCCTGGGGCTGGCATCCGCGAGGTCCCGGATCGACCAGGATGATGCGATGACACCCCCCCTCCCGGCGGAGTTCCTCACCAAGCACGCGGCCGTGCGCACCCGCACCGTTGACGACCACATGTTCGCCGTCGACCAGATAGGCCATCCGCCGGCCACGTTCCGGCTGCAGCTGTTCACCGCGCCCGGCGCCCAGCCGGTCGCCGTGGTCACCCAGGAGGAAGACGAAGGCCAGTCGCTGTCGAACGCCGCCGAGCAGTACGCCGCCGAGGTGTGGCGGCGGCACTGCGCCGAGTCGGCTCAGCCGCCCATCTGGATCGAGCACCAACTGCTGCCCGACAAACAATGGGAGCAGATGCTCGTGGTCGTCTTCACTACGACCGGCCCCTTCCAGCTCAAGGAACCGGACTGGAAGGCGATCACCGAGCTGCAGGTCGCCGAGCTGGTCGGCGCGCCCGTCGACCCTGGGCGCGGCGAGGGCTACCGCCCCCGACCGCCCAAGCCCAAGCCACAGAAGTTCTACCGCGTGAGGTGGGTCGCCGCCTTCCCCGGGCCCAAGCCCTACCGCGCCGAGTGCATGCCGGACCTGACCGGCTGGCAGCGCCTGGCCCGCCAGCTGCGCCCCCGTCCCCCGGCGCGCCAGTGCTGCTGGTACCACGGCGGCGACTGGCGGCGCGTGTGCTCGACGGCGATCCGCCTGGTCCGCCGCGCCGAACGCGCCGGGGTCCCCTACGAGGACATCCGCCAGGCCGTGCTCGACGACGCCCGCACCGAAGGGATGTCGGAGTGGGAGCTGGACGCGCTGAACACGCTGCTGGCCGACCCCATCGTGCTGGGCCACACCGGACGATGGCCAGCCTTCGCGCACGCCTCCTACGCCAATGGCCAGCATCGCTCCCAGGCGATGCTCGAGGCCGGGGTACGCCGCACCATCACCCTCGATTGGAGGTCTCCGTGACCGCCGCGGCCGCCGCCGGCCTCGGCCGGTGTCAGCTCGCCTCGGTCGGTGTCGGCTCACGACGTCCCTATGTTGGCTCCTGATAATGCCGGCAAGCACATCAGGAGGGCTGAGAGCCAGCCGGTGAACGCCACCGCGGGATATGGGGCATGGTCAGCAACCAGTACGGTGCGCCATCGATCTGGCACTGTTTGGCCTCGATCGCCTGCGATAGGCCAGTGTGTGTGCCGATGATGGAGGCATGAACGCGGGTCGGACGAGGTGGGCGTGGGCATTGCTGGCGGCGTCGATGGTGCTGCCGGTGGGGATCGCGGTGGCGAGCAATCAGATTCTCAACAACGGGAAATGGAACTGGTGGTGGGGCGCGCTCGCGGTGGCGTTGACCACCGTGAGCACGCTGGTGACTTACCACCTGACCGATCCTTCTCCAACGGCCGCATTCCGGGACAGTGCGCAGGCCACCTGGCCGGTCACGGACGGCACGACCGGCGGCGGCAAGGCGAGTCAGATTGTGAAGGGCTCCACCGCTGGAGGGGACATCACCCAGGTCCGGGAGGCTGGAGGCAGCGTGCGTATCGTCCGCGACCGCGCCGCCACCCGCTTCTCTCCTCCACCAGCTCCGCCGACGCCCGATCCCTCGGTGGAGCTGCCGGCCCAGGACGCCGGGTCACGGCCGAGCGGCGGGGACCAGATGGTGACTGGTTCTCATGCCGGCGGGTCGATCGACCAAATCATCGGGGTGCAGGGCGATGTGGACATCCAGTCTTCATGACTAGCCCAGCACCGCCACCGCGATCAGAGTCCCTGGACCGGTCGACGCAGTCGGTGACCCGCACCCAGGTGTATGGTCACCTAGTTCAGATCAACCAGGTCGAGGGGAATGTCACCGTCCGCCTGGGCCAGATGGACCCCGCGCCTGAGCGGGACGTCCAACAGATCATCGAGGGAGACATCCCACAGCAGCCGCGCGGATTCCAGCTCCGCGAGGAGTTGCTGGAGCGGTTGCACGGCCAGGTGGCCGCGACCGGGGCCGCAGTGGTGTCCGCGGTGACCGGCAAGCCCGGCGTGGGCAAGACCATGCTGGCTGCTGCATATGCCTGGAGCTGCCAAGCCGCCGGATGGCCGGTGGTGGCCTGGATCGCAGCCGAGACTGGAGATCAGATCCAGACCGGGCTGGCCGGCCTAGCCGAACGGCTACGACTGCGCCAGGCCGACGATGACGCCACCACGGCAGCCAAGCGTGCCCGAGACTGGCTCGCCGCCACCCACTGGCCGAGTCTGGTGGTATTCGACAACGCCGTCGATGTGGAGCAAGTGCGTGCGTGGTGTCCGGCCACCGGCGCGACTCGGATGATCATCACCTCTCGCAACCGCGCCTTCGAGCGGTCGTACGCCCAGGTGCCGGTGGAGGAGTTCACCCCTGACCAGGCCGAGGCATTTCTGCGCGAACGCACCGGGCTGAACGACCAGGCGGCGGGTGAACTAGCGGCGGAACTGGGGCATCTTCCGCTGGCGCTGGCCCAGGCAGCAGCCTTGATCGTCCGTCGACACCTGAACTACGCAGATTACCTACGGCTGCTGCGTGCTTTCCCCCTGGACAGGTATCTGCCAGCGCAGGTTGGGGACCAGTACCCGACCGGCACCGCCCAAGCAATCCTGCTCGCCTTGGTCCAAGCGGAGGAAGCCCGCCCGGCCGCCCGGCGAATGCTGGAGATGCTTGCGGTGCTGTCTCCTGCCGGTATCCCCCGCCCCATCCTCTATGGCACACGGGGCTTAGCTGAATCAGGTGACTTGGCTGAACAGGCCGAGATCGTGCGGGGACAGATCGATGAGGAACTGGCCGAACTCGCCGACACCTCGCTGATCTCCTTCACCGAGGACGGCAGCACCGTACTGATGCACCGACTGGTGCAACGGGTACTACGCGAAAACGCCCAGCACGAGAACCGGCTCAATGCTGCTCTCTCCGACGCCACCGCACTGTTGTATCGGTTCAACGACGCCCTGCCCGAGGGACACGCCACCTGGGCCGCCCGCCCGGCGGTGGAGATGCTGATGGGGCAGACCACCGCCCTGCACACCATCGCCCATTGCAAGGACGCCCTCACCGATAAGTTGCTCGATTTACGCGCTTCGTGCGGTCGATACCTAATCCACCTGGCTGACCTGGGCCGTGCTATCCCGCTGTTGGAACAGACCCTCGCCGAGCGGGAGCAGGTACTGGGCCATGACCACCCCGACACACTCGTCTCGCGTAACAACCTCGCCCAGGCCTACCAGGCGGCAGGGGATCTCGGCCGTGCTATCCCGCTGTTGGAACAGACCCTCGCCGAGTGCGAGCGGATCCTCGGCGATGACCGCCCATTCACGCTGATCTCACGCAATAACCTGGCGAACGCCTATCAGTTAGCGGGCGATCCCGGCCGTGCTATCTCGATGTTGGGGCAGGCCCTCGCCAAGCAGGAGCGGATACTTGGCGATGACCACCCCAACACGCTCGTCTCGCGGAATAACCTCGCCTCCGCCTATGAGGCCGCGGGGGACCTGCGCCGTGCCATCCCGATGTACAAACAGACCCTCGCCGAGTGCGAGCGGGTGCTGGGAGATGACCATCCCGACACACTGTCCACGCTTAGCAACCTTGCCCACGCCTACCAGGCGGCAGGGGATCTGCGCCGTGCCATCCGGCTGTACAAGCACGGCCTCGCCAAGCAGGAGCGCATACTTGGCGATGACCACCCCGACACACTGGCCTCGCGTAACAACCTCGCCCACGCCTACCACGCGGCGGGTGCACTGGGCGAGGCTATCCCGCTGTTAGAGCAGACCCTTGCCAAGCAGGAGCTCATACTGGGCGATAACCACCCCAACACGCTGCTCTTGCGCAACAACCTCGCCCAGGCCTACCAGGCGGCGGGGGATCTGCGCCGTGCTATCCCGCTGTTGGAGCAGAGCCTCGCCAAGCAGGAGCGGATACTTGACGATGACCACCCCGACACGCTCGTCTCACGCAATAACCTCGCCTCCGCCTATGAGGCCGCGTGGGATCTAGGTCGTGCCGTCCGGCTGTACAAGCAGACCCTCGCCAGGTGCGAGCGAGTGCTGGGCGGGAACCACCCGTACACACTGCTCCTGCGCAATAACTTGGCGGGCGCCTACGCAACAGCAGGCAATCTAAGTCGTGCCATCCCGATGTACGAGCAAACTCTCGCCGAGCGGGAGCGGGTGCTGGGCGGTGATCACCCCGACACACTGACCACACGTAACAATCTGGCGGGTGCCTATGAGTCGGCAGGGGATCTGGGCCGGGCCATTCCGATGTACGAGCGCACGCTCACCGGGCGGGAGCAGGTACAGGGCGGTGACCACCCCGACACCCTCGTCTCGCGTAACAACCTGGCCCACGCCTATGAGTCGGCGGGTATCCTGCGCCATGCCGTCCGGATGTACAAGCAGACGCTCGCCGATTGCGAGCGGGTGCTCGGCGGTGACCATCCGATTACACGAGCGGTCCGCGGCAACCTACAGCGGGTCCAGTGACAGAGCAACACGAACCTGACCAGCACCGACCTAAGCGGCTCGACCCTCAGTGGTGATCTGCGCAACGCGGACCCGGAGAAAGCAAGGCTGGAGAACGCGGACCTGAGCTTCGCGCACCTGCGTGGCGCGGACCTGAGCAGCATCGTCGACATGGTGAAACAAGAGGTACGGCGCGTGCCCGTGTCGATTCAAAGACCCGGGTCTGATCACCCCTCAGCGGCTGTGTGGGCCGATGTCGTCTCCCGTGCACCCACGTCGACCTCTGGCTCCTGATAATCATCCCTCCCAAGAGCCATAACCATGATCGGTACCATGTCCGGGGAAGCACCCCGAGACGGCGAAAGGACCACTCCCTCATGCCCCTCCGTCGGTCGACTTGCGCCGCCGCCTGGCCTTTATCCGCTACATCCACCACCTCGGCGTCGACCAGGCCAGCCTGCCTGAGCCGCCGTCATCGGCGAGCATCCTGATGTTCCACGACGCGGTGGAAGGCTTCCTCCTACTGGCTGCGGAGCACCACGGCGTCACACCGCCGACTGAGTTCGAAAAGTACTGGCAGGTCCTCAAGACGACGGCCGGGGTGGGCCTGCCCATCCGGCAGGGCATGAAGCGGCTCAACAAGATCCGGGTCAACCTCAAGCACAACGGCAGCCGGCCCGATCAGGAGACCATCGACCAGGCCCGCTCGGATACCACCGCGTTGTTCCAGGAGGCCACGCCGCTGGCTTTCGGCCTGGACCACGCCACCGTCTCCATGGCTGATCTGATTTCCTACCAACCGGTGCGTGAGCTGGTGCGCGAGGCCGAGACCGCCAGCGCCGGTGGCGATCACATCACCGCGATGATTGCGCTCGCCGACGCCAGCAAGAAGAGCCCTTCCCATCGCCGCCGGTTATGTTGTCCGGCCGGTTCAAGCGGTACTACGGCCACCTCCGACGCCCACCCGGCCAGCCACCACTTCCCGAGGTCATCGGTTATAGAACGCCACGCTCCGGTGACACCTTTCCGTAGGTCACCGGGACGGGGGGCCTCCCCAGTTCCCGCCATCACTATCGGCACGTTCCGCGCCCCATACGCCAAAGAGTCCTTAGCGGCTGCACATTCCAGGCTCTTGAGCGCGTCCATGGCCTTCCCCTGATTTTGAGGGGCTCGGCTCTCCCTTGTCCCGCCCAAGGGCGCCTGAGTAACGACGCCGCAGGCTTCGCTTCATGCTACGGACACGCGACGACGAGCTTACGAACACCAAGATCAGCCGCTATGTCACTGCTTCATCTCCTGCTTTGCTGGGCGCACGAGATTCCCTCAATGAGAGCGGCGGCCCGGGTGAGGTAGACGGCGACCGCGTCGATCTGGTGCTGGTCGGTGTAGCCCATACACTTTCTCCTACCAAAGCATCCTATGCCTCAGATTCAGCACCGATGGCACGAATCACCTCAGCAAGCCAAACGAACCCGTAGCCGACTACTTTCCCCTCGTCATCGACCATGGCTTCGAGACTGCGCCATGCATCTGAAACTGTACCAATTGTCAGCTCAGGCGGCTCAGAATATACATCACTTTGAGATGTTACCGGTACTGACCAAAAGGCGTCATTCCGAATAACGATCCAACCATCCGCATTCTTGGCCGCCACGTGTCGCATAAGCAGGTCGAACGCTTCGCGCAGCCTCTCCTCCGAGATCCGGGTTATCTGCTCGTTCACTTACACCCTCGCAATCCGATCTTTTTTATGTTGTCCTGAAACGTTCTTATCTCTTGCCGCAGATGCCTAGCCCTACCGTCGATGATTCTCTGTCGAACTTCATCATTCGGCGCATTCTTCAAGAACCCCTTATTATCATACGCATCAGGGTCGGCCAAATAATCAGCTAGCTTCTTTTCGTGCTCAGCTATCAAATCTTGGTATGACTGGATAGACCTGTGCTGCTCTGGCGTTAGGTCGCCACCGTCGTTGTGGACGAGGACGGGTGTAACACCTGCTTGTACATAGTATGTATGCAGACCCGCGACGGTCAGATTGTGGACGCGTTGAAAGCTGGTCCATTTTCTGACCGCTGCAATCTTGACAGTGGCGCCGGCATCGGCGTGTAGGAGCATACCGACGCGGAGTTCGGCGGCAGTGAGCCACTTGCGAAGTCCAGGCACCCAGAAGGAGTGACCGTCGGTGGCGATCACGATGTCTGTTGCGTTGCCCCAGCTGCCGTCGATGTTCACCGTGATCTCTATAAGGCTCTTGTCGCCGTCGCCGGTTATGAGGTCAAGGACCAGACGTGGGCCCGACTGTCCGCTTTCGGGGTCAGTTGCCTGGACAAGGTCACCCACCTGCACATCTTCGATCGACTTGCTCGTTCCGTCGGCCATCAAAACCAAGGTCCCGGCAATGAAGCTGTTGCCAGTCAGACATTTCGCTGCCGGCTTCAGTAGTTTGGGCAGCTTGCCGCCGAGCTTGATGCCGCCGCTGAGGAGCTTGCCGCCCGGAATGAGGCTAACGCCCCCTGATACGCAGTCCAGTAAATTGGGGTCGGCTATGCAGTTGACTGCGTCACCGACCGTCAGATCACAGATGATGTTGTCGCTGCACTGCTGTGCGACCTCTTGTAGATTGGTTGGCTCTCCCTCACTTGAACAGGGGACGTACCACGTACCGAAGAACCCGCCGCTGCCTGAGTTGCCGCAGTTGGCCGGAGCTCCGCACGTGCCCAAGCAAGAGACGAGGTCAGGGTCTGGTGCAGGACAATCCGGATCGGGGGACCAAAGGTCGCAGTTTAATTCCAGGTCATCGTTGGCATAATTGTAGGGCTCATAGCCGCATTTCTTTCCGCAGCCGTGAGTTTGGTGCGGGTCCGGCGAATCGCAGAACCCCTGCTGGGGACCTTTGCGACAGTCAATGACCGGCTCGCGTGGGGGTGCAGGTTTTCTACCCCCGCCGCCGCCGCCACCACCGCCACCTCCGTCGCCGCCAGTCGGGGCGTGGCGATTGCAATTCGGCACCATACCGACGAGCAGTGATCCAATAGATGCCGAAGCCTTACACGGATCGCCGGGAGAACTGTCGGGCTTTGCCGTTCGGCACTGGGGTTTGTACGCCGAACAGGTATCATCCACCGGTGGGGGAGCCGACTTACGTTTGAAGGATTTCGGGGGGTCCTCTTCCCACACGCGCACGTATGTGCAAATTGGAATCCGTTGGGATGGGCCAGCTAGCCCACAGACTTGCTGATATACCCACTCGTGCCCGCTCGGGTCGACGCCGCTCAGCGGACTCGCGTTTCCGTAGGCGTATCGGTTAGCCCGGCCCGACGGTTCAGGGTTCAGGGTCCAGGTGTCGCGGCTCGAGAACGTGCCGGTACCTGGCTGGTACCAGCGGGCATGCATGTTGACCTTGCCTGTCGTGGGGTCGGTGAACTCACCCTGGTAGCCAAGGGCGTGCTTGGCACCGTTTCTCCCGGTTTCCTCACCAAACGGGTTGTAGGCCACCGAGTCGGCCAGTGAGGTCCCCGTCGGCTGGAAGGTCCCGACGACGTCGCCGTGCTGGTCGGCGAAGGCGAAGCGGGGACCGGTGCCGTCGGAGATGCCGATCGGTTCGCCGGCGATGCCCCGGCTGTAGGTGGCTTGCTTAACCCCGGCCGCGTCGGTCATGGCGACGATGTCGTTGGCCAGGTCACCGTAGAGGTACCGGCTGATGGCTCCGCCCTGGGTCCGACTGGTCACGCGATCCAGAGCGTCGTAGGTGTAGGTCGCCTCGCCGTCGCTGGTCATCCGGTCGAACGCGTCGAACTTCAGCAGCTTGGTGACGCCGCTCTTGGTCTCGCTGGCAGTCGTGCCACGTGCGGTGTATGTGTAGGTGCCGTCACCGGACAGCAGCCGGTTGCGTTCGTCGTAGGTGAAGGTCTTGGCGCCGGCCTGGATACGGTTGCCTGAGTCGTCCCAGGCGTAGTCGGTGACGGCGCCGCCGGGGGCGGTCCAGGAGGTCAGCCGGTTGCTGTGGTCGTAGGTGTAGGTATTGGTGCCCGCGCCGGCGGTCCCGGCGGTGGTCTTGGTGGTGAGGTTGTCGTCGCGGTCGTAGCCGTAGGTGATGGAGGCGATGGCGGCGCCGGCGGAGGTCTTCAGGGTGTCGCCGGTGAGGCGGTCCATCGAGTCATAGGAGTAGGTGCGCTTGGGTCCGTTGGT
>NZ_BAAAZR010000043.1:127213-317245 GCF_039537005.1 Sphaerisporangium flaviroseum | reverse complement strand
TCGAATTCCTCGGCCGCAACGACCACCAGATCAAAATCCTCGGCCAGCGCATCGAACCCGAAGAGATCGAAACAGCCCTACGCACCCACCCCGCCATCACCGCCGCCGCCATCACCACCCACCCCGCAGGCCACGACGCAACCCACCAACTCGCCGCCTACATCGTCTACCAAGCAGACCCCATCCCCACCACCGAACTGCGCACCTGGCTCGCGCAACGACTCCCCAAATACATGCTCCCCCGATGGATCGAAACCCTCCACACCCTCCCACTGACCACCCAAGGAAAGCTCGACCGGCGCGCCCTGCCTGCTCCGTCAGGCGACCGGCCGGCACTGGCGCACCGATACGTTCCTCCGCTCCCAGGTCCGGAAGAGGCCCTGGCCGAGATCTGGTCCCGGGTTCTGGGAGTGGACCGGGTCGGCCGCCACGACGACTTCTTCGACCTCGGCGGCGACTCCATCCGCAGCATCCAGGTGCTGGGACAGGCGCGCAACGCAGGACTCGGATTCACGCTGCAGGACCTGAACCGCCGGCCCACGATCTCCGAGTTGGCCGGCGTGGTGCGCCACACCACCGACGAGGACCCGCAGCCGGCCCGCGAGCCGTTCTCGCTGCTGTCCGCCGAGGACCGGGAGCGGCTGCCCGAGGGCCTGGAGGACGCCTACCCGATGGCCGAGCTCCAGGTCGGCATGGTCTACGAGATGGAGCTGGACGCGGAACGCCGGCCGTACCACAACGTGGACGGCCTGCGGCTGGCGGGGCCGTTCGATGAGCAGCGGTTCCGGGACGCGGTGGCCCGCGTCGTGGTCCGGCACCCGATCCTGCGCACGTCGTTCGACCTGAGCGGCTTCAGCGAGCCTATGCAACTGGTGCACCCCTCTGCGGAGATCCCGCTCACGGTCGTGGACCTGCGGGGGATGGATCGGGCCGAGCAGCGCGTCGCGCTGGCCGGTCATATGCGGGCCGAGCAGCGGCACCCCTTCGACCCCTCGGTCGCGCCGCTGCTCCGGATGGCCGTCCATATCGTCGGCGACGACGCCTTCCAGTGGACGGTGACCGAGCACCACGCCATCCTCGACGGCTGGAGCATGGCCTCCACGCTGGCGGAGATCAACGACCTGTACCGCGCGTTGCTGGCGGGCGAGGACCCGGCCGTGGAGCCGCTGCGGTCCACGTACGGCGACTTCATCGCCGCCGAACGCGCGGCGCTGCACTCCGAGGACACTCAGCGGTTCTGGCTCGAACGGCTGGCCGACCGGCCCGACGGCCGGGTGCCGCGCTGGCCCGCCGGCCTGGCCGCGCAGGGAATCGGCGAGGTCGTCGAGGGCGAGCGGCACGAGCGAGACGAGAGCCAGGGACACGGCGCCCTGACGACCGTCCTCTCCCAGGACCTGCTGACCCGCCTGGAGGAGTTCGCCAGGCGGTGCAGGGTGCCGTTCAAGGCGGTGGTGCTGGCAGCGCACCTGCGGGTGATGAGCCTGGTCACCGGCAACTCCGATGTGCTGGTGGGGCTGACCGCCAACAGCCGCCTTGAGCAGGCCGACGGCGCCGAGGTGCGCGGGCTGTTCCTCAACACCCTGCCGTTCCGGCTCCGGCTGCCCCAGGGCAGCTGGATCGACCTGGTCCAAGCCGTCTCACAGGCCGAGCAAGATCTGCTACCACATCGCCGCTACCCGATGTCGGCCCTGCAACGGACCCTGGGCGGCGAACCGTTCTTCGAAGTCGACTTCAACTACAACCACTTCCACCAGTTCGGCAAACTGGCCGACGAAGGCGCCCTGGCCCTCACCGACCCCGACGCCCACCTACCCGGAGTGGCACGCACCAACTTCCCGCTCGGAGTCTCGGTCAGCCGCGAACCCGGCATCGCCGGGCTACGACTGGAACTGGACTACGACGCCCGCCAGTTCACCGCCCAGCAGATCACCGTCCTGCGCGACTACCACCTACGCGCCCTCCAGACGATGGCCACCGACCCCACCGCCTCACACGAGAACGCGCCGCTGCTCGGCCACGCGGAACAGCACCTGCCGGCCTTGTGGAACGACACGGCCGTGCCGTGCGACGACGCTCCGGTCCATGAACTGCTGCGCCGGCAGGCCAGGCGTACGCCCGATACGGTCGCGATCGAGGACGGCCCCACGCGCCTGACCTTCGCCCAACTGGACGCCGACAGCGACCGGCTGGCCCACCGATTGGCCGATCAGGGGGTGCGGCGAGGCGACATCGTCGGCATCCGCCTGCGCCCAGGAGCCACCGCACTGATCGCGGTATGGGCCACCTGGAAAGCAGGAGCCGCCTTCCTGACCCTGGACCCCGACCTCCCACCGGCACGCCTGCAGACCATGGTGGACGACGCCCACCCCACCCTGCTCATCAGCGACAGTCCAGACGACGACCTACCCAGCGGATGTCCCCTCCTCGATGTCACCGCGGAGGAATCGCCGTTCGAGCCGATCGCCCTTCCGGTCGCCGGAGCAGAGGACCTGGCGTATGTCATGTACACCTCCGGCACCACCGGCCGCCCCAAGGGCGTGATGGTCCAGCACGGCAACCTCACCAACTACGCCCTCGCACTCCTGCTCCCCCGCATGCGATCGGCCAACATCACCACCAACGCCCGCGTCGCCCTGGGCACCTCCGCCTACATCTCCGACTTCTTCCTGGAGCAGATCCTCCCGCTCCTGGACGGGCACACCCTGCTGGTCCTGACCACCGAGCAACGGCAAGACCCCCAGTACCTGGTCCAGCGCGCCCACCACGCCGACCAGGCCGCGGACGTCGTCCAGGCGACCACCGCGCAGATCCGGTTACTGGTGGACGCAGGCCTGCTCGACGCGCCCCACGCGCCTCGCCTTCTGAGCCTGGGCGGGGAGGCCTGCCCGAGCGACCTGTGGGATGTGCTGCGAGCTCACCCCGCGACCATGTCGTTCAACACCTACGGGCCGACCGAGACCACCGTCGACGCCACAGCGGTCGACGTCACCGACCACCCCACCCCGGTCATCGGCCGCCCCTACGGCAACACCCAGATCCACATCCTCGACGACCACCAACGGCCGACCCCCGTCGGCAGCGTCGGCGAGATCCACATCGGTGGTCAAGGAGTCGGACGCGGCTACCTCAACCGACCCGCCACCACCGCCGCCACCTTCATCCCCAACCCCTGGGGACCACCCGGCAGCCGCCTCTACCGCACCGGAGACCTCGGCCGCTACACCACCGGCGGACTCATCGAATTCCTCGGCCGCAACGACCACCAGATCAAAATCCTCGGCCAGCGCATCGAACCCCAAGAGATCGAAACAGCCCTACGCACCCACCCCGCCATCACCGCCGCCGCCATCACCACCCACCCCGCAGGCCACAACGCAACCCACCAACTCGCCGCCTACATCGTCTACCAAGCAAACCCCATCCCCACCACCGAACTGCGCACCTGGCTCGCGCAACGACTCCCCAAATACATGCTCCCCCGATGGATCGAAACCCTCCACACCCTCCCACTCACCACCCAAGGAAAACTCGACCGGCGCGCCCTGCCGGCCCCGTCAGGCGACCGACCGGCACTGGCCGGAGAGTTCGTCGCCCCGCTGCCGGGGGTGGAGGAACTGCTGGCGGACATCTGGTCCCGGGTCCTTGGCGTGCGGAGGGTCGGCCGCCACGACAACTTCTTCGACCTCGGCGGCGACTCCATCCGCAGCATCCAGGTACTCGGCCAGGCCCGTGACGCCGGGCTCGACTTCGCCCTGCAAGACCTGTTCGATGACCCGACACTGGCCGGGCTGGCCATCGCGGCGGACACCGGCACCGGGGGCACACGCGAGACGGTTCCGACGACGTGGGCGAGCGAGCCGTTCTCGCTGCTGTCCGCCGAGGACCGGGAACGGTTGCCCGAGGGCCTGGAGGACGCCTACCCGATGGCCGAGCTCCAGGTCGGCATGGTCTACGAGATGGAGCTCGACCCCGAGCGCCGTCCCTACCATCACGTGGACGGCCTGCGGGTCGCGGGGCCGTTCGATGAGCAGCGGTTCCGGGACGCGGTGGCCCGCGTCGTCGAACGGCACCCGATCCTGCGCACCTCCTTCGACCTGAGCGGCTACAGCCGGCCGATGCAACTGGTGCACCCCTCTGGGGAGATCCCGCTCACGGTCATGGACCTGCGTGGCGCCGACGCCCACGAGCGGCAGGCGGCGCTCGCCGAGTACGTGCGGCGTGAGCACCGGAACACGTTCGACCTGGCGGTCGCGCCGTTGTGCCGGATGGCGGTGCACATCGTCGACGACGCCTTCCAGTGGACGGTGACCGAGCATCACGCCATCCTCGACGGCTGGAGCCTGGCCACGGTCCTCTCCGAGATCACCGCCATCTACCGTCTGCTGTCGGCCGGTGAGGATCCACGCCCGGCCCCGCTGCGGTCGCTCTACCGTGACTTCATCGCCGCCGAGCGCGCGGCGCTGCACTCCGAGGACAGTCAGCGGTTCTGGCTCGAACGGCTGGCCGACCGGCCCGACGGCCGGCTGCCACGCCGGCCCGCCGGCGTCCCCTCCCTGGGAATCGGCGAGGCCGTCCCGGGCGAACGGCACGAGCGAGACGAGAGCGAGGGACACGGCGCCCTGACGACCGTCCTCTCCCAGGACCTGCTGACCCGCCTGGAGGAGTTCGCCAGGCGCTCCGGGGTGCCGTTCAAGACGGTGATGCTGGCAGCGCACCTACGGGTGATGAGCCTGGTCACCGGCGGCTCCGACGTGGTCACGGGACTGTCGTCGAACGGCCGTCTGGAGGAGGCCGGCGCCGCCGACGTGTGCGGTCTGTTCCTCAACACGCTGCCGTTCCGGCTGCGGCTCCCCGAAGGAAGCTGGCGGAACCTGGCGCGGGCGGTGTTCGACGCCGAGCGCGAGATGCTGCCGCACCGCCGGTACCCGATGCCGGCGATGCAACGGGCACTCGGTGGGCCGCTGTTCGAGGCCGGCTTCGTCTACAACCACTTCCACCAGTTCGCCAAGCTGACCGAGGACGGCGCGCTCGTACCCGCCGATCCCGGCGCGGACATGCCCGGCATGGGACGGACGCACTTCCCCCTGCTGGTCACGGTCAGCCGCGAGACGGGTGTCGAAGGGCTGCGCCTGGATCTGGAGTACGACGCCAGGGAACTGACCGAGGACCAGGCCGTGGCACTGCGCGACTACCACCTGCGCGTTCTGGAGGCGATGGTCGCCGATCCCGAGGCGGCGAACCACATGGTCTCCCTGCTGGGCGAGACCGAGCACGGGTTGCTGACGTCGTGGGCGGGCGGTGCCGTCGAGTTCGAGGTCGAGCCGGTTCACGAACGGGTGGCTCGCTGGGGCGTGGCGACGCCGGACGCGGTGGCCCTCGTGTGCGGTGACGAGACGGTCTCCTACGGGGAGCTGAACGCGCGCGCCGATCGGCTGGCCCGTCGCCTGCGGGCTCTGGGGGTCGGCCCCGAGGTCTGCGTGGGGGTGTGTGCCGAGCGTTCGGCGGGGATGGTGGTGGCCGCGCTCGCGGTGCTGAAGGCCGGGGGCGTCTACGTCCCGCTGGACCCCGCGTTCCCGGCCGAGCGGCTGCGGTTCATGGTGGCCGAGCTGAACGCGCCACTGGTGCTGACCGCCGGTGATGTGGCCGGCCGCGTTCCGGATGGGACGTGGCGGATCATCGACGTGGCCGACGGGGAGCCGCCGGAGGCGGACCAGGAGACCGGGCCGGCACCTGATCGGGTGAGCCCTGATCACGGGTGTTATGTGATCTTCACGTCGGGGTCGACGGGGCGTCCCAAGGGGACGTTGGTGACGCATCGGAACGTGACCCGGCTGTTCGAGGCCACGGCCGCCGCCGGGCTGGACGCCGGACCGGCGGATGTGTGGACCCTGTTCCACAGTTTCGCCTTCGACTTCTCGGTGTGGGAGATGTGGGGAGCGCTGGGCACGGGCGGACGTCTGGTCGTGGTGCCGCATGCGGTGACCCGGGACACCGAGGCGTTCTACGAGCTGGTGCGCCATGAGCGGGTGACGGTGCTGAGCCAGACCCCCTCGGCGTTCCGCCAGTTCGAGACCGTCGACGAACGCCGGCGGGAGCCGCTGGCGCTGCGAGCGGTGGTCTTCGGCGGCGAGGCGCTGCATCAGCCGTCCGTGCGCCGCTGGGCCGGCCGCCACGGCTTCCGCGGCCCGGTGCTGGTGAACATGTACGGGATCACCGAGACGACGGTGCACGTGACGTACCTGGAGCTGGACGAACGGCATCTTCGCGGCCCGGCGAGCCGCATCGGCCGCCCGCTGCCCGACCTGCGCGTCCACGTGCTGGACGGGCACGGCCGGCCATGCCCGATCGGGGTGGCCGGGGAGATCCACGTCGCCGGCGCCGGCGTCACCCGCGGGTACGCCGGGCGTGCCGCGCTGACCGCGGAGCGGTTCGTGCCCGATCATCTGGGCGGCCGGCCGGGCGGGCGGTTGTACCGCAGCGGCGACATCGCGCGGTGGACCGCCGAGGGCGACCTTGAGTACCTGGGCCGCGCCGACGCCCAGGTCAAGATCCGCGGGCACCGGATCGAGACCGGCGAGGTCGAGGCCGCGCTCGGGTCGCATCCCGCGGTACTGGAAGCCGTCGTCATCCTGCGCGAGAGCGTGGGTGAGCAGGCCGATCTCGTGGCCTATGTGGTGCCCGGCGGTAAGGACTCCGGCGACGGCCAGGCCGTGTCGGCCGATGTCCTGCGCGCATGGCTTGCCGGCCGGTTGCCCGACTACATGGCGCCGCGGTGGTTCGTGCTCCTGGACGCCCTCCCGCTGACGGCCCAGGGCAAGGTCGACCGGCCCGCCCTCCCGGAGCCCTCAGGAGCCCGGCCCGAACTGGCCCAGGAGTACGTTCCCCCGCTCGCCGGGCCCGAAGAGGCCCTGGCCGGGATCTGGCGCCGGGTCCTCGAGGTGGACCGGGTCGGTCGCCACGACAACTTCTTCCACCTCGGTGGCGATTCGATCCGCAGCATCCAGGTGCTGGGTCAGGCCCGCGACATGGGGCTCGGGTTCGACCTCCACGATCTGTTCACCCATCCCACGCCGGCCGAACTGGCCCATGTCGCCGGTGGCGGCGCCGATGAGGTGGTCGAGCGGGACGGCGGGGAGCCGTTCTCGCTGCTCGGGACCGAGGACCGGAGGCGGCTTCCGGACGGTCTGGTGGACGCCTACCCGATGGCCGAGCTGCAGGTCGGCATGGTCTACGAGATGGAGCTCGACCCCCATCGGCGCCCCTACCACAACGTCGAAAGCCTCCTGATCGCCGGATCCTTCGACGCGGAACGGTTCCAGGAGGCGGTGGCCCGCGTCGTGGACCGGCACCCGATCCTGCGCACCTCGTTCGACCTCACCGGCTACAGCGAACCCGTGCAGCTCGTGCACCCCGCCGCCGAGGTCCCGTTCGTGGTCATGGACCTGCGCGGAATGGATCGGGCAGAACAGCGCGCGGTGCTGACCGACCATATGCGGGCCGAGCACCGGCACCCCTTCGACCTGTCGGTCGCGCCGCTGCTCCGGATGGCGGTGCACATCGTCGGCGACGACGCCTTCCAGTGGACGGTGACCCTGCACCACGCCATCCTCGACGGCTGGAGCCTGGCCTCCACGGTCGCGGAGATCAACGACCTGTACCGGTCGCTGCTGGACGGCGGGGATCCGCCGTCCAGCCCGGTACGGTCGCTCTACCGCGACTTCATCGCCGCCGAGCGTGCGGCGTCGCGGTCAGAGAGCACCGAGCGGTTCTGGCTTGAGTGGCTGGCAGAGCCGCCGGATGGCCGACTGCCACGCCGGCGCGGCGACACCACCGCCCCGCGGATCGGCGACGGCGTCGCGGGCGAGCGGCACTACCGCGACGAGAGCCAGCGGCACGGCTCCCTGACGACCGTGCTCCCGAAGGATCTGCTGCGCAGGCTGGACCGGTTCGCCAAGCGCTGCGGGGTGCCGTTCAAGTCGGTGATGCTGGCGGCGCATCTGCGGGTGCTCAGCCTGGTCACCGGAAGTTCGGACGTGCTGATGGGGCTGACCGCCAACGGCCGTCCGGAGGAGGCCGACGGCGCGGACGTCCGCGGCCTGTTCCTCAACACGGTGCCGTTCCGGCTCCGGCTGCCCGACGGCACCTGGGAGGACCTGGTGCGGGCGGTGTTCGAGGCCGAGCATGACCTGCTGCCACACCGCCGCTATCCGCTGTCGGCGATGCGGCGGAAACTCGGCGGCGCCGCACTCTTCGACGTCAACTTCGTCTACAACCACTTCCACCAGTTCGGGCGGCTGGCCGAAGAGGGCGCGCTCGCCCCCACCGGCCCCGGCGCCGACCTGCCCGGCGTGGCCTCGACCAACTTCCCGCTGGTCGTCGCCGCCATCCGCGAGCCGGGGAACGTGCTGTCCCTGGACCTGGACTACGACACCAGAGAGCTGGCCGAGGACCAGATCACCGTGCTGCGCGACTACCACCTGCGCGCCCTGGAGGCGATGGCCGCCGACCCCGAGGCGCCGTACCGGGACGTGTCGCTGCTGGGCGAGGCCGAGCTCGGCTTGCTGGCCTCGTGGAACGACACCGCGGCCGAGGTGCCCTCGGATTCGGTGCCGCGGTTGGTGGAGGCGCGGGCGGCGGCGAGTCCGGACGCGGTGGCGGTCGTGGCGGGCGGCCGATCCCTGTCCTATGCGGAGTTGAACGCTCGCGCGAACCGTCTGGCGCGTTACCTGCGTGACGCCGGTGTCGGCCCGGATGTGTGCGTGGGGACGTGCGTCGAGCGTTCGGCCGAGATGGTCGTCGCGTTGCTGGCCATCCTCAAGGCCGGCGGCGTGTACGTACCGCTGGACGCCGATCTCCCTGCCGAGCGGCTGCGGCTCATGCTGGGCGACGTCGGCGCCGATCTGGTGGTGGCGGCGGGCGCCACCACCGGCCGTGTGCCCGGCGGGCCCTGGCGGATCGTCGATCTGGACGCCGTCGAGCCACCGGACGACGAGGCGAACCTCCCGAATGTCCTGCGGCCCGACAACGGCTGTTATGTCATCTTCACGTCGGGTTCCACCGGTCGCCCCAAGGGTGTGGTGACGTCGCACCGTAACGTCACCGAGTTGCTGTACGGCGGCGGCGTCCTGGCACTGCGCGACGACGACAGGGTTCTGCAGATCGCGACGATCTCGTTCGACGTCGCGACCTGGGAGATCTGGGCGCCGCTGGTGGCGGGGGCGCGGCTCGTGATGGCGCCGGCCGTGGACTACACGCCCCGCGACCTCGCCGCGTGGGTCGACGAGCACCAGATCACCGTGCTGCACGCGACCGCCTCACTGTTCGCGCTGCTGGTCGAGCACGAACCCCGGCTGTTCGACCGCCTGCGGCGCTTCCTGACCGGCAGCGAGACCGTCCCACCCGGCCACGCGGCCCGTATCCTGGAGCGCTGCCCGGACCTGGAGCTGGTCAACTGCTGGGGCCCGACCGAGACGACCACCTTCTCCGTCTGCGGCGCCTACACCCGGGCCACGCTCCCCGCCGGCCCACTGCCGCTGGGGACCCCACTGGCCAACACCCAGGTGTGGGTGCTCGACGACACCGGCCGTCCGGTCCCGGTCGGCACACCCGGCGAGCTGTACGTGGCCGGCCCGTGCCTGGCACGTGGCTACCTCAACGGCCCTGCCATGACCGCCGAGCGGTTCCTTCCCCACCCGACGCGACCTGGCATGCGCCTGTACCGGACCGGGGACCGCGGCATGTGGTCGGTCGACGGCCAGGTGGAGTTCCTCGGCCGCGTCGACCACATGGTGAAGGTCCGCGGCTACCGGGTGGAGTTGGGTGAGATCGAGGCCGCGTTGCGGGCTCATCCGCTGGTGCGGGAATGTGCCGTGGTCGCCCGTGAGAGCGGGTCGGCGCATGTCGATCTGGTGGCGTACGCGGTGCCCGACCGCACACCCGGCCCGACGTCCGACCGCACGGCCGATGGCGGGTCCGACGGTGGGGAGGTGTCGGCGGGTGCGTTGCGGGCGTGGCTGGCGACGCGGCTGCCCCGGTACATGGTGCCGCGGTGGTTCGTCCTGCTGGACGCGCTGCCGCTGACCCCGCGCGCCAAGGTCGACCGTGCCGCGCTGCCCGCCCCGCAACCCCGGCGCCCCGCCCTGGCGGAGTTCGTCCCGCCGCTGCCGGGTCTGGAGGAACGGCTGGCACAGATCTGGCGCCAGGTCCTGGGCGTCGACCGGGTCGGCCGCCACGACGACTTCGCCGACCTCGGCGGGCATTCCCTCCTCGCCGTCCGGCTGGTCCTCAAGATCAGGGCAGCGCTCGGCACCGCGGTGCCGCTGACCCGGCTCTCCACCACCCCGACGGTGGCGGGCCTCGCCGCGTACCTCGACGGCCATGACGGGCGCTCGCGCCCGGCCGGCGGTGATCGCGTGGTGACGCTGGGCGGCACGCCGGGGCTCCAGCCCTTGGTGCTGGTGCATCCCGTCGGTGGCACGCTCTTCTGCTACCTGGACCTCACCGGCCGGGTCGGCTCCGCGTTCGAGGTGCTGGGCGTCCAGGGCGACCTGCTGGAGAGCGGCGGTACCGCGGATCTCGGTGAGATGGCCGAGCGGTACGCACGGGAACTGGCGCCGTTGCTCGGAGACCGCCGGCCGGTGGTCGCCGGCTGGTCGGCCGGGGGCGTCATCGCCCATGAGCTTGCCGTACGGCTGGAGCGGCACAGCGTGAAGGTCCACCGCCTCGTCCTCATCGACGCCCACCCCCACCGTGAGGCGGCCGACCCCGCGGAGGTCGCCGCGTTGGACGCGCTGCGCGCCGACGTCGCGCGGCGGTCGCCGGACGCCGTCGAGGCCGCGATGGCCGAACCGGGGTTCCGTGACCTGCTGGCCACGCTCGGCGTCGACCAGGCCACCCTGGCGGGACTGGACGGCGCCACCATCTCCGGCCTCATGGCGTACTGGCAGCACATGCTGATGGGCCTCGCCGTACACCGCCCGTCGCACTTCGGCGGCTCCGCCGACCTCCTTCTCGCCCGAGCGGACGACGAGGCGTCCCGGCGCGCGACGGTCGCCGGATGGCGGACGCTGACCGGTGCGCTCGAGGTCACACACATTGACGGCGACCACTTCGAGCTGTTGCGGGAACCCTCGGTGACGGCCGTCGCCGACGTCCTGCGCGGCTCGGCTGAGCGGACGGGTGATTGACATGCTGGTGCTCGGTATAAGCGGGCTTGATCGCTCGATGTCCCTCAAGAAGGACCTGCTGCCCGGCCTCGACCGGCGTGAGCGGCGACTGGTCCAGGGGCTGGATTCGGCCGCGGCCCTCGTCGGCGAGGAAGGGGTGCTCGCCGCCTCGGCGCAGGAGAGGCACGACGGCGACAAGGGCACCGGAGCGTTCCCGGCTGACGCCATCGACGCCTGCCTGCGCATGGCGGGTGTGACCCTGGAGGACGTGGACTTCGTCGCGCACGGATTCCGCTACGAGCCATCCCCGGTCTTCGATCGCGACGACCTCACGCGGCGCTGGTACCAGGAGGTCTACAGCGAGCAGGTGCAGCTCGACGTGCTCGGGGCCCGGTACCCGGAGCACGACTGGGGCCGCAAGCTGGTGCGTGTCCGGCACCATCTGGCGCACGCCGCGAGCGCCTACTACCTGAGCGGCTTCCAGGACGCCATGGTGCTGGTGGCCGACGGCATGGGCGAGACCGAGTCGATCTCCGTGATGTCCGGCCGGGAAGGGCGGCTGCGGGTCCTGCGCACGTATCCGATCACGGCGTCCCTCGGCATCCTGTACAGCGTCGTCACCCTGTACCTCGGCTTCCTGCCCGGAATGGACGAGTACAAGGTGATGGGCCTGGCACCGTACGGCGACCCCTCGCGCTACGCCGACGCGGCCGGCGAACTGGCAGGACGGTACGCCGGCGGGCGGCTGGTGGTCCCGCTGCTGGCCCGCGACCGGACTCCCGTGGAGCGCGAGACGCACCGGGGGGCCCTCCGCCGCCTCGAAGAGCTGTTCGGCCCGGCGCGCCATCCCGACGCCCCGCTGACGCAGCGGCACATGGACGTCGCGGCGACCCTGCAGCACTGCCTTGAGGAAAGCCTGATGTTCGTCCTGCGCGCCGCCCTGGACGCCAGCGGCGGTACGCGTGACCTGTGCATGGCCGGCGGCGTGGCGCTCAACTGCACCGCCAACGGGCTGATCGCCCGCAGCGGCCTCTTCGACCGGATGTTCGTCCAACCCGCCGCCGGCGACGACGGCTCGGCGCTGGGCGCCGCCCTGTGGCAGCTCAGGCAGCACGTGCCCGCGGCGCCGGTCGCCATGACGATGCCGTACTGGGGCGAGGGGTTCGGCCCGGAAGAGGTGGCGGAGGCACTGACCGTGCTCGGCCCGGAGCATGACGTGCGGAAGCTGCTGGACGAGCGGCTGCTGGAGCAGGTGTCGGGGCTGATCCGGAGCGGGTCGGTGGTCGCCTGGTTCCAGGGGCGGATGGAGTTCGGCCCGCGCGCCCTCGGCAACCGCAGCATCCTGGCCGATCCGACCGCACCCGGCATGCGGGCCCACCTGAACGCCGTGGTGAAGCAGCGCGAGGAGTTCCGGCCGTTCGCCCCGGCCGTGCTCGCCGAGGACGCCCACGAGTATTTCGAGATCGAGCCCGGCCAGGAGGGCCTGTACCGGCACATGCTGTTCACCACCCAGGTACGGGAGAAGTATCGCGAGCTGTTGCCCGCGGTCACCCATGTCGACGGTTCGGCCCGCGTCCAGGTCGTCGAGCGAAGCGGCGCGCCGCGGTTCTGGAGCCTGATCCGGCGGCTCGGAGACGACTGCGGCACGCCGATGGTGCTGAACACATCGTTCAACCTGCGGGGCCAGCCGATCGTGCGTACCCCGCAAGAGGCGGTGGCGACCTACGCACGCTCGTCGCTGGACGCCCTGGCGATCGGCGACCGGCTGGTCATCCGCAGGCCGCGAGCGCAGGGGGACATCGATGACTGAGCGGACCGGTGGCCATGGCGAGGTCCTGCGGGACGCCGTGGCCGGCATCTGGCGTGACCGCCTCGGCGTCACCGAGATCCACGACGACGACGACTTCTTCCTCTCGGGCGGTGACTCCGTTCTCGCCGTCGAGGCCGCCATGGCCTTGCGGACGCTCACGGGCACCGAGCTGGACCTGGACATCCTCTACGACTATCCCGAGTTCGGCAGGCTGGTGGCGGCGCTCGCCACGGGCCCGCGCCCGAAGGAGCGCGAGTCGCGCGAGCCGACCCCGGCCGAAGAGCGGGTGTGGGCCGCCGAGAGCCTCGATCCCGGCACACCGCTCTACCACGTCTGCGCCCGCTACCGATTCGGCGGCAAGCTCGACCTGGTCCGCTTGAGAGGAGCGCTCAACGCCCTCGCCGCGGGGCACGAAGCGCTCCGGCGCGGCTTCGAGACACCCGGCCGGGCGTTCACGGCCGGCGACGCCCCGATGCCGTCGTGCCGCTGGGTCGAGGCTCAGGGCGTGCCTGAGCCCGAGGTGCGCCGGTTACTGGACGACGACGCGCGGACGCCGTTCGATCTGGCGCGCCCGCCGTTGCTGCGCGCGTTGGTGGTCGACCGCGGCGAGGAGGGTGACCTGCTGCAGCTCACCGTCCACCACCTGGTCTGCGACGGTGCCTCTCTGTCGCTGCTGGAGTCCCATCTGCAGCGGCTGTACATGGGCGAAGGGACCGGATCCGACGGGAGCGAACCGGGCGGCCCCGACGAGAGGGCCGAGACGGTTCCGCGGGCCGTCTCCCCCCAGGGGCAGGATCCGGCCGCGGCCATGGAGTACTGGCGCAGGACCCTGGCGGACTGCCCGGGGGGCCTGCCGGTGCCGCACGACCTGCCCCGGCGGAAGCCGGCCGGGGTCTCCGGCGCGACGCAGGTCATCACCTTCGCGCCCGAGTCGCTGGCCGACCTGTCCTCGCTGGCCGAGGCCGAACGGCTGAGCCCGTTCATGGCCTGGGTGGCGGCCCACGCCGCCGGGCTCGCCGCGGTGACGGGCGAGCGCGACCTGGTCATCATCGTGCCGGTGTCGTCGCGCGGCCCGGAACAGCGGGAGGAGGTCGGGCTGTTCGTCGACATGCTGCCGCTGCGCTTCGTCCTCCCGCCGGGCACCACCGCCCGTGTCCTGGTGAGGTCGGTGCGCCGGGTCGTCACCGAGGCCCTCGCGCACGGCCGGCTGCCGGGCCGGACCGTGATCGAGGATCTGTGGCCGAACGGGAACCAGCCGGGATCGGCTTCCGTGCAGACCGCCCTGACGTACGTCGACGCTTCGGAGTGCGGGCTGCGCGCGGGGGACTCGTGGGCCGAACGCGAGCTCGTCCCCACCGGGACCGCCAAGTACGACGTGCTGTGGAGCGTGACGCGGCGGGCGGACGCCACCATCGCCGAGCTGGAGTACCGTACCGACCTGTTCTCCGCCGAGGCGGCGGCCGAGCTCCACCAGCGGCTGGTGTCGGCGGTGGGCGAGGCCTTCGCCGATCCCGACGCCGTCCTGCCTGGGCTGTCCGGTCCCGCGAGGTCGGCCGCGGCCGCGCCGGAGGTCCGGCCATACGTGCCCGTTCATGAGCGGGTGCGCCGGCAGGCGGTGGCCCGCCCGGACGCCATCGCGATCCGGCACCGGGATCGCGAGCTGACGTACCGGGAGCTGGACGAGCGGGCGTCCGCGGTGGCCGCGGGGCTGCGAGCGGCCGGGCTGCGCCGGGGGGACGTGGTCGCCGTCGCGATGGACCGTGGCGTTGACATGGTGACGGTCTTCCTCGGCATCCTGTACGCGGGCTGCGCCTACCTGCCGGTCGACGTGCGTCAGCCGGCCGAACGTACGCGGTCGGTGGCGGAAGCCGCGGCGCGGGCCGCCCTCGTCGTGGACGGGCGGCGAGCCGAGCTGCTTGCGGACCTGATGCCCGTGCTGTGGCTGCGGGCGTTGCTCCGGCAGGCGGCGCCCACCGCGCCCGCGTCCGGCCCGGCGCGGCTGACCGGCGAGGACGTGGCGTACGTGATGTCGACCTCCGGCTCGTCGGGCGTACCCAAAGCGGTCGTCATCCCCCACCGGGCGATCACCCGGCTGGTCCCGGACGCGAACTACGTGACCATCGATCCCGCCGACCGGGTCGCGCACCTGTCGAGCCCCGCCTTCGACGCGGCGACGTTCGAGATCTGGGGGGCGCTGGCCGCCGGAGCCACCCTCGTGGTGGAGGACCAGGACGTGGTCCTGTCGCCCACGCGCCTGCAGCGGTTCCTCGAGCAGCGGCGGATCACGGTCCTGTGGCTCACCGCCACGCTTCTCAACCAGGTGGTGGACTTCGCCCCCGACGCCCTGCGGCATCTGCGGGTGCTCCTGTTCGGCGGTGAGAAGGCCGACGAGCGGCGCCTGGCGAAGCTCCTGTCCGGCCACCCGCCGGCACGGGTGGTGAACGGGTACGGGCCGACCGAGAACACGACGTTCAGCACCTTCCACGATGTCACGCCGGCCGACCTCGCCGAGGGCACCGTACCGATAGGCCGCCCGATCTCGGGCTCCACCGCCTACGCGCTCGATCCGGCGGGGCGGCCGGTCCAGGTGGGCGAGGTGGGCGAGCTGTATGTGGGCGGTGACGGGCTGGCCCACGGCTACCTCGGCGCGCCCGAGATGACGGCGGCCGCTTTCGTGCCCGACCCGTTCGGCTCACGGGCCGGGCGGCGCCTGTACCGCACGGGGGACCAGGTGAGGGTGCTGTCCGGCGGACGGTTCGCGTTCCTCGGACGCCAGGACGACCAGGTGAAGATCCGGGGCTTCCGCGTCGAACTCGGCGAGATCGACGCGGCCCTGCGACGGCTGGACGAGGTGGCCGATGCCGTCGTGCTCGCCCACGCCACGGACGACGGGACCGAGATCGTCGCCTGCGTCACGCCCGCCGGTGAACCGGCCGTGCCGCTGGACGCGCCGGCGCTCGGCGCGCTGCTGCGGCGTGAGCTGCCCGAGTACATGGTGCCGACCCGGCTGGTCGTGCTGGACCGGATACCGGTCAACGCCAACGGCAAGGCCGACCGTTACGCGGCGCTGGCCGCCGCCGGCATCATGACGGCCCCCGAGCCGGCGGCCCCCCCGGCGGCCGCGGAGCCTGCGGCCCCCGAGCCTGCGGTCCCGGAGCCTGTGTTGCCGGAGCCTGTGTTGCCGGAACCGGCCTCCGGCGCGCCCGCTCCCGGCCGGCCGGCGGCGGCCGAGGGGGATCGCGGAGCGGCCGACGCCGAGGACGAGGCGACCGCGACCGTCAGCACCGTGTGGTGCGAGATCCTGGGCCTCGACGACGCGCGCCCCGAGGACCACTTCCTGATGCTGGGCGGCCACTCCATCAAAGCGCTGCGCCTGCTGTCCCGGCTGGAGCAGGAGTTCGGTGTGGCGGTGGAGCTCTCCGACTTCTTCGCCGACCCCACCCTGGACAGGCTCATCGCCCTGTTCCGGGGGTCCGTCGACACGAACGCGGGCAGGAGCGCCGATGCCAGAACCGACTGAGCCCGCACGCGCCGCCGTGCCGGGGACCACGCTGGAGCGGTTCCTGTGGCACGCCCGGGCGACGCCGCACGCGCCGGCCGTACAGGACGAGACCCGTGAGCTCGGCTATCAGGCGCTGCTGTCCGCAGTGCGCGAGCAGGCCACGCGGCTGGAGGCAGGCGGCGCGCGGCGCGGCTCGCACGTCGCCATCGAGTCCGGATACGGAACCGGCTACGTCGTGGCGCTGCTGGCGACCTGGCTGCTGGAGGCGGTGGCGGTCCCGCTGGACCCGGCCTCTCCCGCCGACCGGCGCCGTTACCAGGTCCAGAAAGCCCGCTGCGACGTGGCGGCGACCGGACCGGGAGCCGATGGGGTGGTGGAACGCGCGGTCGCCGAGGTGGCCGCCGCGGGGGACGGCGGGGACGGGCGGGAACCCGCCGCGTACATCCTGTTCACCTCGGGCTCGACCGGAGTGCCCAAGGGAGTGGAGGTCGAGCACCCGGCGCTGCTCAACATGCTGGATTACTTCGTGCGTGCGCTGAGCCTGCGTCCCGGCGACCGGATGCTCGCCCACAGCAACATCGTCTTCGACATGTCCGTCCCCGAGATGTTGATGCCGCTGATCAGCGGTGGCACCATCGCGGTCGCGCCCCCTCGCTCCGCTCGCAATCCGGAGTTCTTCGCCGACTGGCTGCGCGCGCATCCCGTGGACGCCGCCTGGGCCACCCCGAGCCAGCTCCGCCTGCTGCTGCCCTTCCTCCACCGTGAGCGGGTCTTCGCCACGCTCATCAGCGGTGGCGAGGCCCTGACGTCCGCCCTCACGGACGACCTCTGGGATGTCACGGGCACGCTGTGGAACGCGTACGGACCTACCGAGATCACGGTGGTCGGGCTCTGCACCCAGGTGCTGCCGCCCTACCGGGATCCGATGCCGATCGGCCGTCCGCTCACCGGGCTGCGCGCCCACGTCCTGGACGAACGGCAGCGCCCGGTCCCGGCGGGGACCGTCGGTGAGCTGTTCCTGTCCGGCATCGGGGTGGCGCGCGGTTACGCCGGAGACGCGGAGCTGACCGCTCGTGCCTTCGTCATGGGCCCGGACGGCGAGCGGATGTACCGGACCGGAGACCTGGTGCGGGTCGGGCCGGACGGCCAGCACTACTTCCACGGCCGCCGCGACGACCAGGTGAAGATCCGCGGTCACCGGGTGGAGCCGGGGGAGATCGAGGCGGTCGCCCAGCAGGTGCCGTTCGTGTCCCAGGCCATCGCCGTGCTCTCGGACGCGCTGCGCGCCCAGCCGGACCTGTACCTGGCCGTCGCGACCGCACCCGGGCACATCGTGGACGAGGCGGAGCTCCGCGCCCCGTTGCGCCGGCTGCTGCCCGCCTACATGCAGCCCCGGCGCGTGCTGTTCTTCGACGAGCTTCCCCGAAACACCGCGGGCAAGACCAGCCGGCAGATCGTACGGCAGATGGTCGACGAGCGCCTGAAGGCCGATCTTCGTACGCGCACCCCAGCGCACATGGAAGGAATGTGAAATGAGCGAACAGTCCACCGACGTCACGTACGCCGTGGTCGTCAACGACGAAGAGCAGTACTCCATCTGGGCCGTGGGCCGGGAGGTGCCGGCCGGCTGGCACACCACGGGTGTGCAGGGCACGCGCGAGGAGTGCCTGGAGCACATCGGCCAGGTGTGGACGGACATGCGGCCCAAGAGCCTGCGCATCGCCATGGGCGAGAGCTGACGGCGCAAGGCCCGGGCTCGCGACGAGGCGGAGCGCACACCGGTGCTCCCGCGCGTCCGGCCGCCCCTCAGACCGGCTCTTCCCGACCTAAGTGGTGATGTCACATGTGGGAACTCCTTCGCAGGAATCCGCGCTTCCGCCGGATCTTTTTCGCCCAGACCGTATCGGGCTTCGGGGACAGCGCGATGTTCCTGTCGCTGGCCATCTGGGCCAAGGACCTCACCGGTTCGAACGCCCAGGCCGGTCTGGTCTTTCTCATCATCACGGCGCCCGGCCTGGCCGCGCCGCTGCTCGGGGACCTCGTCGACCGGGTCCGCCGCAAGCCGTTGCTGTTGTGGATGTACGGCTTCATGGCGGTGCTGGTGCTCTCCCTGCTGGCCGTGCGCAGCGCCGACCAGATATGGATCATCTACGCGGTGACCTTCGCGTACGGTCTGATGTTCTCGGTTCCGGCCCGTTCGGCACTGCTCAAGGATCTGATCCCCTCCTCCGACGCGGTGCACGCGCGCTCCCTGCTCATCACCGTCGGGGAGGGAGTGCGCATCGTCTCGCCCATGGTCGGCGCCGGTGTGTACGCGACGTTCGGCGGTGACTCGCTGGCCTTCATCGGTTCCGCCACGTTCATCGTGGCCGCGCTCCTGCTGGCCTCGATCAAGGTCGTCGAATCGGAGCCCGAGCGCAGCGAAGAGCCGTACCGGACGTCGGTGACGGCCGGTTTCCGTTACGTGCACCAGGTGCCGCTCCTGTACCGCCTCGTCCTCGCGATGGTCGGCTTCATGGCCGTCATCGGCCTGCTGGAGACCGCGGCCTTCGCGGCGATCGACGAGGGCCTGCGGCAGCAGGCGGCGTTCATGGGCATCGTGGCGTCCGTCCAGGGCGGTGGCTCGGTCGCTGGCGGAGTGGTGGCCGGGCTGCTGGCCAAGAGGGCCAAGGAGACGAGGATCAGTTCTGTGGGATACGCGCTCGTCGCGCTCGGACTGCTGCTCTGTGTCACCCGCCAGGTCCCGCTGTTCCTCGTCGGCGCGCTCATCATCGGCGCGGGCCTTCCGTTCCTGATGCTGGCGCTGCAGACCGCGTGCCACCTGTACACGCCGGCCCGGTTGCAGGGACGGGTGAACGCCGCGACCAGTACCGTGGGCGACATCGCCCAGACGGCGTCGATCGCCGCCGGCACCGTGCTGATCGGGGTGCTCGACTACCGGATCATGTACGTCATGATGGCCGTCGCGGCGCTGGTCTCCGCCGCGATGGTGTTCTCGCCGCGGCTGCCGACCCCCGAGATCATCCCCTCGGTGGCCGACGAGCAACCCGACAGCGGCGACGCCGTGGTCGCCGTGCCTCCTGAGCGGGAGCCGAAATGACCGCGGACATCAACGCGCGCCGGCTCCTCGACCGGATCGAGGCGTTCGCGAGCATCGGGGGCAACGCCGGGGGCGGGGTCAGCAGAGAGGGATTCAGCGCGTCCGATCTGGAGGCGCGCGAGCGGTTGAGCAAGGAGGCGCAGCTCGGCGGCATGGACGCCGCCGTGGACGCCGCCGGGAACGTGCTGATCCGCCGCCCTGGAGGAGGGCGAGGCGCGGAAAGCCGCAGGGTACTGCTCATCGGCTCTCATCTGGACACCGTGGCGAACGGCGGCAGGCTCGACGGCGCCTATGGGGTGCTCGCGGGGCTCGAAGTCATGCAGACCATCGTCGAATCCGGAGCGGAGCCCGCGTACGAGCCGGTCCTCGTCGCGTTCGCCAACGAGGAAGGGGCCCTGTTCCCCCAGCCGTTCTGGGGGTCCACGGTGCTCGCCGGCGCGCTGGAGATGTTGCCCGACGATCCGCGTGACCACGATGGACGGTCGCTGCGCCGCCCGCTCGCGCTGGCCGGTGGAGATCTGGCGGCACTGAGCACAGCGGTATGGCTGGCAGAGTCGGTGGCGGCCTACCTGGAGCTCCATGTGGAACAGGGACCGGTCCTGGAGCGCAGCGGCCGCCCGATCGGAGTGGTCGATTCCATCACCGGACGCACCCTGCTCACCGTGGAGGTCCGCGGGTCGGCCGGGCACGCAGGGACCACCCCGATGAACCTGCGGCGCGATCCGCTGCCCACCGCGGCACGCATCGTGCTGGCCGCCCAAGACCTCGCCTGTGAACGGCGGCTGTGCCGGGTCACCACCGTCGGATGGGTGGAGGTCCATCCGAACTCGCCGAACACGATCGCGGACAGCGTGCGGCTGACGATAGACCTTCGCGACAGCGATCCAAGCCGCCTGGAGAACGCCGAGGAGGCTCTGCGGACCTCGCTGGCGTCCCTGGACAAGCAGGCGGACGTGCATATCGACATCCGTGTGGATACGCGCGCGGCACCGGTCGCCACAGATCCGGCGCTGCGCGCGGCGATCACGGCGAGCGCCGACGAACTGGGGCTCCCGCACCAGACGCTGCCGAGCGGGGCGGGCCACGACGCACAGATAGTGGCCAGGATCGCGCCGATCGGCATGATCTTCGTGCCGAGCATCGGAGGGGTCAGCCACGTCCCGGAGGAGGACACCGCGGATACGGACCTGCTAGCGGGCGCCCGGGTACTGCTACGCACGGTGCTGCGACTTTGACCCTGAAATGACTGTGGGCATCCTCCGTCAAGTGGGAGGGTCCAGAATGGCTCCGCCTAGTCATGAACAGGCATTTATGAGATCTTGTAGCCCTCACGCGTGGAGTTGACGCTGCGGCGGCGCGCGGCCGATGGGCGGTGAACCATGCAGTACGGCCTGCTGGGTCCACTGGAGGTGCGGACCGACCAGGGCGAACTGGCGTTGGGTGGTGAACGTAACCGGCGTCTGCTGGCGGCTTTGCTCCTCAACGCGAACCGGATGGTGTCCATCCAGCAGTTGATCGAGGCGACGTGGGGGGAGCACCCGCCGGCAACCGCCCGCGCCCAGGTGCAGAACCGTGCATCGAGCCTGCGGCGC
Source organism: Sphaerisporangium flaviroseum (assembly GCF_039537005.1). Classification (NCBI taxonomy): domain Bacteria; kingdom Bacillati; phylum Actinomycetota; class Actinomycetes; order Streptosporangiales; family Streptosporangiaceae; genus Sphaerisporangium; species Sphaerisporangium flaviroseum. The sequence continues at coordinate 296,076 of NZ_BAAAZR010000043.1, read as the reverse complement.
CTGCTGCGTGCCGCAGGCGATGGAACCGACCTGCTGGTGCCGAAGGGCACGGGTTATCTGATCAATGTGGCGGACGGGCAACTTGATCTGCAGCGCGTGGACAATGCGGTGGCGCGAGCCGAGGTACTGGTGGGTGCCGGGCGCATAGATGAGGCCAGTCGGCTGCTCACCCATGCAATCTCGCTGTGGCGAGGTCCGGCGTTGGACGGACTGGACTCGCCACACCTGCAGACCACCGCGGAGCACCTGGAGGAGCGGCGGCTGGCCATCCTGGAGCGGCGCATCGAGTTGGACCTGGAGCTGGGCCGGCACGTCAAGGTGGTGTCCGAGCTCAACCGTCTGGTTGTCGCACAGCCGTACCGGGAGCGGTTGCGGGCGTTGCTGATGCTGGCCCTGTACGGGAGCGGACGACACGCTGAGGCTCTGGATGTGTTCCGGCGCACGCGCCGCCAGCTCATCGACCAGCTCGGCGTGGAGCCCGGCCCAGAGCTGCAACAACTGCATGAAAGGTTGCTGTCCGGCGGGGTGGACGCCGACAAGTTGCTTCGCCCGCCGTCCGCCCGCGTGCCGGATGTGCCTGTACCAGCGATCGCCGAGGTGAGGCCGGCCCAGTTGCCGGGCGCTCCCGGTCTTCTCGTCGGCAGGACGGATCAGATTCGACAGCTGGACGGTCTGCTGCAGGGATCACGCGCCGGCGCGTCCGCGTGCGTCGGCGTGATCTGGGGTGCGGCCGGCGTGGGCAAGACGGCACTCGCGGTGCATTGGGCGCACAAGACCCGCAGCCATTTCCCCGACGGGCAGCTCTACGTTGACCTGCGCGGCTTCGACCCTGCTGGTAGGCCGGTGGCGGCCACCGAGGCCTTGCACGGATTTCTTGAGGCGTTGCACATTCCGGCGCAACACATCCCGGTGGACCTGGACGGCCGGACGGCCCTGTACCGCAGTATCGTGGCGGACCGGCGCATCATGGTCGTCCTTGACAACGCCCGGGACGCCGAGCAGGTACGGCCGTTGCTGCCCGGCGCGGCCGGCTGCCTGGCCATGGTCACCAGCCGCAGCCGTCTCGACGGGCTGCTGGCCACCCACGCTGCGAGACCAGTGATGCTCGACGTGTTCACCGCCGGCGAGGCGGTCGATTTCCTGACCGAACGGCTGGGCGCAGAGCGGACACATCCAGACATGGATGCGGTGGAAGCCGTCGCCGACGCCTGCGCCCGGTTACCGCTGGCGCTGGCGATCGTGGCGGGACGCGCGGCGGTCCACCCCGACTTTCCTCTCGCCGAGGTGTGCCGGGAGTTGTGGGACGGCCGGGATCGGCTGGACGCGCTGGCGGTGGAAGACCCGGCCAGTGATCCCCGCGCCGTGTTCTCCTGGTCGTACGGGGCCCTGGGTGCGCCGGCGGCACGGCTGTTCCGGTTGCTGGGGACCGTTCCCGGTCCGGACATCTCCGCCATGGCCGCGGCCAACCTCGCCGGACTCCCGTTGCGGACCACCCGGGTGCTGCTGGCGGAACTGACCCGGGCGAGCCTGCTCATCGAGCACGTTCCGGCCCGGTACACCTTCCACGATCTGCTGCGGGCGTACGCGGGGGAACTGGGCCGCACCGTCGACACCGAATCCGACCGCCGGGATGCCCGACACCGGCTGCTCGACCACTACGTGCACACCGCCTGCACGGCTGCGCTGATGCTGGACCCCCAGCGGGAGCCGACCGTGCTGGAGCCGCCGCGTGAGGGGGTGGATGTCCATCAGTTGCCGGATCGCGCGCAGGCCTTCGAGTGGTTCGCGGCGGAATACCAGGTCTTGCTGTCGGCGGTGCACAGGGCCGGGGACGGCTTCGAAGCACATGCTTGGCAACTGTCTTGGGCGCTGGCGACGTTCTGCACGAAGCGGGGGTTGTGGGAGGATCAGGCCGCGACGCAGCGGACCGCCCTGGCGGGAGCCCTCCGGACAGGTGACATCGTCCGCCAGGCCGTGTCACATCGGCTGTGTGCCCGCGCGTACACCATGATGGGTCGCCAGGACGAGGCATGCGATCACTACCAGCAGGCACTGGCCATGTATGACAGCCTGGGAGACACGGGCGGTGCGGCCGTCGTCCGGCTTGGCCTGGCGCGGGTGTACGAGTGCCGGCAGAAGCACGACGCGGCGCTGGAACAGGCGTTGCTCGGCCTCGAACTATTCCGGCAGGCGGATGACGCGTACGGCCAGGCCTTGGCCCTCAACGCGATCGGCTGGAACTGTGGACTCCTCGGCCGCCACGAGGATGCACTGTTCTACTGTGGTCAGGCGCTGGTGCTGGTGCGAGGGCTGGGTGACCTTTACGGGGAGGCGGGAGTTCGAGACAGCCTCGGCTTCGCCTACCACAACCTGGGCCGGCACCCCGAGGCGATGGAGTGCTATCAACGCGCCCTGCGCCTCTATCGTGAGTCCGGTGACCGGTATGGCGAGGCGGATGTCCTGGTTCACCTCGGAGATAGCCACCAGGCCAGCGGCTCACCGCACCACGCGTCGGACGCCTGGCTGGCGGCCGTGGCGATCCTCGACGACCTGCGCCACCCCGACGCCGACCAGGTACGCGGTCGCCTCACCGGCGCGAACAACCTGCCTGTTCGCTGACGACAGGCTCCATGCCGCTCCCCTACGTCCGACCGGACCGGGGACGGCGGCAGGCGACGGCGCCCTCACCCGGTCGCACGTCCACTGCCAGGGTATGTCCGCCATCCACCGGCAACCTTCCACCTGGACGCGCTAGATCATGTCCTGATCTGCGCGCCGGCATGGCAGCCGGCCGTGGTGGTGCCCGGGGTGACCGCCGGGCACCATCACGGATTCAGGAATCGGGGATCGTGATAGTGGCGTAGATCGGCTTGTGGTCAGAGCTGGTGTTGGAAGTGCCCACCTGGCACTGGTAGCCGGCCGACCGCGGCCCGAAGATGTAATCAATCTTCGAACCGCCTGCGGTGGGGGTGCCCCTGCGGGCACCGCTGTGGGCTGACTGATCACATTCCTGGTACGCCGCGTACACCGGTGCCAGTGCACCGGGTACGGGCCCGGACGGACTGTCGGGCGGGGTCAGGTTCAGATCCCCACCCAAGACGGACCTGTATCCGGGCTTGGCCGCCGATGCGAGCAGCTCGGACACCTGCTGGACTCGGTAGCTGCCATCGGGGTCGTCGGTGGAAAGTCCGGAGCTGAAGTGCGCGGCGCAGAGGTTTAGTGCCTTGGACTCCACGACGGCGCACAGCGCGGTGCGCTGCTCGTAGCCGGGTGGCGAGGTCAGCGGCGCCGCCGCGTACCAGGTGTTCACGTCCGGGACCGCCAGCGCGATGCCGTAGGAGCCCCGGTCGACGTTGTTGACGTCGGGCACGCAGACCTTCTGTGCCGTCACCGCCGTACCGGAGAGCAGGTATTGGATCGGCGCGTACCGCACATCCCAGCCGCGCCCGGTCCGCCCTTCCAGCTCCAGTTCCAGGGGCTTGGCGTCCTTCTCGCAGAACTCCTGCAACAGCAGGGCATCCGGCGCGAAGGAGTTCGTCGCCGCCCCGGCGACTGTGCCGGCCACCGTGCCGGTGGTCGCCCGGTACAGCGGGCAGGCGCTGTTGTTGCTGCAAATGTTCCAGGACATCACCGAGACGGTTTGCGCGCTGGGCGTGGCGGCTGTCGGGACCGGGCCGGCACCGCCGACCGGCACGAGCTTGTACCTTTCCCACGAGCCGATGGTGGAGTTGCGGGCACGCAACATGCCGGCGCTGCTGCCGGTGTAGTTCTTCTCGGTGGTGACGTACAGCCCGTTGGCCTTGGCCTTGAGCGCATACAGGCCCGACCCGGCGTTGACGAGCGTGAACTGCTCCCACGACTTCACCAGATCGGCCTGCGCCCTCAGCATGCCCTTATCCGCGCCGGTGTCGCCGGCCTCGGCTGTGACGTACAGGCCGTTGGCGTCCGAGCGCAGCGTGACCGAGGCGCCCTTGTCATAGGTGTGCAGCGTGAAGGTCTCCCAGGAGCCCACCGTGGCGGCCCGTGCCCGCAGCATGCCGTTGTGGCCACCGCTGTCGCTGATCTCGGCGGTGACGTAGAGATTGTTGGCCTGGGCCAGCAGGGCGAAGCGCTGGCCGGCGCTCGACGGCGGTGCACCGGCTGCGTGCGCGGGTGCCGGTGCCGGACCCGTCACCACAAACGCGGCGGCACAGCCGACGACGAGGAACCGAATAAAGTGACGCAACGAACCTCCCAGCTACGTAATGGATCAGAACCGCGTCAGTGCAGGCGCCTGCCCCGCACAGCTGTGGCCGTTTTCAGCAGCCTGTAACGGATCGATGATCGAACGATGGTGGCCGTCAATTGATCGGGGGAGCGCAGCCCGCACCCCCGAGATCTCCACCAGGCTGCCCGGTGTTGTCGTCGCCGAGTTGGATGGTCACTCGCGATGGCGGGCTGTAGGCGGTACGGATGGGACACTCGCGGTAGTACACATGCACAGTGGAGACCGTCGCGGAGCTGCGGGTGCGCAGGTCTGGGTGAGGGCACGGCACCGCCCTCCCCCTTCGTTGGTGATGTTGGTGGGTGCCAGATCGACCGGTACATGATGTCCAGACCCGCCATGGATTCCCCACAGATCGGCCACAGCCGCAGCCCCTACGGGCAGATCCGCAACAAGAACAGCGGCAAGTGCCTGGTCGTCCGTGGCGTCGACAACAACGCGGCCGCCGTCCAGTACACCTGCGGAGGATGGGCCGACCAGCAAACGACCCCACACAGGGCCGGAAATGACTGTGGGCATCCTCCGTCAAGTGGAGAATGCCCATGCCATCGGCCATTGCCGTGGTGCGCCGCCAGGGACTCGAACCCCGGACCCGCTGATTAAGAGTCAGCTGCTCTAACCAACTGAGCTAGCGGCGCGTGACTACGGTGACTTTAGCAGTCCCGGCGAGGCTCCGCACATCAGCGGGGGCGATGTGACGGGCGGGTGGCCAGGTCATGCCTTCGTGCGGGGGGCTGTGAGTTCACCCGGACGGCGGTGTCCGGGCGTGCCTCAGCGTTCACCAGTGCGTCCCTCTGCGGAGGTGTTCCGCGCCCCGCGTCCTCGTCCGGTCTCAGTTGCCGGCGGGGACCGCCGGCGTGACGGGCTTGGCGGGGTTGTGGTCGTAGACGCCCCACGCGCCCGTGGAGAACGGGACGGGGTGGTTCTTCTTGCCCACTCCGGTGCCCCACTTGGTGATCACGTAGTTGACCTTGATGTGGCCGGCGGAGAAGCCGGTCACCACGAGCGAGCTGTCGCTGAAGGTGCCGCCGGTCAGCTGGGCGAAGGTCTTGCCGTCGATGTCGAGCATGACGCCGCTCTCCGACGGGACGCCCGGGCCGCGGTCACCGATGAAGAAGGGGGCCTTCTTGCCGTTGTACTCGACGTAGCCCTCGGTGCCGAGAGGCCAGCTGGGGCTCGCGAAGAGACCCTTCTGCATGGGCTTGCCGATGGCCGGAAGGCCTGTGTCACCCATACGCCCGGAAGCGTCGTCCCAGAAGTACGAGGCCTTGGTGCTGCCCTTGAGCAGCACCGGCTTGGCGGCCTGCGCCGTCACGGTCTTCACGACGTGGTCATCGGCATGGGCGGCGACGGTGCCGGCGGTGGTGGCGACAGCGGTGGTACAGAGCAGAGCCGCGCCTACGAGAGTTGCCGTCCATCGTGCATTGGGGGTGTTCATGAAAAAAGACATGGGGAAAGGGATCTTTCATCAGAAGACAAGGGGACCGCGCTCCGAGTCGCCGAGGGGGATCGGTGCGGGGGGTGGAAAGCGCTTTCGGGTGCTTAACGGGACAGCGTCCAGCCGCGCCGAGCGCGCGTTCGTACTTGGGTCGGTTAGCGGTGGCACCAGGCCACCATGTGTCGCAGAGGGCGAGTCAATCGCCCGATGGGACGGCTGCTAACAGCCGACTAGTCCGGCCGCTTCTGACGGCAAGATCCAGGTCTTAGGGTTGCCCGGTCTGTGGACTGTGCGGAGTGGGATGCTCCACTCTGGTCTCCTCTCCATCGCGTCTACCGGGTTAGCTGACGGATTCGGGCTTGGAGCCGCCCTACCGCTTGCGCGGATTCACCCCACAAAACTTGGGTCCCCGGTTCCCGTGGGCGGTGCGCCCGTGGGATTCGACGTACGGGACGGTGGCCTTCCTGCTGAAGACCAGGTCACCATCCGTTTCGTGCTTGAAACCTTACCCACCGAGTCAGGACAAAGCAAACGAAATCATTGCAAAGCATATTAAGATCTACCTTCGGGCCACAAACCCCATCAATACCGACATCAGTGCTCATAGCTCCTCCAGCGTAGGGTCACGCGGAGGGCGATGTGACCGGCGTGACGGAAAGGTGCGCTGGAGTCGGCGGGGCGTGGCAGGGGAAGGGCGGGTGAGGGAAGGGCAGGGGCAGGGCGAGGAAGGCCCGCTGGGCGAGGAAGGGCGCGGCAAGGCGGGGGAAGGGCCGTGGCCGGGGGAAGGGTGTGGTGGGCGGGAAGCCGCGGCGGGGTGGGAAGGGGCGTGGCGGAAGCGGGCCGGGAAGGCGAGGGTGAGCGCCAGGGGGAACCGTCCCCGGGCATGAATCGGGGCCGGGCAGTCCCCCGCCTGCCCGGCCCCGATCTCTCACGGTCCAGCGCCGATGCCTTCCCCCAAACGCATCGGGCGGTCCCGCAGACTGGACGCGGTCCCCCACCGCGTCCTTTTGGTGAAAAGCTCTGCGACGCCCTCTCGGGCGACTGGTCGCATCCCTCTTGACCTGCCTTAACACTACATACGGGGGCCTGAGCTACTCGTCATCGCAGGGTATAGATTCGGTCTAACTCACGGTGATGACCGGGTACGGTCGGACCCGCAGGCGCAAGTGGCTATTCAGGCAGTTCGACCTTGACCTCGGTGCCCTTCTCCAGGGACCGGCTGACCGTGCAGTGCCGCTCGTGCACCCGGTGAGCGACCGCGCGGAAGACCTCGTCCGCCTTGGCGTCGCCCTCGGGCAGTTCGACGTCGTAGGTGATGGTGACCGGCCCGAGCAGGGTGGGTTCGATCTTCTCCGCCTGCACCGTCATCGCCAGCCGCACGAGCCGGTGACCGCGCTGAGCGGTGAGCGGCTCGACCGTCACGATGTTGCAGCCTCCCACCGCGACCAGCAGTAGTTCCACGGGGGTGAACACACCCTCCTCGTCGCCGCCGCCCAGGGCGATCTCCGCTCCGCGGTCGTTGCGCGCCACGAAGCCGTCATCTGTACGCTCCACACTCACCAATGCCATATCTGGAGCCTAAAGCCGGCCGCGCCGGTTCAGGCGTCCGGGTGCTCGGAGAGATAGGCGATGTACACCGGGCGCAGCGCCTCGCCGAGCTCGCCCTCACCAGACGCCATGGCATCACTGAGCAGCGCCGAGACCCGGCTGAGGTCGTTGGCCGCCTCGTCGGAGTGCCCGCTCGCGGCCTCGGCGGCCGGGATCACGGTCAGCAGTTTCCACAGGAAGCCGAAGTCGCCGTGCGCCACGGCGTAGCGCACCGCCCTGTCGTGGAGCTCCTTGGGCGACAGCGACTGCAGCTCGTCCTGGTCCATTTGCGCTCACCCCCTTTAAGGCCCCTTTCCCCCCACTCGGGGGGATATGCACATCAGACAAGCCGCACGATCATCTTGCCGAGATTCTCCCCGCGCAGCATGCCGAGGAAGGCCGCCGGGGCGTTCTCCAGCCCTTCGACGACGGTCTCCTCGAAGGTGATCCGGCGCTCCTGGAGCCACTGGCCGATCTCCTTGATCATGTCGGGCATCCGGTCCGCGTGGTCGTTGACGATGAAGCCACGCAGCGTGAGGCGCTTGGCGATGACCTGGAACAGGTTGCGCGGGCCCGGCGGCGGTTCGGGGTCGTTGTAGGTGGAGATGGCCCCGCACATCGCGGTCCGCCCATAGCGGCGGGAGACCTCGATCGCCGCTTCCAGGTGCTCGCCGCCGACGTTGTCGAAGTAGACGTCGATCCCGTCGGGCACGGCACGCCTGAGCTGCTGGACCACGGGCCCGTTCGCCTTGTAGCAGAAGGCGTCGTCGAAGCCCAGCTTGTCGATCACGTACCTGACCTTGGTCTCGGACCCGGCGCTGCCGACGACCCGGGAGGCGCCCTTCAGACGGGCGATCTGCCCCGCCACGCTGCCGACCGCACCGGCGGCACCCGAGACGAACACCGCGTCGCCCTCCTTGAAGGCCGCGATGTCCAGCAGGCCCACGTAGGCCGTCAGGCCCGGCATGCCGAGCACGCCGAGGTACGCGGACAGCGGCACCCCGGGCAGCGGCGTGATCTTCTGTGCCTCCGACGCGTCCATGACGGCGTGCTCGCGCCAGCCGTAGTTGTGCAGGACGGTGTCGCCGATCTCGAACTCCGGAGCCCGGCTCTCGACCACCTCTCCGACGGCACCGCCCTGGAGCGGCTCGCCGACCTCGAAGGGCGGCACGTACGACTCCCCCTCGTTCATGCGCCCGCGCATGTAGGGGTCGACGGACATGAAAAGGTTGCGCACGAGGATCTGGCCTTCGCGCAGTGGCGGAAGCTCCACCTCGACCAACTCGAAGTTGTCCTCGGTCGGCCACCCGACGGGCCGCGAGCGCAACGTGATCGCGCGTGTCATGGTCTGCTCCCTTCGGTCCGCGAATGCCTCACCCCTCAAGGGAACACTCCCCCGCTTTTCGACCTCTCACCGGCCCCGCGACCAAACGGCCGAGGCCCTACGGCCCTACCGCTGCCACCGTGACCCATGCGACCATCATGAGCGTGAAGATCGTCCTCAAGATCCTTGTCGTCGCCGGTGCGCTCTGGGCGGCCACCCAGCTCATCCCTGGGATCACCGTCTCCGGGTCCACCACGGCGAAGACCGCCGGCACGCTCATCGCCGTCGCGCTCATATTCGGTCTCGTGAACGCCGTGCTGAAGCCGATCATCAAGACCTTCGGCTGCGCGTTCTACGTGCTGACGCTGGGACTGTTCGCGCTGGTGGTGAACGCGCTCCTGCTGCTGCTCACGAGCTGGATCGCCGAGCAACTGGAGCTGCCCTTCCACGTGAGCGGCTTCTGGGCCGCCTTCCTGGGCGCGATCCTGGTCGGCGTGATCAGCTGGCTCCTCGACATGCTCCTCGGCCTCAACGACGACTGACCGATCCGCGCTCCCGCAGCTCGGGGGCCTGGATGATCCTCCGCCTGCGGTGCTGCCCGTCCGCCGCCGCGACCACCAGCCGCACGGCGGCCCGCACGATGCCGTCGATGTCCCAGTTGACGGTGGTCAGGCCAGGGGTGAGCAGGCCTGACATCGGGTGATCGTCGTACCCCATGACCGAGATGTCGTCGGGCACGCGCAGCCCCAGCTCGGCCGCCGCCGCGTACACGCCGTAGGCGATGGAGTCGGAGAAGCAGAAAGCCGCGCCGGGCCGGGAGGCGCCGCTGAGCATGGCGCGGGCCACCTCTGTCGTGGCGGCCAGCCCGTGCGGCGCGGTCATGACGTCGATGTCCAGCCCGAGGCGGTTCGCCTCGGCGATGACGTGGACGTCGGCGGGCCGGTCGGGGGTGCTCGATCGGGTCGGGGTCAGGACGGCGATGCGGCGGTGCCCCTTGTCGCGGAGGTACTCCAGCGCGAGCGTGACTCCCCGGCGGTTGTCGAACACCACCTCGCCGGCCGTCCGCGCGTCGATCAGCGCGTCGCCGATGGCGACCACCGGCAGCGTCTCGGCGAGCTGGGCCCACAGCGGCGCCGCCGGGTCGACCGGCTGCACGATCAGCCCGTCGACCCGCTGGTCACGGAGCTGACGGGCCAGGGTGCGCTCACGAGCGGGGTCGCCCGCGGCGTCGAGGATGAGCGCGTACCGGTCCTTGTCGCGCAGGGCCCGCCCGATGCCGAAGGCCAGCGACTGCTGCCACAGGTCCTCCAGCGACCCGCACAGCAGGCCGATCATGCCGGTGCGCCCGCTGGCCAGCGCCCTGGCGATGGGATCGGCCTCGTATCCCAGCTCGGCCGCGGCCTGGCGCACCCGCTCGATGGTCTCCTCGGAGACCTGCAGGCCACGTAGTGCGTAGGAGACGGCCGCGGGCGACAGGCCGGTCGCCTGGGCCACCTCGCGGATCGTCGCCCGTTTGCGTGGCTGGGAACGCGGCATCGGCCCAGCTTATGCGGAATCCCCTCCTGGAGAGGAGCCGGCGTCGTCTCGAGCTCTGGACAGACCGTTGACGAAACCCTTGTGAAGCGGTTCACTGAAACGTATCAGTGAAACGTTTCACGAGGGATCCCAAGCTATACCCGATAATGACGATAGGAATTGTCGGGTAGAGTCGAAGATGAGGAGGTGGTCGCGGTGAGCATCGATGTGCACCAGCACATATGGACGTCCGGTTTCGTCGACGCGTTGCGGGCGCGCGTGACCCCGCCGTTCCTCGACGGCTGGACACTGTTCCTCGACGGTGAGGAGCCCTTCGCGGCGAACCCCCTCGACCATGACCTCGATCACCGGCTCGCGCTGAACCAGGACCTCCACCTGGCACTCGTCTCGCTGTCCAGCCCGCTCGGCATCGAGCACCTGCCGCCCGGTGACGCGTGGCCGCTGATCAGCGCCTACCACGACGACGCGCTGAAGTTGCCCGCGTCATTCCGCGCGTGGGCCGCCACCTGCGTCAGCGAGATCGACCCCGCCAGGACGGCCCGTGAGCTCGACCGCGGCTTCGTCGGCCTCCAGCTCCCGGCCACCAGCCTTCTGGACGCGCGGGACTTCGCCAGGGTCGCTCCCGTGCTCGACCTGCTGGAAGAGCGCGATCTCCCGCTCTTCGTCCATCCGGGGCCGGCCTCGGCGCCCGGCGCCCCCGCGTGGTGGGCCGCGGTCGTGCCGTACGTCCAGCAGATGCACGCCTCCTGGTACGCCTTCCGGGCGTTCGGCCGTCCGCGCCACCCCCGCCTGCGCGTCTGCTTCGCGCTGCTCGGCGGCCTCGCGCCTCTCCACGTGGAGCGCTTCATCACGCGGGGCGGTTCCGAGAGGGGAGTCGTGGACCCCGACGCCTTCCTGGAGACCTCCTCGTACGGCCACCAGGCCATCGACGCGATCACGCGGGCGGTCGGGGTCGAGGTCGTGGTGCTCGGCTCGGACCGTCCCTACGCGGCGCCCGCCCAGGCCCTCCTCGGTGAGGCCGCCGCACGCACCATGTCGGTCGTCAATCCAATGCGCCTGCTCAACATGGAAGGAGCCGTGCCCAGATGAGCTGGGAATCACTGCCTGGCAGATTTCTCGACAAGCGCGAACTGCGCGCACTCGTGGAGGACCTGGAGAAGCGTCCCGAGCTGTGGTCGCACCATGTCCGCTTCGACGAGGAAGGGCAGGGGCGCCACTACGCGTCGCTCTACCGCGATTCCTACGTCGACATCTGGCTCCTCTGCTGGCGCCCCGAGGACGACACCGGGTGGCACGACCACGACATCTCCTCGGGGGCCGTCCGCGTGATCAGCGGGCAGCTCAAGGAGTCCAACCCCCGCATCGGCGGCGCCCACCTGGAGACCTACGTCTCCGAGGGCGAGTCGCTGTCGTTCGGGCCCGACCACATCCACCGGATCAACGGCCACACCGAGGGCAGCGTGTCGATCCACGCCTACTCTCCCCCGTTGTGGCGTCTTGGTCAGTACTCCATCAGCGACGACGGCGTCATGCGCCGGGTCTCGGTGAGCTACGCCGACGAGTTGCGGCAGATGGACGAGGAGGTTCTGGTCTAGCCCCGCTCGCCCGGGGCCGGCCGGTCCCCGTCCGGCCGGCGCACGGAGATCAGACGGCGCGCAGGGCGTCGGTCGGTGCCAGGCGGGCCGCTCGGGTGGCCGGATAAAGTCCGGCGAGCGCGCCAATGGCCACGGCGGCGAGGAGCCCGGCGGCGATGCCCGCGGAGGGGATGACGGGCTGCCAGCCGCGGTTGAGCGCGGCCGCGTAGGTGACGAGGGCCCCCAGTGCGATACCGGTGAGGCCGCCGAGGGTGGCGAGCAGCAGCGACTCCAGCAGGAACTGGGCGGCGATCTGCCGGCGGGTGGCGCCGAGCGCCCGGCGCAGCCCGATCTCGGTGCGGCGTTCCAGCACCGAGATGACCATGACGTTGGCGATGCCGATGCCACCGACCAGGATGGCGACCGCCCCCAGGCCGAGCAGGAGCGTGGTGCCGGACTCGGCGACCAGGACGCGGGACACCAGGGCCTCGGAGGGACGGCTGACCGTGACGGTGTCGGGGGCCTGGGGGTTGACGGCGCGGGCGAGCAGGTCGGCGGTCTGGACGACGTCATCGGTGTCGGCGCGCAGGTAGAGGCGGGTGGGGTGGTCGTCGTAGCCGAAGTGATCGACGGCGATCGGCATGCCGATCAGGGCGGCCCGGTTGATCTCGGGGGCGAGTTCCAGCGGCCGCAGGATGCCCGCGACGGTGAACCACCGCCCCTTTCCCGCTCCGTCCCGTCCCTCGATCCAGACGCGGGTCGCGGGGTCAAGGTGGGCGATGCCGAGCTGGGCGGCGACCTCGTGGCCCAGGACCGCCACCGGGTACCGGCTGGTGGCGGCGTTGAGGAAGACGCCGGCGGCCAGGTGGCCGTCCAAGGTGTCCAACAGGCTGGACTCGGTGGCACGTACCTCCAGCCCGCCGGTGTTGGTGCCGGGGATCCGGTCGGTACGGAAGACCGTGGCGTCCTCCAGCGTGGCGGTGGCCGTGACGCGTTGGACGCCGTCGGTGCGGGCGCTGCTGATCCCGGCGGTCGAGGGGAGCCGGGACTCGTCACCGGCGATGGTGGTCCCGTTGGCGACCGTGAGCAGGTTGGTGCCCAGGCGGTCGATGCGGGTGAGCAACTCCGACTGGCTGGAGCGGGTGATGCCGAGCACCGCGACGATCGCCGCGATGCCGATGGCGATGCCCAGGATGGAAAGGGCGGTGCGCAGGCGCCGGCTGCGCAGGCCGGTGGTCGCCAGCGGCAGCAGGTCGGACGGATGGACCCGTGACCGCAGCGCGCTCACCTGGCGTCCGGCCGGCTCGGCCGGTGATCCGAGGGCGCTCATCCGGCGTCCGGCCCGGTGCCCGCGCCGACGAGGCCGTCGCGGATCTCCACCTGGCGGGTGCAGATGGCCGCGACATGCGGGTCGTGCGTGATGACGAGCAAGGTGACTCCATCGGCGTTCAGGTCGCGGAGCAGGCTGAGGATCTGGTCGCCGGTGACGCTGTCGAGGTTGCCCGTGGGCTCGTCGGCGAGCACCAGGGCGGGCCGGCCGACGAGGGCCCGCGCGATGGCGACCCGCTGGCGTTCCCCACCCGACAGGGTGCGGGTCGACTGGTGGGCGCGGTGGGAGACGCCGACGCGATCGAGGGCGGCCAGGGCGGCGGCCCGGCGGCGGTGGGCCGGCAGGCCCCGGTAGAGCAGCCCGGTGGCGACGTTGTCCGTGGCCGTCAGGTGGTCGAGCAGGTAGAACTGCTGGAAGACCACGCCGAGCGTGTGCGCGCGCAGCCCCGACAGCTCCCGGTCGGAGAGCGTCTCGATGGGCCGGCCTGCGAGTTCGACGGATCCGCCGGTGGGACGGTCCAGTCCCGCCGCAAGGTTGAGAAGGGTGGTCTTGCCGGAACCTGAGGGGCCGACGACCGCGACCAGTTCCCCGGCGCGGACGGTCAGGTCGACCCCGCGCAGCGAGTGGACCGGCGGCGTGCCGGGATAGGTCTTCACCGCCCCTTCGAAGGACAGGACGACGTCGCTCATGACACCGGCACCTCCACCCGGGTTCCCTCGCTCAGCCCGTCGCCGGCCACCTCGACGGCGCCCGCGTCGTCGTCGTACAGCCCCGGCTCCACCTTGACGAGCCGGCGGGCGGAGCCGTCGAGGACGGCGATCTGGTAGCCGCCGCCGGGCCGGGCCAGCAGCGCCGTGACGGGAACCGTCAGCACGCCCCGGCTCCGGGAGCTGACGATGTCGACCTGGACCGGAGCAAGGTCGAGACCGGCGACGGCCTTACCCGGCTTGACCAGCGTGATCGTCAACTGGACGGTGGCCGGGCCGGAGTTCGGGTCCGCCGCCGTGGCGACCTTGCCCACCGTGCGTACCGTTCCTTTGATGGCGCGGGTCGTACCGGGGAGCGTGACCCGCACCGAGTCGCCCCGGTGCACCTGCGACCGCCGGTCGGTGGTGAGCGCGACCCGCACGACTTGGGCGGTGGAGGTGGCCTTCAGCATCGTGGTACCCGGCCCGGCCTGCGAGCCGGAGCCGGTGGGGATCTGGCCGACGCGGATCTTCCCGGGCAGGAAGACCACCTGACCCAGGTCCAGCCGGCCGGTGCGGAAGGCGGCCGGCACCCCATGGGCGGCCTGCCAGCGGCGGATCGCCGCCGCCGTCGCCGCGGTGAAGTGCCGGTCGACCGTCATCCAGTGGTGGGGGTCCATACCCAGGGCGGCGAGGTTGCGTTCCAGCGCCTTGACGTCCGCGCCGTCGGTCATGCCCGCGGTGAAGTCCCGATAGGCGGGGGCGGGGCCGTACATGAGCCAGGCGCGGTTCGCGCCGACGGCGAACAGGCGGGAACCGCGCTTGAGCACCGAGCCCGGCCGGGGTGTGGCGGTGACCACGCCGGGGGGCAGATGGCTGACGATGGTGTACGAGCCGTCGTATCCGAGCACGCCGCCGAGTTGGATGCGGGAGACGATGTCGGAGCGGCTCACCGCCGCCGAGGTCACGGCCACCGATGGCGCCGTCGCCTCGTCGGCCGGGTCCTCTCGGGTGACCTCCCACGCACCCGCGGCGGCACCGGCGAGGACCACGGCGGCGGCCGCGACGACCGCTGTGGTCTTCATGAGAAGTTGTGGTTCGTGTCGTACTTGACGCACGCCTTGCGGGCGGCTTCCATTCGCTGCGACGGCGGTTTGATCTCGGACTCCAGCGGGGTGCCGCTGACGGGGAACGAGCCGTCGGGCTTCGGATCGGGGAACTCAGGAACGCCGTTCTTACGCAGGCACTGCGCGTACTGTCGCGTCTTCCGCATCGTGGCGGCGTCGGCGGGGGGGTTGGGGCGGTTGCGGTCGGTCAGCGACGGCATCTCATTGAGGATCTTGCGGCACTCCGGGATCTCCTCCAGGGCGATCATCTTCTCCTTCGTCATCCCCGGCACGGCCGGGAAGTGCACTTCGCCGTTCTCGATCACCGGGTCCCGCATGGCGGGGTAACCGTGCTCGCGTCCGCACTGGGCGAACCGCTTCTTGATCGCGAGCTCCCGCTGGACATCGTCGCGGGACGGGGTGGGCGTGGGCGACGCCTGGGCCGGGCCGCCGGTCGAACAGGCGGCCGAACAGAGCGCGATGGCCGCGGCGGCGAGGACCACTGAGGCGAGTCTGCGAGTCATGCCCTCAAGGCTGTCCGGACCGCCCTGCGGGCCGCGTCTGCCATCGGGCGGACCCCGGCGTACGTCTTACGACAGATGCCGGCCGCCTGGGCCGTGCGTCCGCCGTCCGGGCGGCGCCGGTGTACATCTCACGACAGATGCCGCCCGGCCGCGAGACGCATACCCTCCCCCTATGCACGTCCCCGGGTCGCCGATCGGCATGCGCAGGCCGCTGCTCGACATCTGCCTGGCCGCCGTGGTGATCGGGGCGAGCCTCCTGCTGGGTGCCGGCATGCCGTGGCTCGACGCTCCCGCGTTCAACGTGATCCTCAAGCGCTTCGGCACGATGGAGGAGTGGCGGGAGCAGGTCGTGTGGTGGTGGCTGGCCTGCCTGCCCACGGTCATCGCGATCTTCGCTCGCCATCGCCGGCCGCTGATCGCCATGGGGTTCGCCGTGATCGGCACCGCCGCGCATCTACGGACGCCGGGCCTGCCGCATCTGTTCCATGACCTGGTGAACCTGCTCACCCTCTACACCCTGGCCGCCACCGCCCGCACCAGGCGCCGTTCGGTGGTCGCGCTCATCGCCGTCCAAGCGGTTCTGTGCTGGTTCAGCGTGGCCATCGTGACCGGCATGTTCGGCCGTATCGGCAAGTACACCCTCGTCGAGCCGTACCTGACCGGCAAGGAGATGAACGACAGCCCGATCATGCAAGGCGTCTTCCAAGCCCTCATACCGGCCCTGCTGCTCGGCATCGCGTGGGCGACCGGCGACAACGCCCGTACCCGCAGAGCCCACGTGGCGACGCTGGAAGCCCGCGCCGCGGACCTGAAACGAGAGCAGGAGCAGCGCACCGCGCTCGCCGTGGCCACCGAACGCGGCCGGATCACCCGAGAGCTCCACGACGTCGTGGCACATGGCCTCTCGGTGATGGTGATCCAGGCGCAGGGCGCACAGGCCGCGCTGCTCCGCCATCCCGAACGCAGCCAGGTCGCCCTGACCAACGTCGTCACCACGGGCCGGGCCTCGCTGGCCGAGATGCGCCGGCTCCTCGGCCTGGTGCGCACCGAGCCCGAGGCGGAGCTCGTCCCCCAGCCGAGCCTGGCCGCGCTGCCGGAGCTCATCGAACAGGTCAGGGCCAGCGGCACCCCGGTCGACTTCCGGGTCACCGGCGAACCGCCCACGCTGCCCACCGTGGTCGAGCTGTCGGCCTACCGCATCGTGCAGGAAGCCCTGACGAACATCCTCAAGCACGCCGGCCCGGGGAGCGGCTGCACAGTGGATCTGGACTTCGCCGCCGACCGGCTGCGGATCCGGGTGCTCGACACCGGAACGCCGGATTCCCCACCGGTCTTCGGCAACGGGCTGCGCGGCATCGCCGAGCGCGTGACCGCCCTCGGCGGGACGCTGCACGCCGGGCCAGGCGACCACGGAGGCTTCGAGGTCAGCACGGTCCTCCCTCTGGAGGCGCCCGCGTGATCCGTGTCATGGTCCAGGCCGGCACGGCCCTCCTGGAGGCACCCGCATGATCCGTGTCGTGATCGCCGACGATCAGTCCCTCGTACGCACGGGCTTCCACATGATCCTCGACGAGACCGGGGACATCGCCGTCGCCGGGGAGGCGGCCGACGGCCTCGCCGCGCTCACCGTCATCGCCAGGACCGAGCCGGACGTGGTCCTCATGGACGTCCGCATGCCCGGCATCGACGGCATCGAGGCGACCCGCCGTCTGCGTGCCACGGCGGCCGCGGACGACCCGCCCCACGTGATCATCCTGACCACCTTCGACCTCGACGAGTACGTCTACGACGGACTGCGTGCCGGGGCCGCCGGATTCCTGCTCAAGGACACTTTGGCCGCCGACCTGGTGAGCGCCGTGCGCACGGTCGCCGCCGGCCAGAACGTGGCGGCGCCCACCGTCACCGGCCGCCTGATCCGGCATTTCGTCGGCACCGCGCCCCGTGCCCCGGACACCACGGCGCTCGCCGTGTTGACCGTACGAGAGAGAGACGTGCTCGCGCTCATCGCCCAGGGGATGTCGAACCGGGAGATCGCCGACGCTCTCCTCCTGGCCGAGGGCACCGTGAAGACGCACGTCAGCCGGATCCTCGCCAAACTCCAGCTGCGCGACCGTATCCACGCCGTCATCTTCGCCCACCAGCACGGAATCGCCTGAGACCGTCGCGCCCGTCAACGCGGGGAGGGGCCGGCCGCGCGCTGGTCGCGGGTCCGCCGCGCCGTTGCCGGATCGTCGGCGAACACCCCGTCGACGCCCAGCTCGTACAGCATCCTCAACCAGCCGGCCACGTCGCCGTGCGCGCCCGCGTAACCCGGCGCGGCCGGGTCGCCCGTGCGGAAGTCGGCGGGAAGCTGCGAGTTCTCCGGGCGGACGGTCCAGACGTGGACGGGCAGGCCCTCACGGTGGGCGTCTTGGACCAGCGTGGTCGGGGCCATCAGCGCGCCATGCCCGTCCACCGGCGCCACGAGCTGGGTCGAGACGCCGATGCCGTCGGCGTAGGTGGCGATCTCGCGCAGCCCCGCGGGGGTCGCGAGGTCGCGGTACGTGCGCGGGTCCCCCGCGACGACCAGGTCCCGGGGAGCCCCGGAGGCCTCCATGAGCTGGATGAGCCGAAGACGTGTCCTGCCGCGCAGCGCCCGCAGGTTCGCGGTCTCGAACGACTGGACGAACACCGGATCCGACTTCTCGCGCCAGCCGTACCGGTCGAGCGTCGCGAGCATCGGCTCCTCCAGGGGAAGCCCGATCGAGGCGAAGTAGCCCGGGTGTTTGGTCTCCGGGTAGATCCCGACTCCGGCCCGCCGCGCGAGGGCGACGACCTCCTGGAAGGTCGCGATGCGGGCGCGTCCGTCGAAGGCGGCGCTGGCGGGGCGCAGGCCGGGCAGGCGCTCCACCGCCCGCAGCGTGCGCAGCTCCTCCAGGGTGAAGTCCTCGGTGAACCATCCGGTCAGCCTCCGGCCGTCGACCACCTTGGTGGTCCGGCGCGCGGCGAACTCCGGATGCGTGGCGACGTCGGTGGTGTGGGAGATCTCGTTCTCGTGCCGGGCGACGAGCACGTGGTCCTTGGTGGGGACCAGGTCGGGCTCGATGTAGTCGGCGCCCATCTGGACGGCGGTCTCGTACGACAGGAGGGTGTGCTCGGGCCGGTACGCGCAGGCGCCCCGGTGACCGATGACGATCGGATGCGGACCGGGTCCCTCGCCGGGGACCGTTCTTGCTGCCACGCGCGGCCGCGTACCGGCCTCGGCGCCGGAGGCCGTGCCCCCGGGAGTGAGGGACACCATACCGGCCAGGACCAGGGCGAAGATGATCACGCTTGATGTTAGGCCTGGTCAGCGGCTCATCTCCGTCGACACGCAGAGGGCGCACCGGCACGGACGAGCCGTCGTCGCGCGCCGGGAACCGGGTGTCGCACGGCAGATGTGGTGACCACTATTGGCGATCACCAGCGACAAAGCACCTTTATCCGTAATCATCTTCACAGAGCATCGTCAGTCACTCGAACCACTCAAATCAGACGCGCGTCGTGCCGTACATGGCCCAGACGTGCGGTCCAGCCATAGGCGGTCCGGCCCTTTCACGATCGGCTACGGCATATCGGATATCGGAGGCTGCTTTGATGGATCCGTCCCTCCCGCGCCGAGCCTTACTCAAGGGCGTGGGCCTCGGAGCCCTCGCCGCAGGAACCAGCGCGTGCGGCTCGTCGGGCGAAAAGTCCCGTGCCGACGACAACAAGATCGTCATTGGGTACGTCAGCCCGCAGTCCGGCCCACTCGGGAGCTTCGCCTCGGGAGACGCCTTCGTCGTGGACCGCGTGCGGCGGACCCCGCCGTACGCCCGAGGCTTCAGGGTCGGCGGGAAGACCTACCAGATCGAGATCGTGGTGAAGGACACCCTGTCCGATCCCCGGCAGGCCACCCGGGCCGCACGCGAGCTCATCTCCCACCACCACGCCGACATGATCCTCACCAGCTCCGCCCCCGAGACCACCAACCCGGTCGCCACCGTGTGCGAGGAGCAGGGGATCCCCTGCGTCGCCACCGTCGTCCCGTGGGAGGCGTGGTACTTCTCCCGGCAGGCCGACCCGAAGAAGCCCAAGCCCTTCACCTACACGACCATGTTCTTCCTGGGCGTCGACCAGTTCGGCGGATGCTTCGTCCCCATGTGGGAGCGCGTGTCCACCAACAAGGTCGTGGCGGGGATGTTCCCCGACGACCCGGACGGCAACGCCTTCCGCGAGGCCTGGCCCCCGATCATCGAGAAGGCCGGCTACACCTGGGTCGACGGCGGCTCGTACAACGAGGGCGCGGACTTCGAGGCGATGATCTCCAAGTTCGAACGGGACTCGTGCGAGATCTTTATCAACGCCCCGCTTCCTCCAGATTTCAACAGGATGTGGAAGCAGGCGGCCAAGCGGGGCTTCCGTCCCCGGCTCGCCACGGTGGCCAAGGTCCTGCTGTTCCCCTCGGACACCCTGCCCCTCGGGGACCTGGTCAACAACATCGCGACCGACTCCTGGTGGGGGCCCTACATGCCCAACAGGTCGTCCCTCGACGGGGAGACGGCCAAGCGGTTCGCGGAGGCCTACCAGTCGGCGAGCGGCAAGCAGTGGCTGCAGACCCTCGGCTCGGTGTACTCGCTGTTCGAGATCGCCCACCAGGCGTTCACGACGGTCGACACGCCGCGGGACAGGAAGGCCGTGGCCGCGCGTCTCAGGACGCTGAACTATTCCGGCATGTCCGGCGTGCTCGACTTCTCGCGGGGACCCGTACCGGGCGTCGCCATCCAGCAGCCCGTGGGGGTCCAGTGGAAGAAGGGCGCCGGCCGGTTCCCCTACGAGATGATGGTCGTGGACAACAGCCTCAACCCGGCCGTCCCGATCGGCGCCGACCTCGCCCCCACCAACCCCTGACGGCGGCGGCGCCCGGCTGGACGAGCTCTCGCGGCCACGGCAGGCGGCTCACCCTGGCACCCGCGCCGGCACGCCGGGCGTCGGCGATCGCCCGGCGAGCACGCCGAACGCCAGTTGCGCCCCGCACGTGAGCAGGCCCGCCACCAGCGGCACGGTCCAGCCGCCGGAGACCTGGTGGAGCAGCCCGATCGCGAAGGGGCCGAGGGCCGCCAGCAGGTAGCCGGACGACTGGGCCACCGCCGACAGAGCGGTGACCGAGGCGGGGTCGGGCGCCCGCAGGGCGATGATCAGCAGGGCGAGCGCGATCGAGGCTCCCTGGCCGAGCCCGAGCACGATCATCCACAGCCACGGGAGCGTGACCGGGGCGAGCAGCACGCCGAGGTATCCCGCGACGGTCAGCAGGGCCGCCCCCACGATGTGCGGGACCTGCGACCGCGCCCGCCCCGCGTGCACGGGAACCGTGAGCGTGGCGGCGATCTGGGAGATGTTGGTCAGCGCGAGCAGGTAACCGGCCTGCGCGGCGGGCAGCCCGGCATCCCGGAAGATCGTCGGCAACCAGGCCAGCATGATGTAGAAGGTCAAGGACTGGAACCCCATGAACGCCATGACGTACCAGGTCACGCGCCTGCGCAGGAGCATGGCGTAGGGCCTGTGCCCACCGGCGCCGCGGTCACGGCGGTGCCGCTTGAACGCCTGCGGGGCCCACAGCACCGCCGCCGCCACCGCCGCCACCGCGAACGATCCGGCGGCCACGCGCCAGCCGTACCGCTCCTCGATGGGAACCATGAGCGCCGACGCCGAGGCCGCGCCCGCCACCAGACCCGAGACGTAGATGCCGGTGAACAGGCCGATCCGGTCGGGGAAGTGCTGCTTCACCACGCCCGGCATGACCACGTTCATGATGGCGATGGCCGTGCCGGCGATCGCGGAACCGGCGTACAGGGCCACGACGCCGCCGACGCCGCGCAGGGTGATCCCGGCGGCCAGGATGAGCAGCCCGATCAGCAGGGTGCGGTCCAGGCCGAGCCGGGTCGCCAGGGCGGGCGCGACCGGCGCGAGCAGGCCGAGGCAGACCACCATGACCGTGGTGATCGCCCCGCCCGCCGCCGGGGTCAGCCCGAAGTCGTCCATGATCTCGCTGAGCAGCGGCGACACCCCCGCGAGGGCGGGCCGCAGGTTGAGCGAGGCGAGTACGAAACCTGCGATGAGCAGCACCTGTGTGGTACGGCGGGATGGTTTGGAGGGGGGCCCGATCCCGGACCTTGGAAGATCGTCGGGTCCGGGATCGGCGGTGGTGCGGGTCATAGGCTCCGGAGCCTATCGGTGACCATCAGAAGGGATACCGGGCGATGTCACCCTGCATGGTCACCCACTGGGTGTCGGTGAACGCCTCGATGTTCGCGCTGGTGCCGCCGAACCTCGATCCCGTGCCGGATGCTCCGACCCCGCCGAACGGCGCGACGGCCTCGTCGTCCACGGTCTGGTCGTTGATGTGGACGATGCCGGTGGGGATGAGGTCGGCAAGAGCCAGACCCTTCATGGCGTCGCCCGTCAGGATGCCGAGCGCCAGCCCGTACTCGCTCTCGGCCGCCAGGGACGCCGCCTCCTCCAGCGAGGAGAACGGCATGACCGGGGCGACCGGCCCGAAGACCTCCTGCGCGTACGCCGGCGCGGACGACGTCAGGTCGGTGAGCACCGTGGGGCGGTAGAACAGCCCCTCGTAGGTGCCGCCGGCCGCGAGCCGGGCGCCGCTGTCGACGCTGCCGGTGACCAGCGCGTGGACCTTGTCCCGCTGGCCGCCGTCGATGAGCGGGCCGAGGGCGACCTCCTGGGTGGCGGGGTCGCCGACCGGCATGTGGTCGGCCTTGGCCGCCAGCCGCTCGACGTACTCATCCTTGATCGAGGAGTGGACCAGGTGCCGGCCGGCGGTCATGCAGATCTGGCCCTGGTGGAAGAACGACCCCCACGCGCCCGCCGAGACGGCGAGGTCGAGGTCGGCGTCGTCCAGGACGACCAGCGCCGAGTTGCCGCCGAGCTCCAGGTGGGCGCGCTTGAGGTGGCGGGCGGCCAGCTCGCCCACCTTGCGCCCGGCCCCGGTGGAACCGGTGAAGGACACGACGCGGATACGGGGGTCGGCGATGATCGCCTCACCGGTCTCCGGGCCGCCGGGGAGCATGTGCAGCAGGCCGGAGGGCAGGCCTGCCTCCTCGAAGACCCGGGCGATGGCGACGCCCCCGCAGACGGCGGTACGAGGGTCCGGCTTGAACACGACCGCGTTGCCGAGCGCCAGCGCCGGGGCGACCGACCGGATGCCGAGGATCAGCGGCGCGTTGAACGGCGAGATGACGCCGACCACCCCGACGGGCACGCGGCGCGCGAGGCTGAGCCGCTTCTTGGCGGTCGGCAGGATCTCGCCGAGCGGCTGGGAGGCCAGGGCCGCGGCCTCGTAGCATTCCTGCGCGGCGACGTGGGTCTCGAAGCCGGCCTTCCCCGGGATCGACCCGGACTCGCGGATGAGCCACCTCTGAATCTCGGCGGCATGCTCCTCGAACAGCCGGCCGGCCCTGCGCAGGACCCCGGCGCGCTCCTCGAAGGAGGCGGCCGCCCATCCGCGCTGGGCCCTCGCGGCCTGTACGGCCGCCGCGGTGACGTCCGCGGGGCCGGCGATGCCCGCCCGGCCGATCTCGTTGCCGGTGGCGGGCTCGGTCACCGGCACGTCGCCGGCCCGGGACGCCTGCCAGCCGTCGGCGCCGAAGATCGATCCGGACCAGAGCTTGGGATCAAGGAAGTCCATGTCACATCCCCTTTCGATGGTGCTGTACCGCGCGCCCGTACGGGCTGACGTCCATGGGGTCGACCGCCGTCACCGCGCGTCCTTCGCTCGCTGGATCTGGGCGTACACGTGCCCGCGCAGCTCGGTGAACCGGTGGAGCGCCCGGGTGGTGAGCTGGTCGCGTTCCGGCGGCAGGTCGACCTTGATGTCCTCCACCACGACCGTGGGCGAGGAGGACAGCACGATCACCCGTCGGCCGAGGTAGATGGCCTCGTCGATGTCGTGCGTGATGAAGAGCGTGGTGGTGCCGAGCCGCTGCCAGATGCGCAGGACCAGATCCTCCAGCTCCGCCCTGGTCTGCGCGTCGACGGCGGCGAACGGCTCGTCCATGAGCAGCACCTGCGGCTCGTACGCGAGGGCCCGCGCGATCGCCACCCGCTGCTGCATGCCGCCGGAGAGCTGCCACGGGTAGGACCGGGGCACGTCGTCCAGGCCCACGGCGACGAGCGACTCGGCGATCAGCTCAGCGCGCCGCGCCTTCGGGAGCTTCTTCTCCTTCAGCGGCAGCTCGACGTTCTGCTGGACGGTCATCCACGGGAACAGACTGCGGCCGTACTCCTGGAACACCACGGCCATGTCGTCCGGCGGGCCGGTCACCGGACGCCCGGCGACCCGGATCGTGCCGGCCGTCGGGGCGAGCAGCCCGGCGATACACCGGAGCAACGTGGTCTTCCCACATCCCGAGGGCCCCACGACGCAGGCCAGCTCGCCCGCGTCGAGCTGGAAGGTCAGGTCGCCGACCGCTTCCCGCCCGGTGGTCTCGTAGATCTTCTTCAGGCCGGTGACCTCAAGCACGGTGGCTCCAATGCCAGGAAAGGACGCGGCGTTCCAGCATGCGGAAGAGCATGGACAGCCCGAACCCCAGCAATCCGAGAAGCAGGATTCCGCTCCACATCTCGGGAATGGCGAAGCCGCGCTGGAACAGCACGATCGTGAATCCGAGTCCGCTGCTGCTGGCGAACATCTCGCTGATCACCATGAGGATGATCCCGATGGACAGGGCCTGCCGCAGCCCCGCCATGATCTGCGGGCTGGCCCCGCGCAGCACCAGGTGGCGGAGCCGTGACCAGCCCCGCACGCCGTACACCCGGCAGGTGTCGGAGAGCATCTCGTCGAGCGCCCGGACGCCCTCGACCGTGTTGAGCAGGATCGGCCAGACGCACCCGGAGACGATGACGAGGATCTTCATCCCGTTGTCGATCCCGGCGAGCAGCATGATGAGCGGGACCAGTACGGGTGGGGGGATCGCGCGGAAGAACTCCAGCACCGGCTCGGCCGCCGCGCGCAACCGTACCGACAGGCCGATGGGCACGCCCAGGCCCACGCCGAGGACGGTCGCCAGGGCGTAGCCGGCGAGCAGCCGCGCGACGCTCGGCAGGGCGTCGTCGAACAGGCGCCGCGAGAACCAGGTCTCGGCGAACGCCTGCGCGATGCGGGGCGGGGTGGGTACGTAGAAGCTCTCGGACCACACGCTGAACACCCACCAGCCGGCGATCAGCAGGACCGGAAGGCCCAGCACGCGGAGCAGCGTGCGGCCGAATCCCTTCGCACCCGAGGCCCTTCTCCCGGCGCCCGGCGCCGGCGCGTCCTCGATCACGGTCACGACGTCACCTCGCCTCGTACGGAGGGATGCCACGCGAGGACCCGGCGCTCCAGCATGCGTACGGCCAGGTTGACGACGATGCCGATGAGCCCGGCCAGCACCACCAGCGCGTACATGGTGGCGACGGCGCCGCTGGACTGGGCGAGCTGGATCTCCAGGCCGAGCCCCGGGCTGCCGATGACCAGCTCGGCCGTGATCGTGAGGATGAACGCCACGGCCGCGGCGAGCCTGAGCCCGGTCATGATGTACGGCAGTGCCGTGGGCCAGACGACGTACCGGATCCGGGACCACCGCGACAGCCCGTACGAGCGGGCCGTGTCGTCGGCCACCGTGTCCACGTCGGCGACGCCGTACATGACCTGGATCAGCACCTGCCAGAACGCGGCGTACACCACGAGCAGCAGCGTCGACCCGAGCGAGGCGCCGAACAGCAGGGTCGCCAGCGGGATCAGCGCCACGGAGGGGATCGGCCGGAGGAACTCGATCGTGGAGTGGGACGCGGCCCGCAACCCGGGGACCACCTCGATGACGACCCCGATGAGGACGGCGGTGAGGAACGCGATGGCCAGGCCGAGGGCCCAGCCGCCGATCGTCTCGCCCAGCGCCGTCCACAGCGCCGCCGTACGGACCTCCGCCGCCAGCGCGCCGAGTATCTCCGACGCGGGCGGCAGGAACCGCGGGTCGACGACGCCGAGCCGGGGCACCGCCTCCATCACCGCCAGCAGGCACGCCAGCCCCGCCAGGCCGTGACCCAGCTTCGCGCTCCGGGTCATCACCGACCCGGAGCGCCCCGTTCGAGATCCCCTCGACGCGGTCATGGCAACAGCGTTCCGAGGTCGGCCTTCTGCTTGAGCACGCCGTCGCCGAGGGCCGCGTCCGCGATGGCCTGGATGGACTCGCGGTTGATGTCCGTGGTCCACTTGGGCAGGACGATCTTGGCGATGACCGCGGGATCGATCTTGGTGTAGCTCTTCAGGATGTCGCGGGCCTCGTCAGGGTGGGCGTCGGCGTACCGCAGCGACTCGTTCATCGCCGCGGTGAACCGCTTGACCAGGTCCGGGTCGGTCTTGGTGGTGGTGAAGTACGTCGCCACGGTCAGGTTGGGCGCGGCGTCGGCGTAGTTCCACGCGACCGGCCGGGCTCCCTGCGAGATCGCCTGGCTGACGAAGGGCTCGACCACCCAGATGGCGTCGACGCGTCCCGCCTGCAGCGCCGCCGGGGCGTCGGGGAACGGCAACTCCACGAACGTCACCTGCGACGGGTCGCCGCCGGCCTTGCGCACGGAGGCCCGGATGGTGGTGTCGCCGATGTTCTTGAGCTGGTTGACGGACACCTTCTTGCCCGCGAGGTCCTTCGCGGTCTTGATCGGGCTGTCCTCCTTGACCAGCACGGCGCTGAAGTCCTTGCCCTCCTCACCGGTGGAGGAGACGCCGTTGGCGACCACCTTGATCGGCAGTCCCTGCTCCTTGGCGGTCAGCAGCGAGGTGACGTTGCCGAACGCGAACTGGAACTGGCCGCCGACCGCGCCGGAGATGCCGGCCGCGCCTCCCTGTACGGGGGTGATGGCAAGCTCGATGTTCTGCTTGTCGAAGAAGCCTTTGGCCTTGCCGAGGTGGATCGGGGCCGTGTCCACAATGGCGATCACTCCTGCGGTGACCTTGTCCTTACCACCGGCGCCCTCCGAAGAACCGGAGCCACAGGCCGCAGCCGGGATCACGAGGGCGGCTGCGAGCCAGATACGAACGGAGCGACGCATCAGCACTCCAAGGGGGTATTCCAAGTGATGTCAGATGTTCGGTAGGCGAACGAGCGTTCTTCAGAAGAACGTGTCAGTGAAAGCTACGCCTGCCGGTAGATCGCGTCAACGTTCATGAAACATCGGCGTTACACGGGTTGACCGGTCGGCCGGCCGATCAGTAGCGTCCGTGCCGAGAACAACTGTTCGTCGGACGAACATGCTTAGAAGGCAGGTCCACTCGCACGGAATCCGCTGACGCCCGTAGCACTGCTGGTATAACGGTCACCGCGGAAAGGGGGTCCACCATGGCGGAGGAGTACGTCCAGTCGCTGGCCCGGGGGCTGGCGGTCATCCGCGCCTTCGACGCCACCAGCCCGGAGCTCACGCTCAGCGAGGTGGCCCGCGCCACCGGGCTCACCAGGGCCGCCGCCCGCAGGTTCCTGCTCACGCTCGTCGAGCTGGGGTACGTCCGCACCGACGGCCGCCTGTTCGCCCTGTCCCCCCGGGTGCTGGAGCTCGGCTACGCCTACCTGTCCAGCATGTCGCTTCCCGAGGTGGCGCTCCCCCACCTCGAACGCCTGGTCGCCGAGGTGCACGAATCGGCCTCGGTCTCCGTGCTGGACGTCTCGGACATCGTGTACGTCGCCCGGGTGCCCACCACACGCATCATGCGGGTGACGATCAGCATCGGCACGCGCTTCCCCGCCCATTGCACCTCGATGGGCCGGGTGCTGCTGGCCTGGCTGCCCCCCGCCGAGCTGGAGGCGTACTTCACCGGGGCCACGCTGGAGCGGCACACCGCACGCACGGTCACCTCGCGGGACGCGCTCACCGCCGAGCTTGAGCGGGTCAGGTCCCAAGGGTGGTCCATGGTCGACCAGGAGCTGGAGGAAGGCCTTCGGTCCCTCGCCGCGCCCATCCGCGGCCGGAGCGGGCAGGTCGTGGCGGCGGTGAACATCTCCTCCCACGCCAGCCGCACCACCATCGAGTCCGCCCGCCGCGACCTGCTGCCCCCGCTGCTGGCGACGGCCGCACGCATCGAGGCCGACCTGCACACCACCGGCGGCAACCGCCGCACCGCCCTCCCCGCCACCTGAACGTGCCTTTGACGTCACCCACCGGCATCTCCCCGGTGACAACGTTGTCACGTACGGCTCGGATAGGCGATGATTCGGACCGTGGCAGAGACCAGGCGAGGGCGGCCGACGATGAACGACGTCGCCACCACGGCGGGGGTCGCGCTCAAGACCGTCTCCCGTGTGGTCAACGACGAGCCGGGGGTCAACGCGGCGACCGCCGAGCGGGTCCGTCAGGCCATCGATCTTCTGGGCTACCGCCGGAACGACGGCGCCCGCGTCCTGCGCCGAGGGCGCACGGCGAGCATCGGGCTCATCATCGAGGACGTGGCCGACCCGTTCTACTCCGGGCTGAGCCGGGCGGTGGAGGATGTGGCACTCCGCAACGACTGCCTGGTCTTCACCGGCTCCTCCGGAGAGGACCCGCAGCGTGAGCGCAAGCTGGTCCTGGCGTTCTGCGCCCGCCGGGTCGACGGGCTGGTCATCGTGCCCGCCGGCTCCGACCATGGGTACCTGGCCCCTGAGCTGAGCGCCGGGATCCACGCCGTCTTCGCCGACCGTCCCGCGGGGGCGGGGCTGGACGTCGACACCGTGCTGTGCGACAACGCCGGCGGGGCGCGGTCGGGGGTGGCCCACCTCATCGCGCACGGCCACCGGCGCATCGCGTTCCTCGGCGACAGCGCGGCCATCTTCACCGCCGCGGAACGCTTTCGGGGATACCGTCAGGCGCTGGAGGCCGCGGGCCTGCCGTACGACGAGTCACTGGTCGCCATGGGCACTCCCGAGCAGGCCCGGGTCCAAGCGGACCTGGGCCGCCTGATCGCGCTGGACGACCCGCCCACGGCCCTGTTCACCGGCAACGGCCGCACCACCGTCACCACCCTGCGAGCGCTGGAAGCCCTCCGGGCGACCACGGGGCCCCTGGACGACCACGGCGCCACCGTACGACCTCTGGGCGCCCCCGGTCCGCGGTCCCTTTACCCAGCCGGCCTGGACCTCGCCATCGTGGGCTTCGACGACTTCGAACTGGCCGACATGCTCACCCCGGCCATCACCGTGATCGCCCAGGACGCCGCCGGGCTGGGCCGCACATCCGCCGAACTCCTCTTCCGCCGCCTGTCCGGAGACGACCCCCCGGCCCAGCGCGTCCAACTCCCCACCCACCTCATCCCCCGCGGCTCCGGCGAACTCCCACCGCGATCGTGTCCGTAGACGCCCTGCGTCCAGTCGACTGGTCGGCCCTCGCTCAGACGGCGGGCTACTTCGACCGGGCTCACTTCACCCGGGAGTTCAAGGACTTCACCGGCCACATCCCGACGGAATACCTGGCCCTGCGGCGCCGCTTCCCCGCCGAGCAGGGGTTCCCGCCGGACAGCGGTCCGATGCCCGCCGATTGAGTTTTCACAAGCCCGGTTGCCCCCGGACGCGACAAGATTTGGAGGCGAATGCGCAAGAGACTCGAGGAGAGCCTATGGGCACAGTGATCATGCACAACGTGGTGTCGGTGGACGGCTTCGTCGCCGACAAGAACGACGACGTCGGGCCACTCCACGACTGGTACTTCAACGGCGACACCCCGATCACCGGAGGTGCCGACCAGGATTACGATCATTCCGGAGCTGGAACCGGTATCAAGGTCTCACGTAAATCGGCGGAGTACGTCCGCTCGACGTGGGAGACGATCGGCACGATCGTGATGGGCCGCCACCTGTTCGACCTGGTGAACGGCTGGGAGGGTCGGCCGCCCTCGGGCGACCACGTGGTCGTGGTGTCCCACCGGCCCAAGCCGGAGGGCTGGCACTCCGAGGCGTCGTACCATTTCGTCGATGGCGTGACGGCTGCGATCGACGAGGCCAAGGAACTCGCCGGGGAGCGAACCGTCGCCGTGAACGCCGGCGACGTGGGCGGCCAGATCCTCGCGGCCGGCCTCGTGGACGAGGTGGCGATGGACGTGGTGCCGGTGGTGTTCGGGTCGGGCAAACGCTACTTCGGCAGCGTCGATGGGCAGCATCTGCTGGAGGATCCCCACGTGGTCATCCAGGGCGAAGGGGTGCTACACCTGAGGTTCAAGGTGCGCCGCTAGCATTCGGCTCCGGAGATTCGTGCGCGGTAGCGGCCGATTACGCTGATGATCTGGTCGGCGCTCCTGGTCCAGGTGAACGGGTGGGCCTGAAGGAACCGCCCGAGCCGAAGGCGAGGACCATCTCCGCGAGGTCGCCGGCTACGCGGTCGGTGTGGCGTTCCTCCACTCCTGGCACAGCTGCTCAGGTCAAGCACATCCTCGGATCGGCCACTCATGCCGTACGAGCGTTCGAACTCGCCGTTAAGGCGGGGCGCCCGAGCGCCGTGGCCACGGCTACGTACGCTCGGACGCCATCACGCTGTTCGCCATCTTCGTCACCGCCGCCGGGAAGGTCATCTCTTGTCCCGTACCGGCGACGGGTAGGGTCTCAGGCGCTGGTGCTAGCAGGAGGTCCTGAACGTTCCCGATGTTTTTATCGTGCCCGTGCCGCTTTGCCAGACAGTGGTCCTGTACGTGTGGGTCCCTGTTCCGGCGCAGTTGTAGGTCACCACCGTGCCCTCATTGGCCCTGATCCAGATCGACGCCGCCACGGTCTCCCAGCCGTAGTACCGTGAACGCTCGAGCATGACGCGATAGTCACCGCTGCATGAGCCGGCGTATCCCTCGCCCCAGATAGTGGTGCCCGACTTCCACGGCGTTTTGGCGGCGGTGCCCCCGCAGGCCAGGGCAGAGGCCGACTGCGAGCCGACGGTCAGGGTGGCCGACAGTGCCAGGCCGAATGCCGCCGCGACGGTGACCATCCGACGGCCGATCTTACGTGACGCCATTGTCATCTCCTTGGGATCTCATTGGGCCCCGGCGATAATCGCCGAAAGCAGCGGGAATGGCGACCAGGCCGTTGACACAATGCCTGGCGTGCACATGCGCCGGAAATCGGCGAATACCATCGGCGCCTGATCGCGGTGAGATCGTTCTTACGACATATCCCACGACGAAGCCCTGCCGGCAGAGCGGCCGTACACGATTAAGTGGTTCCAGCGGGCGACGGAGGCGCTGTTCGACAGGGAGGCAGAGCCGGATACCCGTGGCCGGGTGGGGATCCGGCGCGAACGTTCAGCACCCGGCTACTGTTGGAGTTCCCTGGTCAGGGCTTTGTATTGCGCAACTCCCACGAGCCGGACGCGGGCTCTTCGCTGCTCTGGCAGCTGGCGATCGAGATCCCTTGGCCCACCTTTTTCCACGTACCGTACCGAGTCGTGTAAGACGAAGATCCGATTCTGTAGCACCGCACCTTGGCGCGGTAGTAACCCGTTCCGCTCGTGCAGTTCACCCAGTACTCGTGGAACGTGTACTTGTCACTGCAGTTGGAAGGCAGCGCGTGCGCGGTCGTCGCCGGCACGATCACCCCTCCGGCCATCAGTCCGCCGACCACGGCCGCCTTGAGCGCTACTTTGAATCCTGCCTTCATTGGGCTCCTTTGCCGTTGCGTCAACTGCCGCCCGACTCGTTTCCCCGGCACGAGAACTCGGCTCCGAATTCTCTTCCCCGCACGATCCGGTCGGCCTTTACCGCCATTGGTAGAAGCACCGTAATTATGGCCGGTTCTCGCCGTCAACGCTTTTCGGTCCTGCCTGAAACCCCCAGGTGGGAAGGCCGTCGCGGCCGTCGCGTGCCTACTCACGGTGATCCCATGACGACCGCGTTCCGGGAGTGAGCATGGTTCTGGCGGACAGCGCCTTTCAGCCCTGGCCGAAATGTCCTCCCTATGCAAGGGTCGATCGATATGATCAGTCTGCGGTTCACCGACGCCGATTTACGCAAGATCACGCTGGCGCCGGCGCCGAACGCCCTCTGGGAGACCGTGCTCGACGCGCGGCGCCTGCGCAGCAGGAGAGGGCCAGGGCCCGGCATGGAGCGAACGCGCTCCCGGACGAAGGCCGCCCTCGCACCTGGGGAAGGGACGCTCTGCGAGTTGCTCCAGTCGGAGGACTTCGTACCGGACTTCCTGTTGCAGCCGATGGCCGACGACTTCGCCACCGGCGTCGAAATGGCCGGCCAGACTCCGGCGGCGCGACTGGCCGACGACCTGAGCCGGCTGCCCTCCGCCGCCCAGGCGAGCCGTTGGGTCAGGGAACTCGCGGCGGGCGCTGAAGGGGCCTGGCAGATACTGACGAATGATCTGCGGAGTCGCTACTGCTCGTCGGTCGAACCGATGTGGTCCAAGGTACGGGCCAACGCCGTCGCCGATCGCTCTCTGCGCGCGGAGACCCTGCTCAGGGGCGGGGTCGATGCCCTTCTCACCACGCTCAACACCCTCTGGCTGTGGCAGCCGCCGGTGCTGCGGGTCCCGTCGCACTCCACGGCGGACGTTCCGCTGTGCGGTCGCGGGCTGCTGCTGATCCCGTCGTTCTTCGCGGCGGGGCCCATGGTGATGTACAGGCCGGACCAGTCGACGGTGCTGGTGTATCCCATGCACAACGGAGACCCTCCCTGCGGCCCGGCCGACGCACTCGGCCCCCTGCTCGGCCGTACCCGGGCGGCCGTCCTGGCCAGCCTGCGTGATGCGGCGACCACCACCGCCGTGGCCGAGCGGGTCGGCATCTCCCTCGCCTCCGCCAGCGAGCACGCCAGGGTCCTGCGAAACGCGGGGCTCATATCGACCGCCCGCCTCGGCGGGGCCGTGCTGCACACCCTGACCCCTGTGGGGGAAGCGCTTCTCGACGGGGACCACGCCTCGCGGTGAGCCGGGCGTGACCACCTCGAACTCCCCGCCGCGCGGCTTCCGCCTCTGTGCTCGGTCCGCTGTGAAGGTCCTGTGCCGGAGCGAGATGGCTGTCGACTCGGTATCCTCGCCATTCTCAGAACGATGTCCACGTGTCGAACGTCGCCGTGCTGGGGGGCCGTTTGGAGCTCGAAGGTCTGTCCGAGGCCGAGCGTCGCGTGTGGGAGGCGTTCCCGGCCGGCCGTGAGGTGAGCTTCATGACGGGCCGTGCGCAGGACGATCTCCCCATGAACGGTGGCGGCTGGGGATCCGACCGGACGGTGCGGGCCAGCGTGATCGCCGCCATGCTGCTCGGGGACGAGGCCCCCGTCGCCCATCGGATTCCCGCTCTGCGGATCTCCGGTGTGCGCGTCACCGGACGTCTGGAGCTCGCCTACTCCACGGTGCGGCACTCGGCCAGGCTGTCCTACTGCCACTTCGACGAGGAGCCGAGCCTCTACTGGGCGCGGTGCACCCAACTGAACTTCCGAGGGTCCTGGATGCCCGGGCTGAGCTGCTCCAACGCTCAGATCGAAGGACATCTGCGGCTGGAGGAGTGCCTGATGACGGGGCCGTTGCGGCTACGTGGGACGCACGTCGTCGGTGGTCTGATGCTGACCGGTGCCCACCTCACCGGGCCACGCGGCGTCGCCTTGTACGGTGAGCGCCTTCACGTGGGCCGCGACCTGTCCGCAGGTGGCGGTTTCACGGCGGCCGGTGAAGTGCGCCTTCTCAACGCGACGGTCGAGGGGACGACCTATCTGGATGGTGCGCGCATCACCTGTCCGAAGAAGGCGGCGCTGGTCCTGGACTCCATGATCACCGAAGGTGGTGTCTACTGCCGGGGCGCCCGGATCGTCGGGCAGGTCTCCGCCCGCCACGCCAGGTTCACCGGCCCGGTCATCCTCTCGGGAAGTGTGCTGTCCAATCCCGGTGGCCGGGCACTGCGTGCCACTCGCCTCACCGCCGACGGTGGCATGCACCTCGACTACGGGTTCACCGCGGAAGGCGCCGTACGGCTCACGCGATCTCGCATCGGCCGGCAGTTGAGTTTCAACAAGGCCAAGCTGATCCACCCCGACGGCGAAGCCCTCCAGGCCGAAGACCTCACCGTCGACGGCACGCTCACCTGCAACGGTCTGAGCTCCCGCGGGACGCTCTACATGCCCCACGCCCACATCACCGGATCGGCCGGCTTCGTCGGGGCGGTGCTCTCCACCCCTGGTGGCGTCGCTCTGCAGGCGAACGGCATGACCGTTGACGGAAGCCTGACGTGCACGGATGGGTTCCGCACCGAGGGAGAGACCGACCTCACGGATGCCAGGATCGGCAAGGGCCTGGACATGTCGGGAGCCCACCTCGGCAACCCGGACGGGGTGGCCCTGGACGCCGCGGGAGTCACCGTCGGCGGAGGCATGCTGTGTCACCGTGGATTCACGGCGGAGGGGGAAACCGTGCTGGTCGGTGCCCGCATCGGCCGTCACCTTCGTTTCTCAGAGGCGAGGCTCTCCGCACCGGGCGGAAACGCCCTTAGAGCACCGCAAATGGAAGCACGTGAGGTCATTCTCCAGCCGCGAGCCACCATCGAGGGGATCGTCGATCTCCGCCATGCTCGTATAGGCGTCATCCGGGACGATCCGGAGACGTGGCCCGTCATCCGCCAGGACGGGCTGAGTTACGAAGCCCTCGACCCCGACCTGCCCGCGAACCGGCGGCTGCGCTGGCTCGCCGCTGATCCCGATGGCTACCTGCCCCAGCCCTACGAGCAGCTTGCCGGGACCTATCGCCGTCTCGGCAACGAGACCGACGCCCGTACCGTGCTCCTGGCCAAGCATCGCAAGCGGCGTACGACTCTTCCGCTCTACGCCCGATCCTGGGGACTTCTCCAGGACTGGACCGTCGGGTACGGGTACCGTCCCGCTCGGGCCGGATTCTGGTTGCTCACGCTTCTGGTCGCCGGTGCGGCCGTCTTCACCGTCAACGGCCCTCCGCCTGTCGAAGCGGGCAAGGGCCCGGCGTTCAACGCCGTGATGTACGCGCTCGATCTGCTCCTCCCATTGATCGACTTCGGCCAGGAGAAGGCGTTCCAGCCATCCGGCGGTGGTCAGTGGGTCGCCTACGGTCTCATCGTGACCGGCTGGGTGCTCGCCACCACGATCGCCGCCGGAATCACCCGCGCCCTGTCACGCCAGTGAATGGCCCTCGCCTGGCGGGAACCGCCTCGAAGACGTCGGGCAGCCGTCACATTCGCGTCAGCCGTACGAGCGGGCGACCGGGCACTCACAGCCGCATGTCCGGATCCTTGGTATCTCGGCCCGCGGGACCGCCGCATCACTGGTGAAGCCTCCTGTGAGTCCTCTCAGCCCAGCTTCGCCACAGGATCTCCCGCACAAATTGCCGATCATGGCGGACGCATCGCGTGTCCCAGAACCGTCCTGATGGTGGATCACGACTGACCTCGCCCGCGTCACCAGCGCGACGCTCGTCGGCCACAGCTACGCCGGGATGGTGATCGCCGCCGCCGCCGATCGCGCCGGCGGCCGGATATCACGGCTGGTGCATCTCGACGCCTACGTGCCGCGCGATGGCGAGTCGTGCTGGTCGTCGAGCGGCTAGGAGCCGGGTGCGGAGTCCGGCGAACGGCATCCGGTTTTCCCATCCCGAGCAGTAGACGAACTCACGGCGGGGGACCTCGGCGAGGGTGCCGGTGAGCCGGATCGTCTGCACGAACGAGGCGAGGGGATGGGGACGGCGGCGGGGATCGCCGCCGTCCGGCGGTCGGACGGCGTAGCCGGTGGCCGCGGCACCGGCGGCGAATACTTTCTGGAAGTGCTCGTTCGTGGATCTTTCTTGATGGGTTGAGGGACAGCGGTAGGGCGTAAGCGTCATGAGGGCCGTCAGGCCCGCTGAAAGGCACTGCCCGAGCCGTAGGCACGGACCATTACAGGGGACGGTGCCGAACGTCGCACTCTCGGCAATCGACCCTGAAGATCGTCCGCAGACAACTGGACTCGTGCGGTCCTCAATGGCCGGCCTGTCGTTCGTGCGTCGATCCCGCACCCCGACCCCCCCGACCAGATTCGTCGCCACCTCCACGCACGATCCACCGTCCGAACCGACGAGGACGGCCTGCGGTTCGTCGCCTACGCGGCGCGAGACCGAACGGCGATCTTCGCCCTGCCCCTCTCCGGCACCGACCCCTCAACGGTCCGCGTCGCCCTCACCGCTCTCAGTACTTGAAATCGACTCTTGGTTATTTGAGCCTACGGTCTTTGAGAGCACGTTCAATGCCCTTCGCCACCTGCGTGTCTCCCCTGGCTCTCGCCGCCTGGAGTTGTTGTTGCAGATCCAACGTTCTCCCGAGCTTTGCAGCCTTTACGTGCCGGCCCGCTGGATCGCCGCCATCCTTGGCCGCCTTCCGGCCTTTAGCCTGCGCGTCTCGGACACGGCCGTCAGTGAGGGTCTTCTGGAAGGCTGCCTCATCTTTGACGAATTTCCTATCCGCGCGGCTACCCCTGCCGAACATGCCCATTCGATTGGTGTCGAGAAGCTGCTTCTTCAAGACGTCGAGAACGCCTCGCGCGACCTTTTTGCGCAGAGATACGACCGCCGCGTGCTGGACGGCCAGTCGCGCGGCGGCGATTCCAGGGTTTACCAGGGCCAGTGCGGCTGTAGCGACGAGACCGAAGGCGGCGAGTTGGAGGATGGGGATGGAATGCCCCCACAGTTTGAGTGCCCCGCCGGTTCGATAGGCCTCGTCCGCTCTGGCGAGCAATGCGTCGGCTTCCCCGCCCGGACCTGCGGCCGATTGTATGAACTTCTCGATGCCGGCCTCATGGTTTGCCTGCCCGAGGCCGTCGGTCGCACCCAGAATCCGGTCCGCGGACGCTCGAAGGGAATCACCGAGCGCGAAATGATCGGCTGCTCGCACCTCAAGCTGTTGAGGTGACCCCGTCGCAAAGAGCGGCATCACCAGCGAGAGGAGTTCATTGGGCAGGGCGTTCATATCGAATCCTCTACTTCACTTCACAGGCGCCGGCAGCCCGGCGCTTGATCCGTCAGGGTCTTGATGGGAGGGCTTCACCGTCGTGCCGTTTCCCAGGCGACTACCGGCACGATCGAGGTACGACTAAGGGGTTCGCGTCGTCGGGAGAGTACTGCCGTCGATCCGCGACTCCAGCGAACGCTAAAGAGATCGGACCCGGCCGGGCCCGTCAGCAAGCGAATTCGCAACGGCGTTGAAACCCTCAGCAGAGGACAGTTCCGTTGCCTCGTACCGATCGGCCATTATGCGCAGCCCGCCGCCGTGGTCTCCCAGCGATCGGTGCGAGGCCTCCATCATCGGTGACATCGGTTCGGCGAAGTGCGCGAACAACTGATGGATCACCCGGCCTAGTTCGTCATCGCCGAACCCGTCGGGACCCGACCAGTCCCGCTTGCTCATGGCGGCCATCTCCTCCGCCACGCGCTCGATCTCACTGGCTGCCTTCCGGAAGGTCTGAGGGTCCACCTGCAGGAAGTCGTCGATGTCGCGCTCCGCCATTTGATCTTCCAATCGAACGTATGGCTGCAAGGCCTACCTCATGCCCAGCATGGTCAAACGATGCGTTGAAGATCGTAGCCTCACATTCCCCTCAATGGAGGAGAGATGCAACAAGCAGGGGGTTGAACACGCTTCGCCGGACTTTCGTACGACATCTCGGCCACGGGGGCGGGCTCGCCACACGGACCCAGCGCTCCACCTCTTGACCTCAACTCCTGTTCAGGTCGAAGACTGACCTCACAAAGCGCAGGATCTTCGATGGAGGGTGGCGGGTATGCGGGTTGTACGGGTGGAGCGGTTCGGGGGGCCTGAGGAGTTGGTGGTCCGGGAGGTGCCCGACCCGGTCGCGGGGGCGGGGGAGGTCGTGATCGGGGTGTCGGCGGCGGACACGTTGTTCGTGGAGACGCAGATCCGCAGCGGGTACGCCAAGGACTGGTTCCAGGTGGAGGCGCCGTACGTTCCTGGAAGCGGGGTCGGCGGGCGCGTGCTCGGCGTGGGCGAGGGGGTCGACGCGTCCTGGACCGGCCGCGACGTCGTCGCCAGGGCGGTCGGCGGTGGTTACGCCGAACAGGTCGTGGTACCCGTGGAGGCCCTCATCCCCGTCCCGGAAGGGCTCGGGACGCGGCAGGCGGTGGCGCTGCTCGCCGATGGTGTCACCGGCCTCAGCGTGTTCGACGCCGCCGAGGTCAAGCCGGGCGAGTGGGTGCTGGTGACCGCGGCGGCGGGAGGCATGGGCATCCTGCTCGTCCAGCTCGCGCACGCGGCCGGCGCGCGGGTCGCGGCCGCCGCCCGGGGTGAGCGCAAGCTCGCCCTGGCCCGGGAACAGGGGGCCGACCTCGCGGTCG
The DNA here is from genome assembly GCF_039537005.1 of Sphaerisporangium flaviroseum. Classification (NCBI taxonomy): domain Bacteria; kingdom Bacillati; phylum Actinomycetota; class Actinomycetes; order Streptosporangiales; family Streptosporangiaceae; genus Sphaerisporangium; species Sphaerisporangium flaviroseum. The sequence goes on along the minus strand of NZ_BAAAZR010000043.1, from coordinate 258,377 downwards.
ACTACACCGAGCCGGGCTGGGACGAGCGGGTGGCGGAGGTGACCGGCGGCAAGGGCCCTGACGTGGTGTTCGACGGTGCCGGTGGCGATATCGGCCGGGCCGCATACGAGATCACGGCACAAGGCGGCCGGTTCTCCGCGCACGGCGCCTCCACCGGCGGCTTCACTCCCATCGACCCGGACGACGCGGGACGGCGGGGGATCAGCGTGCGCGGCCTCCGGAACGTCCAGCTGTCCGCCGCCGAGAGGAAGCGGCTGACCGAACGCGCGCTGTCGGAGGCGGCCGCGGGCCGGATCAGGCCGGTGATCGGCCGGACCTTCCCCCTCGATCGCGCCGCCGACGCACACGCCGCCATCGAGTCCCGAGAGGTCCTCGGCAAGGCCCTCCTGCTGATCTGACCCGATCGTGTCCGGTTGGGTGTGACCCCAGCTGGTGTGACCGATCGGGCCAGATGTTCGGGACGGCCGGGCCGAGGGGGCCGCGCCCCACAAGCCGGAGCCGGGGCGCGGTCACCCGTCCTTGGGTGAAGGACCCAGCGGGAGCGGGCACCCGGCCCGTCCTGGGGGGGTGAAGGACCTCAGCGGGCGAAGGCCTCCGGCCCGTCCTGGTCGTCGTCGGTCATCAGGAAGTCGGGCCGGTTCTCGCGCCACTCGGGCACGTCCATCGAGTTGAGCACGGAGATCAGCTTCTTCTCCTCGTAGATGAAGTGCGTCTGCATGATCGCCGACAGTGCGCCCACCTCCTCACGCACCTTGGTGGCTGTGGCCGGGTCGGGACTGTCCGGGAGGGACTCGAGGAGTTTCCGCAGGCTCCCCATCAGCCAGTCGAGCTGGTTGTGGTCCGTGCGCAGGTCCGACAGCACCTTGCGCAGTTCGGGGAACTCCTCGGCGATCGCCGGGAACGCGCCCTTCTCCTCGCCGGTGTGGTGGCGCGTCAACGCCGTGCAGAAGGAAAGGCAGTGGGCGCGCAGGTCCCGTGGAGGAATTCCCTTGCCGTCGAAGTAGTCGTCGACGCTGTCCCGCAGGTCCTCCAGCATCTCGCGGAGCCAGATGTGAACTTCGAGCAACTGCGTGCCCAGGGCGTTGAGGCGGTCGCCCGCCCCTGATCGTGCGTCCATGTTCTTCTTGGAATGGGTCATCGCGTCCAGTATCTCGTGACGTCCCCGGAACGCGCGAGACGGATGGCGAGGCCGACCCAGGTGCCCGCCTGCCCGTCACGAATCAGTCGCGGCGTCCACCCTGGCGGACGGGAGGTGCTCCATGCAGGCCGGGCCGCCGGGGCGGAGGTGCCGCATGAGAGCCAGGGCGGCGAGGGTGCCGCCCGCGCCGGCCAGGGCGATGGCGAGATGCGCGGGGACCAACTCGGCGAGCAGGCCGGCCAGCGCGGCGCCCGCTCCCTGGCACGTCATCTGGCCCGAGCTGAGCAGGCCGAACGCCTGCCCGCGTACGTCCTCGGGCACCGCGTCGACGAACCTGCGCTGCAGCCCCAGGTTGTAGGCGAGGCAGATCCCCGTGAGCACGGCGAACGCGAGGCACCAGGCGATGTCAGGGCGTGCCGTGAAGCCGAGCAGCGGCACGCCGGTCGCCACGGCGAGCGGGAAGGACAGGCGTTCACGCAGTGCGGGCGCGGCGAACCGACCGACCACGAAGTCCCCGATCGCCATCCCCACCGCGAACGCCGCGAGGACGAGGCCGGCCAGCGACGGCGTCCCCCGCTCGCCGAGGTACGGCACGACCACGGCCTCCGCCCCGGCCACGAACATCATCGGCGCCCATGCCGCGAGCAGCAGCCCTCGAACGCGCCCGTCGCCCAGCAGGCGCCGGTTGACGCGCAGGGTCTGCCCAACGGGATTGGTCCCCCGTACGGAATCGGTCCCCCGTCCCGGGTCGGCCCCTCGTACAGGATCGGTCTCCCGTCCCGGGTCGGCCCCTCGTACAGGATCGGCCCTCCGTGCGGCCCGGCTTCGGGGTGGGTCGCCGCCTCGCGTGGCCGTCGCTCGCGGGGGCCGGTCGGGCAGGCCGAGCCTGAGGACGACGGCACTCGCGCCCGACAGGACCGCAGTGATGAGGAGGGCTCCCCCGGGACCGGCGAGGGCGAGGACGGCGCCGCCGGCCGCCAGGCCGACGATCTGCGCGGCGGCCCCGGTCACCGTGAGCACAGAACGCCCGAGGACGAACGCGTCCCCGGGCAGCAGTTCCGGAAGCGTCGCCATGCGCGCTGCGCCGAAGACCGGGCTCAGCGCGCCGGTGACCACGACCAGCAGCAGCATCGTCCAGACCGGCAGCCCCGCGAAACCCAAGGTCAGGCAGACCACCACCCGGACGAGCTCGCCGATGACCATCAGCCGCCGGGGGCGCATCCGGTCGGCGAGCGACAGCAGGAAGATCCCGCCGATGACGTACGGCAGGAACCCGCTCATATAGGCGAGCGCGGACAGCCCTGGCGAACCGGTGCGCCCGTACACGAGCACGGAGAACGCCAGCATCTTGACGGTGTCACCCGCCACCAGCAGCGTGAAACTGCCGAACAGCACACGGAACTCCGGTACGGCGAACACCTCGCCGAACGTGGCCTGCCGCTCCTGCGGTGGCTCGATCATCTGCGCCTCCCGCGACGATGCTGGGCCACCCATACGGCGCTTGGCTAAGATTTCGGAAATAGGCGAAAGGTGCGATGGGCACATCGGCGGACGCGAAGGACGTCGGACCAGGGGACACCCGGCTGATGACGATCACCTCGCCGGACATCGACTACGCAGGTGGAGCGCCTTGGGAAGCATGATCCGGATCGAGGTCAGCCCGCAGGACGTCATGGCGAGCCGGTTCGCCATCTCGCCGCTGATCGAGACGATGCACGCCCTCTGGATCCTCTCCGGGAACCAGGAGGCGGGCGTGCACCGGCCGTGGGCCGAGCGAGGGCGGAAGCCGTACGAACGGCTGCTCGGGCGGATGCCCGGTCTCGCGGCCATGGTCGCGCTGTTCCGGCGCGGGGAGTACAACGCGGACTTCATCGCCCCGCCCCCGTCCGGGGTGAACATCTCGTTCGAGGAGGAGCTGGCGGTGATGCGGGCCACGCCTCTCGCCCAGGCCCGCGACGAGATCGCGAGGAACCTGCGCGGGTCGCCGGTGCCGCCGCCCGACACCGTCGCCGTCCTCGACCGACCGGACGTGGTGGAGCTGCTGGCGGACGCGCTGGCGGCCACCTGGGAGGAGATCGTGGCACCCGACTGGCCGCGCTTCCACGCGATCCTCGAACGCGACGTCGTACAACGCGCGGGACGCCTGGCGACGTACGGATGGGCCGCCGCGCTCGACGACCTGAGCCCACGGGTCCACTGGCACACGGACGGCGGTTCCGGCCACATCCACGTGCGGATGAACGACTCAAGAACGGACCAGAACCACCGGCTCGGCGGCCGGGGGCTGCTGTTCGTGCCGAGCGTCTTCGGAGCCGGGGTGGGGGCCTACCTGGAGGACGCCTGGCCGTACGCGCTCGTCTACCCCGCGCGGGGCATCGCCGTGGAGCATGCGCCGCGCAAGGGGCTCGCCAAGCTCATCGGGAAGACCCGTGCGGCGATCCTGCTGAATACCCCGGCGACCACCAGTCAGCTCGCCGCCCTGCTGGAGCTGAGCATCGGGGGGACCGGCGACCACGTGGCCGCGCTCCGCGAGGCCGGGCTGATCACCGGTGCCCGAGTGGGCCGGTCGGTCCTCTACCGCCGCACACCGCTCGGCGACGCGCTGGTCAACGGGGGGTGAGGTCCAGCTGCGGCGGGCGCCGCCCGATCAGCCCTTCAGGGCGCCCGCCATGAGCCCACGCATGAAGAATCGACCGAGCAGCACGTAGACGACCATCGTGGGGATCGAGGCGAGGATGGCCGCGGCCATCTGCTGGCTGTAGGGGACGGTCTGGGCTCCCGCGATGTTGTTCAGCATCACGGTGGTCGGCCACGACGTCGGCCCGGTGAGGAACACCGCGAACAGGAAGTCGTTCCACATCGAGGTGAACTGCCAGATGATCACGACGGCGAACGCGGGCCCGGACACCGGGATCACGATCGACCAGAAGCTCCGCAGCATCCCCGCGCCGTCGACCCTGGCCGCTTCCATCAGTTCGTCAGGAATGGTCACGTAGTAGTTGCGGAAGATCAGCGTGCAGATCGGGATGCCGTACACGACGTGGGCGAGGACCAGGCCCGGGATGCCGCCGTACACGCCCAGGTTCACCATGAGCTGGACGAGCGGGATCATCACCCCCTGGTACGGGATGAACATGCCGAAGAGGAACAGCGTGAACACCAGGTCGGCGCCGGGAAATCGCCACTTGGACAGGACGAACCCGTTCATCGCGCCCAGCGCTGCCGAGATGACCGACCCTGGGATCGCCAGCAGGAAGCTGTTGACGATTCCCGGCTTCAGCTTCTCCCAGGCCACCTCCCAGGCCTCGGTGGTCCAGACCTTGGGCAGGCTCCAGGCCTGGCTCGGGTCCGCCTCGGTCAGCGGCTTGAAGCTGGTGACCAGTAGCACGTAGATCGGGATCAGGAACAGCAGGATGAAGCCGACCAGCAGTACGAACCGCACGTAGACCGGCCACCGTGTCCTCTGGGCGACCGGCGGCGCCTCGTGCCTGGGCTTGGGCGGCGCCGCGACGGCCGTGCTCATGATCGCTTCTCCCTACGGGCGTTCCACACCAGGTACGGCACGACGAAGACGGTGACCGTCAGGACGATGTACGAGGCGATCGTCGCGCCCTTGGCCGGGTCGTGGGAGTCGAACACGGCGACCCACATGAAGACGGCGGGCACGTCGGTGATGATCTGTTTGCCGGACACCGAGACGATCAGGTCGAAGACCTTGAGCGAGATGTGGCCGAGGATGATCAGTGCCGCCAGCGTCACCGGCCGCAGGTAGGGGAAGACGATGTACCGGTAGACCTGCCACTCCCTGCAGCCGTCCACCCGCGCGGCCTCGCGCAGCTCCTCCGGGACGCCGCGGAACCCGGCCAGGAACAGTGCCATGACATATCCCGACATTTGCCAGACCGCCGGGATGGCCATGGCCGCCATCCCCCAGTCCTGATCCCGGAACCACTCGTTCTGCAGGAACCCCAGGCCGACGCCGTCCAGAAGCCGGTTCAGCCCGACCGCCTGGTCGTCCTGGCCGCTGTTCATCAGCCAGCGCCACACGACTCCGGTCGCGACGAAGGAGATGGCCATCGGGAAGAGGTAGATGGCCCGGAAGCCGCCCTCACCTCTGATCCCCTTCTCCATCAGGAAGGCGAGGAGCCAGCCCAGGACCAGCGCACCGCCCACGAAGACCACCGTGAAGACGATCGCGTGCCTGACCGAGATCTCCCAGCGCTCCTGGTCCCACAGCGAGACGAAGTTCGTCAGGCCCACGAACTCGCCCGCCGAGATCTCGTCGTGCTGGTCGGTCATGGCCAGCTTGAAGTTCCAGCCGAGCATTCCGTACACGAAGACGGCGATCGCGATGATCGACGGCATCACCAGGAGCAGGCCCGGCAGCCATCTCTTGACGCGCGACACACATACCCCCAGCGAAGGCTCGCGCCCGCGACGCGATGCGCGGGCGCAAGCCGTATGAGTTCAGCTCACTGATTGTTGGTCTTGGCGGCTTCGGCCAGAGCCTGCTGCAGCTTCGCCGCGTCCTTGCTCTGCAGGAACAGGCCGACCGCCTCGGTGATGGCCGTCTTCCAGGCGTCGTTGGCCACGACACCGTGCTGGATCGAACCGGCCAGCTTGTCGTTCGCCCACTCGTTGAGGTCCCACTCCAGGTAGTCCTTGTAGAGGGCCTTGTCGACGTCCTTGCGAGCCGGGATGGATCCCTTCTTCGGGTTGAAGGCGTCCTGGCCCTCCTTGCTCGCGGCCACCTTGAGCCACGCGAGAGCGCCTTCCTTGTTCGGAGCGCCCTTGGGGAGGGTGAAGCTGTCGGACAGCCACAGGAACGTGCCGTCGGTGCCGGGTGAGGCCGCCCAGTCGAAGTCCTCCTTGGAGGTCTTGCCGAGGCCGCCGTCCGGGGGGTTGTGGAAGTAGCCGTACGCCCAGTCGCCCATGACGTTGAACGCGGCCGCGCCGTCGACGACTTGCTTGGCGGCGGGCTGCCAGTCGTCCTGCGGCGGGCCCGCGTACGACAGGATCGTCTTGAAGTCTTCCAGTGCCTTGGTCACGGCGGCGCCCGACCAGTCGGCGCCCTTGGCCCACAGCGCGTTGTAGGCGTCGGTGCCGAGCGAGCCGAGCAGCACGCTCTCCAGCAGGTGGACGACCGTCCACTCCGAGCCGATCGACAGCGGGATCTTGCCGGCCTTCTTGACGGCCTGGAGGGCGGTGATGAACTCCTCGATCGTCTTGGGCGCCGCCTCGATGCCCGCGTCCTTGAGGACCTTGGGGTTGAACCAGAGGACGTTGGAGCGGTGGATGTTCACCGGCACCGAGTAGACGTTGCCCTCGTAGGTGATCTGGTCGACGAGTTGCTGCGGGAAGGCCTCCTTCAGCTTGAGCTCGTCGTAGAGGGAGTTCAGCGGCTCCAGCTTGCCGCCCTTGATGTAACCCTGCAGTTCGGCGCCCGCGTGTCCCTGGAAGGTGTCCGGCGGCTGACCGGCCTGCAGCTTGCTCGAAAGCAACGCCCGGGCCTTGTCTCCCGACCCACCCGCGACCGCGGCGTCGAAGAACGTCAGGTCGGGATTCTGCTTCTCGAAGATCTCCCGCATGGCCTTCAGACCGTCGGCCTCGCCTGGACCGGTCCACCAGGAAAAGACCTCGACCTGCTTCTTCGCCGCCTGCCCGCCGCCGGTGCTCGTCTCGCCACCACCGCCACAAGCGGAGAGGGAGAGAACGCCTGCCAGGGTGACCGCGACGGCCGACATCCACCGTCGTCGCATTTCTTTTGGTCCCTTCACGGTTGAGGAGGCTGTCCACATAAGCCCGCCCCCGTCTACCGGGCCGTTGGTGACAACGTTGTCAGTACGCAATCAAGCCACTTCGCACACCAGGGCGTCAAGGGTGTGAAAATAACGTCTCCATATAGGGCAGGGGCCCCCTGCCTGATCACCTCATGAAGCGCCCCGGCCGTGACGAACAGGCAGCCGCATGAAGCGCCCCGGCCGTGACGAACAGGCAGCCGCACTCCTCCTGACGAACGGACGGCCGCACTACTCTGAGGAACGTTCGCGGCCCGGCGACGCACCGCCGCGATCTCCAACCCCGCATGGAAGGTCGGTCAAGTGATCACTACCCCCACCGTCGCGGCCCGTCGTGGCTGAGCGCAAGCACGGCCGGCCGGCACCCGAGACCCACACCTCCATCGTGTCCAAGGACTGGGACGGCGATGACCTGTCGGGCCAGAGCCATGCCAACGTCGCCTTCGTCGACGTGGACATGACCGAGGTCACCAACGAGGGCGCGGTCTTCTCCGAGTGCACCTTCCGCGGAGTGCGGTTCAACGCCTCCACCCATACCGACGCCGCGTTCCTGAACTGCACCTTCACGCGCAGCACGTTCTTCGACGCCACCTTCACCGGCTGCAAGCTCGTCGGCAGCATGTTCGACGGGTGCACCTTCGACCTGCTGAAGGTCGTCGGCGGCGACTGGTCGTTCGTCGGGCTGCCCGGCGCCAACCTCGGCGGCGCCACCTTCGAGGACGTGCGGATGCGCGAAGCGGACCTCACCGGTGCGCGGTGCGAGGGCGCCACGCTCAAGCGGGTCGACCTGTCGGGCGCCTGGCTGCAAAGAGCCGACCTCACCCGCTGCGACCTGCGCGGCAGCGACCTCACCTCGATCCACCCGCTCACCGTGGAGCTGAAGGACGCGGTGATCGACCTCCGCCAGGCCGTGGTGATCGCCGGCGCGCTCGGACTGGAGGTCCGCTCCGACTGACGCTCCTCCCGTACCGGAGGACCGCTCGCGGATCGTTCCGGCGCCGGGGCCCTCAGACCCTGGTGATCACTTTGCGGCCCCCGTCGACCAGGGCCGCGAGCGTGATGCCGAAGTCGTTGACGATCCCCCGGAGCTGAGGACGGGTGACACCGGGCGCCGCGACCACCGTGGCGCCCCGCGTCAGCGCCAGGCTGACCAGCACCGGGACGTCGCACCCCCCGTCGAGCGGCCAGGCCACCAGCACGACGTCCGACGCGACCATGTCGGCGGTACGGTCGAAGGTCCGCACGCCCGCGAGGAACTCCTGGTGCGTGAGCGCCCCGCCGGCCGTGGCGACCGCCGCCTCGGTCACGGGATCGGGGTCCGGCAAGGCCACCTGGCCGAGGGCGAGCAGGTCCTCGAAGTCCACCGTGTTCGGAGTGGGCCCGAACGACACGATCTGCCGGACGCGCGAGGCGTCGGCCGCCTCCCCCGCCGCCTCCACCAGGTCCGGAGTGGTGAACAGCAGCCGGACGTCGTGACGGGCGAACAGCTTGGCCATCCCCGCGATGCCGCTGCTCACGCTCACCGGCAGGGCCACCCCTCCGGCGGCGATCACGCTGAGCAGGGCGATCATCTGCGTGGGCACCGTGTGGACGTAGACACCGGAGACCTGGCCCGTCCTCATGCCCCGCTTGACCAGGCCGGTCGCGGCCATGGCCACCGAGAGGGCGAGCCGCCGGTAGCTGTAGACCGCTCCCCCGGCGAGGTCGACCAACGCGTGCCTGTCGCCCAGCTCCGCGGCCCTGCTGAGCAGGGCGCCGGTCACGGTGGTGGTCGCCGGAAAGGTGCTGGACGTCATCTGAAGAAGGTAAGGGCTGCCGCGTCTCTACGGGATCCGCCAATGTGTGTAGATAGCTGTGTAGCCGCAGACCGGACGCCTACATATGGCAGGCTGGTCGAACCGTCGCCTGTGATCAGCGAGGACGAGCTCGGGCCGGCGGCGTCTTGATCGGCCGTGACCCGAGCTCGCGGGCCGCGTGCCCCCGGGCTCGGTCTCCACCCCTCCGAGGTGACCTCGCCCTTCGCGCGGGACACGCGGCGTTCGTGTGCGACCGGCCGGCGGCTGTCCGCACCGCTCCCGCGAGCCCCCTGCCCGGGGTCACCGGAGACCGGCTGCCACCGACCGATCAGGCCACCAACCTAAGCGCGAAACCCCGGCCCGGCACATGCTCCACTCTGCGTATTCAGGGGTGTAATCGCCAGGCCGCAACCCTGTGTACGAACCGCGGCGAACGCCGTGACGGCACCTCATCGGGGCGGATCAGACGCAGGCCCGCCGGCGTTCAGCTGTGACCGCTCGGCCGGTGAGCGCCTCGCTCGACGATCCAGGCGGCCACCTGCGTGCGAGACGAGAAACCCAGCTTGGCCAGGATGTTGGCCACGTGGCGGGCGACGGTGGCCGCGCTGATGACCAGCTCGGCCGCGATGGCACGGTTGCTCAGCCCTTGGGCGATCAGCAGGGCGATCTCGCGTTCTCGGGCCGTCAGCGTGCCGGCGGGGGTCGGCGTCCCCTCGTGTGTCGCGTGCGGGCGCCGGGAAGTGCCGGGCTCGAGATCCCGATCGGCCTGTGCGGCGACCTCCAGGGCGTACGCCACGGCCTGGTCGGCCGTCATCCGCCTGACCTGTGCCGACAGGTAGGTGACGAGCGGGTCGTCGACGCGTCCTCCGGCCGGCCCGATGATCGCCTGGCCGAGAAGCCAGGCTTCTCCAGGAAGGCCGGCGAGCGTGATGTCGCCTTCGTGGCGGCGCTCGCGCGGCGCCTCGGCCACGCCGGCCTGCCGCAGGGCGCGAAGGTCGTCCTCGTCGCGGCCGGCGACCGGCGGCGACTCGATCCGGTGGGCGGTCTCCGTCTTCGGCCCGGCCTCACGGCCGAGCGCCAGCGCCTCGCCGAGCCTCCTGCGCGCCTCCGTGCCGAGAGAAGTGCAGATCGACAGCGCCGTTTCGTACGCCCGCCGCGCCTCACGGAGCCTGCCGACCGTTTCGGCCACCAGCGCGGGGATGCCGGACACCTCGGGCGTGACGAACCGGTCTCCCACGGTGCGGGCGGCGTTGACGGCCCGGTCGAGGAGGTCGTCGTGGGTGTCCTGCCGGCTTCTCTCGGGATCGAGGAGCGCGAGCAGGATCAGCGCGAGCGCGTCACCCTGGAGCCCTCGCGCCGCCCGGACGAGCGCCAGCCCGGCCTCCGCGTGCTCGCCTGCCTCGTCCCGCCGTCCCCGCATCAGCGCCAGGGTGCCGCTCAGGGCGAGCGCGCGCCCGCGCAGAGCGGCGGACATGTGAGGCGGGGCGGCGGCGAGCAGGCGTTCGAGCCAGGCGCCGACCTGGGAGTGGCAGGGAGTCGCGCCGATGACGAGCCAGCGCAGGTTCACGATCAGGCGGAGCGCCGGCTCGGGGTCGTCGGTGTCGATCGACCACCTGATGGCACCGACCACCTCGGGCTTGAGGTCTTCGAGCTGCCGCAGCAGGCGCTGCGTCTCCGGCCATGGCGTGTGGCGGCCCGCCCTGGTGACCGTGTCGAACTCCTCGGCGAGCTGGTGGACGTAGTCGCGGTGGCGCCCCCGGAAACGCTCCTCCTCGCCTGAGACGCCCAGCCGCTCGGCGGCGTAGTCGCGGATGGGACGGAGCAGGCGGTATCGGGTCTCACCCGCCATCTCGCCGTCGAGGACGACCAGCGACTTGGCGACCAGCCCGCGCGTGTGCGCCGGCATGTCCTCGGTCCACAGGCCGCTGCCCGCGCAGACCTGCTCGGCCATTCGCAGCGTCCACCCGCCACGGAAGACGGTGACCCGGCGCAGGAGGGCCCGCTCGGGCTCGCTGAGCAGGTGGTGGCTCCAGTCGATGGCGGCGGTCAGGACACGCTCGCGTGAGGTCGCCCCCTGGCCTTCGCCGGTGGCCGATTCATGGAAGTGGCCGCTCATGCCGGCCGCGACCTCGTCGATCGCCAGCCTCCAGGTCGTGGCCGCCACCAGCTCAATGGCGAGCGGGATGCCGTCGAGGCGGCGGACCAGGGAGGCGATGCCCGCGATGTTCTGAGAGGTCAGCGCGAATCCGGGACTGGCCTCCGCCGCGCGGTCGCGGAACAGCCGTACGGCCTCGCAGGCGGCCAGGTCGCGCATCCAGGGGTGCTCGCCGTTCGCGGGAACCGACAGAGGGGGGACCCGCCAGACGGTCTCGCGGGCGAGCCGCAGCGGCCGGCGGCTCGTGGCGAGGACTCTGGCCTCGGGGCAGCCGGCCACCACCCGCGCACACATGCGGGCGCAGTCGTCGGCCAAAGAATCGCATCCGTCGAGGATGAGGAGCACGCGCCTGTCCCCGATCTCCTCGACCACGGCGTCCTCGGGAGTCTGGGAGCTCTCGGGCGTGACCTGGAGCATCGCGGCGATGCGGGCGACGATCTCCTGCGGCTGCTCGACGGCCGCGAGCTCCACCAGCCACACTCCGGCGGGGAACCGCTCCGCGATCTCGGCGCCGACCCTGAGCGCCAGGCGGGTCTTGCCGATGCCGCCGACGCCGCACAGCGTCACCACGCGGCTCACGGTGAGGAGCTGCGCCAACTCGTCCACATCGGAATCGCGCCCGACAAAGGTGGTGGGCTCCGGCGGAAAGTTGGTGGTGAGAGTCATACGCCTCGGGGAGTTGCGGAGTGGTGCATTACCCAAGTGTTCCATCAAATAACGGAGCGCGCTCAAGTGATGACGGGATTCGCGTCATCCCTGGTGAACCATGCCGAACGCGCCGAGAGAATCAGCACTTTTGTGGATTGATCCACGCAGGGTGAAGTCCGTCGTCAAGGGTTTCGAACGCTCGTCCCACCGGGCGCGCATCCGGCGTGCCAGGGCGCGGCACCAGCGCTGGAACGGACACATGGGGCTTTCTTGGGATACAGATCCTTCCGCCGGAAGGGTTCCCCTGAGGAGCCGCTGTCAAGGCGGTGCGGCGGCCCGGCGACGGACAGAAATTGTTAATCGATTTCTTTAATACCGACCTTCCGTAATTATGATCAGATTAGCTACTCTGCTCTGATCACCTCGCATGGACGACGCCTCGCCGAGCCAGGTCGCACCATCTCTGGCACGTTCCGGTGAGGGCGCGGTTCAGCGCGAAGGTGGCACGACCAGCCGGTAGGAGATCAGTGGTGACCCGAGACGGATCCAGCCTCCGCCCCTCTGATCCGTTCGGGTCGCCGATAAAGGCCCCTCTCCTAACCCCGGTTCCGGCCTGGCCGTTCTATACAAAGCGTGATCAACACAGGCTGTGGCTGCGCTCTGTCGTCACGGAAGGTAAGATTCCACGAGCACCGGCATCCCGGGTCGTTTCCGGGCCGGTAAGGGCACCTCACGTCGGGAGACTCAGATGGAGACCGTCGACCTGGAAGACCTGAGCCTCGAACTCCTCCTCATCACCGCGCTGCACGAGGAGGCGGAGCGCCTTGCCTCCCAGCTTCCCGAGCCGTCGGGCAGCCACATCAAGCTGGCTACAGCCCTTCGCCGCAAGTAGTCCTCACCCGGGTCCAATGACCGGACCGTCCGGGCGTAAGCGGACGAAGCAAGTGTTTGCGACTTTCAACTTAAATACCGATCTTTACGACGGCCGCTTTAAAGTGTCGGTGATGCCGGTCACACTGCGAGGATGGCCGACCTTCCCCAGGAATCCTCCGCTCCGGACGGCTCCACTCCGAAGGCCTCGACACCGGGTGACTCCCTCCCGGGTCCAGCCGCCGGCTCCAGCGGCCCCCCACCTGAAGACCAACCGCCGAAGACCCCGGGCCCCGACGGTTCCGTCACCGATGACGCGCTGATCGATCTCGGCGAGGTCAATTTCAGCGACTGGTACGCCCACACCGTCACGATGACCAACGTGGGTTTCCTCACGGTGGCCCGCAGGCTCCCCGCGCTCATCGGCCACGCCGTCCGCATGGCCTGGCGGGCGAGCCCGCGCGACACCGTCGCCACGATCTCCCTGAGCGTCCTTGGCGGCATGTTCACCGCCTTCGGCCTGCTCGCCACCACCGGCGTGCTCCAGGCGCTGTTCTCGTCTGGTCCGACGCCCGACCGTGTCAGGGCCGCACTGCCCAGCCTGCTGCTCGTCGGCGTGGCGGCCGCGCTGCGCGCCACCCTGGAGGCCGGTGCCGGGTGGGCCCAGTCCCGCCTGGAGCCGCAGGTCGTGCGCATCGCCGAGAAGCAGCTTTACGACCTGACCGGCCGGGTCGACCTGGTGTGCTTCGACGACCCCGACTTCCACGACTCCCTCCAGCGTGCCCGCATGCGCGGCGTCTCCATGGTCGACAGCGTCGTCGACTCGGCGATCGACCTGCTCACGGGCCTGATCGGCATCGTGGCCGCCGCCGGGGTGCTCGGCATCCTCCACCCGGTCCTGCTCCCCCTGCTCGTGCTGGCGGTCATCCCCGACGCATGGGCGGCCGTCCGCTCGGCGCGGATGCGCTACACGACGATGTACGCCCTGGTGCCCGTCAGACGACGCAAGTGGATCCTGACCGATCTCATGGCCGACAGGGAGACCGCGGCCGAGGTCCGCTCGTTCACCATGCGCCGCTTCCTCATGCGCCTGTACGACAAGGTGGCGGGCGCCGAGCAAGATGTCGTCCTCGATCTGGCCAGGCGGCAGACGGTGGCGCGCATCATCGGGGAGGCGCTCGGCGGTGTCGGCACCGCCATCGTCTACGTCGCGCTCGGGGTGCTCCTCGCGATCGGCGCCGTTCCGCTGGCCGTGGCCGGCACCGCCGTCCTGGCCATCCGGTCGGGGCAGAGCTCCCTGTCCAACCTGATGTTCGCCACCAACCGGCTGTACGAGGAGGGGCTCTACTTCACCGACTTCCTCGACTTCTGCGCCCAGGCCCGCGAGCGGATGGGCGCGGTCCGGGCACGCGTGGCGCCCACCAACTTCCAGCGGATCACCGTCGACGAGGTGACCTTCGGCTACCCCGGCAAGGACGACCCCGCTCTCGACCAGGTGTCCATCCACATCGACAGGGGTGAGGTGGTCGCCCTCGTCGGCGAGAACGGCTCGGGCAAGACCACCCTGTCCAAGATCCTCGCCGGGTTGTACGACCCGACGAGCGGCCAGGTCCGCTGGGACGACGTCGACATCCAGGAGGTCGACCAGGAGGAACTGCGGCGGCACATCGCGGTCATCGCCCAGGACCACACCCGCTGGCCGCTGACGGCGAAGGAGAACATCTCCATGGGCCTGGAGAAGGGCGAGGAGGCGTTGCACGCGTCCGCGGAGGTCGCGGGCGCCGACCAGGTGGTCGCCGAGTTGCCGCACGGCTACCGCACCCTGCTCGACCGCCGCTTCAAGGACGGCCACGAACCCTCGGGGGGCCAGTGGCAGCGCATCGCCGTGGCGAGGGGCTTTTACCGCGACGCGCCGCTGCTCATCTGCGACGAGCCGACGGCCGCGCTGGACGCCCGCGCCGAGCACGCCCTGTTCGAGCGGATCCGCAGGCACGCCGACGGCCGCACCGTCCTGCTCATCACCCACCGCCTGGCCAGCGTGCGCTACGCCGACCGCATCTACGTGCTCGACCACGGCAAGGTGGTGGAGCAGGGCACCCACGACCAGCTCATGACCCACGGAGGCATCTACGCCGACCTGTACAGCCTCCAGGCTCGCGCCTACACCGTCGTCCACGAACGCAAGGAGTCGCCGACCCAGGTCTGACCGCCCTCTAGAGGACGGCTTCCATGATCGCTCGGGCGATGGGAGCGGCCGTGTCGCCGCCGAAGCCGCCGTTCTCCACGAGCACGCCCACGGCCACCCTGGGCTCCGCCGCTGGAGCGAAGGCCGTGAAGACCGCATGGTCCCGGGCGTCGGCGGCGTTCTGCGCCGTGCCGGTCTTGGCGGCGATCTCGACCCCGGAGATGGCGGCGGCCGAGCCCGTACCGCCTGGCGCCGTGACGGTGACCATCATCGCGGTGATCTGGTCGGCCACCTCCCTGGACACCGTCCTCGGCAAGCTCGCGGGGTCGGTGACCGAAATGATCGTCCCGTCCCGTAGCCGCACCTCCTCGACGAGGTAGGGACGCATCATGGAGCCGTGGGAGGCGACCGCCGCCGAGATCATCGTGATCATCAGTGGGGTGGCGCGGGTGTCGAACTGGCCGATGGCCGACATGGCGGTCTGAGCACGGTCGAGGTTCGAGGGGTACACGCTCTTCGCCACGGGCAGCGGGATGGCCAGGTCGTCGACGTTGAATCCGAACGCCTCCGCCTGCGTGCGCAGCGTGTCCTGCCCGAGGCGGAGCCCGATCTCCGCGAAGGCGGTGTTGCAGGAGAGCCTGAAGGCCAGCGCGAGCGGGGGCCTGCCGTTCCCGCATTTCTCCCCACCCGCATTGGCCAGGGTGGTGGCGGTGCCGGGAAGCCGGATCCAGGGAGGGGCGGTGACGGTGGTGCCCGGAGCGTAGAACCCGGAGCTCAGCGCCGCCGCCGCAGTGACGATCTTGAAGGTGGAGCCCGGAGGGTAGGTGCGTTC
The DNA here is from genome assembly GCF_039537005.1 of Sphaerisporangium flaviroseum. NCBI lineage: Bacteria > Bacillati > Actinomycetota > Actinomycetes > Streptosporangiales > Streptosporangiaceae > Sphaerisporangium > Sphaerisporangium flaviroseum. The sequence goes on along the minus strand of NZ_BAAAZR010000043.1, from coordinate 242,955 downwards.
GATCGCCCGGTTGAGCAGTGGCCGGGTGGGGTCGTTCCTCAGCCGGCGGTCGGCCTCGATGAGCTGCTTGCCGTCGAAGGTGCTGTAGAGGTTGGGATCGTAGGAAGGGTAGGACGCCAGCGCGAGGATCGCCCCGGTCGCCGGGTCGATGGCGACCGCGGCTCCCTTGTGCCCGGTGGCCATGAGCCCTTCGTACGCCGCGCGCTGGGCCCTGCCGTCGATGGTGAGCTTGACCGACGCTCCCTGTTCCAGGCGGTTGGCGATCAGCCTGCGCATCCTGATCTCCGAGTCCGCACCCGACAGCATGTGGTCCTGCGCCAGCTCGACGCCTGTGGCGTCGTACAGGGACAGGTGGCCGGTGACCGGTGCGTACATCGGGCCGTCGGGGTAGACGCGCCGGTACTTGTACCTGCCCTGGCCCGGCCCCTCGGTCGCGACCACGGTGCCGTCGCGGAGCAGGATGTCGCCGCGTGGGTGTGCGAAACGGTCGATCGTCTCACGCGGGTTGCGCGGGTCCCTCCCCAGTGCGTCGGTGTGGAAGGCCTGGATGAGCGTCACATTGCTCATGAGCGCGAATACCATGAGCCCGCACGCCGTCGCGACCCGGCGCAGCGGGATGTTCATCCGCGTGGCGCGCGGTCCGGCCATGCACCCCTCCTCTCCTACCGGTGTAGCAGCCGGTTCAGAAAGAGGCGCGTTCACCAGGGCAAAGGGTGGCCATGGCTCTCGAGGACGGTGCCCCCCGGCTGCGGCCGATCAGTGTGGCCGGGGCTCCTCGATCCGCCGGCAGGCCGACGCTCCAGAGATCGCCAGCACGTCGCGGTAGTACTGGATCTTGCGCTGGATGGCGGCCTGCTTCTCCTGGAGCTGGGCGATCTGCGCCTCGACGTCGCGGTCGTGGGCCTCCAGGAGCGTGATGCGGTCGTCGATGGTGTGGGCGCCGTCGCGGACCAGCTCGGCGAAGCGCAGCATCTCCGCGATGGGCATCCCGGTGTCGCGCAGGCACCTGACCATGCCGAGCCAGCCGAGGTCCTCGTCGCTGAACCGCCGCTGGCCGGCCGCGTTCCGTTCGACCCGCTCCAGCAGGCCGATGCGCTCGTAGTAACGCAGAGTGTCCAGGCTGAACCCGGTCTCCTCGACCGCCTGTGCCGGTGTGTAAACGCTCACGGGTCGAGCATGACACCTGGAGTAGGCTCCGGGTCAAGCTTCCTGACGGTGTCAGCGCAGCACGGAGATCCGGCGGGCAGGGGACTACAGCTCCGGTAGGTGGTCGGCGAGGTAGGCGCGGATCAGCCGCCTGCATTCGGCGATCAGGTCGGGGTCGCCGTCGGGATGGGTGCGGAAGGCGAGCTTCAGCACGGCGTCAGCCGCCTCCACGGCCACGATCAGCGCCCGGTCGAGGCCGGGACCGGTCGGCGCGCCGAGAAGGTCGATGGTGAGCGCCCTCAGCCGGTCGGCCACGATGACGTTGTTCTCCAGGGCGGCGTCCAGCAGGCGGTTGGTGCCCTTGAGCGGTGGCCCTTCCGGGGTGGGCAGCACCTCGCCGAAGTCGACGATGGCGAAGCCCGGCGTGGTGCGCTTCATCGCCACGAACTCGTCGACGGCCAGGTCGACGGCGTCGGTCCAGTCGGAGATGCCGGCCGACCCCAGCCGGGCGGTGAGCCGGGCGAGAAAGGCGTCGAGGTTGCGGAGCGCCAGCGCCCGTACCAGCCCCTGCTTGTCGGGAAAGAACTGGTAGAACGTGCCGATCGGCACGCCCGCGCTGCGGGCCACTTCCTTGGTGGTGAGCGCTTCGTATCCCACCTCGTCGAGGAGCCGGGCGCACTCGTCCAGCATTCGCTCGACCCGCTCGACACTGCGACGCTGGGCTGGACGGCGGCGGAGCGTCCCTGCGGAGACGTTCGTCATCCCCCCATCATCCTCCCGAATCGGCTTGCGCGGCTTAACATGAGGTCCACTCATATCACCGGAGGTCACCATGTTCCTTTGGGGTACGGCCACCGCGTCCTACCAGATCGAGGGCGCCGTGGCGGAGGACGGCCGGGGAGACTCCATCTGGGACACCTTCGCCCGTGAACCCGGCCGGATCGGTGACGGTCACACCGGAGACGTCGCGTGCGATCATTACCACCGGTGGTCAGAGGATGTCATGCTCATGAACGCCTTGGGGGTGAACTCCTACCGCTTCTCCATTTCGTGGCCGAGAATCCAGCCCGAGGGGCGAGGGAGGATCAACCAGGCGGGGCTCGACTTCTACGACCGGCTCGTCGACGGGCTGTGCGCCAACGACATCGTGCCTGCGGCCACGCTCTTCCACTGGGATCTCCCCCAGTCGCTGGAGGACGAGGGCGGCTGGCTCAACCGTGACACCGCGCGCCACCTCGCGGACTACGCGGGGATCGTCGCCGAGCGCCTCGCCGACCGGGTGCCGATGTGGATCACGCTCAACGAGCCGTTCATCCATATGGTCTTCGGCTACGCCCTGGGCGTCCACGCCCCCGGCAGGACCCTGTTCCTGGACGCCCTGCCCGCCGCCCACCACCAGCTGCTCGGTCACGGACTCGCCGTACAGGCACTACGGGCGCACGGGGCCGGGAAGGTGCTCATCACCAACAACTGCACGCCCGTGTGGCCCGCTTCGGGCGCGGCCGAGGATCTGAAGGCGGCCGAGGCGTACGACACCCTGCACAACAGGCTGTTTCACGACCCCATCCTTCTCGGGAAATATCCAGATTTGTCGGCTTATGGCGTGACCAGCATGGCCGCGGTCCAGGACGGCGACCTGGAGATCATCGCCCAGCCCCTCGACGGCCTCGGTGTCAACTACTACAACCCCACGCGCATCGCCGCGCCCGCCACCGCGCCGGCCCCGGGAGAGTTGCCGTTCCAGGACGCGGGCGTCACCGGCTACCCCACGACCGCCTTCGGGTGGCCGGTGGTGCCCGACGGCCTGCGCGAGGTGCTGGCCGGGCTCAAGGCCAGGTACGGCGCCGCGCTCCCGCCGGTGTACGTGACCGAGAACGGCTGCTCGCAGGCCGACGAGCCGGGCCCGGATGGCGTGGTGGACGACCAGGCGCGCATCACGTATCTCGACGGGCACATCCAGGCCGTCCGCGCCGCCATCGACGAGGGGGTGGACGTGCGCGGCTACTACGTCTGGTCGCTGATGGACAACTTCGAGTGGGCCGAGGGATTCGGTCAGAGGTTCGGCCTGGTCCACGTCGACTTCACCACCCAGAAGCGCACGCCCAAGGCGTCGTACCACTGGCTGAGGGAGCGCATCGCCGCCCGTCCATCGCCGTGACGGCGCCCGCCGCCCCCGGCCGCGCACCACTCTGGAGGGGGACGGCGGGAGCGGCGTGAGGTCAGAAGACCGACACGTGGACGTGGTCGTAGTGGTTCGCGGTGATCCCGCCGCGGTCGGACATCTGCCGCCAACCGGCGCCCGTGCGGATGTCGTAGTAGCGCTGCTTCCAGATGATGTACATGATGCCGACCTGGCGGCCGTTCTCGATGCACCACTGGGCGAGGGCGTCGCCGCGCGCCGCCGACGCCGCGTCGGGCATGCGTCCGCCCGTGCTCATCATGAAGTCGCAGGCACGGCCCTTGCCGTGCTCACCGGGGTCGCCGGGGCGCAGGCATCCGACGCCGAAGGGCATCGGGAAGCTCTGCATGATGACGTTACGGATGCTGATCATGCGGCCGGTGAGGCCGCTGCCCGCGTCCGGCGTCTGGAAGCCGAACTTCCTCAGCAGCCGCTCGACGTCCTGCTTCTTGTCCTCGAGCTCCTTGATCTCCTTCTTGAGGTCGACGATCTTGCCGTCGGCCTCCTTCTTGGCGGCCCGGGACTCCTTGATCAGCGTGCCGATCTTGTTCAGCCGCTGGTTCTTCTCCTCGGCGAGGTAGGTGACGGTCGCCGCCTGCCCGAGGATCGTGTCGGGATCGCCGCTGAAGGAGAACACCCGGGGGCCGTCGACCGTGCCGGACATGTAGGAGTTCCGATAGAACTGCGCGATCTGCTCCTCGGCCTCGGCCAGGTCGGAACGGAGCTTCTTGACCCGGTCACCGGCCTTCTGCGCGGATCGGCGCGTCTCCTCCAGGCTCTGGATCTCGCCCCGGTAGGCCTTCTGCAGCTCGGCGGCCTGCTTGGTCAGCCTGTTGAGCTGGGCCTGCGGGCTCGGCTTCGCCTCGGCGGCCGGCATGGCGAACATCGAGAACAGGCCGACGAGGACGGCGGCCAGCCCCATCACACGACCTGATCGCATCAGCCCTCCCCACTTCAGACGCCCCGAAACTATAGAAGCCGATCTTCGGAGCTGCCACACGATCGGAAGAAGCCATCAACCTTTAGCGAACTATCTACCACTTTGAGATGATGCCGGATGCGACTTTCCAGCGAATTAGGCCCGACAATCTCCGCACATCTGGGCAGATCGCGCCACGGAGGCCACCCCGTGGTGCCGGGCGACCGATCTTATCCATGGACGCTCCGTGGAGTCCCCGACTCTTGCCAACCGGGTTAGAACATGGTTCTGTCTCAGCCACTGGGCGATGCGGCCTCTTGTGAGCCCGGCTCTTCGCGGCAAGACTAAACAAGCAAGCATTCGGTCAAGTAATGGCCCGGCCTGCCCGACCAGGAGGGAGACACATGCTTCAGCACGACCGTCTTTTCATCGGGGGCGACTGGGTCGACCCCGCGGGCACGGCGACGATCGACGTCATCTCTCCTCACACCGAGGAAGTCATCGGGCGGGTGCCCGACGGCACTCCCTCCGACATGGACCGCGCGGTGGCCGCCGCCCGCCAGGCCTTCGACAACGGGCCCTGGCCGAGGATGTCCATGGCCGAGCGCGCCGAGGTGGTCGGCAAGCTGGCCGGGCTGTACGCCGCCCGCCAGGCCGAGATGGCCGACATCATCACGCTCGAAATGGGCAGCCCCATCACGTTCTCGCAGCTCGCCCAGGCGCCACAGCCGCTCGGGATGCTGCAGTACTTCAGCGAGCTGGGCAAGACGTTCGCGGTGGAGGACGAGCGTCCCGGCATGTTCGGCCCGGTGACGGTGCGGCGTGAGCCGGTCGGCGTCGTCGCGGCCGTGGTGCCGTGGAACGTGCCGCAGTTCGTCATCATGACCAAGCTCGCCCCCGCCCTGATCGCCGGATGCACCGTCGTGGTGAAGCCCGCTCCGGAGACCCCGCTCGACTCCTACCTCCTCGCTGAGATGATCAAGGAGTCCGGCATCCCGGAGGGCGTCGTCAACATCGTCGCCGCCGGCCGCGAGGCGGGCGAGCACCTCGTCTCGCACCCGGGTGTCGACAAGGTGGCCTTCACCGGTTCCACCGCCGCCGGGCGCCGCATCGCGGGAATCTGCGGTGAGCAACTGAAGCGCTGCAGTCTCGAGCTGGGCGGCAAGTCGGCCGCGATCATCCTCGAGGACTGCGACCTCGGCGGGGCCATGGGGTTCCTGTCGATCGCGTCGCTCATGAACAACGGCCAGGCGTGCGTGGCCCAGACCCGGATCCTCGCGCCTTCCTCTCGCTACGACGAGGTGCTCCAGGCGGTGGCCGACATGGTCAGCGGCCAGCCGGTCGGCGACCCCGCCGACCCGGGCACCGGCATCGGCCCGCTGGTGGCCAAGCGCCAGCAGGAGCGGGTCGAGGGCTACATCAAGATCGGAATCGAGGAAGGCGCGAAGCCGGTGGTCGGCGGTCTCGACCGTCCCTTCGACCGCGGCTGGTACGTCGCGCCGACCGTCTTCGCGGGCGTCTCCAACGACATGCGGATCGCCCGCGAGGAGATCTTCGGTCCCGTGCTGTCGGTGATCCCGTACGAGGACGAGGCCGACGCCGTCCGTATCGCCAACGACAGCGACTACGGCCTGTCCGGCACGGTCTGGACCGCCGACACCGACCACGGCATGGACATCGCCCGCCAGGTCCGCACCGGAACCTACGGCGTCAACATGATGAACACCATGGAGCCGGCCACGCCGTTCGGCGGATACAAGGCCAGCGGCATCGGCCGCGAACTCGGCCCCGAGGGCCTGTCGTCCTACCTGGAGTACAAGTCGATCGCCCGCCTGGGGTGAGATCGTGCGCAACCGTCGCCCAGCGCGCCCCCGCGTCGCTGGGCGACGGCCCCGCGATACAAGGATGTCCGAGATCGCCCCCGCCAGTGGTCACGTCCGTGTCTGGATTTCTCCTGGTGGATCTCATACCTCCTTTGGAGGTAGACGACATTTATTCGGAAATGGTTCGCGACACCACAAGAGAAGTTTCCCTGGCGATCTCCAGCTCCTCGTCGGTCGGCACGACGGCGATCACCACGTCCGAGTCGTCGGCGGAGATCAGCCGCTTGGCATCGCCCGACATGTTGCGGAGCGGGTCGAGGCGGATGCCCATGTGCTCCAGGCCCGAGAGCACGCTCCGCCTCACCAGAGCGGAGTTCTCACCGACCCCGCCGGTGAAGGCGATCACGTCGACCTCGCCGAGCACCGCGCAGTAGGCGCCGATGTACTTCCGCAGCCGGTGGCAGTACACGTCGTAGGCGAGGGCCGCGGCCTCGTCACCGGACTCCACTCGCGCGAGGACCGCCCGCATGTCGTTGTCGCCGCAGAGCCCGAGCAGGCCGCTTCGCTCGATGAGCATCGACTCCACCTCGTCGGGCGCCATGCCGCCGCGTATCAGGTGGAAGATCGTCCCAGGGTCCAGGTCGCCGGACCGGGTGCCCATGACCAGGCCTTCCAGCGGCGTCATGCCCATGGAGGTGTCCACGCACCGCCCCGCCGCGACGGCCGTGGCGCTCGCGCCGTTGCCGAGGTGCAGCACGATCACGTTGGCGAGCCCGGCCCGGTCCACGAGCTCCGCCGCCACGCGCGAGACGTACGCGGTGGAGGTGCCGTGGAAGCCGTACCGGCGCAGGCCGTACCGCTGGGCGACCTCGTGGTCGACGGCGTAGGTGCGGGCCGCGAGCGGCATCGTGCTGTGGAAGGCGGTGTCGAAGACGGCGACCTGCGGCAGATCGGGCCAGAGCCTGCGCGTCACCTCGATGCCCGCCAGGTTGGCGGGGTTGTGGAGCGGGGCCAGCGGGACGGCCTCCTGGATGTGCTTGACCACCTCATCGGTGATCAGGGTCGGCTCGATGAAAACCGGCCCGCCGTGGACGACCCGGTGACCGATGGCCGTCAGCTCGCCGGAATGCGCCGACACCTCGTCGGCCACCCGTGTGAGCGCCGCCTCGTGGTCGGGAACCTCGGATCCCGGCTCACCGATGTTCTCGATCTTGCCCGGCTTGGTCCGTTCAGGACCGTCCAGATCGATGAGCTGGTACTTGACCGACGATGACCCCGAGTTGATCACCAGGATCACTGGTCCACCCCCTGCTTCCGGTGTGCTGTCCGGATCCGATGCCCCGCGAGGGACGGCTAACCGGGCGCGTGGGTCCGCCGGGGCCGGGCCCCGTCGTCCCTCGCCGGAACCTCTACGATCCACCTGCCGATCCGCCGGATGAGATCGGGGGTCGCCGAGGACTCGGCGTGACCGTATCCCCGCTCGATCCACAGCTCCTTGGGCTCCCGAGCGGCGTCGAAGAGCTGGTGTGCGTGCTCCAGGGGGAAGAAGGTGTCCGCGTCGCCGTGGACGATGAGCAGCGGGGTGGGTGAGATGCGCTCGACCGCCTCGTGCGGCGCGAGCGGAACCGGGTCCCACTTGCCGGCCTGGATGCGGGTGCGCTTGGCGAGCCGGGCCACGAAGCGCCCGGATGCCCGCTCGATGGCCCAGTGCACCTGCCGCATCGGCCGGGTGCCCCTGTAGTACCAGCGGGCGGGGCCGCTCACCGAGACCACCGCGTCCGTCCCACGGTGCAGGGCCGCGTGGCGTACGGCGACCGCCGCGCCCATCGAGAACCCGACGCTCACCACGCGGGAGTAGCCGACCGAACGTGCGTGCCGTACCGCCGCGTCGAGATCGAGCACCTCGGCGTCTCCCACCGTCGACAGCCCGCCCGACCGTCCGTGGCCGCGGAAGTCGAACGCCACGACCCCGCCGAACCCGCTCAGCACGTGGGCGATGCGTCGCGTGGTCCCCTCACGCCAGGAACCGGTGAAGCCGTGGGCGATCACCACGCCCAGATCCGCGTCGCCGCGTGAGGGGGTGTGCGCCGCGTCGATCCGCACACCGTCCTTTGTCACCAGCGTCGCGGGGAATGCTGCGGCAAGAGACATGGATCGAGCTTAATGGGGGTCGCGCCGGCACAGCTCGGCCCCACGACCCCGGAGTGTGCCGCCGCCGTGGAGCTCTCCGCCTTGGCCGCCATCGGTGTGACGCACCCGGTCACGAACGCGCCGACCACTACTGCCCATACGGCGAGGCGGCATCGATATCCCGTCAGCTGCCGCCTGCATGGAAACGGGCCGAAGGGTTCGGCGATCCAGCGTGCGGAGGCGGCGAGTTGCGTAAGTCCGTCGTCCACCATGCTGGCTGTCTGCCCGGGGACGACGGGGTTAGTCCAGAATGTGGGTTCCTTAACCGTCCTAACCCAGAGACATGATCTCCGTATCCACCCCTTCGTGCCTGGTCAACACAGGTCGGGGTGCCACCCCACAAAACAACAAAATATGCCGGATTTGCCCCTCTTTGCGCAGGCTGGGCACGTGGTGGTAACAGCGATCAACTAAAATGGACGAGGCCGCAGTTTCCGTGGCCGGCCTCAACGACCCAGAGCGAGACTCCATCATGCCTTTGAACAGCCGCGACGACCTGCGGAACATCGCGATCATCGCGCACGTCGACCACGGGAAGACCACGCTCGTGGACGCCATGCTCTGGCAGTCCGGGGCGTTCCGCGCCAACCAGGACGTCGACGAGCGAGTCATGGACTCCAACGACCTGGAACGCGAGAAGGGGATCACCATTCTCGCAAAGAACACCGCCGTCAAGCACGCCGGCATGACCCTCAACATCATCGACACCCCCGGCCACGCCGACTTCGGCGGTGAGGTCGAGCGCGGCCTGTCGATGGTCGACGGCGTCGTGCTGCTGGTCGACGCCTCCGAGGGCCCGCTGCCGCAGACCCGGTTCGTGCTGCGCAAGGCGTTCGCCGCCAAGATGCCCGTCATCCTGTGCATCAACAAGGTCGACCGCCCCGACGCGCGCATCAAGGAAGTCGTCGACGAGGTGTACGAGCTCTTCATGGACCTCGACGCCACCGAGGAGCAGATCGACTTCCCGATCGTCTACGCCTCCGCCAAGGCCGGCAGGGCCAGCCTCAACCGTCCCGAGGACGGCGGCATGCCCGACTCCGATGACCTCGAGCCGCTGTTCGAGACCATCACCAAGACGATCCCGGCGCCGGTGTACGACCCTTCCGCGCCGCTCCAGGCCCACGTCACCAACCTCGACGCCTCCAGCTACCTCGGCCGTATCGCCCTGTGCCGCGTCCACCAGGGCCGCATCAAGAAGGGCCAGCAAGTCGCCTGGTGCCGCACCGACGGCTCCATCCAGCGGGTCAAGATCAGCGAGCTGCTGATGACCGACGCGCTGGAGCGCAAGCCCGCCGATGAGGCAGGGCCCGGCGACATCATCGCCATCGCGGGCATCCCCGAAATCATGATCGGCGAGACGCTGGCCGACCCCGACGACCCGCGCCCGCTGCCGCTCATCACGGTCGACGAGCCGGCGATCTCGATGACGATCGGCACCAACACCGGCCCCCTGGTGGGCAGGGTCAAGGGCTCCAAGGTCACCGCCCGCATGGTCAAGGACCGGCTCGACAAGGAGCTCGTCGGCAACGTGTCGCTGCGCGTGCTCCCCACCGACCGGCCCGATGCCTGGGAGGTCCAGGGGCGTGGCGAGCTGGCGCTCGCCATCCTGGTCGAGCAGATGCGCCGCGAGGGCTACGAGCTGACCGTCGGCAAGCCGCAGGTCGTCACCAAGACGATCGACGGCAAGCTGCACGAGCCGGTCGAGCGGCTCACCGTCGACGCACCCGAGGAGTACCTCGGCGCGATCACCCAGCTGCTCGCCGTCCGCAAGGGCCGCATGGAGCACATGACCAACCACGGCACCGGCTGGATCCGCATGGAGTTCGTGGTCCCGGCCCGCGGCCTGATCGGCTTCCGCACCGAGTTCCTCACCGAGACGCGCGGCACCGGCCTGGTCCACCACGTCTTCGAGGCGTACGAGCCGTGGTTCGGCGAGCTGCGCACCCGTAACAACGGCTCGCTGGTCGCCGACCGGGCCGGCGTGGTCACCGCGTTCGCGATGATGAACCTCCAGGAGCGCGGCACGCTGTTCGTGTCGCCGACCACCGAGGTCTACGAGGGCATGATCGTCGGTGAGAACTCCCGCGCCGACGACATGGACGTCAACATCACCAAGGAGAAGAAGCTCACCAACATGCGCTCCTCCACCAGTGATGAGACCGAGAAGCTCATCCCGCCGCGCATGCTCTCGCTGGAGCAGGCGCTGGAGTTCTGCCGTGAGGACGAGTGCGTGGAGATCACCCCGGAGAACGTCCGCATCCGCAAGGTCGTGCTCGACGGGGCCGTCCGAGGCCGCAGCGCCGCGCGGGCCAAGCGCGGCATCTGACGCCGCCGCGGGGCGTGGAGGATCAGCGGCGCTTGGTGCCGTTCTCCTCCTCCGCCTCGCCGGCGTAGCGCTTGCCCGGGGTGAGCTCCCGCGTGCCGTACAGCTCCGACACGGTCACGAAGGTGTAGCCCTTGGCGTCGAGCTCCCGCAGCAGCCGTGGCACCGCCTCGACCGTGCTCTTGTGGATGTCGTGCATCAGGACGACCGAGCCCGGCGGGGCGGCCGAGGCACGCCGGGCGACGAGGGCGCTGTCCCTGTCGCGCCAGTCGAGCGTGTCGAGATCCCACATGATCTGCGCCAGCCCCGCGCGTGCGGTCTCCTCCGCCACCTTGCCGTCGGTCGCCCCGTACGGCGGGCGCATCAGCCGCATGGTGGTCCCCGTGACGGCCCTGACCACCTCCTGCGTACGCTCGAGCTGCCCGCGCAGGGCCTCGTGGGACAGTGCGGTGAGCGTCGGGTGGTCCCACGAGTGGTTGCCGAGCTCGTGCCCCTCCGAGACCATGCGGCGAAGGGTGAAGCCGGTCTGGGCGTTCACCATGTGCCCGACCACGAAGAACGTCGCCTTGGCGTGATGCTCGGCGAGCATGTCGAGCACCTTGCCGGTGTAGTCGAACGGGCCGTCGTCGAAGGTCAGCGCCACGCACTTGATCTGCTCACACCGGATCGACCGGCGATGCGGGGCCACTATCGGACGGGCTCCCGGCCACCCGGGCTGCTGGGCGATCACCCGCGCTGCCAGCAGGCGGGGGTCGACGTTCCCGCGGACGGGCGCGGAGGTTCGGATCCGGACGATGTCATCCACGTACCTCTTCTGGCCAGGGGCCACGACCTCGCCGCATGCCGACAGGCCAAGGGCCAGTGAGAGCGACAGCGGGAAAGACAGCCACAGGACTCGCAACCGAAATAGTGCCACCCGCTCGCTCCCCCCGAAACAGCGGCAGGGTCACGGGTAATGCTCGGCCGTTCCCCCGCGCAGAGTCTTGGCGAGCTCGTCCCACCAGGGCGGAGCATCGGCCTGTAACTCGGCGTAACGACGCGCCACCCGAATGGCGCATCCCACCGGATCTGTACCCAAGTGCCGTCGTTTCACCACACCTTCCTGCCAACAGTAAAAGCCATCACGAAAAGTGACGACTAGCCCAATCCAGACAGAGAGGATGGTGTCATCACAAACTTCGTATGCGTCCGTCACCCCCAGGCCCACGAGTTCCACACGGAGTTTCGGCAGGGCCCCCCGGGAGTCAGTCACCCGACCACCCCCCGGCGACATGCGGCCGGGCAGGACGGTAAGCCTTCAGCGCATACACACCGATGATGTACCCGCATTGGGCACAGCTTTGCACGGCCGTAAGCGAGTCGTAATGTGACCGTGAGGATTCAACCAGATACGCTGCGTGGCGCTACTGGTCGAGGGTGTCCCTGGGCTCGGTGACGACCATGATGTAGCGCAACGTCACCGCCCCCTCGTTGGCGTAGCGGTGCGGCCGGTCCGCGCTGAAGAGCACGGCCTCGTCCCGGCCGACGACATGGCTCCGGCCGTATACCGAGAGTGTCAGCTCGCCCTCGAGGACGGTCAGCATCTCGCGCGTGCCGGCGGGGTGCGCGTCGCCGTCGTGGTGCTCCCCCGGCGCCAGGGTCCAGTCCCACAACTCGAGGATCGCGGGCGTGTCCGAGCCCACGAGAAGCCGTGCCGAGCCACCCTTCTCGCTGCGCCACAGGGTGACGACGTCGGAGGCGTGCACCACCCGGACCACGGGGGTGTCGGAGACCTCCACCAGGCGCGCGACCGTCACGCCGAGCGCGTCGGCGATGCGCGTCAGCGTGCTGACGCTCGGGTTGGTGCGGCACTGCTCGATCTGCACGAGCATCCCCCGGCTCACCCCCGAGCGCGCCGCCAGGGCGTCGAGGGTCAGCCCTCGATGGGCGCGCTGAGCGCGGACGTTGTTGGCGATCGCCGCCGTAACCGTCTCCGGATCCGCCATGAGGGCAGTGTAGTGAGATTTGTGTGCACTGTATTGATCCCAATAGGTTGTACTAACAGTGCAATGCAGTGAGGGGTGAATGGCATGACAGCGGTGTTGCTGGCCACGGTCTGCGCCGTGGTGTACGGCACGGCGGACTTCTTCGGCGGGCTGGCCACCAAACGCTCCCGTGTGCTCGCCGTCGTCATGCTCACGCAGATCACGGGCCTGGTCTTCGTGCTCCCTCTGCTCCCGCTGCTGCCCGGCACGCTGAACGCCGGGGCGCTCGCCTGGGGCATGGCGGCCGGCCTGGCCGGCGGCCTGGCCGTCATCCTGTTCTACCGGGCCCTCGCCGGCGGTGTGATGTCCGTGGTGGCGCCCACGACCGCCACCATGTCGGCGGCGCTGCCCGTGCTGTTCGGCCTGGCGGTGGGTGAGCGGCCCGAACCGCTGGCGCTCGGCGGGGTGGTGCTGGCGCTGGCGGCCGTGGTCCTCGTCAGCCGCGCCTCCGGCGGCGGAGGAGGGCGTCCGGCGCTCGCCCCGATCCTCCAGTCGCTGGCCTCGGGACTCGGGTTCGGCGCATTCTTCATCCTGCTCAAGCAGGTGCCCGAGGACAGCGGCATGTGGCCGCTGTTCGGCGCCCGGCTCGCCTCCGTGGTGGTGGTCGCCGTGCTGGCACTGAGCATCAGGGCAACGGTCGTGCCGGGCCGGGGGGCCCTGCCCACGATCATCGCCGCCGGGGTCCTCGACATGTTGGCGAACGTGCTCTACCTGCTGGCGGTCCAGCGTGGCCTGCTGGTGCTCGTGGCGGTGCTGGTCTCGCTCTACCCCGCCAGCACGCTGTTGCTCGCGCGATACGTGCTGGGAGAGCGCCTCAACGCCGTTCAGGCGGCCGGTGTCGGCCTGGCCCTCGGCGCCGTCGCCCTGATCGCCTCGGCGTAGCCCTTTTCGTACGACCGTCTCGCCGTGCTCGGCGGTCAGGCGGTCGCGGAGCGGTGGGCCGTGACCTCGATCTCGATGCGCATCCGCGGGTCGGACAGGCCGCAGACCAGCATCGTGGCGGCCGGGCGCACATCGCCGAAGCAACGGCGCAGCACCGGCCAGCAGGGTTCGAAATCGGCCGGGTCAGGAAGCATGTACCGGACCCTGACCACGTCCGCGAAGCAGGACCCGGCCTCCCGCAGCGCGGCCTCGATGTTCTTCATGCACTGCTCGACCTGCTCCACGATCTCCTCGGAGATCGTCATGCTCTGGTAGTCGAACCCGGTCGTCCCCGACACGTGGATCCAGTCGCCGTCGACCACCGCGCGCGAGTAACCGATCTGCTCCTCGAATGTGGAACCGCTTGAGATCAATCTCCGTGCCGTCATGGACCGACCCGCGAGGGGTGTCAGGCAGCCTGGAACTGGGGGGAGGGGCGCAGGGCGCCCTCCTCGTGGGCGTAGCCCTCGAGCATCGTCCTGAGCTGGCGACGACCGCGGTGCAGGCGGGACATGACGGTGCCGATCGGCGTGCCCATGCGCTCGGCGATCTCCTTGTACGCGAACCCCTCGATGTCCGCCAGGTACACCGCGACCTTGAAGTCCTCAGGAAGAGCACGAAGAGCGTTCATCACGACACTGTCGGGAAGCAGTTCCAGCGCCTCGGTCTCCGCGGAGCGCAGGCCCGTCGACATGTGCGACTCGGCGGCCGCGAGCTGCCAGTCCTCGATGTCCTCGGCGGCCGACAACTTCGGCGACCGCTGCTGTTTGCGGTAGTCGTTGATGAAGTTGTTGGTGAGGATGCGGTGCAGCCACGCCTTCAGGTTCGTCCCAGGGCGGAACTGGTGGTACGAGGTGTACGCCTTGGCAACGGTCTCCTGCACCAGGTCCTCTGCGTCAGCGGTGTTCCGGGTGAGGCGCATGGCGGACGCGTAGAGCTGGTTCGTCACGGGCATGACGTCGCGCTCGAACCACGCCTGCCGCTGCTGTTCGGTCATCGAGATCATCTCATCCCCCTCATACCTGCCTGTCCCCCGTTACCCATCCGGCATGAACCCATGCAGGCTCGGTAACCGCTTTACTCCATCTGACGGCTGATCACATGCTCACGGTTCACCTATAAGGGTGACGTTAAGGGTATTAGCTGGTCAGGAGGGGTCTTGAAGCGATTGGCCGGGGGCGGTGACTTCACACCCGAGGCCGGACAAGTCTCATTATAGTAACAGACAACACCCCAAAAGGGAGAAAGTGTGTTAAGGGTCACATAGATCGGACACCCGATAACGTGGAGTCATGAAGTACGTGGACCGGCATGATCCGACGACTCGCGCGTGGGTGTCCGAGGCGATCCGCAGGGTCGAGGCGGACGCCAACCGTAGCTGTGACACCCACCTGCACGTGTTCCCGCTCCCGCCGCGGTGGGGTATCGAGCTGTATCTCAAGGACGAGTCCGTCCATCCGACCGGCTCGCTCAAGCACCGTCTGGCCCGCTCGCTCTTCCTTTACGGCCTGGCCAACGGCTGGATCGGCCCCTCCACCACGGTCGTGGAGGCCTCCAGCGGCTCCACGGCGGTCAGCGAGGCGTACTTCGCCCGCATGCTCGACCTGCCGTTCGTCGCGGTGATGCCGTCCTCCACCTCACCGGAGAAGATCGCGCTCATCGAGTTCTACGGCGGCAAGTGCCGGCTCGTCGACGACCCGGGAACGATCTACGAGGAGTCCCGCCGCCTGGCCCAGGAAACCGGCGGCCACTTCATGGACCAGTTCACCTACGCCGAGCGGGCCACGGACTGGCGCGGCAACAACAACATCGCCGAGAGCATCTACCAGCAGATGTCCTTGGAAAGCCACCCCGAGCCCGCGTGGATCGTCGTGGGCGCCGGCACCGGCGGCACCTCCGCGACCATAGGCCGCTACATCCGCTACCGCCGTCACGAGACCCGCCTCGCGGTGGCGGACCCTGAGGGCTCGGCGTTCTACCCGTCGTGGATCGCCGGTGACGCAGGCATGACCGCCTCCGGCTCCCGGGTCGAGGGAATCGGCCGGCCCCGGGTGGAACCGTCGTTCCTGCCCACGGTGATCGACCGCATGATCCAGGTGCCGGACGCCGCGTCGATCGCCGCCATGCGATGGGTCCGGGAGGTCACCGGCCGCCACGTCGGCGGCTCCACAGGGACGAACGTCGCGGCGGCCGTGCAGATCATCGAGGAGATGCTCGAGAACGGCGAGCAGGGAAGCGTGGTGACGCTGATCTGTGACGGCGGCGAGCGCTACAAGTGCACCTACGACGACGACACCTGGCTGGCCGACCAGTCCATCGACATCGCCCCGTCCCTGAGCGCCTTCCGCGCCTTCCTCACCACCTGAGGCCCCCAGAGGCGGGCCCTCACCCCCGCCCCCGAGCGGTCAGTCGCCGAGGATGGTGTCGACGAAGACCTCGGCGTCGAAGGGGGCCAGGTCGTCGGGGCCCTCGCCCAGGCCCACCAGCTTGACCGGGACGCCCAGCTCGCGCTGAACCGAGATCACGATGCCGCCCTTGGCGGTGCCGTCGAGCTTGGTGAGGACGATGCCCGTGATGTTCACCACCTCGGCGAACACCTGCGCCTGGCGCATGCCGTTCTGCCCGGTCGTGGCGTCGAGCACGAGCAGGACCTCGTCCACCGTGGCCTTCTTCTCGATGACCCGCTTGACCTTGCCGAGCTCGTCCATCAGGCCGGTCTTGGTGTGGAGACGGCCCGCGGTGTCGACGATGACCACGTCGACCTTGTCCTCGATGCCCTTGCTCACGGCGTCGAAGGCGACGGACGCCGGATCGGCGCCCTCGTCCTTGCGCACGGTCTCGGCGCCGACGCGCTCACCCCAGGTCTGGAGCTGGTCGGCGGCGGCGGCACGGAAAGTGTCGGCGGCGCCCAGCAGGACCCTGCGGCCGTCACCGACGAGAGCGCGGGCGAGCTTGCCGGTGGTCGTGGTCTTCCCGGTGCCGTTGACCCCGACGATGAGCAGGACGGCGGGCCGCTCGCCATGAGGCGCAGTATGCAGCGTGCGGTCCATGTCGGCGCCGATCTGGGTGAGCAACTGCTCACGGAGCAGCGCGCGCACCTCGTCGTGGCTGCGCGAGCCGAGCACCTTCACCTTGGTGCGGAGCTCCTCGACCATCGCGCGCGTGGGTGAGACGCCCACGTCGGCGGTGATCAGCATGTCCTCGATCTCGTCCCAGACCTCGTCGTCCAGGCGGTCGCGCGACAGCAGCTCCAGAAGACCCTTGCCCAGCGTGCTCTGCGAGCGGGCCAGCCTCGCGCGCAGCCGTACCATGCGACCGGCCGACGGCGGCGGGATCTCGATCTTCGGCGCCACCGGGGCCACGGGCTCGACCGGCCGGGCGGGGGGCGGGACGGTGGTCGTGGCGGCGTCGTCCTCCACGACGCCGGTCGGCGGGGCCTGCCTCTGCTCGGGGAGAGCCGGCGCCTCCGGCGGCCTGACCGGTGGAGCGTGCCTCTCACGCGGCCGGAAGAGCAGGAACATACCCCCCACCGCGAGCAACGCGATGAGGAAGACGATCACGATGATGCCGAGGTACCCATCCACAAGATGTCAGTTTCCCAGACGGCAGACCATGCTCACACCCGGGCACACCCCGACCACGCGCTTATACCGATATTTCCCACATCTCCCAACCCCCCAGCCCGCGAAAAAGGTCATGGCGTCCCACTCACTGACGACGCGAGGGGGGTGGGGGGGTCCAGGTCATCCCGACGCCCTGCTAGCGGCGGTGAGGGCCCAGGTCATCCCGACACCCCGCTAGCGGGAATGGGGGATCCAGGTCATCCCGACACCCCGCTAGCGGGAGTGAGGGCCCAGGCCATCCCGACACCCCGCTAGCGGGAATGGGGGATCCAGGTCATCCCGACGCCCCGCTAGCGGGGGGTGTGGGTCAGGCGGATTCGCGTTCGCGGAGGCGTTGGCTGATCACTTGGGTCACGCCGTCACCGCGCATGCTGACCCCGTACAGCGCGTCGGCGATCTCCATCGTGCGCTTCTGGTGGGTGATCACGATGAGCTGCGAGCTCTGCCTCAGCTCCTCGAAGAGGGTCAGCAGCCGCTGGGTGTTGGTGTCGTCGAGCGCGGCCTCGACCTCGTCCATGACGTAGAACGGCGACGGGCGGGCCTTGAAGATCGAGATGAGGAAGGCCACGGCGGTCAGCGAGCGCTCGCCGCCTGAGAGCAGGGACAGGCGCTTGACCTTCTTACCCGGCGGCCTGGCCTCGACGTCGACGCCCGTGGTGAGCATGTCGGTGGGGTCGGTGAGCAGCAGACGCCCCTCACCACCAGGGAAGACCCGGGTGAAGATGGTCTCGAACTCCCGCGCGACATCCTCGTAGGCGGCCGTGAAGACCTGCTCCACCCGCTCGTCGACCTCCTTCACCACCAGGAGAAGATCACGCCGGGTCTTGCGCAGGTCCTCCAGCTGGGAGTTGAGGAAGGTGTGCCGCTCCTCCAGCGCCGCGAACTCCTCCAGCGCCAGCGGGTTGACCTTGCCGAGCTGGGTCATCTGCCTCTCGGCCACCTTCGCCCGCTTCTCCTGCTCCTCGCGGACGTAGGGCACCATCTCCCCGTCGGCGACGGGCACAGGCTGCTCGGGGCCGTACTCGGAGATCAGGGCGTCCATCTCGACGCCGTACTCCTCCATCGCCCGGATCTCCATCTGCTCCAGGCGCAGGCGCTGCTCGGTGCGGGCCACCTCGGTGCCGTGCACGTGGTTGACCAGCTTGTCGAGCTCTACGGACAGCTCGCGGACCCGGACGCGCACGGCCTTCAGCTCGGTGTCGATCTCGCCACGCGCGCGCTCCGCCTCGTCGCGCTCCTCGGCGGCCAGCGCCAGGGACGCCTCCAGCACGCCGAGGGCGCGCCCCGCCCCGTGGACGACCACCTCGGCGACCTGGGCCTGCGCGCGGCGCCGCTCGCGCAGCGCGGCCGCGCCCGCCCGCTCCTCGCGCTCGCGCCTGGCCGCCCGCATGAGCTGGTCGGCGCGGCCGGTGATGCCCTTGACCCGCTCCTCGGCCGTGCGGACGGTGAGGCGGGCCTCCATCTCGGCCTGCCGGGTCACCGCGCAGGCACCGGCCAGCTCGTCGCGTGTCTCGGTGGTCGGCTCGACCGCCAGCTCGTCGGCGTACTCGGCCTCGGCGAGCCGCTCCTCCAGCTCCACCACGCCGGCCATGTCACGATCGCGCGACTCCTCGGCCGCGGCGACGTTCTTCGCCAGCCGGTCGCACTCGTCACGGGCGGCGTTGGCCGCGGCGTCGAGCTGCGCCAGCCGCCTCGCGGCGACGGCGACCCGCTGGTCGGCCTCCCGCTGCCTCCCGCGCACGCGGTCGAGCACGCCCTGCGCCGCGTTGACCCCGGCCTGGGCCGTGTTGACGCCGTTCTGCGCCTGGCCCGCCCACGCCTGGGCGGCCTCTACCGCCTGCTGGGCGGCGCGCTCGGCCTCGACGGCGTCGGTCAGGGCGGCGCCTGTGCTCTCAGCGGTGTCACGGGCCTTCGACAGGTCGGCGATCGCCTGGTCGAGCGCGGCGCGGACCTGCAGCACCGAGGCGCCGCCGCCGGACCCGCCCTGCGCGAAGTACGCGCCGACGAGGTCACCGGTCCAGGTGACCGCCCGCAGGTCTGGGCGCTCCTCCACGAGCTTCCTCGCGACCTGCGCATCGTCCACCACGACGACGCCGGACAGCAGGCTCGCCACGGCGGGACGGAAAGGGTCGGAGACGACCACGAGATCGGAGACCCACTGCGCACCGTCGATCGGAGCGGGCTCGCCGACGGCCGCGTCGGAGGCGATGACCAGCCCCGCCCTGCCGGCCCCCTCGGCCCTGAGCAGCTCGACCGCGTCGACGACGGTGGACAGCGACTCCACGGCGACCGCCTCGGCGGCGGCCCCGAGCACGGCCGCGACGGCCACCTCGGCTCCCGCCTGGACGGTCATCATCGCGGCGAGCGGCCCCAGCACCCCGGAGATGCCCGCCGCCAGCAGCGCCGCACCGCCGTCGGCGCCCTCGGAAAGACCCATCTCCAGGGCGTCCCGCCGGGCCTCCAGCGCGGCGATCGCCCGCTGGGCCTCCTGGTCGGTGGCCCGGGCCGCGCTCGTGGCCGACCGCGCCTCGGCGAGGGCCTTTCTCGGTTCCTCGGCGGCGGCCCTGGCCTCCTCCGCCGCGGCTCTGGCCTCCTCGGCCGCGGCCTTGGCCTCGGTCACGCCTTGCTGCGCCCGCTCCAGCTCCTCGGCGAGGGCAGAGTCGGCCACAGGCTCGCTGAGCTCCTGGGCGTCGTGGTCCTCCCGCGCCCGCTCGCTGCGCCGGCGCGCCTCGTCGAGGGCCTTGGTGAGGCGCCCGATCTCCTCCTCGGCCGCCCGCGCGCGGCCGCGCACGGCCGCCACCTCGCCCCTCAGCCTGGCGAGACCCTCTCGCCGGTCGGCCGCCGCCTTCGCCGCGGCCGCCAGGCGCCTCTCCTCGGTCGCGAGCGCGCCCTCGGCCTCCGTGCGGCGCCAGACGGCCTGCTCGAGGATCTCCTCGGCCTGCTCCAGCTCGATCTTGAGCGCCTCCTCGCGCTCGCCGATCTCGGCGGCCTCGCGCTCGTAGTCTTCCGGGTCGCGCCCGCGCCGCTCGATCGAGGCGGCCTCGATGGCGTGGCGGTGCCGCTCGGAGGCGAGGGTCTCGACGCTGTGCAGCCGCTCCTTCAGAGCGGCCAGACGGTAGTAGGTCTCCTGGGCGCGGGCCAGGCGGGGCTGCGCGGCCCCCTCGGCGGCCTCCAGCTCCGCCTCGCGGGCCTGGCCCTGCTCCAGCCGGCCCTCGACCTCAGCGCGCCGCATGCGCACCGCGGCCTCGTCGGCCGCCTCCCGGTCGAGGTGGGTGCGCAGCCGTACGACGTCGTCGGAGAGCAGCCGCAGCCGGGCGTCACGCAGGTCGGCCTGGATGACGGCCGCCTTCCGGGCGATCTCGGCCTGGCGGCCCAGCGGCTTGAGCTGGCGCCGAAGCTCATTGGCCAGGTCCTGGACGCGGGTGAGGTTGGCCTGCATGGCGTCGAGCTTCCGCAGCGCCTTCTCCTTGCGCTTGCGGTGCTTGAGGACGCCCGCCGCCTCCTCGATGAAGGCCCTGCGCTCCTCGGGGCCCGCGTGGAGGACGGTGTCGAGCTGGCCCTGGCCCACGATCACGTGCATCTCGCGGCCGATGCCGGAGTCGGAGAGAAGCTCCTGGATGTCGAGGAGCCGGCAGGTGTCGCCGTTGATGGCGTACTCGCTCTGGCCCGACCGGAACATCAGCCGGCTGATCGTGACCTCGGTGTAGTCAATGGGGAGGGCGCCGTCGGAATTGTCGATGGTCAGCGTCACCTCGGCCCGCCCGAGGGGCGGCCTGGAGGAGGTGCCGGCGAAGATGACGTCCTCCATCTTGCCGCCGCGCAGGGACTTGGCGCTGTGCTCGCCCATGACCCAGGCGAGGGCGTCGACGACGTTGGACTTCCCCGAGCCGTTCGGGCCGACCACGCAGGTGATGCCGGGCTCGAAGCGCAGGGCCGTGGCCGAGGCGAAGGACTTGAAGCCGCGCAGCGTGAGGTTCTTGAGATACACCCGCGCCGCCCTCCCCGTCTGCTACGGGACCGCCATCAAGCCTCCGGGGCGATCCATGCGGGGCACACTACCGGCTCGCAGCCGCTCAGGTGTGCGGGCGGCGATGCTTCGGCGGACGGAAACGCTTCGCGCCCGGCTCGGACGGCGCACCGGCTCGGCCGCACCAGGCCAAGCTCGACGCCTGGCAACGCACCAGGCCAAGCTCGACGCCTGGCAACGCACCAGGCCAAGCTCGATGCCTGGCAAATGGTGCGAAGCGGGTCATACCACTGCGAAGGAGACCGGGTAAATGACAAGGGACGCCTTTGAGGGGCGTCCCTGACAGTGTGTTGCCGTACCGAACCTCTCAGGTGAGGGCCGGCTCGCGATCTTGCAGACGAGCGAACGCCTCATCGCGCGACTGCGCGGCGAGAGCGTCATTCTGGGCCTGGAGCCTTGTGAGCTCTGCCTCCAGATCCCGGATTCGCTGCTGGAGACGGCGCATTTCCGAGACCATTCGAGGGTCAAGACCGCCGACGTGGCCGAGTAGAGCCTTCGCCATGGTTAAGGGTCCTCCACGCTGAGTGACCAAACTGGTTCGCGCACTTCTTGCCGCGGGAGGGGTGCGCGTGTTTCCTATCAAGAGTCGCACCGGCAATGGAGGCGGTCAAGTTGAACGCTCCCCATGAATGCACCAATGGGCACTCCCGACATGTAAATATACCGCATTTAGGGGGTTTAAGGGAAGCACCTACCGCTCCACAAATCCACCAAAACCGCCGCGAACTGGTGACCAACGCTCCACTACTGCATCTACCCGCCCTGGAGGGTCACCACCCCTCAGCAGGGCAAGAAGCTTCTCGCAGCCTTCGCGGGGCCCCTCGGCGACCACCTCCACCCGCCCATCGGCGAGGTTGGACGCGGATCCGACCAGGCCGAGCTCCAACGCGCGAGCCCGCGTCCACCAGCGGAAACCCACGCCCTGGACCCGGCCGCGTACCCAGGCGTTGAGACGGACCTCACTCGTGCCCGTGTCCGGAACCTCGGTCATGACCCCACCAGGGGTTGACATCGGGGGCAACTATAGGAAGACCTGTTCATGAACGCCTCCCGCAGGACGGGCCCGCCGCAGCGGGCACACGGCTCGCCCTGCCTGCCGTACACGTTGAGTGACCGATCGAAGTAGCCACTCTCACCGTTCACGTTGACGTACAGGCTATCGAAGGACGTGCCGCCCTGGCCGAGGGCCTCGCCCATGACCTCGCGGACCGCGGCCAGCAGCTCGCCGGTCTTCCGCCTGCTCAGCGCGCGGGTCGGCGTCCTCCCATGCAGCCGCGCCCGCCACAACGCCTCGTCGGCGTAGATGTTCCCGACACCGCTGATCAGCGACTGGTCGAGCAGTGCCCGCTTGATCTCCGTCTGCCGCACGCTCAGCCGGACCGCGAACACCTCGTCGTCGAACGCCTCTTCGAGAGGATCGGCCGCGATGTGCACGATGGGCTCGGGGACCGGACGCCCGAGGGGCGCCAGGGGGGCGACCAGCAGGTGGCCGAAGGTGCGCTGGTCGACGAACCGGAGCTCGGGACCGTCGTCGTCGAAGCTCAGCCGCACCCGCAGGTGTTTCTCGACCGGGGAGCCGGGCTCCACGACCAGGAGCTGGCCGCTCATGCCCAGATGTGCGAGCAGAGCCTCCGAGCTCCCCGAACCGGCCCCAGAGGCGCTCTCAGGGTCACCGAGAGGCATCCAGAGGTACTTGCCACGGCGCTCGGCGGACACCAGGGTGCGGCCGGCGAGCCTTCCGGCGAACTCGGCCGCCCCGGGCACGTGCCTGCGGATCGCCCGGGCGTGGAGGACCTCGGCCTGGGCGATCGTACGTCCGGCGACCCAGCGTGAGAGCCCCCGCCGTACGACTTCGACCTCGGGCAACTCGGGCATGGCGTTACGTGGTCGCCTTCTCCAGCTTCGCCTGAGCGTCGCTACGGGCGCGGATGGCGGTCCACGCGGCCTCGGCGGCCTGCTGCTCGGCTTCCTTCTTGCTGCGCCCAGCGCCCGAGCCGTACTCCTGGCCGCCGACCCTGACGACCGCGGTGAACGACTTGGCGTGGTCGGGCCCGCTCTCGTCAACGTGGTACTCGGGGACGCCGAGCATCTCGGAGGCGGTCAGCTCCTGGAGCGAGGTCTTCCAGTCGAGACCCGCGCCCAGCGAGGCGGAGCGCTTGATCAGCGGATCGAAGAGCAGGTGCACCACGCGGAAGGCCTCGTCGAGCCCCTTGTCGACGTAGACGGCGCCGATCAGCGCCTCCAGGGTGTCGGCGAGGATCGAGGACTTGTCCCGGCCTCCCGTGCCCTCCTCGCCACGGCCCAGCCGCGTGAAACGGCCAAGGTCGAGGGCTCGGGCGACGTCGGCCAGGGCGCGCATGTTGACCACCGCGGCCCGAAGCTTGGCCAGCTGGCCCTCGGGAAGATCGGGATGGCCCCGGAACAGGGTGTCGGTGACCACGAGGCCCAGCACCGAGTCGCCGAGGAACTCCAGGCGCTCGTTGGTGGGCAGGCCGCCGTTCTCGTAGGCGTACGAGCGGTGCGTCAGCGCCCGCTCGAGAAGCTCGTCATCCAGCCGGACGACGAGCACGCGCTCAAGCTCGTCTCTCGCGACCTCTACAGGAATCGGTTTTCCACCTGCGGCCACGTCTCCTCCTCGGACGGGAAATCTCCGGCCGTCACGCAGCACGTCACGACCATGGTCGCGATGGCGGATGGAACGCGGGAAATGCCCGAAAACGTGGTGGACGCCGGGAGATTGCGGCAACCCCGGCGCCCACCACGGCCGCGGGCGAACCGCCACCGCACGCCTCGCGTGATGGACGGTCATCCCGGCCGGACGTTGAGGCGTCCGGCCGGCTCACCGGCCACCGCGGGCGCGAATCAGGCCGACGGCTCGATGACCTGACGGCGGTTGTAGGTGCCACAGGTCGGGCATGCCACGTGAGGCAGCTTCGGCGACCGGCACTGGTTACAGCTAACGAGAACCGGCGCGGCGGTCTTCCACTGCGCGCGGCGGGAGCGGGTGTTGCTCCGCGACATCTTCCGCTTTGGGACTGCCACGTCAACCCTCCTGGTCATTGTTGTTGTCGGTTTTCAGGCTCTGCAACGTCGCCCAGCGGGCGTCGATCTGCTCGTGCCGGTGGTCGGGGCCGGCTTCCGCCAGCTTGACCCCACACTCCACGCACAGCCCGGGGCAGTCGTCACTGCAGACCGGGCTCAACGGCAGTGCGAGCACCACCGCGTCGCGGAACGTCGGCTCGAGATCGAGAAGCTCACCGTCGAGGAGTGGGTCGTCCTCGGCGGCTTCTTCCGCCGAGTAGAAGAAGAGCTCCTGGAAGCCGACCTCGATATCCGAGATCAACGGATCCAGGCAGCGCGAGCACTCTCCGCCGAGCGGAGCCCGCGCCGTGCCCGTGACGAGCACTCCCTCCATCACTGCCTCGAGCCGCAAGTTCAGCTCGATTTCGGCGTCCTCAGGGACGCCGATCATGCCGACGGAGAGGTTCACCGGAGCCGGAAGGGAACGGGAGATCTCGCGCATAGAACCCGGTCGCCTGCCCAGATCATGGGTAGAGATCACCCAGGGTGCGCGGGGGTCGAGGCTACGCAGCGTCTTCCTGCTCTCTAGAGGCATGGCGAATCACCGCCGTCGTACAAGGCCGATGAGAAAGAATACCAGTACTCAGCCACGCAGCCGTTCGACGAGCATCCGGTGCACGAGATCGGGCACGAGGCCGGACACGTCTCCGCCGTACCTGGCGATCTCCTTGAGCCTGCTCGACGACAGGAAGGAGTACTCCGGGTTGGTCGACATGAAGAGCGTCTCGACACCCGACATGCGGTAGTTGAGCTGGGCCATCTGCAGCTCGTAGTCGAAGTCGCTGACCGCGCGCAGGCCCTTGACGATGGTCGGGATGCCCTGCTGCTTGCAGAAGTCGACGAGCAGTCCGTAGAACTTCTCCACGCGCACGTTGCCGTACTCCCGGGTCACCGCCTCCAGCGTCTCGATGCGCTCGTCGACGGTGAACAGGCTCTTCTTCTCCACGTTGATCAGCACCGCGACGACGACCTCGTCATACAAGCGGGACGTCCGCCCGATGATGTCAAGGTGGCCGTTGGTGACGGGGTCGAAGGACCCCGGGCAGACGACACGACGCAAGGCTTACCCCCAGTTTCACTGGTTCCCGGCGGCGCGACCGTACCAAACGGTCGCTTCGCCATAGCGACGGACCCTCTCTTCCGCGAATCCGGAGGGCCAGACCAAGTCCTTCCCCCGGGACTCCCGCTCCACCGCGATCAGGGCGTCCTCGGCGAGCCAGCCGTTGTCGCGGAGGCGTTCGAGCACCTCACGGACCACTTCGTCCTTGACCGCATAGGGGGGATCGGCGAACACGAAGTCGTACGGCTCGGCGCACCGGCCCGCGACCAGCCGCTCGACCCGGTCGCCCACGACGACGGCCCCCGGCAGGCCGAGCTCCGCGATGTTCGCCCGGATGGTGCGCGCGGCCTTCGCGTCGGACTCGACGAGCAGGGCGTGTGAGGCCCCGCGGGAGAGCGCTTCCAGCCCCACCGCGCCCGAGCCGGCGTACAGGTCGATCACCCTGGCGTCGTCGAGCGAGCCCAGGAGGGATCCGACGGTGGAGAACAGCCCTTCCCTGGCACGGTCGCTCGTCGGCCGTGTGCCACGGCCCGGGGGGACGGCGATGCGCCGCCCACCGGCGGTTCCTGCGATGACTCGGGTCACCCGCCCATTCTCGCTGTTTGCGGTACATGCCGGGGCCGCCAGGTCAAGAGTGGCCAAGTGTCGGCGAGGAATGCGCAAGGGTCGTTCCCCACTGCCTTCCGAACCCACATGATGAGTTCTGCGGCCTTCATGGTGACCCAGGGGAAGGCCGACCGGCGTGATCGTGAGCCCTTCCGCGCGCCGGTGCCCTCGGCACCTGACCCGAGGGTGGGCCCAGCCGGGGACGGCATTCGGGGGGAGGCCGTCCCAAGGCTGGGCCCTGGGTCATTCCAAGCGGGATGATCCCGAGGCCCCGGCCCTCATCTCACGCCTTCTCCAGGTATTTCGTGCCATCTCACGCCTCCTGGTATTCGGGCATCTCACGCCTTCTCCAGGTATTCGGCGCGGTCGTCGCCGAGGAGCCTGTCGATCTCGGCCTTCAGCGCCGGATGCTCCTCCAGCCGCGGATCGCCGGAGAGCAGGCTCGCGGCCTCCTCGCGGGCATCGCTGATGACGTCCTCGTCGCGGAGCAGCCGCAGCATCTTGAGCGACGACTTGCGCCCGGACTGGGCCGCGCCCAGAACGTCGCCCTCACGCCGCTGCTCCAGGTCGACCCGGGACAGCTCGAAGCCGTCGAGCGTGGCGGCGACCGCGTCGAGCCGCTCGCGTGCCGGGGTGCCCCCGGGGAAGTCGGTGACGAGCAGGCACAGGCCGGGCAGCCCCCCACGGCCGACCCGCCCGCGGAGCTGGTGGAGCTGGGAGACGCCGAACCGGTCGGCGTCCATGATGACCATGACCGAGGCGTTGGGGACGTCGACCCCCACCTCGATGACGGTGGTGGCGACCAGCACGTCGACCTCGCCGCGCGTGAAGGCCCGCATCACCGCGTCCTTCTCCTCGGGGGGAAGCCGTCCGTGGAGGACCTCGACGCGCAGACCGCCGAGCGGGCCGTCGGCGAGCATCGGCGCGACCTCCAGCACCGCCAGGGGCGGCCGCCGCTCATCTCCGTTCTCGGGCGGCGCCTCGCTCAGGTCGCCCTCGTCGCCCTCGAGGTCGCCGATGCGGGGACAGACGATGTAGGTCTGGCGGCCGAGGCCGACCTCCTCCCGGATGCGCTCCCAGGTGCGTTCGAGGAAGTGGGGCTTGTCGGAGGCGGGCACCACGTGGGTCGTGATCGGCGCCCGGCCGGACGGGAGCTGGGTCAGCGTGGAGACCTCCAGGTCTCCGAACACCGTCATGGCGACCGTGCGCGGGATCGGGGTGGCGGTCATCACCAGCACGTGGGGACGGCCCCCACCGGCCTTCTCGCGCAGCGCGTCTCGCTGCTCGACGCCGAAGCGGTGTTGCTCGTCGACCACGACGAGCCCGAGGTCGGCGAACTGGACGTGCTCCTGGAGCAGGGCGTGGGTGCCCACGACGATGCCGGCCGCGCCGGACGCGGCGTCGAGCAGCGCCGCGCGCCGCCCCGCCGCCCCCATCGAGCCGGTCAGCAAGGTCACGACCGTGCCGCCGAACACCCCGCCCGTGCCGAGATCGCCCAGCATGCGCGTGATGGACCGGTGGTGCTGCTGCGCGAGGACCTCCGTGGGGGCGAGCAGCGCCGCCTGGCCTCCCGCGTCGACGACCTGCAGCATGGCACGCAGCGCGACCACGGTCTTCCCCGCACCGACCTCGCCCTGGAGCAGCCGGTGCATGGGATGATCGCGCGCCAGCTCGGCCGCGACCTCCTCGCCGACCTGGACCTGGCCCTCGGTGAGCTGGAAGGGCAGGCGGCCGTCGAAGTCGGCGAGCAGCCCGTCGTCCCGGCGCGGGCGGGGCGTGGCGGGCCATGCGGCGGCGGCCTGGCGCCGCTGGGCCAGCACGGCCTGCAGCACGAACGCCTCGTCGAACTTCAGCCGCTTGCGCGCCCGCGAGATGTCACCCTGGTCGCGCGGCCGATGGACCGCCTCCAGCGCGTCGGCCAGCCCCGGCAGCCGGTGACGCGACCGCAGGTCGGCGGGGAGCGGATCGGCGATCGGGCCCAGCGTGTCGAGGACGACGGCGATCGCCCTGCGGATCACCCATGAGGTGATGCCGCCGGCCGCCGGATAGATCGGGACCGGCGCGGCGGCGAACTCGGCGGCCGAGGAGTCGGAATCCTCCAGGGGCTCGAACTCGGGATGGTTGAGCTGCCACTTGGCCCGCTCGCCGTGCCCGAACCTGCCGACCTTGCCGGAGAACATCGCGCGGGTGCCCGGCTTCAGCCGGCCCTCGATCACGTGGGAGGCCCGGCCGAAGAACGACAGGTAGATCGTGTTGCGCACGCGGTCGACGACCTCGACCTCCAGCCAGGTGCCCCCGCGGTTGCGCATGGGCTTGCGCATGAGGCGGGAGACCTCGCCCACCACGGTGACGTGCTCGTCGACCTCGAGGGCGTCGAGCGCGGTCAGCTCTCCCCGCTCGGCATAGCGACGGGGGTAGTGGCGCAGGAGCTCGCCGACCGTGGTGATGTTGAGCGAGCTCTCGAGCGGCTTGGCCGTTTTAGGGTCAAGCGCCTTGATGAGCGGCTCGTCGAAACGCGTCACGTCACCATGTTCTACCGCTCCCGGCCGACAAGAACACGCCATGCCCCACAGTCCGCGCCGCCGTGACGTTCACGGCCCGGCCGCCCAGGCGAGCCGGGCCGCCATGCCCGCGGATCACTCGACGCCGATGAGGAGGGGGTAGCCACCCTGCCCGCCCTTGTAGACCACGACCTCCACGTCCGGCCGTACGGCGTCGAGATGGTCCCGTACGGCCTGCGCCAGCCGTGCGTCCGCGTCCACCCCCATGATCAGGGTGACCAGCTCGCTGCTGACCGAGAGCATGCGGGAGGTGATCTCCACGGCGATGTCCTCCACGGCCGTGCCGATCAGCGCCACGTCGCCGTCGATGACGCCGAGCACGTCGCCCGGGTGGCACATGCCCTCGCTGGTCATGGCCTCGCGGTTGGCCACCCAGACATGGCCGTGGCGGGTGTGGCCGGCGGTGTCGGTCATCGCCACCACGTCGTCGTCGAAACGGCGCAGCGAGTCGTGCACGGCGAGCGCGGCCAGGCCCTGGACGGTCGCCTTGGTGGGCAGCACGCTCACCACGATGCCCTCCTCGCGGGCGATCTCGGCGGCGGCCACGGCCACGGCGTTGACCCCGCTGTCGTTGGGAAGCACCGCCACCTCGGTCCCGGCCTCCCTGATGGCCGCGAGCACCGCAGCCAGCGGAGGGCTGCTCCCGGGCTTGCGGCGCACCACGACGGCACCGGCCTCCTCGAACAGCCTGGCGATGCCGTCGCCCGCCGCCACCGCGACCACGCCACGCCCGTCCCCGGCCCGATGAGTGCGAGCGGGGGCCTCCAGGTAGACGACCTTGACCCGATGGGGCCGCCCGGCCCGCATGCCGGCCTCGATGGCGGCCCCGGCGTCGTCCACGTGGACGTGCACGTTCCACAGGCCCTCTCCCCCGACCACCACCAGCGAGTCGCCGAGGCGGTCGAGCTCGTCGCGCAGCACGGCCACGGCCGCCTCGTCGGCGTCCAGGAGGTACATCACCTCGTACCCCGGGCCCTCCACCGGCTGCGGCTCGAAGCGCACGGTGGGGGCGGGCACCTCGTACCGGTCGACATAGGAGTCGGTGATCACGGCCGCGAGGCTCTCGACGATGACGGTGAGCCCCGCCGCACCCGCGTCCACCACCCCGTTGCGCGCGAGCACGTCGAGCTGACCGGTGGTGCGGCCGAGCGCCCCGCGGGCGGCGGCCGCCGCCTTCCTGGCCACCTCCGCGAGCTCGCCGGAGGTCCCCTCCACCGCGTCGGCCACCGCGCTGAGCACGCTGAGCACGGTGCCCTCGACAGGTCTCGCCACGGCACTCCTCGCCGACTGGGCCGCCCTGGCCAGCCCCTCACGAAGGTCACGCCCCTCCCCCTTGGCGTGACGTAGCACCTCGGCCATGCCTCGCAGGGCCTGGCTGACGATGACTCCGGAGTTGCCCCGGGCGCCGAGCAGGGCGCCGTGGGCCAGCGTGCGCCACGTGCTGTCAGCGTCGGCGTCCTCCGGCAGCCCGTCGAGCGCCTCGGCGGCCGAGAGCATGGTCAGGTGGAGGTTCGTCCCGGTGTCGCCATCCGGAACCGGGAACACGTTGAGGGCGTCGATCTCCGCACGGGCACGGCCGAGCGCGTCCGCGCACAGCCGGGACCAGCGGCGCACCGCCTGCGGATCGAGCACCTGGAGGCACTCCTGTACGGGATCACCGGCGCCGGCGGGCTCCGAAGGCATATGACTCCCTCCCGCGCGGGGCGCCTTCCGCGCACGTTGCGTGCGCGAGGCCTCGCACGCATCGCACGCGCCTCCCGGCACGCTCCGAACGCCGATCTCTCTCCCATGCACGCTCTCACGGGCGGGCGATGATCCGCACGCCGCGCGACCACGGGTCTCCGCGGATGCGCTACGGTTGGTGTTACGAGATTATCCCTGTTCGCCGGTTCCCCCATTTGGCGTGCACCGGGCAACATCGGATACCCTCGTGTGGCCAGCCGGTTGTCCCGGCATGCCCGACCACCGCTTCTACCTCGGTTTCGGGCCTATTGACTTATCTAAGGAGCGATGACCGTGGCTTCCGTCTGCGACGTTTGCGGCAAGGGGCCGACTTTCGGCAACAACATCTCGCACTCGCACCGCCGCACCCGCCGCCGCTGGAACCCGAACATCCAGCGTGTGCGCGCCATGGTGGGCAGCACGCCGAAGCGGCTGAACGTGTGCACCTCCTGCATCAAGGCGGGTAAGGTCACCCGCTGACCTGAGTTCTTCCAGACAGCCCGTCGCCGTCCAGGCGACGGGCTGTCTGCGTTCCCGCACCGCCGAGCCGGGTGTGGCGAGGCGGGCGCATGGGGCAGGCGTTGCTGGGTAACTTGTTCTCGTGCTGAATCCGCCCGTACATCTGAGCGTGAACGCCTCCACCGGCCAGAAGGTCACCGTGTCGGTCGTCGCGTTCCTCTTCCTCGCCGTGCTCGGGGGCATCACCGGCGTCGCGGCCCTCGTCCTCAGAGGATCCGAGCCCGGCCGATCCTCGAGCGGGTTCACGGATTCGCCGGCCGTCGCCGGCAGCGGGTTCCCCGTCAACGCGGTTCAGATGATCTTCATCGTGATCGCGGTGCTGATGGTGGGGTTCGTCGCGACCATGGTCCTTGGCACCTACCGGCGGCGCGCCATCCTCAACGGCACCGTGCTGGAGGTACGCGGCCTGCTCGGCGCGCGCCAGGCCGACCTCGCGACGGCCCGGGTGTGGATCGACTCCGAGCCGGAGTACGTCAGGAACCCCCACGGCGAGGGCACCATCCCCACGGGGCGCCGTGTGCCGCACCTGGTGGCCGAGAACCCCGAGAGCCGCAGGAAGATCCGGCTGCGTCTGCACAGCATGGGCCGCACGCTGCTGCCGCCCCACGAGCTCAGCGCCCTCGCCGCCGCGGTCGAGTCGGGCGAGCGCGCCGGACCGGAGGCTTCCCAGGCCGCCAACACCGCGACCCTGCTCCGCCGCCTCGCGGACGACCCGATCGCCCGCCTGCTCTGACCAGGCCGTAGGGTTCAGCGCCAGCGCCAGGCGTGGTCCACCGGGCCGATGCCGGCGCCCAGCGGGAAACCGCCGGCGATCGCGCCCGTGACGTACTCCTTGGCCTTGCCCACGGCACCCGGGACGTCCTCGCCCAGCGCGAGATGGGACGCGATGGCCGAGGCCAGCGTGCATCCGGTGCCGTGGGTGTGCCGGTTGTCGAGCCGCTCGGCGGCGAACCGGTACTCCTCGGCGCCATTGGTGAGCAGGTCGACCGGCGGGCCCGGCAGGTGCCCGCCCTTGACCAGCACCCATGTGGGCCCGAGCTCCAAGATCGCCTCGGCCGCCGGGCGCAGGCCGTCCTCGTCCTCGACCTTGTACGAGGTGAGCTGCTCCACCTCCCAGAGGTTGGGGGTCACCACGGTCGCCACGGGCAGCAGGCGGGTGGCCATCGTCTGGACGGCCTCCGGGGCGAGCAGCGGATCCCCGTGCTTGGAGACCCCCACCGGGTCGACCACCACCGGCGCGTCCACACCGGCCAGCGCCTCGGCGACCAGCGCGACCAGTTCCGGGGACGCGAGCATGCCCGTCTTGATCGCCTGGGCGCCGATGTCGCCGAGCACCGAGTCGATCTGGGCCCGTACGGCCTCGGCGGGAAGCTCCCAGTAGCCCTGGACCCCGACGGAGTTCTGGGCGGTGACCGCCGCGATCACGCTCATGCCGTGGACGCCCAGCGCGAGCATGGTCTTCAGGTCGGCCTGGATGCCCGCCCCTCCGCCGGAGTCGGAGCCTGCGATCGTCAGCACGCGGGGAGGAGTCATCTGACCATCAAACCAGGACCGTCCGCGCGCTCAGAAGACGGACTGGAGTGTGGTGTCCTCGCTCACGCTGAGCTGGCAGCTTCCGCCGTTCAGCTCGCAACTGTCGGGCTGGGCGGATTCCCCGGTGGCGACGAACGAGATCACGACCTGATCGTTCTCCCCCAGCGGGGCTGTGGAACTGAGCACCAGGGTGTCGCCCTCCTGGGTCCACTCAGCACCGTCGGCTCCGGTGACGCTCCCGCCGACCGGCACCCGGACGCTCCACTCGTCCAGCGTGAGCCCTCTGTTGGTGACCGTGAGCTCGCCGGTGTAACCCGTGTTGGTCACTCCGGAGACGCCGAAGTCGATGTCGACCCGTCCCGGCGAGACGATGGGGTCGGTCTCGTCGGCCGGCGATGTCTCTTCCGGAAACGCGGTATCGGTCTCGTCCGGCGTGGGCGTGGGCTCCGGCGTGTTCCGCGGCGTCCGGCTCGGCTTGGGGGTGGGCGTCGCCCGTGTACGGTCCGGCGTGGGACGGGCGGAGGCGACCGGCGTCCGCGGGGCCGGGGTACGGCTCGCCGTCGGCCTGGCCGGCTTGGACGCGCGTGGAGAGCCGGACGCGGTGGGGTCGTCGGTGTCCGCGGGCCCGGCCGACGCCGTGTCCGCCGGGGGCTTGGCCGGGGCGATGGCGGCGCAGGCCTCGCCCTTCGGGCAGTCCGGTGTGCGCGTCAGATCGAGCTGATTGGAGGACAGCTTGATCCCGATGACCGCACTGCCGATGGCGGCCACGACCGCCACCGCGGACAGCACCATCAGGCGGCGTCCTCTCCACAACCGGGGACGGTTCGCCCGTTGCCGTCTGCGTCCCTTCTCCGGGCTCAGGTCGAACGAGTCGGCCTCCGGATCGGCCCCTCCCCCGGAACCGAGGAACCCGTCCTCACGATCCAGCGCCCGGCCGGACCCCAGGAACCCGTCCTCACGATCCAGCGCCCGGCCGGATCCTGGAAACCCGTCCTGGCCGTCGAGGGCCGGGCCGGAGAGGCCTCTGGTGCCCTCAGCCGGGCTTTCCGTGGACGGGAAACCCTCCGCCCCCTCAGCGCCTCCCAGCGCCCCTGAGCGTCCAGGCTGCGGTCCTGTGGCCGGGAAGGCGGTCTGCGGATCGGAGCCGGGGAACCCGGCCTGTCCCCGCGAACCCTGAACCGCCGTGCCCGACTCCCACACCGACTGCGGGCCGGAGACCGCCGTGCCGGAGTCCCATGCGGACCGTCCCTGCGGGCCGGAGACCGCCGTGCCCGAGTCCCGCACCGGCTGCGGGCCGGAGACCGCCGTGCCGGGGTCCCACGCGGTGGGGTCCGCGTGTCCGGTCGGGGCCGGGGCCGGGTCATCCCAGGCGTTCGGCCAGGCGGGCCGGGCGGGGGAAGGAGATCCGGTGTCCCAGGCGCTGGGATACGGCGGCCGGCGCATGGGCTCGCGAACGCCGGGCGCCTCCGCGCGTCCGAGAACGTCCTGGTTCTCTACGTGCCTGCCGGAGTCCGGGGGGTCGTGGCGGGGCCGGGATGGCTCGTCGGGTTCGGGGTCGTCGAGCCACCCTGGTCCGTTGCCATCGTTCAGCCACTCCTGAGTTCCGCGCTCATCGTCGTGCCAGCCCGCACCCCCGTGCTCGCCCGCCCACTCCGAGTCAGAGTCCCGACCTCGGGATGACTTGTGGCGTCCCCGTCCCATGAAGCGCCTTCCTAGTAAAGAAACCACAGCGCCCCACTTCATAACACCTTCAATACTTCTTTGTCACAATTTTCACCTTATTCACGGAAGTGATCCCAGCCACCGTGCGGCGCTTCGTACCCCGTGACCTGCACACCTTCGCCCTCGGTCACGCTGCCAATGATCTTCCACTCCGGCGGCAGCCGTGTCTCCGGAGGGAAGGCCGCCACCAGCGCGTGATCTTCCCCGCCCGTCAGCACCCATCCCAGCGGGTCCTGCCCCAGCTCGGCCGCGGCCTCGGCCAGCGATTCGGGCACCGGCAACGCCCGCGACTCCAGCTCGATCCGAACACCGCTCGCCTTGGCGATGTGCCCCGCGTCCTGCAGCAGCCCGTCGCTGACGTCGGCCATCGCCGTGGCCCCCAGAACGGCGGCGCCGGGACCGCAGGCGTACGGCGGCTCGGGACGCCTATGGGCGGCCGCCAGGCCCGGGAAGGGGAGGTCGCCACGACCTGCGAGGAAGAGCGCCAGACCGGCCGCCGCGTGACCCAACCGGCCCGCCACGGCGACGACGTTCCCGGGCCGGGCGCCCGCCCGGGTGACCGGCGCGCGCCCGCCCAGGTCCCCCAGGGCGGTGACCCCCAGCACGATCTTCTCGGACCTGGCGATGTCACCCCCCGCGACGCTCGCGCCCACCAGGGCGCACTCGTCCCCGAAGCCGTCGGTCAGGCCGTCGAGCCACTCCGCCGGAAGGTCCCCGGGCAGCCCCAGGCCCACGAAGATCGCCGTAGGGTCGGCGCCCATCGCGACCACGTCGGAAAGGTTCTGCGCTGCCGCTTTTCGCCCGATATCGTATGGACTGGACCAATCACGGCGGAAGTGTCTACCCTCAAGTAGAAGGTCCGTCGTCACGACAACTCGGCCATCGGGAGCGCGAAGGACCGCGGCGTCATCGCCCGGGCCAAGCAATACCGCCGGAAATTGTGGCAAACGCCCGACAATACGGGCAATGATCCCGAATTCACCAAGATCTGCGACTCTGATAGCACACCTCCAGGTGTCTTGCATGTACGGTGGCGATTCGGCACTGATCTAGCTAGTTAGCATCGCCCCCGCGGGAGGACGTGATGGTGCAGGCCTACATCCTTATCCAGACAGAAGTCGGCAAGGCCGCCGAGGTCGCGTCCGCGATCGCGGTCATCTCCGGGGTGACCCAGGCGGAGGACGTCACCGGCCCGTACGACGTGATCGTTCGCGCCGAGGCCGCCAACGTGGACGACCTCGGCAAGCTCGTCGTCGCGCAGATCCAGGCCGTAGAGGGAATCACGCGTACCCTTACGTGTCCCATCGTTCATATCTGAGCGTCCAAGTCTTTCGGGGGAAGCAGTGGTCCGGGTCGTCCTCGTCGTGGCGGCATCGGTCCTGCTGTCCGGGTGCGGCGGGGCCGTAAGGGTCGATCCCCCTGCCCCGCGAGGGGCCACCGCGACCGCCTGCGCCACGCTGAACGGCAGGCTGCCCAAGATTCTCGACGGCGCGGAGCGTGTCCCGTCCGAACCCCCCTCGCCCTATGTGGCGGTGTGGGGCGAGGCGGAGATCGCGCTCCGCTGCGGCGTGCCGCGCCCCGCCGCGATGGACCCTCTCCAGCAACTGCCGGAGATCAACGGCGTGGCCTGGTTCGCCGACCCGGTCAGGCCCGCGCTGTTCACGGCCATCACCCGTGACGGCTACGTCGAGGTGACGATCTCCCGCAGGCACGAGACCACGGGAGTGCTCGCCGACCTCGCCGCACCGATCAAGGCGGCCTTTCCCGCTTGAACCCGGCGGCCCTCCCCTCCGGGGCCGCCGGGCGGATCATCACGGGCGTACGGACACGCCGATCACCGCAGGCCCTCGGGACGAGCCAGCGCGAGCTGGATCAGGCGATCGACCAGCTCGGCGTATGGAACGCCGGTGGCGGCCCAGAGCTGCGGCGCCACGGACATCGCCGTGAAGCCGGGCATCGTGTTGATCTCGTTGAGGATCAGGCGGCCCGACGGGGTGTAGAAGAAGTCGACGCGGGACAGCCCCTCGCAGCCGAGGGCCTCGAACGCCTGTACGGCCATCTGCCGCAGGTCGTCGCTGACCTCCACCGGGAGGTCGGCGGGGACGGTGAGCGACATGTCCGAACCGATGTACTTGGCGGAGAAGTCGAAGAACTCGTGGTCGTCGTTGACCACCACCTCGCCGGGCAGGCTGGCGGCGGGCGGCTCGTCCCCGGGGGACTCCAGCACCGCGCACTCGATCTCGCGCCCCTCGATGGCCGCCTCGACCAGGACCTTCGGGTCGTGCTCACGGGCGAGCTCGATCGCGCGCTCCAACCCCTGAAAGTCGTCCGCCCGCGAGATGCCCTGGCTGGAGCCGGCGCGGGACGGCTTGACGAACACCGGCCAGCCGAGCGTCTCGATGTCCTTGAGAACGCGCTCGCGGTCGACGCGCCAGTCACGGTCGCGCACCACGACGTACGGCCCGACGGGGAGCCCCGCCGCCGCCAGCAGCGTCTTCATGTACGCCTTGTCCATGCCCACCGCGCTGGCGAGCACGCCGGAGCCGACGTAGCGGACGCCGGCCATCTCCAGCAGGCCCTGGATGGTGCCGTCCTCGCCGTACGGACCGTGCAGCATGGGGAACACGACGTCGACCTGGCCGAGGGAGGCGGGGATCCGCCCGGCCTCGAGCGCCACGATCGATCCGCTGGCGGACGGCAGGGCGAGCGACGTGCCGCTCCCGTCCACGGCGGGAAGCTCGCCGTCCTCGATCTCGTACCGCTGTTCCTCCGAGACGAGCACCCAGCGACCGTCCGGCGCGATGCCGATGGGGACGACTTCGTATTTGGACCGGTCGATGGCCGAGAGGACGCTACCGGCGCCCATCAGGGACACCGCATGCTCGGAGTTGCGCCCGCCGAAGACGACCGCCACCCGTACGCGAGGTCCGGATTCATGCTGATGGTTCATGATGCCCGAATCTACCTTGCGTGGCCGTCGTCCCTGCTTGTCAGGTGCGGCTCGCGGTATTGGACCGCAACGCGTCGAGCGCCTCGGTGACGTCCGCGATGAGATCCTCCGAGTCCTCGAGGCCGATGGCGAAGCGCACCGCCCCGGCGTCGATGCCGGAGGCCGTCAGGGCCGCCTCGTCGAGCTGGCGATGGGTCGTGGAGGCCACATGCGCGACCTTGGTGTGCGTACCGCCGATCGAGGTCGCGATCCGGGCGAGCCGTACGGTGTCGGCCAGCATGACCCCGGCCTCGTACCCGCCGTGCGGGGTGACGGTGACGCACGCGCCGTACCTGGTGCCCTCGGGGCCGGCGTCGAAGAGCTGGCGGGCGAGCTGGTGACCGGGGTGGTTCGTCAGGCCGGGGTAGTCGACGCGGCGCACCGCCGGGTGCTTGGCGACGGCGGCGGCGAAGACCATCGCGGTCGCGCACATGCGGCGCACGCGCAGCGGGAGCGTCTCCAGGCCCCGGCGCAGCAGGAAGGCCTCGTCCGGCGCGAGGGTCCCTCCGGTGTCGATGCGGACCTCGCGGATCTTGGAGATCAGATCGGGACGGCCGACCACGGCACCGCCGGTGCAGTCGTCGTGCCCGCCGATGTACTTGGTCGCGGAGTGGATGACCAGGTCGGCGCCGTGCTCCAGCGGACGGCACACCACGGGGGTGGCGAAGGTCGAGTCGACCACCAGGAGCGCGCCCGCGTCGCGCGCGATGCGGTAGAGCCCTCGGATGTCGGCGACCGCCATCGTGGGGTTGGTCAGCGTCTCCGCGTAGACGAGCTTGGTCGAGGACCTGAGGGTGGCGTGGACCCGGCGCAGGTCGGAGTAGTCCACGAAGTCGACGGACACGCCGAAGCGCGACAGCACGTTGGCCAGCAGGGAGTAGGTGCCGCCGTACACCGGGGCGGGCGCGACGACGTGGGAACCGGCCCGCAGGAATGTCATGAACACCGCGCTGACCGCCGCCATGCCGGACGAGAACGCCTGGCCCGAGACGTCCTCGGGAGCGGCCGCGCCCTCCAGCGAGGCGATGCCGGAGGCGAAGGCCGCGACGGTGGGGTTGTCGATCCGGCTGTAGGCGAACCCGGGCGCGCGGTCGCCGAGCACGTCGGCGTACTCGGCGGAGCTGTCGAAACTCCAGGCCGCGCTCCGCCACACGGGCAGGCCGATGGGCAGCTGGCGGGGGACCGGCGCGGGGGGCAGATGGACCGCCCGGGAGTTCTCACCGAGCCTCCTGCGCATACGTCGGGAGGGTGTCACACGCCGTACCGTTCGGGCTTGGGAGTACGGGACATCAGCATCACCGCGGCCTCTCTGGGGGTCATTCCGTCGTGGACCACGCCCACCACCACCTCGGTGATCGGCATTTCCACATCGTGCTTCCTCGCCAGGTCGAGAACCGACTCGCAGGACTTGACCCCTTCCGCCGTCTGCCTGGTCGCGGCGATGGTCTCGGCCAGGGTCATGCCCCGGCCAAGATTCTCACCGAAAGTGCGGTTCCTCGACAATGGGGAGGTGCAGGTCGCGACCAGATCTCCCATGCCCGCGAGACCGGCGAACGTGTGGGGGTCGGCCCCGAGCGCCGCGCCCAGCCGGGAGATCTCGGCGAGACCGCGGGTCATGAGCGTGGCCCTGACGTTGTCGCCGAGGCCCATGCCCGCGGCCACGCCCACCGCGAGGGCGATGACGTTCTTCACCGCGCCGCCGAGCTCGACCCCGACCACGTCGGAGTTGGTGTAGGCGCGGAACCACGGCAGGTGGCACGCCTCCTGCAGGCGCCCGGTGACCTTGTCGTCGACGCTCGCGACCACCGTCGCGGCCGGTTCGCGCCGGATCAGCTCTCCGACGAGGTTCGGGCCGGAGACGACGGCGACCCGCTCGGCCGGGACATCTGCGACGTCGCAGATGACCTCGCTCATGCGCTTGGAGGTGCGCAGCTCGATGCCCTTCATCAGGCTGACGAGCACCGCGTGGTCGGGGATGTGCGGCTGCCAGGTGGCCAGGTTGCCGCGCAGGGTCTGGGACGGGACGGCCAGGACCACGAAGTCGGCGTCCTCCATCGCCTCGGCCGCGTCCGTGGTGGCGCGCAGCGAGGGGGGAAGCCGCACTCCGGGCAGGTATTCGGGGTTCTCGTGCCGCTGTTCGACGGCCTCCACCACCTCGGCGCGCCTTCCCCACAGCGTCGTCGAGGTGCCCGCCTCCGCCAAGATCATCGCGAAGGTGGTCCCCCAGGAACCGGTTCCGAAAACGACGGCCTTGGTCATCTACTCACCGTACGCTCACTCCGCGATGTGAAGTCGTTCTGGACGGTCACCATCGGACGCCGGCCCGATGCCGGTGCTCGTCACCCGGCGCGGGCCTCGCCCTCGCCGAACAGAGTGTCCGGCGCCTTCTCGCCACGAAGCTCGCCCAACTGGGCGGTGATTGCGGCCATGATGTCGGCGGTCGCCTCCTTCAGCACCTGGCCCCGCATCGGAAGGCCCTCGTACTTCGAGAGGTCGACCGGCGGCCCGGCCAGCACGCGGAAGGTCTTGCGGGGGAACAGCCTCGGCCGCTTCTCACCGTACGGGAGGATCTCCTGCGCGCCCCAGTGGGCCACGGGGATGACCGGCACGCCGGTGGCCAGCGCCAGCCTGGCGACGCCCGTCTTGGCGGCCATGGGCCAGAAGTCGGGGTCGCGGGTGATCGTGCCCTCGGGGTAGAAGATCACGCACGAGCCGTCGCGGAGCGCCTGCTCGGCGTCCTTCAAGGAGCGGGCCGCGTCGGTGCTCCCGCGCTGCACCGGGATCTGCCTGCACTTCCTGACGATCGTGCCGATCACGGGGATGTTGAACACCCCGGACTTCGCCAGGTAGACGGGCCAGCGGCCGTTGTCGTAGGCGTAGTGGGCGAACAGCAGCGGATCACTCCACGACAGGTGATTGGCTGCGATGATCACGCCGCCGGTGCGAGGCACGTTGTCGCGGCCCCGCCAGTCCCTCTTGGTGAAGAGATACAGCAGCGGCTTGACGATCGCCACAACGAGGGCTTCCCAGGGGATGGGCGGACGTCCGGGGCGGCTCATTGACTCCTCCAGTCATGCCTGTGCGCCATCAGTCTCCCGGTTGGCTCCACGAGATGTCGAGGCGGGATGCTAAGGCTATGCGTCGTACGGAGCGTAGGGACTTCGGCCGGGAGACCGGCTGGACCATTGTGGTGCCGGTGAAGACCCTGGTGGCCGCCAAGACCCGCCTGGCCGCCGCGGCCGGGCCCCATCGCGCCGCGCTCGCCGTGGCCATCGCGTGCGACACGGTCGCGGCGGCCCTGGCCTGCCCGCACGTCGCGGGGGTCATCGTGGTGACGGCCGACCCCGTGCCCGCCGAGGCGCTGGCCGCGCTGGGCGCGCGCGTCGTCGCCGATCCGAACGCCGGGCTCAACGCCGCGCTGCGATCCGGCGGCGCGGAGGCGGCCCTGCTGGCGCCGGCCGGCCCGATCGGCGCCCTGCAGGCCGACCTGCCCGCCCTGCGGCCGGAGGAGCTGAGCGTCGTGCTGTCCTGCGCCGCCGACTTCGACCAGTCCTTCGTGCCGGACGCGGCCGAGATCGGCACGACCTTCTACGGGGTACGTCCCGGCGTGGTGTTCGCCCCGCGCTTCGGGGGCGAGTCCCGGGCCAGGCACCTCGGCGGCGGCGCGAAGGAGGTGGCGCCGGACGGCATCCCCTCGGTACGCCGTGACGTCGACACGCCCTCTGATCTGGAGGAGGCGGTCGCCCTCGGCGTCGGACCGCACACCGCCGCCGTGGTGAGGAAGCTGAAGGAGTCCTCCACGTGGAGGACTCCTTCTTGATCCCTCTAGGACCCGCGGGCGCCGGCGCGGCTCGGCGCGCACCCGGCGCCGGATCGGCTCAGTGAGCTCCCGCCGCCTCACCCTCACGTGCGTGCTTGGGCAGCAGGAAGGCCGCGAGGAAGGTCAGCAGCAGCATGGCCTCCACGACCCACAAGATGGTCTTCATCGCGTGCCCGAAGCCCTCCTTGCCCGACTGCGTCCCGGCCGTGGCCACCGCCTTCTGGATGGCGACCCCCGACTCGGGCGAGGTCGCCGCGGCCCGTGCGTCGGCCTCCAGCCGCGTGCAGGACGCGGGCACCTCCGCCGGGTCCTTGGCGACCGCGCGGTCGTGGACGCAGGCGCGCATCCCGGTGACGATCTGGTCCTGTGGCGCTCCGGTCACCTGCACGGCGGCGAGGTCGGAGCGCAGTTTCGGCGTGACGTCGTCCGCGGCCGTGGCCACGCCGCCGCCGAGCAGCCCGAAGAAGACGGTGCCGAGCAGTGCGACGCCGAAGGCGCTGCCCAGTTGCTGGACCGCGGTGAGCGTGCCGGACGCCGAGCCGGTCTCGTGGTCCTCGACACCGGCCAGGATGATGTCGAAGAACGGCGCCATGAGCAGGCCCATGCCGACACCCGTCAGCAGCAGCGCGGGGACCAGTTGCCACGGGGTCACGCCGATGCCCGCGAGGTTCAGCGTGACCAGGATGGCCAGCGTGCCCACGCCCATGAGGATCGTGCCGCCGTGGAGGAGCTTCCTGCCGTACTTCTGCAGGGGCTGGGCGATGCCGAAGCCGAGGACCATGCCGAGCGACCACGGCGCCATCGACAGACCCGCCTTCAGGGTCGAGTAGCCGAGGCCGATCTGGGTGTAGAGGTTGAACACCAGCGTGAAGCCGATCATCGCCGAGAAGAAGACGAGTCCCGTGATGAGGCCACCGGTGAAGGCGCGCTTCCGGAACAGGCTCGGCACGACCAGCGGGTCGCCTCCGGCCCTGTTCTTGCGCGACTCGAACCAGCCGAAGATCGCGAAGACCACGACGGAGGCGCCCATCATGAGGAACGACCAGAGCGGCCAGTCGTGCTCCCGGCCCTGGACCAGCGGGAAGATGATCAACAGGCCCGCCAGCGAGGCCAGGAGCACGCCGACGAAGTCGAGTTTCAGCGGATGCGGTGAGCGCGACTCGGGCAGGTAACGCAGCCCGGCGAACACGGCGGCGAGGCCCAGGGGCAGGTTGATCAGGAAGATCATGCGCCAGCCGGTGCCGAAGTAGTCGGCGTCGATCAGCCAGCCGGCCAGGATCGGGCCGCCCACCGAGGACAGGCCCATGACGGGGCCGAACATGCCGAACGCCGCCTGCATCTCCTTGGGCGGGAACATCTCCTTGATCATACCGAGGCCCTGCGGGAGCATGACCGCGCCGAACAGGCCCTGGACGACCCGCGCGGCGACCAGCAGCTCGGGGCCCTGGGCGAGGGCGCACAGCAGCGAGCCCACGGTGAAGCCGGCGGCGCCGATGAGGAACATCCTCTTGCGGCCGAAGATGTCGCCCAGCCGGCCACCCGTGATCAGCCCGACGGCCATGGAAAGGGTGTAGGCCGCGCCGAGCCACTGGATGGTGGCGGCGCTGCCGCCGAGTTCCACGCGGATCGTGGGCGAGGCGATGTTGGTCACCACGGCGTCGAGCAGGTCCATCACCTCGGCGGCGAGGATGATGAACAGGGCCACCCAGCGCCAGCGGTATGGGGGCGCCTCCTGCCCGGTTCCCAGTGGGGCGGTGCCGGTCGTCGTCATGCGGACTCCTCAGTGCCGGGCGTCGTCTTCGCCCTTAGAACAGTGTTCACCATTTGCGAGCTGTGTTCTACCATTGAACGGTGTTCGCCATCAAGTGCGGCGTTCTCAAGATATGTCGCGTCTAAGGAGGAGGCAAGATATATCGCGAATTAGAATGGTGTTCTAGTTCTACGAACGCCGTTCATCGGGCAACTAGACTCCGTGAGAAGCCATCACCACGGACGACAGGGCGGTGACGCATGAGCGAACCAGGTCAGGCCGACCCAGCCGTACCGTCGCCCCCATGGGAGCGGTCACGGAAGCGGGTGGCCCCGGTTCGCGTGCCGCTCACCCGCGAGCGCATCATCGACGCCGCGTACACCGTGCTCGACCGCGAGGGATACGAGAGGCTGAGCATGCGCCAGGTCGCGGGCGAGCTCGGCGTGGCGGTCTCGGCGCTGTACGCCCACGTGTCGAGCAAGGACGAGCTCCTCGAGCACATGTACACCCGGCTGTTCGACGGCCACAGCCTGCCCGATCCCGACCCCGAGCACTGGCAGGAGCAGATCAAGGACTTCGCACGCGAGGGCCGGGCCCGGCTCCTGCGGCACCGCGATATGGCCCGCATCTCCATGGCCCACGTCCCCTTCACCCCCGAGTTGCTCCCGCACGTCGAGCGCCTTCTCGCGATCTTCCGCGCCGGCGGCCTGCCCGACGCGGTCGCGGCGGCCGCGGGCGACATGATGTCCACGTTCATGGAGGGATTCACCTTCGAGGAGAGCATGTGGGAGGAGCGCCGCCGCAACACCGAGGCGGCGTCCTGGAAGGAGATGCGCAGCACCATCAAGGGCTACTTCGACACGCTCCCGCCTGAGCGGTTCCCCAACCTGATCGCGCTCTCCGGGATGATTTTCGACGACGACAACGACGCCAGGTTCGAGCTCGGCATCGAGATCATCCTGCGTGGGCTCGCC
Organism: Sphaerisporangium flaviroseum; assembly: GCF_039537005.1. Lineage (NCBI taxonomy): Bacteria > Bacillati > Actinomycetota > Actinomycetes > Streptosporangiales > Streptosporangiaceae > Sphaerisporangium > Sphaerisporangium flaviroseum. The sequence goes on along the minus strand of NZ_BAAAZR010000043.1, from coordinate 199,443 downwards.
TCCTACATCGAGCCGCGGACCCAGCCGTAGACATGAGCCCTTGATGCCATCGAGGGGCGTTCGTCCGCTGCGATCAGGAGAAGCCGCCAAGCCCCGAGCCCCGAAGAGGGGCCAAACGATCTGCGGGGTTATAAGCTGACCGGCGTGCAGGCCACGGTGCGGATCTTCGACTCGGAAACCCGCTCGGGATCGGTGCTCCTCGACAACGGCACCGAGCTCCCGTTCGGTGCCGATGCCTTCGACGCGGGACCCCTGCGGCTGCTGCGTGTCGGGCAGCGAGTGAACATCCGGGTCGAGGACGACACCATCACCGTGATCACCCTCTCGACGTTCCCGCTGCCGGAGTAGCCGTCCGGGCGACCCCTTCCCCCGCACGCCGCCTCACAGGAACCGCCATGGCCCGGCATACCGTCTCACCGGCCCGGGCACGGCGACGCCCGGAACCCCTGGATGGGTTTCCGGGCGTTGCGAGTGAGCCGATGAGGCGTCACTTCTTCTTGGAGGCCTTCTTCCCCGCCGCGTTGACCTGGTCCTTGAAGTCGGCGCCGGGTCGGAACTTGGGCCCCCAGCTTTCGGAGACCTTGATGGGCTCCCCGGTTGAAGGGTTCCTGGCCTGGCGGGCCGGCTTGTGCGCCATCTCGAACGCGCCGAAGCCCGTGATCGAAACCTTCTCCCCGCTCGAGACAGCGTGCTGGATGGCCTCGATTATGGCGTTCACGGCCTCGGTGGCCGTCTTCCTGTCGCCGACCCGATCTGCGATCGCGTCCACGAGTTCTCGCTTGTTCATCTAGGTTTGCTCCCCCTGTTACCGCTGTCTGAGGATGAGCGTGGCGGGCGTCGCCCGATCCCGTCTCACCCGGTGTGCCCAAGCGCGGGGTTTCGGCACGCACCCACCAGTCAACGGTCAGAAACCCCTTACCCGCTTGAAATTAAAGGACACACGGCCAGGACTCAATCACATTCCGCGTTGTTTCGCCTACGCGGCGTGTCGAATTCCGCTGACAGATCGGCCAGAAAGGCGTCCAGACGGGTGCAGGCATGATCGACATCACGCTTCGCGAGGTCACAAATCACGACGAACCTCCTCGCGAACCGCTCTCTCTCCGCAGGCGACATACGCGCGGCGGCGACGCGACGGTAAGCGTCGCGCAACCGCCGCGCCAGCTCGTCCTCAGGGCTCGGGGCGGGGGTCAAACGGTCGTCGGCAGCCATGGCTGCCGACCATTCTCGTACGTGGCGACGTCTTCGGCATGACGCAAGGTCAGTCCGATGTCGTCGAGTCCTTCGAGAAGCCGCCAGCGGGTGTAGTCGTCGATCTCGAAGCCGGCCGACTCGCCGGCCCAGCGTACCTGGCGTCCGACCAGGTCGACGGTCACCTCGAGCGCCGGATCGGCCTCGACGGCGGCCTGCAGCGCCTCCACCGACTCCGCCGGAAGGACGACCGGAAGCAGGCCCATCTTGGTGGAGTTGTTACGGAAGATGTCGCCGAACCGGGCCGCGATCACGGCGCGGAAGCCGTACTGCTGGAGTGCCCAGACGGCGTGCTCGCGCGAGGAGCCGGTGCCGAAGTCGGGCCCTGCGACGAGGATCGAGGCGCCCTCGTACGCGGGGTCGTTCAGGACGAACTCCGGGTCCTCGCGCCAGGCCGCGAAGAGCCCCTTCTCGAACCCGGTGCGGCTGACCTGCTTGAGCCACACGGCGGGGATGATCTGGTCGGTGTCCACGTTGCTGCGGCGCAGCGGCACGGCACGGCCGGTGTGCGTGGTGAAGGCGTCCATGGTTCCAAAGCTCCTTACAGGTCGGCGGGCGCGGTGAGGCGGCCGGTGACGGCGGAGGCGGCGGCGACCGCCGGCGACACCAGGTGGGTGCGCCCGCCCTTGCCCTGGCGGCCCTCGAAGTTGCGGTTGGAGGTGGACGCGCTGCGCTCGCCCGGGGCGAGGGTGTCGGGGTTCATGCCCAGGCACATGGAGCAGCCGGCCTCGCGCCATTCGGCGCCCGAGGCTTTGAACACCTCGTGCAGGCCCTCGGCCTCCGCCTCGGCCTTGACCTGCATCGAGCCCGGCACGATCAGGGTGCGCGCCGTGACCGTACGGCCGCGCAGCACATCGGCGACGGCGCGCAGGTCCTCAAGGCGGCCGTTGGTGCAGGAGCCGACGAAGACGGTGTCGACCTGGATGTCGCTGAGCCGGGTGCCGGCGGTGAGGCCCATGTAGTCGAGCGCCCGCCGGGCGGCGGCCGGGTCGGAGGTCTCCTCGGGGGCGGGGATGGCGTCGCGGAGCGGCGCTCCCTGGCCGGGGTTGGTGCCCCACGTCACGAACGGCGACAGCGTCGAGGCGTCGATCTCGACGACCGTGTCGAAGGCGGCGTCGTCGTCGGTCCTGAGCGACTTCCAGTACGAGACGGCGTCGTCCCAGGCCTGTCCGGTGGGCGCGTGCAGGCGGCCCCGGAGGTACTCGAAGGTCGTCTCGTCTGGGGCGATCATGCCCGCCCGGGCGCCCGCCTCGATGGACATGTTGCAGACGGTCATCCGCCCCTCCATCGAGAGATTGCGGATGGCCTGGCCCCGGTACTCCACGATGTGGCCCTGGCCGCCGCCGGTGCCGATCTGGGCGATGATGGCGAGGATCAGGTCCTTGGCGGTGACGCCGAACGGCAGCTCGCCGGACACCTCGATGGCCATCGTCTTCGGCCGGTAGGCCGGGAGGGTCTGGGTGGCCAGCACGTGCTCCACCTCGGAGGTGCCGATGCCGAAGGCGAGGGCACCGAAGGCACCGTGGGTGGAGGTGTGGGAGTCGCCGCAGACGACGGTCATGCCCGGCTGCGTCAGGCCGAACTGCGGGCCGATGATGTGCACCACGCCCTGGCCGGCGTCGCCCATCGGGTGGAGGCGGATGCCGAACTCGGCGGCGTTCTTGCGAAGGGTCTCCACCTGCGCCTTGGACACGGGGTCGGCGATCGGGCCGAGCACCGTGGGGACGTTGTGGTCCTCGGTGGCGATGGTGAGATCGGGCCGGCGCACCTTCCGCCCCGCCAGGCGCAGGCCGTCGAACGCCTGCGGGCTGGTCACCTCGTGGATGAGGTGGAGATCGATGTAGAGCAGGTCGGGCTCGCCGTCGGCACGACGGACGACGTGCTGCTCCCATACTTTCTCAGCCAGTGTGCGACCCATGTCGTGAACGCCTCCTTGCGTTTCATCCCTGGGAACGTCTCATATGATAAGACGGGCATTTCGGGATATGGACAGCCTACCCATCCCTCCCGTGAATGCCAGTTGCATCTCGGATAGCGAGACGGCAGTATCGGGGTATGGACAACTCTAGCGGAGTCGGCGTACTCGACAAGGCCGTTCTCGTGCTCAACGCCCTTGAGGCGGGCCCCGCTTCCCTGGCACAGCTCGTCCAGGCGACAGGACTGGCACGCCCCACCGCTCACCGGCTGGCCGTCGCGCTTGAGCACCACCGCATCGTGTCCCGTGACACCCAGGGCCGTTTCATCCTGGGCCCCAGGTTGTCCGAGTTGTCCACGGCGGCGGGCGAGGACCGCCTGCTCGCCGTCGCGTCCCCCGTGCTGACCCAGCTTCGCGACCTGACCGGCGAGAGCGCACAGCTCTACCGCAGACAGGGCGACGAGCGCGTGTGCGTCGCCGCCGCCGAGCGCGCGAGCGGGTTGCGCGACACGGTCCCGGTCGGCAGCTCGCTGCCCATGACCGCCGGGTCCGCCGCGCAGATCCTGCTGGCCTGGGAGGAGCCCGACCGCCTGCACCGCGGCCTGCGCGGCGCCAAGTTCACCGCCGCCACCCTCGCCAGCGTCCGCAGGCGCAGCTGGGCCCACAGCGTCGGCGAGCGCGAGCAGGGCGTCGCCAGCGTCTCCGCCCCCATCCGCGGCGTGGGCGGCAAGGTCATCGCCGCCGTCTCGGTCTCCGGGCCCATCGAGCGCCTCACCCGCACTCCCGGCCGCATGCACGCCGCCCCCGTCGTGGCCGCCGCCGAGCGCATCACCGAGGCCATGCGCCGGGCCAACTGAACCGCCCTCGGTCCCCATCACCTCTGATCAGCCCCCTCTAGAGGGGACTCCGCATCCGGTTCCGTCCGTCATGGCGGAGTAATCGTTGTGCCAACTGGAGTCCACTGAATCCACCAATCGGACATGTCCTCACCGATTGGTCATGGAAGCCGTGCTAACTGATTAGAGACGGCCGCCGCCAAGCACTAGCCTGGCGGGGTGACAGATCGCATCGAGGCAGCGGCAACGGAGCTGCGTCCCCTCCTTCAAGAGTTCATTCTCTGGGCACCAGACAACGCACCGGACAGTGATCCCGACCTGGTGGGACCCGCCGCACTCTGGCACCGCCTGATCGCTCGTGACGACGTCCACCTGTGGAAGCGTGACGACCTGCGTCCGGTCCTGGTCGAACGCATGCCACAGGTCGTGGAGGATCCCGACACCGCGGCCGACGCCATGATCCCGGCCGTGCGCTCCTATCTCACCTTCCTCTCCGAGACCGGCCGCCTGGCGAAGGGATCCGACAGCCTCGACGACCTGCTCGACGAGCTCGACGCGGTGGAGGACGACTTCATCGAGGCGATGGAGGAGGTCCTCGGCGAGCGCGACTGGGACGAGGAGGAAGAGGACCTCGACGAGGAGGAGGTGGAAGGCCTCGGTGACTTCGAGCCCTTCGCCGACGAGCTCGCCGATCTGCCGACCATCCGCCTGCGTCCCGACGCCGAGCTCGCCACCGCCGCCCGTACGGTGCCGTTGATCTTCAAGGCCCGTGACCTGGCCGTCTGGGTGGGCAAGTCCCGCAAGGTCGGCGAGGACACCCTGCTGAGCGACGAGGAGATCCGCCAGGCGCTGGGGGTCGTCGATCTTCCCGAGCCCGGCGAGGAGCCGCTCGCCCACGCCGTGCCCGCGCTGTGGAACCTCTGGAACCTCGCCGTCGATCTGGAGTTCCTGACGCCCGACGGCGAGGACACCGTCAGCGTCGACGAGGACACCGCCGCCTGGCCGTTCGAGAACGACGAGGATGTCCTCGACGCCTGGATGCTGGGCCTTCACTCCGTCGACTACGGCGACCCTGAGCTCGACGACGACGACCTGACCCTGGCCCTCTCCGGCCTGACCCGGGCCCTGCTGATCCGGCTGCTGATCGCGGGCGGCGAGCGCCGCGTCGACGACCTGCGCGAGGAGCTGGCCGAGGCCGCCGCCGAGTTCGACGACCTGGGCGCGACCGCCTGGGCCGAGGCGGACGACCCCCTGGCCTCCGTCCTCGAATGGCTCACCGGCTACGGCATGATCACCGTGTCGGACGAGCAGGTGCGCCTCACGCCGCTCGGTACAGAAGGCGTGGTCCACCTGCTCGACGACGACGACATCGAGGTGGACGCGCGTCCCGCGATCGACGCGATGACCGCGCTCGACCTGCTGTCGTTCAGCGCCGACCTGCCCGAGGAGGAGGCGGACGCCGAGTTCGCCGCCTGGATGCTGCTGCGCGAGCCCGCCAGAGCCGCCGAGGAGCTGCTGGAGGCCGCCGCGGAGGACGAGGCGGACGCGCTCATCCGGGTGCAGGCCGCCAGCCTGGTCGGCACGCTCGGGCCCGTCGCGGTTCCCGCCTGGCAGGAGGCCCTCGATGAGCCGTCGCTGCGCCCGTACGCCGCGACGCATCTCGCCCAGCTCGGCGTCGAGGACGCACCGGAGCCGAGCCAGAGCGACACCCACTGGCTGATCCTCGACATGTGGACGATCTCGGCGGGCCTCGGCAGGCCCGAGTTCGTCAGCAGCCTGCACGACATCGGCCCCGCGCCGGTGCTGAGCAGCCTGCTCGACGTGATCTGGAAGGTCCCGCACCCGCACGTCGAGGAGCTGCTGGAGGCCATCGGCGAGGCCCACCCCGACAAGCAGGTGGCCAAGGCCGCCAAACGGGCCCTCTTCAAGGCCCGCTCCGGGGCCGGTCACCGGGAGTAACCGCACGTCCGGCCGGCGCGGGACGGGTGAAGCGCCATCGACGGCGAGGCACCCGTCCGGCCTCGGCGGCGATCCCTACCGCTATGCCCGCCGATCCTTACCGGCGTGTCCGAGGTCCTCACCGGGTCCCCACGTCCTCACCGGGTCCCCACGTCCTCACCGGCTCTCCACGTCCTCACCGGGTCCCCAGGTCCTCACCGGCTCTCCACGTCCTCACCGGCGTGTCCGAATTGCTCACCGGCGTGTCCAAGGTCCTTACCAACGCGTCCGGATGCCGGCTGGAATGGATGGCGGCGGGAGCATGCGAAAACCCCCGGAAGCAGCGCTTCCGAGGGTTCCCGATCTGTAGCCCCGACCGGATTCGAACCGGCGCTACCGCCTTGAGAGGGCGGCGTCCTAGGCCACTAGACGACGGAGCCAGGGTTCACATGACCTGGGTCTTGTTGCGGCAGTGTGGTAGTCCCGACCGGATTCGAACCGGCGTTACCGCCTTGAGAGGGCGGCGTCCTAGGCCACTAGACGACGGGACCTTGCCACTGCCTGCCGGATCGAGTGAGAACCGACGGAGGCGCCCCTGCGGACGCCTCGGCAACGGGCGTAACTCTACCGCACCCTTGAGAGCACGGCCAAACCGGTTCTGCGACGCCCTGGCCCGCACACCCCCGTCCCGCCTGACCGAGAAGCCCGCGGCGGTAGGCCTCGGCGACGGCGGAGGCCCGGTCGCGGACGTCGAGCTTGGCATGGACGCGGATCAGGTGGGTCTTGATGCCGGCCTCGCTGATGAACAGCCGGGAGGCCGCCTCCCGGTTGGTCACGCCCTCGGCGACGAGTTCGAGCACCTGCACCTCGCGAGGGCTCAACGCTCCGGCGCTACAGGACCGCATGATCAGGGAGGCGGACGCGCTGACGCCGGACAACCGTTTCGACGTCCGAACGGTGCGGACGAGCCACGCACCGACGCTTTCGGGCCGGCGGGAGATCGTGAAGATCCTGCACGGCCTCGCGCCCTGACCAGGGCGGGGCTTGCGCCCGCGGCCCCGCGCCCCGCGCCCCGGAAAACGAAAACGCCTATGCCTTCTCGAAGGCATAGGCGTTGTGCAGGAAACCTGCTGGGGTACCAGGACTCGAACCTAGACTAGCTGAACCAGAATCAGCCGGGCTGCCAATTACCCCATACCCCATTGCTCGCGGCCTGCTTGCTGCCAGGCTCGCTCGCGACTCCGAAAGAATAGCCCAGCTTGGGGGCCAAGACCAAAACGATTGCCGAAGCGGCGGATCGCCCCTGGTGAGTCCCGCTCCGGTCCGGTGGATCGGCACTCGGAGTGCCGGGGACAGGCTCGGTGTGTAACGCTGCAAGGAAGAACCTTTGCCACGTGAGGAGCCCGCGCGTTGTCCGAGAACCCGTTCTTCGCCCCGAGTGCCCTGCCCTACCAGCTGCCGCCGTTCGCGGAGATCCGCGAGGAGCACTATGTGCCCGCCTTCGAACGCGGCATGGCCGAGCAGCTGGCGGAGGTCGAGGCCATCGCCGGCAGCGCCGATCCACCCACCTTCGACAACACCGTGGCGGCACTGGAGCGGTCGGGGCAGATCCTGAACCGCGTCTCCGTGGTGTTCTTCAACCAGGCCTCCTCGGATACCAACCCGGGCTTTCAGGAGATCCAAAAGGCCATCACCCCGAAGCTCGCCCAGCACGGGGACGCCATCTTCCTGAACAGGCGGCTCTTCTCCCGCATCCAGGCGATCTCCCCCGGGGAGCTGGAGCCCGAGCATAGGTGGTTGCTGGAGCGCTACGTCACCGACTTCGTCCGGGCCGGCGCCGAGCTGGGGCCGGAGGAGCAGGAACGGCTCAAGAGCCTCAACGAGGAGCTGTCCACCCTCTCGACACGGTTCGAGCAGAACCTGCTGGCCGACACCAACGCCTCGGCCATCGTGGTGGAGGACGTGGCCGAGCTCGACGGGCTGTCGGAGGATTCGATCAGGGCCGCGGCCGAGACCGCCAAGTCGCGCGGGCTCGAGGGCAAGTACGTCATCACGCTGGTGCTGCCCAGCGGGCAGCCGGTGCTGACCGAGCTCACCAACCGCGACCTGCGCGAGCGCATCCACCGCGCGTCCGTCAGCAGGGGTCTCGCGACCAATTCGGAGGTGGTGGTCCGCATCGCGAAGCTCAGGGCCGAGCGGGCGGCGCTTCTCGGGTACGGCAGCCACGCCGAGTACGTCGTCGCGGACCAGACCGCGCCCGGCACGCGGGCCGTCACCGAGATGCTCGGCAAGCTGACCCCGGCCGCCGTGGCCAACGCCCACCGGGAGGCCGACGAGCTGCGCGAGACGGCCGGCTTCGACATCGCCGCCTGGGACTGGTCCTACTACGCCGAGAAGGTGCGCGAGGCCCGGTTCGCGATCGACAGCCGGCAGATGCGGCCGTACTTCGAGCTGAACCGCGTCCTGCGTGACGGCGTGTTCCACGCGGCGCAGAAGCTGTACGGGGTCGGCTTCACCGAGCGTACGGACCTGCGGGGATACCACCCCGAAGTGCGGGTCTTCGAGGTCTCGGACGAGGACGGCTCGCCCCTCGGCCTGTTCCTCGGCGACTTCTACGCCAGGGCGTCCAAGCGGGGCGGGGCCTGGATGAACAGCCTGGTCAAGCAGTCGGCCCTCGAGGGCACCCGGCCGGTGGTGGTCAACAACCTCAACATCGTCAAGCCGCCCCCCGGTGAGCCGACGTTGATGACCTTCGACCAGGTCAACACGATGTTCCACGAGTTCGGGCACGCGCTGCACGGGCTGTTCTCGGCGGTCCGGTTCCCGCGCTTCTCCGGCACGGCGGTGCCGCGTGACTTCGTCGAGTACCCCTCCCAGGTCAACGAGATGTGGGCCGTATGGCCGGAGGTGCTGGCCAACTACGCCCGGCACCATGAGACCGGCGAGCCCATGCCGCAGCACCTGGTCGACCGGATGCTGGAGGCCCAGAAGTTCAACCAGGGCTTCGGGACGGTGGAGTACCTCGCGGCGACGCTGCTCGACTGGGCATGGCACACCATTGACGAGGAGCCCGGCGATCCCGAGGAGTTCGAGAGGCGGGCGCTGCGGAACGCCAACGTGGACCTGCCGCTGGTGCCCCCGCGCTACCGCAGCACGTACTTCGCGCACATCTGGGCGGGCGGGTACAGCGCGGGCTACTACTCCTACATCTGGAGCGAGGTGCTGGACGCCGACACCGTGGAGTGGTTCAAGGAGAACGGCGGGCTCACCCGGGAGAACGGCGACACCTTCCGCCGCGAGTTGCTCTCCAAGGGCGGCAGCGTGGAAGCGATGACCGCCTTCCGTAACTTCCGCGGCCGCGACCCGCGCATCGAGCCCCTCCTGGAGCGCCGCGGACTCCTGTAGACATCCCAGGGCGCGCCCGGGAGATGAACCGAGTCCTTGTGCAGTTCTCGTCGCCCCCCGAACTTTTCCCGGCGGTGGCTCGTCTCACCGGTCATGATTAAGCGGATTCTTTCCCTCGTCGCCGTCGTCACGGCCTTGGGTGCCTTGGCGCCCGCCACGGCACAGGCGTCAGCCGGGCAGGTGCTCAAGCTGCGTAAGGGGCTGACGCTCACCCTGCCGTACGCGTGGAAGGTGCACGGCAAGGGCGACTTCATCTACGTGGTCGCCGGTAAGTGCAAGAAGCTCCATGAGCCCGGCTGCCACCAATTCTCGATCTATGGCCCGAAGGGCATCGCCATAGGGAATGAACTGTTCAATCCCTACACGGGCGAGTCGCCCTACTACCCTGCCACCGACGTGCAGCCGTGCCCGCTCAACGCGAAGTGGAGCTACGGTGGCGGTGTCAAGCTCCTCAAGTCCGGCTATCGCGAGATCGGCAAGGGGCACAAGGCGCAGTACCGCGCCTGGCAGATCAAGTGCGTCGCGAACTACTCGTCCAAGGTGAGGGCAACCTTTATCCAGCGTGAGTGGCTGCTGCCGAAGTCCAAGATCCTTATCGTCGACAAGTTCAGCACTGCCGGCCTGTCCAAGGTGCTCACGAACGCGGTCTGGCGCTGACCGATCCGCTGATCGGCGGCGCTCAGGTACCTCAAGCCGAACCCGGCCTCGTCCAACGGCCATGCCGCCAAGCCCGCCATCGCGTCCTTCATCCGGCCCGTAGGTTGTGGATGAACCGGTACCGCCGCCCGTCACCACCGCGATCGCCACGGTGGACATCTAGCTCACACCTCCAGAATGCCTTCTGGGCGCGCCCCGTCGGGGCCAGGCGGCCGGGCGCGCCCTCGCGGCTCCGTGCTCAGGAGGGCGTCGCCTGGCTCCGGAGGCGCGCCAGAGCGTTACGCAGGCGGTCGACGGCCTTCTCGCGGCCCAGTACCTCGATCGACTCGAACAGAGGCAACCCCACCGTGCGGCCGGTGATCGCGACGCGGACCGGGGCCTGGGCCTTGCCGAGCTTCAGACCGTGATCGAGGCCGACCTCCTCCAGAGCGGTCTTCAGCGACTCGGGGTCGAAGGAGACGGTCTCCAGCCGCGCGAGATAGCCGGTCAGAATCTGCTCGGCTCCTGGCTTCATCGCCTTGTCCCAGCTCGCCTGGTCGAAGACCGGCTCGTCCAGGAAGAGGAAGTCGACGTTGGCGGTGATCTCGGACAGCACGGCGATGCGCGTCTGCGCCAGCGGAGCGACCTTCTCGAACGCCTCCCGGCCCCAGCTCGGGTCGAGCCAGGGCTCGCAGCGCCTGATGAAGACCTCGACCGGCAGCGCCCGGATGTACTCCCCGTTGAACGCCCGCAGCTTCTTCTCGTCGAAGAACGCCGGGGACGGGTTCACGTCGGAGAGCCGGAACAGCGGGACCATCTCGGACCAGGGCATGATCTCGCGATCGTCGCCCGGGCCCCAGCCGAGCATCATGAGGTAGTTGACCATCGCCTCGGGGAGGTACCCCTCCTCGCGGTAGGACTCCAGCGCCACCTTGTCCCGGCGCTTGGAGAGCTTCTGCCGCTTCTCGTTGACGATGACGGGCAGGTGCGCCCACGTGGGCGGGGTGACGCCGAGCGCCTCCCAGAGGAGCTGCTGCTTGGGGGTGTTCGACAGGTGCTCCTCGCCGCGGACCACCAGGGTGATGCGCATCTCGATGTCGTCGACCACGTTGGCCAGGACGAACAGCGGGGAGCCGTCGCCACGGGCGATGACGAAGTCCTCGATGGCCTGGTTCGGGAACTCCACCCGGCCGCGCACCAGGTCGTCGACCACGGTCACGCCCTCGTCGGGCGTGCGGAAGCGCACCGCCCCCTCGGTGAGCCCGCGATCGCGGCAGAACCCGTCGTACCCCTGGTGCTCCGAGCCCGTGCGCGCCTTCACGTCGTCACGGGTGCACGTGCAGTGGTACGCCTTGCCGTCCGCGAGCAGCTTCGCCGCCGCGGCGCGGTGCTGCTCCTCGTACGCGGACTGGAAGTAGGGACCCTCGAAGTACGGCGAGTCGCCGGTGATGCCGATCCAGGCGAGGGCCGAGATGATGCCCTCGGTCCACTCGGGCCGGTTGCGCGCGGCGTCGGTGTCCTCCACGCGCAGGACGAACCTGCCGCCCGACTGCTCGGCCAGCGCCCAGTTGAACAGCGCGGAGCGGGCGCCGCCCACGTGGAACATGCCGGTCGGGGAGGGCGCGAAGCGCACCCGCAGCGTGGGCTCCGCCGAGCCTTGGGAATCAGTCACGGGGAACCACCCGGTTCGTGAGAGTGCCGATGCCTTCGATGCCCACGCTGACCTCGTCTCCGTCGTCGAGCGGGCCGACGCCTTCCGGGGTGCCGGTGAGGATCACGTCGCCGGGGATGAGGGTCATGACGTCGGTGATGTAGGAGATCAGCTTGGGGATGTCATGGATGAGCTGGGAGGTGCGCCCGCTCTGCCTGAGCTCGCCGTTCACGGTCGTCGTGATCGCCAGGTCGCCGGGGTCGAGCTGCGTCTGGATCCACGGGCCGAGCGGGCAGAAGGTGTCGAACCCCTTCGCCCGCGTCCACTGCCCGTCCTTACGCTGCAGGTCACGGGCGGTCACGTCGTTCGCGCAGGTGTATCCGAAGATGACCTCGTGGGCCCGCTCGACCGGCACCTCGCGGCACAGGCGGCCGATCACCACGGCCAGCTCGCCCTCGTAGTCGACGCGCTCGGAGAGCTTGTGGGGATACGCGATCGACTCGTTGTGCCCGATCACGGACGTGGACGGCTTGCTGAAGATCAGCGGCTCGGCCGGAGGCTCGCCGCCCATCTCACGGGCGTGCTCGGCGTAGTTCCTGCCGACGGCGATGATCTTGCTGGGCAGCATCGGGGCGACGAGGCGGACTTCCTGCAGGGGGTAGCGCTCGCCGGTGAACTGGATCTCACCGAACGGGTGCCCGGCGATCCTGGCGACGAACTCCTCACCCTGAGCGCCTTCGACCACGCCGAAAGCGACACCTTCACCTGTGGAGAACCTTGCGATACGCACCCCACAAGGCTAGTGCCGCGCACGAACCCGCAGGGACACCACCGTCGCGGAACGCCTGGCGGAGGTGGTCGATCGTAAGGTGGCGGTACCGGGTTCGCCGCCGGCCAAGGCAGGCGGGCCGACCGGTAGGAACACGCCTGACGAGGAGTGGACATGTCCGTTGTGAAGATCAACGCGCTGACGGTCCCGGCCGAGATGCGCGAGGAGCTTGAACGCCGGTTCGGTAACCGTGCCGGCATGGTCGAGTCGTCCGACGGCTTCGAGTGGTTCGAGCTGCTGAGGCCGGTCGAGGGCACTGACAGGTACCTGGTGTACACCCGCTGGCGCAGCGAGGAGGACTTCAAGCGCTGGCAGGAGAGCCAGTCCTTCCAGGCGGGCCACGCGCAGGCGGCGGCCGAGGCCGCGAGCCAGGGGCAGGGGCAGGGGCACGGCCATGGGCAGGGGCCGAGCCAGGGGCACGGGCAGGGGCAGGGGCCGGGGCATGGTCACGGTCAAGGACCGGCGGCCACGGGCTCGGAGCTGTGGTCCTTCGAGGTCGTCCAGAGCACCGGGCGGAGGAAGTCCTGAGCCCGTGACACGGCGCGCCGCCGGTGCCGCCCGCCCGGAGGCGACACCGGCAGGCGCCCCGGCCCCGGCCCGCACACGCCCTGACCCCGCGCGGGCCTATCCCGATCAGGCGCCGGCGGAGGCGCGGGTGAAGCGGGTGCCCCAGTCGCGTAGGTGGTCGATCAGCTCGGGTGGGTGGATCACCTCGAAGTCCGCGCCCACCACGCCCAGGGCCATCGTCGGCCAGTCGAGCGTGTCCGAGCTCATCCGCAGCAGGCATCGCCCTTCGTCGATCTCCTCGATCGTTCCCCATTGGCCGACGAGGCGGCGAACCCTCTCCGCGGGCGCGTGCAGCACCGCCTCGAAGGCGTACGGCGCGGCGATGTTGTCGATGCCGGCCCGTACGAAGGCCGCGGCGTCCTCGGCGGGCAGCTCGCGCGGCCGGAACCTCTCACCGGTGCTGCGCGGGTCGTCGAGGCGGTCGAGGCGGAAGCTGCGCCAGTCGTGGCGGATCAGGTCGTAGGCCACCAGATACCAGCGACGCCCGAGCGAGACCAGGCGATGGGGCTCGACATGGCGATCGCCCGGCTCGGCCCCGCGCGCCTGGTAGGAGAACCGCAACCGTTCCTCGTCGCGGCAGGCCTGGGCGACGGCGGTCAGCACCCCGGCGTCGACGGTCGGCCCGCTGCCCCACACCGTGGGAACGGTCGCCGAGCGCAGCGCCTCGATGCGCCGCCGCAGCCGGGGCGGCATGACCTGGACGACCTTGGTCAGCGCGCGGACCGAGGACTCCTCGATGCCGGCGACCGAACCCTGGGCCGCCATCCGCAGCCCGATGGCCAGCGCGACCGCCTCCTCGTCGTCGACCAGCAGCGGAGGCAGCGCGGCGCCGGCGGCGAGCTGGTAGCCGCCGTCGACCCCGCGATGGGCCTCCACCGGGTAGCCGAGCTCGCGGAGCCGGTCGACATCGCGGCGCAGGGTGCGGACCGAGACCTCCAGCCGGCCGGCCAGCTCCGCGCCCGGCCAGTAGCGGTGGGTCTGCAGCAAGGAGAGCAATCGCAGCGTCCGTGAGCTCGTGTTCGCCATGTCTTCAGGGTGCTCGTCATTCCGGTCAGGAAGTGGCCGCTATCCAGCCTAGCGTGGTCTTAACGGCCTCCAAATCAGGAGGCACTCGAATGACCGCGATACTCGAAGCCCCGCCCGCGGCCCGCGCCGGAATGCCCGCCCCGTACCGGTGGTCCGCCGATGGAGCGGCCCACCTCGTACGCCCCCGGCCGCGCACGTCGCGACCGGGGGCGCCATGGCATCTGGTTGTTAACGATGTGCTGGATGGGGCCCCTGCTACTTGACCGATTCGGTGTGATTCATGTCAGCATGATCCGCCCCACTTCGGTACGGAAGGAAATGGCGTGCCCCGCCGCTCACGAGCTCTCGGTCTTCTCCTCACCCTCCTCCTGACCGGCGGCGGGATCTCCCAGGCGGCGCCCGCCGCCGCCGGGACCCTCGGCACGCGGGCCTCCGCGAAGCCCACCTCGGAATGCCAGGGCGACTGGCTGCCGGCCACCCCGACGTCCACACAGGTCATGTCGGGCGAGGTGCAGTTCCTGGACCTCCCGCCCGTCAAGATCGGCAAGACGATCAACTGGCGCTGGAGCCCGTACAAGAACCGCTCGTGGGACATGGTCTTCGCCTCGCTGCGCTGGGTCGGCCGGCTCGTGGCCGACTACGAGACCTCCGGAGAGGACAGGTACCTCAAGCGCGCCACCGAACTGGTCAAGTCGTGGGTGGAGAGCAACCCGCGGGGCGGTTCCCGCGCGAGCGCGTACGCCTGGGCCGAGCACCCCATCGCCCTGCGCGCCCCCGTCCTTGTCTGCCTGAGCAAGCACGTCAAGGCGTCATGGCTCACCCGCAGCCTCGGGGACCACGCCAGGATGCTGTCCAACCCGGCCCTGTACGAGAAGGGGCACAACCACGGCCTGGACCAGGACATCGCGCTGCTGGGCATCGGCTGCCGTACCCGTCACAAGGAGTGGGCCGACCTCGCCCTCCGCCGCATGAGCGGATCGGCGAAGCTCGCCATCGACTCCCAGGGGGCGCTGCAGGAACAGGCCCCGCGCTACGGCATCTACGTCCACGAGCGGCTGAAGGTGGCGATGGACGCCATCGAGGACTGCGGCCGCAAGGTGCCCTCGGACATCCAGAGGCGCTGGGAGTCGCTGGAGTCCTACATCACCCACGCCACCGGGCCCAACGGCTTCATGGTCCCCATCGGGGACGGCGGCGCCGACGTCAAGCCCGCGGGATTCAAGCATCCCAAGAAGACGGTGGAGGTGTTCCGCGCCGGCTACGTCTTCGGGCGTACCGCGTGGGACAAGCCCGAGTCGGCGTTCTACTCGATCCGCTTCGGCCCCGGCCTGAAGTTCCACGGGCACGAGGACCACATGGGCGTGACCTACTACGCCCAAGGACACGACGTGCTGGTGGAGGCCGGTTTCCACTCCTACGAGCAGACACCGTACCGCTACTGGACGATCTCCCCCGAGGCGCACAACGTGCCGGTGGTCGTCGGCAGGCCGTTCCGCGGCCGCACGGCGACGTCCCTGGTCCGCTCCTCGGTCAAGGACGACCGGCAGTCGTACAAGCTGACGGACAAGGCCTACGGCGTGAGCCGCAACCGGTCGGTGCTGGTCAACCACGACGAGGACCTGATGGCGGTGCTGGACACCGTCCCGTCCGGCGCGCGGGCGCGCAGTCACTGGCACCTGGACCCGTCGCTGACCCCGGTCTCGACCAGCGGCGGCCAGATCGTGGTGAAGGACAAGTCGGGCTGGAAGGCCACGCTGGTCCAACTCGCGATGCCGTCCTGCAAGCCCGTCTCCGGCCAGTCGGTGGTGCGCGGCCGGACGAGCCCCTACCAGGGCTGGGTGTCGCCGTCGTACATGCGCAAGGTGCCCGCCTCGGTGGTGACCTCCCCCGCCACCGGCTCCCTGCTCACCATCGTGGTCCCCGGCACCGACAAGCCCGACGTCACCTGCTCGGGCACCCGCGTCACGGTCACGACCTCCACCGGTGACGCCTCCTTCCAGGCCGGCGCCTCCGGAACCCTCTCGTAAGAACCGCCCCCGAGCACTCGCTGTACGTGAAGGCCGTTCCCCGGGAAACCCAATGTGGGCAGCTCACCGTACGAATTGGGCCTCGCGGTCCCGCGCTTCGCGCAATCGCGCTCGGGCCGCGCCCTGTGGGGCAAGCCCCCACACCTCCAACGACCGGATCACGCCAGGCGGGGCAGGAGGAGGCGGGCCACGTCGAAGGCTCGGCTGATCGGGGACCAGTGCGCGCCGGGGGTCCACTGCTCGGCCGTCCACACATCCGACATGACCGCCTTGACGAAGCCCCAGGCCACGACGCGGTCCACCGGCATCGCCAGTTCCTCGGCCAACTGTTCGACCCGCGCGGGGACCAGTGCGGTGAGCGCCTCGTCGCGGTCGTCCGGATCCGGGTTGACCAGCGACGCGCCGACGTCGTAGCCGGGGTCACCGACCAGGCCGTGCGGATCGATCGCCAGCCATGGCTCGCGCGCCGCACGCAGGACGTTGTCGTGGTGCAGGTCGCCATGCAAGACGACACGTCCGGTGGCCGACGCGCACAGCTCACGCATCAGTCCAGCCGCACGCACGATGAGGTCCAGTGGCAGCGGTCCGCTCTCCCCGTGTGCGGTCGCGTAGTCGTCGAAGGCCTCGATCTGCGACAGCACATCGGGGATCGAACAGTCGGCCGGTGGCGGTACGTGCAGTCGCTTCATCACGGCGGCCAGCGCCGATGTCGCCTCGGTGTCTCGGCGGGGCACCAGCTCGCGCAGGCGCCGGCCGGGGGTGACACGCTCCAGCAGCCGGGCACCGCGGCTGAAGTCGACCCGCAGCAGCCGGACCGCCCCGTGACCGCCGAAGGCCGCCAGCGCGGGGACCTCCTCGGCGAGTGAGGTCGCGCCCGGCACGCCCAGCTTGAGCACGGCCGGCTCGCCATCTCCGCAGACGACCCGGGTGACGTAGTGGTAGGACAGTTCGTACGGTTCCGCTACCGTCAGATCCCAGTCGCGGGCCACGGTGTCCAGGATGGACGGCAGCTTCTCCAGCCATCGGGCTCCATCGTCGCCCCACACCGTTACGACGTTGCCGGCCAGCTCCCGCGGGATCATGCCGGAACGGTAACCCGTCACCGGCTCGCGCTCCAGGACCTGCCCTCGATCGACGTCATGGAGATCACTGGAACCCGCAGATCCGGATCAGGGCGGAAACGGCTACGAGCGGGCGTTCGATCGGATGATCTCGGCGGCGGGGACGCCGATGCGTTCCATCGTCTGGGTGAGGACCGGGAGGGCCGCCGGGTCGACATGGTCGACGATGTGGCGCCGGATGCCGGCCAGGTGGCTGGGGTAGGCCTCCTCAAGGCGGGCCAGACCTGCGTCGGTCAGGACGGCCTTGTATCCACGGGCGTCTTCGGCGCACTGGACACGCTCGACCAGGCCGCCGGCTTCCAGCCGGGTGACCAGGCGGGTCATCCCGCTCAGGGAGAGGTCGCACGCCAAGGCGAGCTCGCTCATCCGCAACCGTGTTCAAGCCAGGCGAGCACCACGTGCAGACCCTCAACGCCATGCTGGACCAGGTCGTGTCCTGGAGCACGGCACTGGCTCCCCTGCGCGCCGGCTAGGCGCGTCCTGGAGCACGGCACAGGCGCCCCCGCGCGCCGGCTAAGCGGCCCTGCGCACCAGCCTGGCGACCCGTGCCGGGCGGCACGGGGCACTGCCGGTCACGGCTTCGGGACCGGCTCTGGGACGCTGCCGAGCTTGTCGACCTGGTGCGACAGCCCTTCGAGGACCGCACGCAGCTGGACCTGTGTCACTTCCGTGAACGTCCGCAGGTAGGCGATACGGCGCTCCAGCTCCTCGGCTTCCGCCGTCTGGACGCCGTCCCCCGAGCGGTACACCGTGACCGCCTGGCGGGCGGCCTCCTCGGCCCGCTGCTGCGCCTCCTGCAGGATCTCCTCGTACTGGTGTCGCGCTTGGGCGACGAGCCGGCGGGCGTAGTCCTCGGCCTCGGCGATCTGGGCGTCGGCCGTCTGCTGCGCGCGGGAGAGGATGTTCACCGCGTCGACGCTCAGCCTGGCCTCGCGCCGTGTGCCGGAGTCGTCCACGTCCACTCCGTGATCGGCGTACCAGTGCTTCAGGCGGTCGATCTCCGCGCGCAGATCGGCCTTCTCCTTGTCGCCGGCCGCGACGTCCTCGGCGACGCGGTGGAGGAAGGCGTGCACCTCCTCCGAGCTGTAACCCCGGTGTCCGATCTTGGTGCGCGGGAACGCCTGGTTGCGTATGCGATCGGGGGTGAGCGGCCGGCGGTCACGTCGCGGGCCTTCCCATGTCATCTCTACCGTCATGATTCCCGGCCTCGGTCGCTGGTGAACTCGTCGAAGTGGATCTGCTCGGATGGCACGCCGGCGTCCACGAGCCGTGCGACGCTCGCCTGGACCATCGGCTCGGAACCGCACACGAAGACCTCTTCGCCACGCCAGCCGGACCGCAACGCAACGTCCACGGCGTATCCCTGATCGCCCTGGTAGAGAGGGTCGTGGGACACGGCGGGGGTCACGGTCAGCCAAGGATGGACGGCTTCCAGCTTGGACAGCGCGTCGAGGTCGTACAGCTCCCTTGATCTGCGGGCTCCTACGACAAGGTGGACCCTGCGCTGCGGTCCCTCGTAGGCCACCTGTTCCACAAGGGCCTTGAGCGGGGCGGCGCCCGTACCGCCCGCGATCAGCAGAAGATCTCCGGGCATGCGGCCGTCGAGCGTCAGCCGGTCGCCCACCGGCGCGCCGATGCGCAGCACGTCGCCGACCCTTGCGCCATGGACGAGCGTCGTACTGACCGTGCCGCCGTCCACCACCCGTACGTGCAGGTCGACGGTGTTGTCCTGGCGGGGCGCGTTGGCCATGGAGTAGTAGCGCCAGAGCCTTGACCGCATACCGAGCGAGATCGACGCCGACTGGCCCGCACGGAAGGGATAGGGGTAGTTGAGGCGGGCGCGGATCACCGCGATGCCGAGGGCACGAGGTTCGTGGGCGATGATCTCGCCCTCCCACCAGGGCGGTGTCGTCCGGGAAGCGTCGGTGGCGGCGCCGATCATGGCCTCCGAGATCACCCCGTACGCCTCCGTCCAGCTCTGCGCCAGCTCGGGCGTCCAGCGATCACCGAGGAAGTGCGCGAGCGTGGCGAGCAACGCCTCGCCCACGGCCGGGTAGTGACCGGCGACGACGGCGAACTTGCGGTGGTCCCTGCCGAGCTGCTGGAGGAAGGGGACCAGCTCATCCAGCCGATCGACGCTGCTGACGGCGTGCCCCAGCGCGCGGACCAGCCGGTCGCGTTGTCCCGCCATGGACACCGGGAACAGGTCGCGTGTCTCGGGGTGCATGAGGAACAGGGCCGAGTAGAAGAACAGGGGCACCTGATCGCCCGACAGGGCGACCGCCCGCCAGCTTTCCTTCAATGCCTGGGTGTCCACGTGACCGGTCCCTAGGCCGGGCCGGCCACGATGGCCGGCTGCGCGTGGGTCAGGCTGACGACGAGATGGTTGATGACCTCCTGGCCGACACCGTTCCGGCGCAGCAGCGTGACAAGGATCTTGACGACCTTGCCGTAGTGCTCGTCGGTGATGCCCAGCCCCTTGTGAGCTTCACCCAACTCCCGGCCCTCGTATACATATGGTCCGCCGAGGATGGCGCCCAGCAGAATGACCATGTGCCGCCTCAGCCTGGCCATGTCGACGTCGTCGAAGTACGGCTTGAGATCGGGGTCATCGAGCACGATCGTATAGAACTGCTGGACGATATCCGGAAGAACCTGTGCACCAGCGATCTGGTCGTAATACGACGGCGAAATCGCCACAAATCCTCCTATACCAGGCACATTTGACCGATCCCGTAGTGCAAGGGAAGCGCAGCTGGGCAGGCTTTCGCCGCTATGCGCAGAGCCGGCGCGGAGCCGGCCCTATGAGCACGCCCCCACCTTCCGCCGACGTCAGAGCATGGCATGCTGGAGGCTCAGGTCGCGTCCAAGATGTGGCGTACGTGTGGACCACGAGATCCGCGGCTATTTAAGCAGCAATCGCATCCCTTGTCACAGAAACATCATCCGTTTCGCATTTGCTACCGACCGTTATGCCCAGTCCAGAACTTGGCCGATCTCGGGATGTTCACCGGGCCGATATCGCGTCGGCGGCGCAGGCGGGGCGAATCCCCGCCGACGACGCCGGCCGCCCCGGCGCTGACGCCCTTCCCGTACGCGCTGGGCCGGCCACCTGCCAGGCCGAGCGGCGGCCGGTGCGGAGGCGGTGCCGCGCGGCCCCGATGGCGGTCGCCAGACGGCCCCTGCGGCCTTCTCCGCCTTCCTCGATCGCCACGGCGTCAGGCGACGAAACGGCCTCCCACCCCGTAAGGGGTGCGCATTTCGGAACTCGACGGCCTCGTCACGCCTAAGAAAGAAGGCTGCGACGCGGCCACTCCGCGAGTGATGCCCTCGCCTCTCGGCCCGCGCACTCCGGCGCAGGAAACCTCGAAAGCGCGCCGGCCGCCGGTATCGCCGCCGCCGCACAGTGAAATGTGGCGCGAGTGAATTTCAAATCGCGGTGATCTAGATGCTGAGCAGGAAGAACGGGCTGTGACAACGGTTCGTCGAAGTGGTGGCCGATCGAGGTCCGCGAGGGATTCGGTCATCCGGCCCGAGCCCGTTCACTGACCCCCGGGTTTACATTTTTACACCGTTTTCTGTATCGCAATCAAGAAGATGCCCGCACACACCTGCGCACCGCACGATAACGCCATGGACATCAAGTTCTGAAACGAGGTCACCGTGGCGTTCGGAAATACGTACCCCCTACCGGCAAATGACACGTCCACCGACGCCTGTGACTGTGACCCGTACGACGATCGGCAGCCCGATGCATGACCAGTCCTCCAGGGGCCCAGTACGGCGGCACCCCGTCGCCGTCGTCCCTGCTGGACCTGCCGGTGCGTGTCGCGCGACCTGGGGCCGCGTACGCACCGGATATGACCCCACCGTCCGGACCCGGCCGGTGTCAGCGCACGACCCCGGGAAGGAGGTGTCGATGAAGAACAAGAAGAAGAGCCTGCCCGTGCGCCGGCTGGAGTCGGTGAAGGCGAGTTCGCCGGTCGACTCGTGCGTCAAGCCCCCGGCGTAGCCGGCCAGGCGATCCACGGACTTCTCGTGGTAAGCCCGCGGAACCAGTAGGCGGGAGCCCGTATCCCGGGCTCCCGCCTACTGGCCGTCCAGGTCCTCCCCCCACCCAGAAAGGGCTCTGCCATGAGCCACTCCGCCACTGAGACGCCGGTCTCCGCCATGACCCGCTATCCACCCGACACGCCGGTCGAGGTGCGTCCCTACCTGTCGCGGCGCGACGGCGACACCGCCGTGATCGGCGACGACCAGCGCCAGGTGTACCTCTCCGTGCCGATCGAGGGCCTGGACATCCTGGAGTGGCTGGCCGCCGGTCACACCGTCGAAGAAGCCGCCCGCCGGTATGAGGAGAAGTACCACGAGACCCCGGACATCGAGCCGTTCCTCGACGCGCTGGCCGAGGAGGGGTTCGTGGTCCCCCCCACCGCCACCGTCACCGCGCCCGAGGCCGCATCGAAGCGGCCACGCCGCCGGGTGTGGAACCTGGACTGGGTGTCCCAGGAGACCGCCCAGCGTCTGCTGAGCGCGCCCGTCATGGTGGTGTGCGCGCTGATCGTCCTGACGGCCGCCGCCCTGGTGGTGTCCGACCCGTCGCTGATGCCGGGGGAATCGAGCCTGCGGTTCCACGACCACTTCTGGGCGTACCTGTGGACGGTGATGATCCTGGCTCTCGTGGGCGTCGTCCTGCATGAGCTGGCGCACGTGCTGGCCGCTCGCAGGGTGGGCGTCAGAGCGCGCATGGAGATCGGGAACCAGCTCTACATCATGGTCGCGCAGACCGACATGTCAGGGGTCTGGCTGCTCCCCCGGCGGAAGCGCTACTTCGCCCTGCTCGCGGGAGTGCTCTTCGACATCGTCTCCTCGTCACTTCTGATCATCGTGCTGTGGCTGGACCGCAGCGAGATCGTCCCCCTGCCCGAGCCGGTGCGCATCGTCCTGGCCGCCCTCATCTTCACCTACGTCATCCGGCTGATCGTGCAGTGCTACATGTTCGTACGCACGGATCTCTACTACGCCGTGGCCACGGCACTCAACTGCAAGAGCCTGATGGCCGACACCGAGGCGTACCTGCTCAACCTCGTCCGCAGGGTACGCAGGTCACGCAGGCTGATCGACCAGTCCGGCATCAAACGGCGGGAGATGTGGTCCATCCGGTTGTTCGCGGTGCTCTGGGTGGTGGGAAGGTTCGCCGCGATCGCGTCACTGGCCTTCATCACCGTCCCGCTGCTGATCTTCTATGGCGGCCAGGTGGTGGCGTTCTTCGCGGGTGGCTCGAACGAGAGCGGGTTCACCTGGCCGGACATGCTGTCACTGGCCGTGCTGTTCATCCTGTTCAACGGCGGCGGCATCGTGATGTGGGTGCGGAGCCTGCTGAGGACCCGCCGAAGGCGCAGGCTCCACCCGGATCGCGTCCTGGTCTCCTGATCTTCGTGACGGCCCGCGTCCCTGCCGGGACCTGGGCCGTCACTCCCCGCGGCCCCGGCCCCCGCCGCCGCCGGGGATCCGACGGCACCGCCGGTGGGATCAGACGGCGTGGCCCGCCCGAAGGAGGCCGTAGGTCACCGCCTGCTCCAGCGCCTGCCAGGAGGCCTCGATGATGTTCTCGTCGACGCCGATCGTGGCCCACTCGCCGGTGGAGTCGCTGGTGGTGATCAGGACGCGGGTTATGGCGCCGGTGCCGTGCGTGCCCTCCAGGATCCGGACCTTGAAGTCGATCAGCTCCACCTCGGCCAGCTCGGGATACAGCTTCTCCAGGCCGAGGCGCACAGCACGGTCGAGGGCGTTCACGGGGCCGTTGCCCTCGCCCGTGGCGACCATGCGCTCCCCCTTGGCGTGCAGCTTGACCGTCGCCTCGCTGACGACGTCCCCGCCGGGCCGGCGCTCGACGATCACGCGCCAGGACTCGACGGTGAAGTGCCGCTTGCGCTCCCCCGTGACCGTGTCGCGCAGCAGGAGCTCGAAGGACGCGTCGGCCGCCTCGAAGGTGTGCCCTCGGGACTCCAGGTCCTTGACCCGGTCGACCAGCTGCCGCGACTGGTCGGAGTCCAGGGTGTAGCCCAGCTCCTTGCCCTTGAGCTCCACCGACGCCCGGCCGGCCATGTCGGAGACGAGCATGCGCATGTCGTTGCCGACCTGTGCGGGGTCGATGTGCTGGTAGAGGTTGGGGTCGACCTTGATCGCGCTGGCGTGCAGCCCCGCCTTGTGGGCGAACGCCGAGACGCCGACGTAGGGCTGGTGGGAGTTCGGCGTGACGTTGGTGACCTCGGTGATCGCGTGGGCGATGCGGGTCATGTCGGCCAGCGACTCCCGCGGCACCAGGTCGAAGCCCCGCTTGAGCTGGAGGTTGGCGACGACGGTGAACAGGTTGGCGTTGCCGGAGCGCTCGCCGTACCCGTTGGCGCAGCCCTGCACGTGGGTGGCGCCCGCCTTCACCGCGGCCAGCGAGTTGGCGACGGCGCACCCGGTGTCGTCGTGGCAGTGGATGCCGATGCGGGCGCCGGTGCCGACCGCGTGGTGGACGACATCGGCGAGCTCGTCGGGCAGCATGCCGCCGTTGGTGTCGCAGAGGGCGATCACCGAGGCCCCGGCTTCGGCCGCGGTGCGCAGGACCTCCAGCGCGTAGGCTGGATTGGAGGCGTAGCCGTCGAAGAAGTGCTCGGCGTCGAGGAAGACCCGCTGCCCCTCCGCACGAAGGTGAGAAACCGTGTCGCGGATCATCGCGAGGTTCTCCTGGAGAGTCGTACGGAGGGCCAGCTCCACGTGCCGGTCGTGGCTCTTGGCGACAAGGGTCACGACCGGCGCGCCGGATTCGCGCAATGCGGCCACCAATGGGTCATCGGCTGCCTTCACTCCGGCTCGGCGGGTCGCGCCGAACGCGGCGAGTTGCGCGTGCTTCAGGTCGAGCTCTGTTTGAGCCCGCCGGAAGAATTCGGTGTCCTTGGGGTTGGCCCCGGGCCAGCCGCCTTCGATGAAACCGACGCCCAGGTCGTCCAGATGGCGCGCGACGGCGAGCTTGTCGGCAACGGTCAGGGAGAGCCCTTCCTGTTGCGCCCCGTCGCGCAGTGTCGTGTCGTAGACGTGGAAGCGGTCGTCGGCCATGGTTTTCTGTCTCCTTCGCGGGGTTGCTTCTCGTTCGCCACGCGCGGTTTCGCCTTCGGCCGGAACCCTGGCCCAAACAAAAAGACCCCTCACGGACGTGAGAGGTCTGCGCGCCGGCGGTGTCCTTTGTCAGCCGGCGCGCCTGCTGATAATGAGCAGACCGTAGAACATGGTGCAACGAAGTGTGCCACACATCGCCACCATGTGGCACATTGATCTCACCATGCGGACCACGGCGGCGGTGAGATCCGAAGATGGCCAGGTCCGGCCGCATGCACGGCCCACGATCGCGGGAGGGGCGAGAATGGCCTCCATGAAGGCTTTCTCGTTCCTCAACGCCGACGTCGCCGAGTACATCGTCGGACACACGACCCCGCCTGATGACATCCTCAAGGAGCTGGCCGAGGAGACACTGACCGCCACGGGCGACAGCGCGGGCATGCAGATATCCCCCGAGCAGGGCACCTTCCTGACGATGATCACCCAGATCACCGGGGCCAGGAACGTCGTCGAGATCGGCACGTTCACCGGTTACTCGTCGATCTGCATGGCCCGGGGGCTGGCCCACGACGGCAGGCTGACCTGCTTCGACGTCAGCGACGAGTGGACCGCCATCGCGCGCAAATACTGGGAGAAGGCGGGGGTCTCCCACCTCATCGAGCTCCGGCTGGGCCCGGCCGCCGAGACCCTGCGGCAGTTCCCCGTACGGCCCGAGGTGGACCTGGCGTTCATCGACGCGGACAAGGCGAGCTACCCGGCCTACTACGAGGCGATCATGTCCCGCCTGGCGCCCGGCGGCGTCATCCTCGCGGACAACACGCTTCGCCACGGCACCGTGGCCGACTACACCGACGGGGACGCCGCCACGATGCGGGAGTTCAACGACCTGGTCATCGGCGACCTCCGCGTCACCAGCACCCTGCTGCCGATCGCCGACGGCCTCACCTTCATCCGCAAGCGCTGACCGGTTCCGCCGGAGCCGTACCGAGGAGAGCCCGGCCGGCGGCCGGGCTCCTCCACCGGGTCAGCAGATCTTGTGCACCCAGTCGTGGGGGTCGGGGCGGGTGCCGTACTGGATTCCCATCAGCTCCTCGCGCAGGCGAAGCGTGAGCTCTCCTGGGCTGCCGTCGCCGATCGTCCAGCCGCCGCCGACGCCCTTGACCGAGCCCACCGGCGTGATCACCGCGGCCGTACCACAGGCGAAGACCTCCGTCAGCTCGCCCGACTCGCAGGCCGCCCGCCACTCCTCGATGGAGATCTTGCCCTCCTCGGCGGTGAGCCCGAGGTCGGCGGCGAGGGTGAGGAGCGAGTCACGGGTGACGCCGGGAAGCAGCGTCCCGGTCAGTTCGGGGGTGAGCAGGCGGTCGCCGAAGACGAAGAACAGGTTCATCCCGCCCATCTCCTCGACATAGCGGTGCTCGAACGCGTCCAGCCACACCACCTGGTCGCAGCCCTGCTCGACGGCCTGCCGCTGGGCGACGAACGCGGCGGCGTAGTTCCCCCCGCACTTGGCGAAGCCGGTGCCGCCAGGAGCGGCGCGCGTGTAGTCCTGGGACAGCCAGACCGAGACGGGCTTGACGCCACCTTCGAAGTAGGCCGCGGCGGGCGAGGCGATCACCATGTACTTGTAGGTCCTGGACGGGTAGTTGACGCCCAGGGCCGCCTGCGTCGCGATCATGAAGGGTCGCAGGTAGAGGCTGTGGCCCTCGGTGGTCGGCACCCAGTCGCGGTCGGTCTGGACGAGGAGCTCCAGCGACTCGACGAACACCTCCTCGGGCAGCTCGGGCATCGCCATGCGGCGGGCGGACCTGTTGAAGCGGGCCGCGTTGGCGAACGGCCGGAAGCTCACGATCGAGCCGCCGGCCTGCCGGTAGGCCTTGAGGCCCTCGAAGAGCTCCTGCGCGTAGTGGAAGACCGAGGTGGCCGGATCGAGCGTGAGCGGCCCGTACGGCGTGAGGCGGGCGTCGTGCCAGCCCTGCCCCTCGGTCCACTCGACCGTGATCATGTGATCGGTGAACGTCTGCCCGAATCCCGGGTCCTCCAGTACCCGCTCACGCTCGCCCGGAGTGCGAGCGGCGTCGGAGAGCTGCACGTCGAAGCGGAGCTGTTGAGCGGTGGTCATGTCGGAGATCCTTCTCTTCTCTGTAGGTCTCGCCTGCATCCATTCTGCGACGGACCAGGTAACGGGAAACTACTGCATCATCTGGACATACGGGAGTGTGTCCCCGGAGCGGCCCCCGGAACGCGAAAACGCGCACGGCGGCCCCCAGGGCCACCATGCGCGTCGGTTCGGCGTCGGGCGGCCCCTCAGCCGGCTACTCGTGCGGTGATGTCGTCGCCCACCTCGAAGGTGGCGCGGGCGACCCAGTCGACCTGGCGCTCGACGAGGTCGTCGGCCACGGCGCGCTCGACCCGGGCCGCGTCGTCGGTGAACCCGAGGTGGTCGAGGAGCATGGCCACCGACAGGATCGTGGCGGTGGGGTCGGCCTTGCCCTGCCCGGCGATGTCGGGGGCGCTGCCGTGCACGGGCTCGAACATGCTGGGCGACCAGGAGGCCGAGCCGGGGCGCGCGGGGTTGACGTTGCCGCTGGCGGCCAGGCCGATGCCGCCCGCGATGGCCGCGCCGAGGTCGGTGAGAATGTCGCCGAAGAGGTTGTCGGTGACGATCACGTCGAACCGCTGCGGCTGGCTGACGAAGAACATCGAGGCGGCGTCGACGTGGCAGTAGTCGGTCGTGACCTCGGGATACTCGGCGGAGACCCGCTCGACGACGCGCGCCCACAGGTCGCCTGCGTAGGTGAGGACGTTGGTCTTGTGGACCAGGGTCAGCTTCTTGCGCGGCCTGGACATCGCCTTGTCGAAGGCGAAGCGCACGACACGCTCGACACCGAAGGCGGTGTTGAGGCTCTCCTGGGTGGCGATCTCCTGGGCGGTGCCGCGGCGCATGACGCCACCGGCTCCGGCATACGGCCCCTCGGTGCCCTCGCGGACGACGACCATGTCGATGTCCTCGGGGCGGGCCTTGGCCAGCGGGGTCTCGACGCCGGGGAAGAGCTTGACCGGACGCAGGTTGACGTAGTGGTCGAGCTCGAAGCGGAGCTTGAGCAGCAGGTCGCGCTCGAGCACGCCGGGCGGCACACTGGGATCGCCGACCGCGCCCAGCAGGATCGCGTCGTATCCGCGCAGCTCGGCAAGGGTCTCATCGGGCAGGGTCTCGCCGGTCGCGTGATAGCGCGCGGCGCCGAGGTCGTAGGTGGTGGTGTCCACCTTCAGGCCGACCGCGTCGAGGACCTTGAGCCCTTCGGCGACCACTTCGCTGCCGATGCCGTCTCCCGGGATGACGGCCAGACGGATGTTGTGAGAATCCCGCATGGTCGTACCCTACCGGTCCGTCTCGACCAACGAACACCGCGTCTCAGCAATCGGACACGCGTGGCTCCCGCTAGCCCGGCGGGGCCTGGGCCACCGCGCGCTCGAAGACCAGGTCGCGGGCGGTCGTCAGGCCCACGGCCATCGCGCCGAGCAGCACCGCCTCCGTGCCGAGCGTGGAGGCCTTGATCATGGGCACGCGCAGCGCCACCAGGTCGCGCAGCCGGCCGGTGACGGGGCCGATCAGCAGGTCGCCCGCCTGCACGCCGATGCCCCCGCCCAGCACGACCAGCTCGGGGTCGAGCACGGCGATGACGCCGGCCAGGGCGTGGGCGATGTGGTCGGACTCGGCGGCGACGACCTGGCACGCGATCGGGTCCTGCCGGCGGGCCGCGTCGAAGACGTCCTTGGCGCTGGTCAGACCCTCCAGGCCGAGCCGGGCGGCCTGCGCCACCACGCCGTCGGCCGAGGCGACCGACTCCAGCATGCCCCGCCCTCTGTTCACCAGCGGGTCGCCCTCCCCCACCGGGAGGTAGGAGATCTCCCCTGCCGCCCCCTGGGCGCCGCGGTAGAGCTTGCCGTCGATGACCACGCCCATGCCGATGCCCGTGCCGATCCAGACCAGGGCGAAGTGGTCGACGCCCTGGCCGAGACCGTAGGCGCCCTCCCCCACGGCCGCGAGGTCGACGTCGTTCTCGACGATGTACGGCGTGTCGGGGACCACGCCGGCGAGCAGCTCGATCGCTCCCGGCCGTTCCCATCCGGGCAGGTTGGGGGCCAACTGGAGGGAGCCGGTCTCCTTGTCATGGATGCCGGGAGTGCCGAAGACCGTCAGGGTGATGTCCTCCAGGGCCGCTCCGGCCTCGTCGGCCAGCTCGCGGGTCAGCTCGCCGAGCCGGGCGACGAGCTCGGCGGGCGTCTCCCCGCCCTTGCGGCGCTCGTCCCCGCGGGCGGCGATGTCCCCCACCAGGTCGGCGAGCGCCAGCCGGACGAACTCTCTGCCGACGTCGACGGCCAGCACCCAGCCCGCCTCGGGACGGATCTCGTAGAGCAACGCGGCGCGCCCGGCGTTCCCGGTGCGCAGGCCGATCGGCCGGACGAGGCGTGCGCGTTCGAGGTCGGCCAGGGCCATGGAGATCGTCGGCTTGGACAGGCCGGTCGCCTGCGCCAGCTCGGGCCGCGAGACCTTCCCCAGCCGGAAGATCTCCCCGAAGACCGCGCGTTCGTTCATCACTCGCAGCACCGCTGTCGTGCTTGCCGTACCGGCGATACCCACCACGCCCCCAAGATTGGCACACGCTCCACCACGGCACGGTCGCGCGGCAAGTTCGTTAAAGACCTTGCCAAATTTGTACGCGCAGTTCAGCATGCTGCCAAGTACCTGTAGTGACCTCCCCGAACCCCTTGAGAGGGAAGCATGCGAGCGAAATGGTTCGCGGTTCCGTTTGCGATAGCAGTATTGGCCACCGGCTGCGGCGGCTCCACCGGCGAGGCGGCCCCCTCGGGCCAGGGGGACACCGGCGCCACGAAGGCCCCGACGATCGCCCTCTTCCTCCCCGAGTCCAAGACCACGCGGTACGAGGCCTTCGACAGGCCCCTGTTCGAAGCCAAGGTCAAGGCCCTGTGCGCCGAATGCCGGGTGCTGTACTCCAACGCCGACCAGGACGCGGCCAAGCAGCAGCAACAGGTCGAGGCCGCCCTCACCCAGGGGGCGGACGTGCTGGTGCTCGACGCGGTCGACGCGGCGGCGGTCGCCCCGCTGGTCAACCAGGCCAAGCAGAAGAAGGTCCCGGTCATCGCCTACGACCGGCTGATCTCCGGCATCGCCTACGACTACTACGTCTCGTTCAACAACGTGCGGGTCGGCGAGATGCAGGGCCAGGCGCTCTTGGACGCGCTCGAGGCCAAGGGCACGAGGGACAAGGGCCAGATCGTCATGATCAACGGTGCGACCACCGACCCGAGCTCCGCCGACTACAAGAAGGGCGCCCACAACGTCCTCGACGGCAAGGTCAAGGTCGGGCGGGAGTTCGACACCCCCGACTGGAGCCCCGACAAGGCCCAGCAGGAGATGGAACAGGCCATCACCGCGCTCGGCCGGGACAAGATCGTTGGCGTGCTCTCCGCGAACGACGGCATGGCGGGCGGCGCGATCGCCGCGATGAAGCGGGCCGGCTACGACCCGATGCTTCCCATCACCGGGCAGGACGCCGAGCTGGCGGCGGTCCAGCGCATCCTGACAGGCGAGCAGTACATGACCATCTACCTGGACATCAGGAGCGAGGCGGAGAAGTCGGCGGAGCTGGCGGTCGCGGTCGGCAGGGGCGAGAAGCCCCCTGCGGCGACCACCGTCGACAACGGGACGGCCGCCATCCCCGCCTTCCTGCTCGACCCGATCGCGGTCACGGCGGACAAGGTGAAGGACACGATCGTGAAGGACGGCTTCTACAAGGTCGCCGACATCTGCAAGGGCGAGGCGGCCTCCGCGTGCGCCAAGGCGGGCATCGGCTAGATGATCCGCGCGACAGACATCTCCAAACGGTACGGCGCGGTCCAGGCCCTCGACGGAGTCGGCCTGGACCTGCCTCCGGGTGAAGTGGTGGCCCTGGTCGGCGACAACGGGGCGGGCAAGTCCACGCTGGTCAAGGCCATCTCCGGGGTCATCTCACCCGACAGCGGGCAGATCACCATGGACGACCGGCCCGTGCGCATCGGCAATCCCCACGACGCGCAGGCCCTCGGCATCTCCACGGTCTACCAGGACCTCGCCCTGTGCGAGAACCTGGACGTGGTGGCCAACCTGTTCCTCGGATCCGAGCGGCGGCGCTGGTCGGTGCTCGGCCACATCCGCATGGAACGGGCGACCCGCGACCTGCTCACCCAGCTCGATGTGCGCATCCACGACATCAGGGTGCCGGTCGCCATGCTGTCGGGCGGCCAGCGGCAGTCGGTGGCCATCGCCCGCGCCCTGATCGGCGAGCCCCGCCTGGTCATCCTCGACGAGCCCACCGCCGCCCTCGGCGTCGAGCAGACCGCCCAGGTCCTCGACCTGATACGGCGGCTGCGCGACCGAGGGCTCGCGGTGCTGCTCATCTCCCACAACCTCGCGGATGTACGAGCCGTCAGCGACCGCGTCACCGTGCTGCGTCTCGGCCGCAACGCCGGCGAGTTCCGCACGGCCGACGCCTCGCAGGAGTCCATCGTGGCCGCCATCACCGGAGCCGCCGCATGAGCACGACGACCATGAACCCGCCACGCAGGCCGTACAGCCCCAAACAGGCGATCGAGCGGGCACGGCGGGGCGACCTCGGGGCCTGGCCCGTCGTCGGAGGGCTGGTGGCGATCGCGATCGTCTTCGGCTCCCTGAACGAGCACTTCCTGTCGCCGGAGAACCTGACCAATCTGGCCCTGCAGATGGCGGCGACCGGGACGATCTCGCTGGGCATCATCATGGTGCTGCTCCTCGGCGAGATCGACCTGTCCGCCGGCTCCGTCAGCGGCCTCTGCGCGGTCGTGATGACCATCCTCAACGTCCGCCAGGGGTGGAATCCGGTGCTCGCCATCGCGGTGGCGGTGGCGGCGGGCGCTGTGGTCGGGCTGGTGCAGGGCCTGCTGTTCACCCGGATCGGGATGCCCTCGTTCGTGGTGACGCTGGCCGGGCTGATCGGGTGGCAGGGGCTGCTGCTGTACCTGCTGGGCGAGCGCGGCACCGTCAACCTGCCCTTCGACGGGTTCGTCGCGAAGCTGAGCGACACCTGGCTCCCGCCATGGTCGGCGTGGACGCTCGCGCTGGCGCTCACCGGCGTCTACGGAGGGTCTCTGCTGCTGAGCCGGCGGCTGCGCCGCGCGGCGGACCTGCCGGTCGGCCCCGCCTACTGGGCCGCCGTACGGGCCGGCGGGCTCGCCCTCGTCCTGGCCGCCGCCGTGCTCGTCCTCCAGGCCGACCGCGGCGTGCCGCTTCTGCTGGTCATCTTCGGCACGCTGGTCGTGGTCCTCGACCTGGTCCTGCGGCACACCGCCTTCGGACGGTGGATGTACGCCGTGGGCGGCAACGCCGAGGCCGCACGGCGAGCGGGCATCAACGTCACCCGCATCCGCCTGCTCGCCTTCGTGCTCTCGGCGGCGCTGGCCGCGTTCGGCGGCATCCTGGCGGCGAGCCGCCTCGCGGCCGTCAACCAGAGCTCAGGCGGCAGCGACATCCTGCTCATGGCGATCGCGGCGGCGGTCATCGGCGGCACGTCGCTGTTCGGCGGCCGGGGACGCACGTACGCGGCCCTGCTCGGCATCCTGGTGATCCAGTCGATCACCAACGGCATGCTGCTGCTGAACGTGGACTCCTCGGTGCGGTACATGGTCACCGCGAGCGTGCTCGCCCTGGCCGTGGCGATCGACTCGCTGGCCCGCCGTGGAAGCGCCCGGTGAGCCAGGAGTTCGTGCTGGGCATCGACTTCGGCGGCACCAAGGTGGCCCTCGCCATCGCCTCGTGGGACAGCGTCGACCGGCCGCTGCGTAAGACCCGGCTGCCGACCCTGGGCGGCGAGGGCGCCCAGCAGGTGCTGCGGAGGTCGCTGGCCGCCGCCCGCGAGCTGGCGGAGTGGCCGGGAACGCTCCAGGCGGTGGGGGTCTCCACGTTCGGCGTCGTCAGGGGGGAGACGGTCCTGCTCGCGCCGACGGTGCCCGGCTGGGAGGGCCTGGAGCTGCCCCGGCTGCTCCGCGAGGAGTTCGGCGACACTCCGGTCGCGATCGACAACGACGTGAACGCGGCGGCCACCGCCGAACTGCGCTGGGGCGCGCTCCGCGGTGTCCGTACGGGGCTCTACCTGAACCTCGGCACGGGGCTCGCCGCGGCGCTCGTGGTCAACGGGATGGTGGTGCAAGGAGCGCACGGCGCCGCGGGCGAGATCGGTTACCTGCTCAGCGGGCCCGGCGACCCGGCCTTCGCCGACGGCCACGCGCCGCTGGAGGAGGTGGTGTCCGGGCACGCTCTGGCGCAGCGCGGATCGGCCCTCCTGGGGCGGCCGGTGAACGCCGCCTCGCTCTTCGAGGCCGACGGCGACCCGGCCGTACGTGCCCTGCTGGACGGCGCGGTGGAGGCCCTCGCCATGGCCATCGCCAACGTGTGCGTGGTCCTGGACACGGAGCGCGTGGTGATCGGCGGCGGGCTCATGGGGGCGTCACGCCGGATCGTGCCCCGGCTGACGGCGGAGATCCGGCGAGCGGTTCCTTTCCCGCCCGAGGTCACCGCGGCCAGGTTCGTGGACGACGCCCCCCTCTACGGCGCCCTCGCCCTCACCCTGACCGCGAGGGAGTGATCACCCCGCGGTCAGGGTGATCGTGGTGCTAGCGGACCGGCACGCCGCCGTTGTCGCGGCGGTCCAGTGCGGTCTGCACGGGGTCGGGTGTCTCGTCCTCGTGGCGCGGCTCGTCCGGACGGTTCCAGGGATACATGTCGTACATGTCGAAGTCTCGCTCGCTAGGAAGCGTGCGCTCGGCGCACGCGATGGGGAACGGGTTAGTCGGGCTCCGGTCACCAATGCGGACCGGCGCTCCTGTCCTGATCCGGATCGCGGATCGGGACGGGTCTCACAGCCGACGAACGCCACACACCGCGGCGGGTCGCCGGCCTGCCCTGATCAGGCCCCGCCGCGGCAGGTAATGAGTACGAGAACCTGGCGCGTCATCACCGTTCACGTTACCTGCCGGTACACGTCCTGTCTCGTAGGACGACCTAGTATCTCGACATATGAGACGACGAAGGCCCCTCGCCCGATGGGCGAGGGGCCTTGGTTCCGTTCGGTACGTCCAGTCGCCGAGATCGCGTGACTCGACCGGCGAGACGGTACGCACGGGCCTTCAGGAACCGCCCCGGATGGCGGCCACCTGCGCGGCCTCAGTCGGTGAGGTCCACCGTGCGGCCGCCCTCGGCGCCGATCTCCTGCACGATCTGGTCGCTGACATCGGCGGTGATCGTGGAGTCGACGGTCAGGGCGATGAGCGCCCTGCCCCCCTTGGCGTCCCGGGCGACCTGCATCGAGGCGATGTTCACCTGGCGCTCGCCGAGGATCTTGCCGACGATGCCCACGATGCCCGGCCGGTCGGCGTAGGTGAAGAACGCCAGGTGGTCGGTGGGCTCGATCTCCATCTGGAAACCGTTGACCTCGACGATCTTGGTGATCTGGCGCGGGCCGGACAGGGTGCCCGACACCGAGACCGTGCGGCCGTCGGCCAGCACGCCCCTGACGGTGACGACGTTGCGCCAGTCGGGGCTCTCGTCGCTGGTGACCAGCTCCACCGTGACCCCGCGGTCCTTGGCGAGCAGCGGCGCGTTGACGTAGGTCACGGCGTCCTCGACCACGTCGGTGAACACGCCCTTGAGCGCGGCCAGCTCCAGCACGCGCACGTCGTGGGCGGCGATCTCACCGCGGATCTCGACGTCGAGCCGGGTGGCCACCTCCCCGGCGAGGGCGGTGAAGACGCGGCCGAGCTTCTCGGCCAGCGGGAGACCGGGCTTGACGTCCTCGGCGACGGCGCCGCCCTGGACGTTGACCGCGTCCGGCACGAACTCTCCGGCGAGCGCGAGCTTGACGCTCCGCGCCACCTGGGTGCCGGCCTTCTCCTGCGCCTCGTGGGTGGAGGCGCCAAGGTGCGGGGTCACCACGACGCTGTCGAGCTCGAACAGCGGGCTGTCGGTGCAGGGCTCCTTGGAGAACACGTCGATGCCCGCCCCGGCGAGCCTGCCCTCCTTGATGGCGGCGTACAGCGCGCCCTCGTCGACGATGCCGCCACGGGCGACGTTGATGATGCGGGCCGACGGCTTGACGGTGTGCAGCTCCTTCTCACCGATGAGACCGACGGTCTCCTTGGACTTCGGCAGGTGAACGGTGATGAAGTCGGCCTGCTTGAGCACCTCGTCCAGGGAGACCAGACGCACGCCCATCTGGGCGGCGCGGGCCGGCTGGAGGTAGGGGTCGTAGGCGATGAGCTCGACCCCGAAGGGCGCGAGGCGCTGCGCGACGAGCTGGCCGATGCGGCCGAGCCCGAGGATGCCGATGACCTTCTCGTCGAGCTCGACACCGGTGTACTTCGAGCGCTTCCACTCCCCGGCCTTGAGCGCGCCGTGGCCCTGGGCGACGTTGCGGGCGCTGGCGAGGATCAGGGCGACGGTGTGCTCCGCGGCGCTGACGATGTTCGAGGTCGGGGCGTTGACGACCATGACACCGGCCTTGGTGGCGGCCTCGACGTCGACGTTGTCCAGGCCGACCCCGGCTCGGGCGACGACGCGTAGACGGCGCGCGTGGGACAGCGCCTCCGCGTCCACCTGGGTGGCGCTGCGCACGATGAGAGCGTCCACCTCGGCGATGGCGGGCAGGAACTGCGACCGGTCGGCACCGTCGGTGTGACGGACCTCGAAGTCGGCCCCGAGCACGGCGAGACCTGCTTCGGAGAGCTCCTCTGCGACCAGGACGACGGGCTTGTTCACTGGTGGGTCCTTTGGGAAGTGCGGATGCACGGACAAGGTTCGAGTCTATCCGCGCTTGTGAAAGCACTCACGAACGTCCGCCATACGAGACATCGGCGCGTACCCATCTAAACTAGATTCCACGCGCAAGCCGCCATCTTGGTATTGATCACAACATTTCTTGACGATTAGGCTGATAAGCTGTGTCCCACTACCTATCGTTTGTCGTATGAGCATCGGGAACCCCGCTCTCGGAGAAGTGCTCGCGCAGCACGGCAGCCCGCACCGGCTACTGGCGGCTCTTGCCGAGTGGGGCATCCTGGTGGCCGTGCGGCCGGACCGCTCCGTCGTGCTCGGCACGACGCAGGCCGGTGAACGTGTGCTCCTCGGGTATACCGGCCCGAACACCTACGCGCGGCACCGCGGCAACCACTCGCTGTCGGCCTGCGACGCCGACACCATCCTCGACATCCAGCGCGTCACCGGTGTGCGGGAGATCGTCATCGACGCGGCCGGGCCCGCGGCGGCAGCCGTTCCGATCGAGGACCTCCAGCGGTACCTCGCGTCGACCCGGAGCGGGCAGCACGCGCCCGCCATGTCCAGCGCGTCACCGACCGCCTACGCCACCGGCGCCATGGCGACGGTCTCGCGCCAGACCACGGTGCCGAGCATGCCGGCTCTGGGGCGGAACGAGATGCTCGCCGCGGCACCCGTGCCGCACAGCGCGCCGGACGCGCCCGCGATGCCGTGGATCCCCGCCCCGCGACCCCACCTGTCCGGCCCCATGCAGCAGGTGGATCCGGGCTACAAGCGGTGTGTCCATCCGATCCTCCCGGCACTGCGCGTGGCGATCTCCGAGTTGCTCCGCGACTTCCCCCTGGTGCACCACGTGTGGATCTCCGAGGCCCGGACCGTCTCCGGCTCCTCAGGGATCATGCTGCACGTCAAGGTGCACATGAGGGCGGCCGAGGACATCGTGAGGGATCTGCACCGCATGGTCCGCGCACGGCTGCCACAGCTCGCCGCGAGCGAGGCGCCGGTGCTCATGGCCCGCGTCGCGGACGCCAACACCGAACGCCGCATGATCGAGCTCGGCGCGCACGTCGTCTGCGCCGACGTCTCGGACTCCTGACGGCTCCAGGACCGGCTCAGCCGCCTCCGGGCGGCCGAGCCCGGACCGGGCGTCTCCACGACCGCCGGACATCCCCTTGACCGCACGGGCGAGGACACCTGGACCGCCGGGGACCACCGCACGGGCGAGGACACTTGGCCCGCCGGGGACCACGGATCGGCCTCGTGTATCGATGGCGATGCCCGGATATGAGTGCCGTTAGGCCTAGCGGCCAAACGCTCACTGGGCTGTAATTGCGCAATGATCCCATCGACCACGGCGCGACCGGCCGCGGCCGTCTCGCGAGGCGTGCGGCTTGGATACGGTGTGGGCTCGTTCTGCACCGCGACCTTCGGCGCGATCCCGGGCCTGCTGCTGCTGTTCTACATGACCAACTTCCTCGCGGTTCCCGCGTGGCTGGCCGGCGTGGTGGTGTTCGCCCCCAAGGCGTGGGACCTGATCATCAACCCGCTCGTGGGCCAGTGGTCCGACCGCACGGTGTCCCGCTGGGGCCCCCGGCGGCCCTGGCTGCTCGCCGGCGCCGCGGTCCTCCCGATCGGCTTCGCGCTGACCTTCGCGGGGCCGCCGTTGAAGGGAATGCCCGCCGCCCTGTACGTCGGCGTCTTCTTCCTGATCGCGGCCACCGGCTACGCGCTGTACGAGGTCCCGTACAAGGCCATGCCGGCCGAGATGACCGACGACTACCACGAGCGGACCTCGCTGCTGCAGTGGCGGATGATCTTCATCGCCCTGGCGGTGGCGCTGGCCGGCATCCTCGCGCCCGCCATCGCCGCACGCTCGATCGACGGTTACCGCCAGATGGGGATCATCTTCGCGGCGGTCCTGCTCGTCTCCATGCTCGCCACCTTCTTCGGTACGGCCCGCGCCCCACTGACGGGCAGCTCGGAACCGGAGGTCAACCTCAGGGCCCAGCTCGCGGCGGCCCGGGCCAGCCGCCCGTTCATGTGGCTGCTCGGCCTGTCCAGCGCGCAGACGCTGGCAGCCGGCGTGATGCTCGCGGGAGCCCCGTACTTCGCCACCTACACGCTCGGCGATCACTCGGCCACCAGCACGCTGTTCGCGGCGCTGGTGGGGCCGATGCTGATCACGATGCCCCTCTGGGTCTGGATCGCCCGCAAGATGGACAAGCGCGGCGCCATGCTGCTCGCCGGGTCGCTCTTCCTCACCGGAGCGCTGCTGTCGGCGCTCACCCCCGCCTTCGGTGTGCTCTACGCCCACCTCACAGTGGTGATCGTCGGCGTGGGATACGCCGGCCTGCAGCTTCTTCAGTTCTCCATGCTGGCCGATGTGATCGCCCACGACTCGGCCACGAGCGGTAAGCGCAGGGGCGGCGTCTTCACCGGCCTGTGGACGGCCGTGGAGAGCGCGGTGAGCGCGTTCGGCGCCCTCATCGTCGGTGCGGTGCTGGCGGCCGGCGGCTTCCTGTCCTCCGACCCCGAGCACCCCGTCGCCCAGCCCGAAAGCGCCCTCACCGCCGTCATCGTCGCCCAGGCGATCATCCCCGCCATCATCGTCCTCATCGGCATCCTGATGACCCGTAAGTACGACCTGACCGCCGACCGGCTGGCCCAGGCGACGCCCGCCCAGGTCACGCCGCCCGGTGCCCCCGTGTGACCCCGCTGCGCGCGGACGCCGCCGGGCTCCTGGAAGTGACGCCCCGAACTCAACAGATCCCGCATATTCTGGACACCTTGCCCGTGCCAGCCTGATACTCGGGACATGAGCTCGACGCACCCGCCTGTGCGCGCCTCCGATGGAGACCGTGATCGCGCGATCAGCGAGCTCCGCGATCATGCCCTCGAAGGACAGATCTCGCACGACACCTTCCTTGGACGCGTCGATCGTGCGCTGCGTGCCCGCAGTCAGGTCGAGCTGACCGACCTCGTCTCCGACCTTCCGCCCTCCGGGAAGTGGCGGCGCAGGCTGACCGAGGCCGTCGCATCGGTCTCCGACCTGACCACGCGCATCGAGACCGCGTGGCGCCGCCCTCGCCTGCCCAGGCTGGCCCTCCCCGGTGACAGCCGCACGCGCTACGTGGTGGGCCGGGGCTCCGAGTGCGACCTGGTCCTCACCGACCTGACCGTGTCGCGCGTGCACGCCGAGCTGCGCCGCGACAGCGAGGCCTGGCTGCTCGTCGACCTCGGATCGCTCAACGGCACCCGGTTGAACGGGTGGCGCCTCGTGGGGCCCGCGCACGTCCGGGCGGGCGACGAGATCTCCTTCGGCGAGTGCGCGTTCCTCGTGTCCGTGCCCCAGTAGGACCATCCGGATACGGCAAGAGCCGGGCGACGGGGCCAGGCGGCTGCTAGAAATCAGACAAGATACGAATATTTCCGTATTGCCGTCTGGTCAATGGTTCTCGATGATCGCGGCATGATCCGGGCCATCTATCCCTGGAGGAACCCGTGCGGATGCCCCGACGACCGGCCGGACTGCTGGCGGCAGTACTCCTGACCCTTACCGTGACCTGGGCATCGGGCGTTCCCGCCGGCGCCGCCGACCCCACGCCCGGCGTGACCGACCTGGTCAAGGACATCGACCAGATCCTCAGCGCCTCGAACCTGGCCGTGGCCCGCTCCGGCGTGGTGGTGAGAAGCGCCGAGACGGGCGAGCAACTCTACGCCCAGGACACCGGGAAGATCTTCCTCCCCGCCTCCAACGCCAAGTTGCTGACCTCCGCCGCGGCGGTGGACACCCTGGGCCTCGACTACCGCTTCACCACGAGCGTGCTGAGCTCCGGACGCCGCGTGGGCTCCACCCTGGCCGGTGACCTGTACCTCAAGGGGACCGGCGATCCGACCATGCTCGCCACCGACTACGACGCGCTCGCGGCCAAGGTCGCCGGCTCGGGCGTCAAGCTCGTCGCGGGCAGGCTGGTCGCCGACGACACCTGGTTCGACGACGTCCGGCTCGGCACCGACTGGGCGTGGGACGACGAGCCGTACTACTACGCGGCGCAGATCTCCGCGCTCACCGCGTCTCCCGACACCGACTACGACGCCGGCTCGGTGATCGTCTCGGTCGCCCCCGGCGACGCGGCCGGCGCGCCCGCCAAGGTCACCACCACGCCGGAGACCGACTACCTCAAGATCGAGAACCGCGCCACCACCGGCGCGGAGACCGACGTCCTGGTGAACCGCCTGCACGGCACGAACAAGGTCGTGATCACCGGCACGGTGGCGGAGGAGTACGACGAGTGGGTCACCGTCGACGACCCGACCGGGTACTCCGCCTCCCTGTTCAGGAAGGCGCTCGCCAAGCACGGCGTGCGCGTCCTCGGCACCACCGGACGGGGCGCGACGCCGGCCGCCGCCACCAGCGTGGCGCAGAAGGAGTCGATGCCGCTCAGCGAGCTGCTCGTGCCCTTCATGAAGCTCAGCAACAACATGCACGCCGAGATCCTCACCAAGGCCATGGGCCGCAAGGTCTCCGGCAAGGGCACCTGGGACGCCGGGCTGGCCGTCACGCTCGGATTCGCCGCGAAGAACGGGGTCAAGGCGGTGCGGCTGCGCGACGGCTCGGGCCTGTCCCGGCTCGACGGCGTGACCCCCGGCGATCTCGCGGCCTACCTCATCGCCATGCGGTCGAAGCCCTGGTACAAGACCTGGTACGACGCCCTGCCGATCGCCGGCAACGCCGACCGCCTCACCGGCGGGACCCTGCGCAGCCGCATGGCAGGCACCCCCGCGGCCGGCAACGTGCACGCCAAGACCGGCTCGCTGACCAGCGTCACCGGGCTCTCCGGGTACGTGACCAGCGCCGACGGCGAGCCGTTGGTGTTCTCGATCCTGACCAACAACTACCTGTCCGGCAGCCCGAAGACGACCGTGGAGGACGCCATCGCCGTCCGGCTGGCGCGCTTCAAGCGTGACACCCCTGTGGACGCCACCGTGCAGCTTAGGACCGCGACCCCCGAGGGCGCCGACGCCGATCTCGAATGCTCCTGGCTCAAGCCCGTCCAGTGCTGACCCCGGCCGCCGGGGAGACCCGGTGACGCCGCACTCCGCACGACGGCCGCGATGACACGGCCCTGACACCGGACGCCACCGGCTCCGCCCCGCGCGATACGGGACGGAGCCGGTGGCGTCCGCAGTGTTCGGCCAAAGCGCTCAGGCCAGAAGGGTTGCTCCTCCTTCGCGGCGCTCAGGCCGGAAGGCTACTTCTCCTTCAGCCAGCTCATCATCGGACGCAGCTTGGCCCCGGTCTTCTCGATGGGGTGCTCGGCCAGCTCCTCGCGGTACTTGCGGAAGTTGCTCTGGCCACTGTCGAACTCGTCCACCAGCTCGCGGGCGAACTCGCCGGACTTGATCTCGCCGAGGATGCGCTGCATCTCCTTCTTGGTCTCCGAGGTGACGATGCGCGGCCCGCGCGAGTAACCGCCGTACTCGGCGGTGTCGGAGACCGACCAGTACATCTTGGAGATGCCGCCTTCGTACATGAGGTCGACGATGAGCTTCATCTCGTGGAGGCACTCGAAGTAGGCGACCTCGGGCTGGTAGCCGGCCTCGATCAGCGTCTCGAAACCGGTCTTGATCAGCTCGGAGACGCCGCCGCACAGCACGGCCTGCTCGCCGAACAGGTCGGTCTCGGTCTCCTCGGTGAAGGTCGTCTTGAGCGCGCCCGCGCGGGTGCCGCCGATGGCCTTGGCATACGACAGCACGAGCGGCCACGCCCCGCCGGTCGCGTCGCGCTCGACGGCCACGAGCACCGGGACGCCGCGGCCGGCGGTGAACTGCCGGCGGACCAGGTGACCCGGGCCCTTCGGCGCCACCATGGCGACGTCGACGCCCTCGGGCGCCTCGATCAGGCCGTAGCGGATGTTCAGTCCGTGGCCGAAGAACAGGGCGTCGCCGTCGACGAGGTTCGGCGCGACGTGCTCGGTGTAGAGGTGACGCTGGATGTGGTCGGGCGCGAGGATCATGATGAGGTCGGCCTCCTCGGCGGCCTCCCCCGGTGCGAGGACGCGCAGACCGTCGTTCTCGGCCTTCTCACGGCTCTTGGAGCCCTCGGGCAGGCCCACCCGGACGTCCACCCCGGAATCGCGGAGCGACAGCGCGTGGGCGTGGCCCTGGCTTCCGTACCCCAGCACGGCCACGTGCCGGCCCTGGATGACCGACAGGTCGGCTTCGTCGTCGTAGAAGATCTCAGTCACTAGCTTGCCTTTCGTGAATTTCGTATGGCTCGCGCCCGCACGCCTACGCGCTGCGGTCCAGGGCCCGGAGCGAGCGGTCGGTGATGGACCGGGCGCCGCGGCCGATGGCCACCATGCCCGATTGGACGAGCTCCTTGATACCGAACGGCTCCAGCACCCTGATGAAGGCGTCGAGCTTGTCCGGTGTGCCGGTGACCTCGATGGTCACCGCGTCCGTGGCGACGTCCACGCAGCGGGCGCGGAACAGCTGCACGAGCTCGAGAACGTGGGACCGGGTCTCGGCGTCGGCCCTGACCTTGATCAGCGTCAGCTCGCGCTGCACGGACTGGGAAGGGTCGAGCTCCACGATCTTGATCACGTTGACCAGCTTGTTGAGCTGCTTGGTGACCTGCTCCAGCGGGAGCTCGGCGACGTTCACGACGATGGTCATGCGTGACACGTCGGCATGCTCGGTCGGCCCCACCGCGAGCGAGTCGATGTTGAATCCGCGCCGGCTGAACAGCGCGGCGACCCGGGCAAGGACACCCGGCTTGTTCTCGACGAGAACCGACAGCGTGTGGCGGCTCATGCGTTCCCTCCCATGAAACCCGTCAGGCGGCCGCTGCGCGCGACGCCGAGGCGGCTCGACCGGCTCACGAATCCTCCTCGTTGTCCCACACGGGAGCCATGTCCCGGGCGATCTTGATCTCGTCGTTGCCGGTTCCGGCCGCGACCATGGGCCAGACCATGGCGTCCTTGTGGACCACGAAGTCGATGACCACGGGAACGTCGTTGATCTCCATGGCCTTGCGGATCGTCGCGTCGACGTCCTCGGGCCGTTCGCACCGCAGGCCGACGCATCCGTAGGCCTCCGCCAGCTTGACGAAGTCGGGGATGCGGCGGACGGACTGCAGGTCGGTGTTGGAGTAGCGCTGGTTGTAGAACAGCGTCTGCCACTGCCTCACCATGCCGAGGTTGCCGTTGTTGATGACGGCCACCTTGATCGGCACACCTTCGAGCGCGCAGGTCGCGAGCTCCTGGTTGGTCATCTGGAAGCAGCCGTCGCCGTCGATGGCCCACACCGTGGCGTCGGGCAGGCCCATCTTCGCGCCCATCGCCGCCGGGACCGCGAAGCCCATGGTGCCCGCGCCGCCCGAGTTGATGAACGTGCCGGGCTTCTCGTAGGTGACGAACTGGGCGGCCCACATCTGGTGCTGGCCCACGCCGGCCAGGTAGTAGGCGTCCGGGCCGACGATCTTGCTCAGCCGCTCGATGACGTACTGGGGGGCCAGCGAGCCGTCCTCAGGCTGGTCGTAGCCGAGGGGGTAGGTCTCCTTGTACCCGTTCAGCACCGCCCACCAGGCGGTGTAGTCACCGACGCGGCCCTCGTCGTTCTCGTGCTTCACCGCCGCCACCAGGTCGACGAGGACCTCGCGGCAGT
This sequence comes from Sphaerisporangium flaviroseum, assembly GCF_039537005.1. NCBI lineage: Bacteria > Bacillati > Actinomycetota > Actinomycetes > Streptosporangiales > Streptosporangiaceae > Sphaerisporangium > Sphaerisporangium flaviroseum. Next base: position 156,602 of record NZ_BAAAZR010000043.1, on the reverse strand, counting down.
CGCCCACGATCGGAACGTCGGCGTGCCGGTTCTTGGAGATCTCGGCCGGGTCGATGTCGGCATGGATGATCTTGGCGAAGGGGGCGAAGGTGTCGAGCCTGCCCGTCACCCGGTCGTCGAACCGGGTGCCCAGCGCGATGATCAGGTCGCTGCGCTGCAGGGCGCCCACGGCCGCCACCGTGCCGTGCATGCCGGGCATGCCCAGGTGGTGGGGGTGGGTGTCGGGGAAGGTTCCCCTGGCCGTCAGCGTGGTCACCACGGGGATGCCGGTGAGCTCGGCCAGCGCGGCCAGCTCCGCCGACGCCTGGGCCTTGTGCACGCCGCCGCCCACGTAGAGCACCGGCCGCTTGGCCTCGACCATGAGGCGCGCGGCCTCCCTGATCTGCTTGGAGTGCGGCCGGGTGACCGGGCGGTAGCCCGGAAGGCGCATGACGGGCGGCCAGGAGAAGGCGGTGGTCGCCTGGAGCGCGTCCTTGGAGATGTCGACGAGCACCGGTCCGGGACGGCCGGTGGAGGCGATGTGGAAGGCCTCGGCGATGATCCGCGGGATGTCGTCGGCATCGGTGACGAGGAAGTTGTGCTTGGTGATCGGCATGGTGATGCCCGAGATATCGGCTTCCTGGAAGGCATCGGTGCCGATGAGCGGCGCCGCGACCTGGCCGGTGATCGCGACGATCGGCACCGAGTCCATGTAGGCGTCGGCGATCGCGGTCACGAGGTTGGTCGCACCGGGGCCGCTGGTGGCCATGCACACCCCGACGCGGCCGGTCGCCTGGGCGTACCCCTCGGCGGCGTGGCCGGCGCCCTGCTCGTGACGTACGAGCACGTGCCTGACCTTGGCGGAGTCGTAGAGCGGGTCGTAGGCGGGCAGGATCGCACCGCCGGGGATCCCGAACACCGTGTCGACCCCGACCTGCTCCAGCGCCCTGACGAGGGCCTGCGCACCTGTCATCTCTTCGGTCATCGGCTCGTTTCCTTGCGTGGCTGAGCTGGGTGTGGCCATAAAAAATGCCCCGCCCGCCGTGGGAGGCGGTGCTGGGGCTGCGCGCAGGCTGGGGACTATTCGTCAGCGACCCGCGCGCCGGCGAAGTACTACACCCTCAAGCCGTGCTCGCATGAGCCCGGCAATGAGGTTCCCAGTGATACGCATGCCCGCAACGATAGCCCCTCACGGGGCCGACGTGTCAAATCCCCGGACACATGTCTCACCATATGGGATGTCGGACGCTGGTCGTCACGCGGTGTTCTGCAAAGGCGACAGGTTCGTGCGCATGAGCGAGTCGACGCCCCTGGCCGCCATCGGCCTGGCCACGAGGTATCCCTGGCCCCGGGTGCAGCCCATCTCGCGCAGCAACTCGAGCTGTTCGGGGCGCTCGATGCCCTCGGCCACGACGATCAGGCCGAGATCGTGGCCGAGCCGCACGATCGTGCGGGTCAGCAAGGTGAGCGTCTCGTCACGTCCGAGACCCGAGACGAAGGAAGGATCGATCTTGATGATGTCGACGGGCAGCTGGCGGAGCAGGGCCAGCGACGCGTACCCGGTGCCGAAGTCGTCGATCGCGAGCCGCACGCCGAGGGCACGCAGCTCCGACAGCCGGTTGATGATCTCCTCGGCGTCCTCGACGAGCATCTCCTCGATCACCTCCAGGGTCAGAGCGCTCGCCGGAAGCCCGCTCTCTGCCAGGGCCGCCTCGACCGTCTCCACGAACCGTGGGGCGGTGATCTGGCGGCTGGACAGGTTGAGCGAGAGCCCGATGTCCCAGGACGACGCCCGCCAGTTGGCGACCTCGCGGCAGGCCTCCCGCAGGATCCACTCGCTGAGGGGGACGATCAGGCCGGTGTCCTCGGCGGCGCCGAGGAACTGCTGAGGCGGCACGAACGTGCTGCCGCGCCACCAGCGCACCAGGGCCTCCACCGCCGTGACCCTCGACGTCGCGAGGTCGACCACCGGCTGGTACTCCACGGCGAACTGCTCGGCCAGCAGCGCGCGCTGAAGGTCGGCGGCGAGCTCGAGCCGGCGTACGACGTCGGCGTGCATGTGTGCGGCGAACACCTCGACCCGGCGCCCGCCGAGCTCCTTGGCCCGGGCCATCGCCACGTCGGCGTTGCGGATGAGGTCGCCCGCCGGGACGCCGTCCTCGGCGAACGCCACCCCGACGCTCGCGGTCAGCGCGATGTCGCGGTCGGCCACCCGGAACGGCTCGGAGGAGACCGCGCGCACCAGCCGCTCGGCCAGGTCGATGGCGGACTGGGCGTCGGCGGTCCCCGAGCTCGCCGAAGGACCGGAGCCGCCCGAGCTGCCCGACTCCAGCAGCACCGCGAACTCGTCGCCGCCCCAGCGGGCCAGGGTGTCGTCGGCGCGTACGGCCGCGCGCAGGCGCCGGGCCGCCTGGCTGAGCAGGTAGTCGCCGCCGGCGTGGCCCACGGAGTCGTTGACGCCGGTGAACCCGTCGAGGTCGAGGAAGACCACGGCCGTGCCGCCGAGCCCCTTGCGGGCCAGCACCTCCCGGGTGCGCTCCTCGAAGTAGGCACGGTTGGGCAGCCCGGTCACGCCGTCGTGGAAGGTCAGGTGGGCGACCTGGTTGCGCAGCGCCACCTGGTCGCTGACGTCGCGCGTGGAGATCAGGACCAGATCCTCGACGTCGCCAGGATGCCGGGTGGCGACGGACTCGGCCGGCCGCCAGGTGCCGTCGGCGGCACGCACCCGGCAGGAGACGCGGCAGGCACCCTGGCGGTCGGCCGAGGACTCCTCCTCGGCCGTCATCGCCCTCAGGGCCGCCTGGACGGCGGGGGCGTCCTCCGAATGCACGTAGTCGAGGATCGAGCGCCCCACCAGCTCCTGGGGGCGGTAGCCGTACATGGCCTCGACCCCGGAGCCCATCTCCTGGATCACCCCGTCGTGGTCGCAGACGAGGACCACGTCTCCGGCGCTCTCGGCGAGGTGGACGAGCTGGCGCTCGCCCGACTCGACGGTGCCGCGCATGCTCACCGTCTCCAGCGCCAGCACGAACACCTTGGCGAGCAGCACCACGACGATGGAGCCGACGACGATCGGCAGCACCGGCATGGGCTCGTCGGGACGGCCGGCGAGCACGCGGACGACCAGGACGACGGTGGCGATCCCGGCCAGGGCGAGCGGCGCGCCGTCGACCACGGCCGAGGGCGTCGAGCGCACCGGTTCGGCGCCGGCGCGGCCCCCCCATGGCACGGCGGCGAGCAGCAGGAAGGCGGCGGGGGCCACGATGCCCGTGATCAGCGCCGGGGTGCCGCCGGCGGTCAGCCGCCCGATCGCCGTGGCCATCTCCTCGACCGTGATCGCCGCCAGGACGGCGAGCGCGGCGATGCCGATGCGCCGCCCGGCGGATCGGGCGGCCAGCGCGGCCGGGGCCACGGCGCAGATGACGAGCAGGCACACCACCGGCAGTACCAGGGTGCTCGGCTCGTCGGCCTTGGAATACACCGGCCCGAGCAGCAGCACCCAGCAGATGGCGAACAGGGACGCGGCGCTGATGTAGGCGCTTGTGACGTAGTGGAGCAGCGACCTGCCGTACGCGGGCCGCCTCGCGGTGCGGCCACAGCCGATGCCGAGCAGAACGGTGCCCACGAGGAGCAGGACATCGGCGAAGGTCAGCACGAACGGCGTGCCCTCCGCGACCGGCCGCAGACCGACACCGGTGAGCCAGGTGATCGAACCCCAGGCGAGCCAGCGCCACGATGACGACTGGTGCCGCGAGGGCGGCCTGACGCGTGCCGCGGCGACGAAGAGTGAGACGGCGGCCACAAGGCCCGCCACCACCCCGGCGATGGCCGTGACGACGATGAAGGGTTTGCTGACGAGAAGGGCAGCCGCGAGGGCCACCGCGCCGAGCCCGGCGGCGGCGGTCAACGGGACCCTTGGGTCACGAAGGCCGTTCAATGTCGTCGCCCATGTGGCTCATCTCTGTCACGTCGCCAGTGTCGCGTCCGCGCGGCGGCGGAAGAGGCGACAACCGTTCAGTCGTCACCGATCTGATAACCGCCGTGATGCTTCCGAACGGTCGCGCGGCAAGATTCACGCTACGCATCCGAGGTCACGAGGCAGCCACGGTCTGGGTTTGCTTTCCTATCGTTACGAGTCAGAAAGTTGAGTCAAGCCGCTCAGTAGATGCCTGTGATCACGTTGTTCAGTGGTTCTCCGGACAGATATCTCAACATTTGAGACCGTACGAGCTTGCCTGCGCGCCGCACCGAGGCGGGGGTGCTGCCGGCCACATGGGGCGTGATGAAGACCCCCGGCGCCGCCCACAGGGGATGGCCGTCCGGAAGCGGCTCGGGGTCGGTCACGTCCAGCGCCGCCCGTATCCTTCCGCGTTCGAGCTCGGCGACCAGCGCGCCGGTGTCGACGACCGTGCCCCTGGACGCGTTCACCAGCACCGCGCCGTCCTTCATCGCCGCCAGGAACGCGGCGTCCACCAGGCCCGTGGTACCGGAGGTCGAGGGAACCAGCAGCACCACCACGTCGGCCCCGGGGAGCAGGGCGGGAAGCTCCTCCTGCCCGTGCACGCCTTCGCGGGCGGTCCTCGCCACGCGGACGACGTTCACCTCGAACCCGTCGAGCCGGCGCTCCAGCGCCTGGCCGATGGAGCCGTACCCGACGATCAGCACGGTGGCGTCGGCCAGCACGCCCGTGTGGTGGTAGGACCAGTGGCCGTGCCGCTGGGCGTCCGCGAAGGCGGGGAAGTCCCGAAGTACGGCGATCATCGCGCCCACGGCCCACTCGGCGGTCCCCGCTTCGTGCACACCCCGCGCGTTGCACAGGATGACACCCTCGGGCAGGTGCGGGCGGTAGGCGTCCACACCCGCCGTCACCGTCTGCAGGAGGCGGAGCTTGGCCATGCGGCCGAGAATCTCGGGAGTCTGGCGCGGCGGCATCAGCGAGGGGATCCACACCTCGACGTCCTCGGCACCCTCAGGCGGCCGGGGGCCACCGTCGTACATGACGCACTCCACGTCGGGCAGATCGGTCAAGACGTCGACGATGGCCTGCGAGGGAGCCCAAATCTTCATGACCGTTAACCCTAACGATCGCTCGCGGGGCCGGGAACCTCACGCCCGAGGCACGAGTATGGAGTCACGGAGGAGGTCCGATATGTCGAACGATTCGTTTCGTCCCACCGGTGGGCCACACCGGCGCACCACCGCCGCCGGGCGCGCGGTCGCCGGGGTCACGGTGGCCGTTCTGCTGGCAGGGTGCACCCCGGGGACCGCGGAGCGCCAGGACGGAGGGGGAACGCCGGCCCCGGCGGCGAGCGCCGTTCCGCAGCGGGACCCGGGGTCCCCCCGCACGCTCGTCGAAGGGCTGTCGGTGCCGTGGGCCATCGCCTTCCTGCCCGGTGGCGACGCGCTGGTGACCGAGCGGGATTCCGCGCGGCTGCTGCGCGTGACCCCGGCGGGGAAGACGAGCCAGGTGGGCGTGGTGGAGGGGGTGTCCCCGAGTGGGGAAGGCGGCCTGCTCGGCGTGGCCGTCTCCCCCAAGTTCTCGCAAGATCACTATATTTTCGTGTATTTCACGGCGGCGACCGGGAACCGCATCGTGCGCTACCGCTACGAGAACGGCTTGGCCGACCCGGTGACGATCCTCAGCGGCATCCCCAAGGGGGGCATCCACAACGGCGGGCGGCTCGCCTTCGGCCCGGACGGCTACCTGTACGCGTCGACGGGCGAGACCGGTGACCGGCCCCTCGCGCAGGCCATGGGCTCGCTCGGCGGCAAGATCCTGCGCATGACCGTCGACGGGAAGGGGGCCCCGGGCAACCCGTTCCAGAACGTGATCTGGAGCTACGGCCACCGCAACGTCCAGGGCATGGCCTGGGATGATTCGGGTCGTATGTACGCCTCCGAGTTCGGTCAGAACACCTACGACGAGGTCAACGAGATCAAGAAGGGCCAGAACTACGGGTGGCCCGAGGTGGAGGGGTTCGGCGGCAAGGACGAGTACGTCGACCCCCTGCTGACCTGGTCCACCGCTGAGGCGTCCCCCTCCGGCATGGCCTACGCGGCCGGATCCCTGTGGGTGGCGGCGCTGCGTGGAACGCGGCTGTGGCAGGTCCCGTTGTCCGGCGACGGCCGCGCGGGCAAGCCCGTCGCCCGGTACGAGGGCGAGTACGGGCGGCTGCGCGCCGTGGCGACCGCACCGGACGGCACCCTGTACGTGAGCACCAGCAACAAGGACGGGCGAGGCTCGGCCAAGGAGGGCGACGACCGCATCCTGGTCATTCCGATGAAGTGACCCGGACCGGAACCTGCCGGTGCCGGCACGATGGAGGCGGCCCGCGCCCGGAACCGTCGGCTGCCCGCGCCGGCGCCGTGGGGGGACCAGGTCCGAGTGGTCAGTCGCCGGTGTCGCCGTCGATCGTTCCCTCGGGACCGGGGAGCTCGACGGCGTCCTGGCCGCTGGGCCCGCCGCGTCTCGCCGGCGGGGAGGACCGCGCCTGCTCACAGATCACCTTGGCCTGCGGTTCGTACACCGTGGTCTGCGGGCGGTCGCGCTTGACGACCTTGCCGTCCTTGTAGAAGACCCGGGTCAGGGTGACGGTGAAGCCCGGCGCGCCCTCCATCGGCAGGCAGCCGGGGCCGCTCTCCGACCTGGTCTCCGGCTGGGTCACGTCGGACCGCTGAGAGGTCTCGGCCTCGACGCGGTCGTACTGCCTCGTGCTCCACAGGGCCACGGTCACGGAGGTGCCGGTGTACGCGGTCTTGATCAGCACGCCGTACTCCGAGTCGTTCCGCCAGCGCAGGTCCTGGTCGGGATAGCTCACCGCGGCGTCCTGACCCGGCAGGTAGCGCCGGACGTGGAACTGGTGCGGGGTGTGCTCGACGTCCTCGAGCCCGGCAAAGTAGGCGGCCATGTACATGGTGGTGGCGAGCTGGGAGACCCCGCCGCCCATGGTGATGGCCAGGTGGTCGTCCACGATCGCCTGGGCCGGCACGAAGCCGCGGTCGGCGTCCGGCGCCTTGATGACCTCGTTCAGCGAGAACGTCTCCCCGGGCTTCACCACGATGCCGTCCACCAGATCGGCGGCCTTGTGGATGTTGACGACCCTGGCGACGCAGCACGGGAAGGTCGTCGTGGACTCGTGGACCTTCTCCTTCACGCCCAGCTTCACGGCGGCCTCGTCGGTGAGGGTGGGCTGGATGATCGCGAGGGACACCGGGATCGTACGGCCGCCTCCGTCGGTGATCACCTTGGCCACCGCCGCGGCCAGTTGCGTGGCGTCGACGCCCTTGCCCGTGCGGGCGTGGACCAGCTTCGGGGCGCCGTTCTCGATGACGAATCCCGCCTCGCGCGGCGCCTCGGCGACCCCGACCAGCCTGGTCTCCAGACCTTTGACCGCCTTCCAGGCGTCGAACCGCGGGCGGACCACACCATGCTCGTCCGCCACGAACTTCAGGCCGGCCGCGATCACCTGCCGGGACAGACGCACCCGCCTGTCGCCGTTCACCAGGGTGATCGGCGCGGCCACCGCGCTGCGCGCCATGCCGAGCGCCTGGTCGAACGCCTCCCTGCCGGCCCTCGACCGCACGGGCGACACCGGAAGCGCGACGGATACCGGGGCGTTGACGAAGGCCCGCTTGATCGCCTCCGCGGTGGCCCCCTGGTCCAGGACGGCGCCGTCCTTGGGCGGCACGACCTGCGCCCTGACGCCCTTGTAGACGATCGCGCCCTCACCGGCCGGCCGATCGACCTGTTTGGCGACCTTGCGGATCCGCTGGGCGAACTTGGCGGTGTTCACCGAGATCCGCAGCGGCAGGTCGTTCTCGCCGGTGAGCGCCTGCCAGACGGCAAGGGGGGACGGGAACCCGGTCTGCGCGTCGGCGACCGTCGCCTCGACGTCTATGGTCAGCCCGGCGTCCCGCGGCTCCAGCACGTCGACGCGCCGGCCGTCCACCATGAGCCCGACGGGTTCCAGGTCCTTCCCGTCGAAACGCTCATGGAGGCGGTCGATCGCCTCGGTCTCGGTCAGACCGCCGATGCGCACGTCGGCGACGTGCGTGCCGGGCAGCACCCTGCCCCACATGTACGTGGCGGGGATCGCGTAGGCGAGGACGAACAGGAAGGCGAGCCCGCCCGTGACGAGCCACAGCGCGCGCCACCTGCTCCGGCTCTCCACCGGCTCCTGCGCGATCACGACGGAGGGCTCGGCCGTCAGGTCGTCACCGGTCCGGCGGACGCGCACGCTCGTGGTCATGGGCCACGGCTGGGGCGGAGGCGCGGGGGGCGGCAGGGTCCCCGGCTGGCCGGACGGCCCGTTGCCGGCGTGGGGTGGGGTCTGCGCGAAGATGTCGGGCGACACGCCGGGCGGGAGCGGAGAGACGCCCGGAGGAAGTTTCTTACGCCCGGCCGAGCGTCCGTTCGTCTGGTCGTTCGAAAACCGGCGGTCGGCGGGCGGCGCCACGGGGGACTCGGGGCGCACCGCCGCGAACGGGTCGGACGGCGGGTCGATGGACGATCCGGCGTTCCGCACGCCTTCGTCTCCTCCCGCTCCGTACCGATTCCCCCGCATCACCCTAAACCAACAACACTCCCAAATTCCGCTACATCGGTGGATGAATCACACCCCAGGTATCAAGCCTCTACCGCGGGAAAAGCCATCCCCGGCAACGAACGGACACCCCTCAGCACCACGGGCCCCGCGAGTGCTCGCGGGGCCCGTGGGAACGCCTACTCGGAGACGCCGAGCTTCTCCAGGATGAGCTCGCGGGCACGACCGGCGTCGGCCTTGCCGCGGCTGGCCTTCATCACACCGCCCACCAGCGCGCCCACCGCGGCGATCTTGCCGGAGCGGACCTTGTCGGCGGCGTCGGCGTTCGACGACAGCACCTGGTCGATGATCGAGGACAGCTCGCCCTCGTCGCTGACGATGCGCAGGCCCCGGGCCTCGACGACCTCGTCGGGGGACCCCTCGCCCGCGAGCACGCCCTCGAGCACCTGGCGGGCCAGCTTGTCGTTCAGTGCGCCGGACGCCACGAGCTCCACGACCCGGACGATCTGCGCGGGCGTGATCGGCAGGTCGGCGAGAGAGGTGCCGGACTCGTTGGCGCGCCGCGCCAGCTCGCCCATCCACCACTTGCGCGCGTCGGCGGCGGGCACGCCCGCCGTGACGGTGGCCTCGACCAGGCCGATGGCGTCGGCGTTGTGCATCGCCGCCATGTCGAGGTCGGAGACGCCCCACTCGGCCTGCAGCCGCCTGCGCCGCACGGTCGGCAGCTCGGGAAGCTCGGACCGCAGCTCATCGACCCACTCGGGGGACGGGGCGATCGGCAGCAGGTCGGGCTCGGGGAAGTAGCGGTAGTCCTGCGCCTCTTCCTTGGACCGGCCCGCGGTGGTCACCCCGGTGTCCTCGTGGAAGTGGCGGGTCTCCTGGATGATGCGGCCGCCGTCGGCGAGGATCGCCGCCTGGCGCTCGATCTCGCCGCGCACCGCCCGCTCGACGCTCCGCAGGGAGTTGACGTTCTTGGTCTCCGTGCGGGTGCCCCATTCGCTCGTGCCGCGGGGCATCAGCGAGACGTTCACGTCGCACCGCATGGAGCCCTCCTCCATGCGGACGTCGGACACGCCCAGCGTGCGCATCACCTCGCGGAGCTCGGTGACGTACGCCTTCGCGACCTCGGGGGCGAACCGGTCGGTGCCCTCGACGGGCTTGGTGACGATCTCCACCAGCGGGATGCCCGCGCGGTTGTAGTCGACGATCGAGTAGTCGGCGCCCTGGATGCGGCCGGTGGCACCGCCCATGTGGGTGGACTTGCCGGTGTCCTCCTCCAGGTGGACCCGCTCGATCTCGACCCTGACCGTCTCGCCGCCCACCTCGACGTCGAGGTAGCCATTGGTGCACAACGGCTCGTCGTACTGGCTGATCTGGTAGTTCTTCGGCATGTCCGGATAGAAGTAGTTCTTCCGGGCGAAGCGGCACCACTCGGCGATGGTGCAGTTCAGCGCGAGGCCGATGCGGATCGTCGACTCGATCGCCTTGTCGTTGGCCACCGGCAGCGCGCCGGGGAGGGCGAGGCAGACCGGGCAGACATGGGTGTTGGGCGGGGCGCCGAACGTGGTGGAGCACCCGCAGAACATCTTCGAGGTCGTGCCGAGCTCGACGTGGGTCTCCAGGCCGATCACCGGCTCGAAGCGCTCGAGCGCCTCGTCGTAGGGCATGACGGTGTGAGTGGTGGTCACAGGGACGGAGCCTCCTTCAGCAGCGGGCCGCCCCAGCGGTCCTCGAACGCCTTCTCGACGGCGGCGCCCACCCGGTAGCAGCGGTCGTCGCCCAGGACCGGAGCCATGATCTGCAGGCCGACCGGCAGGCCGTCCTCGTCGGCGAGGCCGCACGGCACGGAGATGGCGGCGTTGCCCGCGAGGTTGGCGGGGATGGTGCACAGGTCGGCGAGGTACATCGCCATCGGGTCGTCGGCACGCTCGCCGATCGGGAACGCCGTGGTGGGCGTGGTCGGCGAGACCAGCACGTCGACCTGGTGGAAGGCCGCCTCGAAGTCGCGCGCGATCAGTGTGCGGACCTTCTGGGCCGAGCCGTAGTAGGCGTCGTAGTAGCCGCTCGACAGCGCGTAGGTGCCGAGCATGATGCGCCGCTTGACCTCCGGGCCGAACCCGGCGGCCCGGGTCAGCGCCATGACCTCCTCGGCGCTTCGGGTGCCGTCGTCGCCGACGCGCAGCCCGTAGCGCATGCCGTCGAACCTGGCGAGGTTGGACGAGCACTCGGAGGGCGCGATGAGGTAGTAGGCCGGCAGCGCGTAGGAGAAGCTGGAGCAGGAGACCTCGACGACCTTGGCCCCCAGGGACTCCAGCAGGTCGACCGCCTCGTGGAAGCGGGCCAGCACGCCGGGCTGGTAGCCCTCTCCCCCGAACTCCTTGACCACGCCGACGCGCAGCCCTGCGATGTCGCCCTGGCGCGCCGCCTCGACGACCGGCGGCACCTCCGAGTGGATCGAGGTCGTGTCCATGACGTCGTGGCCGGAGAAGGCCTCGTGCAGCAGCGCCGCGTCCAGCACGTTGCGGGCGAACGGCCCCGGTGTGTCGAGCGAGGAGGCGAAGGCGATCAGCCCGTACCGCGAGGAGCCGCCGTAGGTGGGCTTCATGCCCACGATGCCGGTGACGGCGGCGGGCTGGCGGATCGAACCGCCGGTGTCGGTGCCGGTGGAAAGCGGGGCCTGGTAGGAGGCGACCGCCGCGCTCGAACCGCCCGAGGAACCGCCGGGGATCCGGCCGAGGTCCCACGGGTTGTGCGTCGGGCCGTACGCGGAGTTCTCCGTGGAGGAGCCCATCGCGAACTCGTCGAGGTTGGTCTTGCCGAGGATGACCAGGCCGGCCTCGCGCAGGCGCGTGGTCACCGTGGCGTCGTAGGGCGGGCGGTAGCCCTCGAGGATCTTCGACCCGGCGGTGGTCGGCATGTCCTTGGTGGTGAAGACGTCCTTGTGCGCGATCGGGACGCCGGCGAGCGGGCCGAGCTCCTCGCCCGCGGCGCGCCTGGCGTCCACCGAGCGCGCCTGCTCCAGCGCCGAGTCGGCGGCGACGTGCAGGAAGGCGTGAACCCGCGAGTCGACCTCGGCGATGCGGTCGAGGTGGGCCTGGGCGACCTCCACGGCCGACACCTCGCCCGAGGCCATCAGCGCGCCCAGCTCCGCGGCGGTCTTGCGGGTGAGACTCATGCCTCCTCCCCGAGGATGCGCGGGACGCGGAAACGGTCGTCCTGGACGGCTGGGGCGGCTGCCAGCGCCTCTTGCGGGGTCAGGCTGGGCCGTGCCTCGTCGGGACGGTAGACGTTCGTCAGGGGCAGCGCGTGCGAGGACGGCGGGATCTCGTCGGTGGCGACCTCGGCGACACGCGCGACCGCGCCGATGATGACATCGAGCTGGGCGGCGTAGTGCTCGAGCTCGGCGTCGGCCAGCGCCAGCCGGGACAACCGGGCGAGGTGAGCGACCTCGTCGCGGGTTATGGCGGACATGAGTCGTTAACCCGTTTCATGGATGGCAATTGGACAGTGTCATCCTAGGGCTCGTGCTCGAACGTGGCCGAACCATTAACCATGTTCTCCGAGCTCATGACCGCCCCTGTCACGCCAGGACCCAGTGGCACCTGCGTTCCCACCGCCGCCGGCCGCCCCGCCACGCTCCTAGAGGGCCCTGACCTGGGCGGGCTCGCACCTGCCGTACGTCGCCGCGCTGAGCCGCTCCTGGAGCCAGACGGTCATCTCGCCGGGGGGCATCGGCTCGCCGAACCGCCATCCCTGGGCGGCGTCGCAGCCCATCTCACGAAGGTGCTGGGCTACCTCCTCGGTCTCCACGCCCTCGGCCACCGACCGCAGGCCGAGGGAGCGCACCAGATCGACGATGGAGCGGACGATCCGCTCGTCGTCCACCGACTTGCCCAGCCGCTGGACGAACGAGCCGTCGATCTTCACCTCGTCGACCGGGAGGCGCTGGAGGCGGACGAGCGAGGAGTAGCCGGTGCCGAAGTCGTCGAGGGCGAGGGGGATCCCGAGGTCGACCAGGGCGCGCACCGAATCGGCGGTGTAGGCCTGGTCGGTCATCAGGATGCGCTCGGTCACCTCCAGCTGGATCGCCCCGGCGGGAAGCTGGAGCCGGTCGAGCCCGGCCTCAAGCTGGTCGGGCAGGGCCGAGTCGAGCAGGTCACGGGCCGACACGTTGACCGACACCGGCACCTGGAGCCCGGAGTGCCACCAGCATGCCGCCTGCTCCAGCGCGGCGTCGATCACGTGCTGGGTGATCTGCCGCATCAGGTAGGACTGCTCGGCGAGAGGGATGAAGTCGGCCGGGGACACCAGCCCCCGGTCGGGATGCCACCACCGCAGCAGGGCCTCCACGCCTTCGACCGCGCCCGAAGCGAGGGACACCTTGGGCTGGTAGTGCAGCACAAGCTCGCCCTGGCCGACGGCTCTGCGCAGGTCGCCGAGGAGGTTCAGCCGCTCGGGCGAGTTGCGGTCCTTCTCGGCGAGGTAGACCTCCACCCCGGTGCGTCCTTCCTTGGCGAAGTACATCGCCACGTCGGACCTCTGCAGGAGCAGCTCGAAGTCGGGCGCATGGTCGGGATACAGCGCGATGCCCACCGACGCGTCCACGTCGAACGTCATGCCCTCCAGCCGTACGGGCTCGGTGAGCGCCGCCCTGAGCCGGGCGGCCACCTCGCGGGCGGCGACCGCGTCGCGCACCGTGGGCAGCAGCACCGCGAACTCGTCACCGCCGAGCCGGGCCACGACGTCGCCCGGCCGCACGCTGTGGGTGAGGCGGTGCGCGACGATCTGCAGCAGCCGGTCCCCCACGGGGTGCCCGAGGGTGTCGTTGACCTCCTTGAACCGGTCGAGGTCGAGCAGCAGCAGGCCCACCCGCGCGTCGTCGCGGGCCTCGGCCAGCGCCTCCTCGGTACGCAGGATCAGCAGCTTGCGGTTCGGCAGGGCGGTCAGGCCGTCGTGCATGGCCTGGTGGTCACGGCGCACCGAGAGCGAGGCGGTGAGGTACATCGTGGCGAGCGGGGCGACGAACAGGGGGACCAGGGCGGGCGAGTGGCTCATCACGATCACGACCGGCGGGGCGAGGCCGAGGAGCGCGGCGTAGACCAGGCTCTGGTGCCCGATCGTCGTGCGGATCACCCGGAACAGCGACCGGCGCTCATGCAGCGCGACGGCCGCGCACACCAGGACGCCGCGTACGGCGAAGTAGGCCACGGCCGCCAGCGCGACCGCCGTGATGTCGGTGCCCCCGGGCACCCACGGCTGGACCGGATGGGGATGGTGCCCGAAGGCGCCGAGCACCACCGCCGCCGCCATGGAGGCCAGGCTCACCTGTGAGACGTTGAACAGCACCCGGTGCCAGGCCCTGCGGTGGACCAGGCCGCTCACGACCAGCGCGAGGGAGTGGATCAGCACGGCCACGGACAGGCCCTGGTAGAGGAGGACGGCGAAGGTGAACAGCGTCGAGGTGGCCGTGCCACCCGCCAGGCGCGAGGTGGAGACCACGATCGGCCGGAGCTCTCCCAGCACGACCAGGACCAAGAGCACCCAGAACAGCGACGTGCGCGTCAGGGTGGCCAGCTGGCCGAAGCCGAGCCGGACCTCGGCGACCATCAGCGCCGCTATCCCGGTGATGATGACCCCGGTCAGGTAAGTCCAGAGCGGGGAGAAGGGACGCGGTGCGGTGTCGCGCGTGTCGGATGGGTCCGTCATAAGCAAGTAAACCCCCAAGAGGTCACTATGGGAGGGTACGACCTCTGGGCCACTTCGCGAAACCGATTGGGCACGTTCCGTCACCGACAATTTCCAGCATCCGGCTCTTCCTGTTCGTGACCGGCGATGGTCACGGATGACGAAACAGGATGAGATGTTCTGATGGATCGTTACTACTTCTTTCGGTGACCACCAGGCTACGGACGGCTCGCGAAACCCGCTCGTCCAAAACCGGAAACGGCAGGGGCCGGGCGTCCACACGCCCGCTGCCCGGCTACGTGCATGCTCGACCGGTCGCGCCGACTCGGCGGCCGGCTTCTCCTGGTCACTCACCGGCACACCGGCTTTCACCGGCTCCAGGCGATCCTCCGGCCCGCTCAGCGGGCCGCTCCGCCGGTCACCCCTGCTGCGCAGCCTCCTCGTACTCCTCCGCCCTGGGGGATTCCTCCGGTTCCGGGGGCTCCTCCTGGGCCGCCGCGGGGGCGACGGCCTGTGGCCCGTGGTCGAGGAGGGCCTGGAACGCCGCCTCGTCGAGGATGGGGACGCCCAGCTTGGAGGCCTTGTCGTACTTCGAGCCGGCGTTCTCTCCTGCCACCAGGAAGTCGGTCTTCTTGGACACCGAGCTCGTCACCTTGCCGCCGCGGCTCTGGATGGCCTCGCCGGCCTCGTCTCTGGTGAACCCCACGAGCGTGCCGGTGACCACCAGGGTCAGGCCGGCGAGTGTCTGCACGCCCTGTCCGACCGGCGGCTCGTCCTCCATCCGGACACCCGCCGCGCGCCAGCGCTCGACGATCTCGCGGTGCCAGTCCTCGGCGTACCACTCCTTGATGGAGGCGGCGATGGTCGGGCCGACCCCCTCCACGGCGGCCAGTTCCTCCTCCGAGGCACCGAAGACGCGGTCGAGCGACAGGAGGGAGGAGGCCAGCGCCTGCGCCGCCGTGGGGCCGACGTGCCTGATCGACAGGGCGACCAGCACCCGCCAGAGCGGCTGCGACTTGGCCTTCTCCAGCTCACGCATCATGTGTTCGGCGTTCTTGCTGGGCTCGCCGCTCATGTTGGCGAAGAACGTGACGATCTTGGGCTCGCCGGTCTCCGGATCGGTCTTGGGCAGGCCGGTGGCCTGGTCGCGGACCACGGACTTGATCGGCAGCAGCCGTTCGATCGTCAGGTCGAACAGGTCGGCCTCGGTGCGGACCGGAGGCTCCTGCGGGGGCAGCGGGGCGGTCAGCGCGGTGGCGGCGACGTAGCCGAGGCCCTCGATGTCGAACGCTCCCCGGCCGGCGGCGAAGAAGATGCGCTCGCGAAGCTGCGCCGGGCAGGACCGGGCGTTGGGGCAGCGGATGTCGACATCGGCCTCCCGCATGCGGCGTAGCTCGGTGCCGCACTCGGGGCAGTGGGTCGGCATGACGAACTCGCGCTCGCTGCCGTCCCGCAGGGCGACCACCGGCCCGACGATCTCGGGGATCACGTCGCCCGCCTTGCGCAGCACCACGGTGTCGCCGATGAGCACGGCCTTGCGAGCGACCTCAGAGGCGTTGTGCAGGGTGGCCCGCTCGACGGTGGACCCGGCGACCACGATCGGCTTCATCACCCCGTACGGAGTCACACGGCCCGTGCGGCCGATGCCGACCTGGATGTCCAGGAGCTTGGTGTTGACCTCTTCCGGCGGGTACTTGAAGGCGATGGCCCACCGGGGCGCCCGCGAGGTGGAGCCGAGCTGCCGCTGCAGCTCGATCTTGTCGATCTTCACCACGACGCCGTCGATCTCGTACGCGGGGTCGTGGCGGTGCTGCCGGTAGTACTCGATGAACTCGTCGATCTCGGTGAGGCTGCCGACGACCTTGTACATGTCGCTGATCGGCAGCCCGAACTCCCGCAGCTTCTCGTACACCGCCGACTGGGTCTTCGGCAGTGGGGTGCCCTCCCAGGTGCCGACCCCATGCGCGATCATGCGGAGCTCGCGCTGGGCGGTGATGCGCGGGTCCTTCTGGCGGAGCGACCCGGCCGCCGAGTTGCGGGGGTTGGCGAACGGCGCCTTGCCCGCCGCGACAAGCTGCTCGTTGAGCTTCTCGAACCCCGAGACCGGGAAGAACACCTCTCCCCGGACCTCCACCACGTCGGGCACGTTGTCCCCGGCGAGCCGGTGCGGGATGCCCTCGATCGTGCGGACGTTCGCGGTCACGTCGTCCCCGATGCGCCCGTCACCCCGCGTGGCACCCCTGACCAGCCTGCCCTTCTCGTAGACCAGGGCGATGGCCAGGCCGTCGATCTTCAGCTCGCACAGGTAGGGTCCCGGGTCGGCCTCAAGGAGCCGCTCGGCCCTGGCCTGCCAGCCCGCGAGGTCGGCGGGGTTGAAGGCGTTGTCGAGGCTTTCGAGGCGCCGCAGGTGCTGGACGGGCGTGAAGTCGGTGGAGATCGGCGCGCCGACCTTCTGCGTGGGCGAGTCGGGGGTCCGCAGGCTCGGATGCGCCTCCTCCAGCTCACGAAGCTCGCGCATCCACGCGTCGTACTCCCCGTCGCTCACGGTGGGCTGGTCGAGCACGTAGTAGCGCCAGTTGGCCTCGTCGGCCAGCTCTGCCAGCTCGGCGTGGCGCTCCAGTGCGCCCACCGGCACGCCTTCCACGTCGGCAGCCATGCCGTCTCCCCTCGTCGATCAGACCCAGGGAGAACGCTATGGGCAGCGACGACTGCTCGCGCCTCCGCATATGCGGTCTACCTGGGGAATCGTTACTTCCACCATGCCATCTACCACCGACATTTCTGCACGAAAGGGACCTTCTACGTCAACGCGGAGTGAGTATGACATCTACCGCATCATGCTCTCTCTGCCACATGTCCCAGACATGCAGGAGGCGCAGCCTGCCGGCCGGGATGTCGATCGTCTCGCCCGTACGCACCCTCACCTCCCGGCCGGATCCGTCGGCCGCACCCCGCAGGCCGATCACGGCGGCGTCGTCGGACAGCGCGTTCAGCGACACCGCGCCGCCGGCGTAGGGGTGCTGAAGAGGTGGCAGTCCCGGCCGGGCCAGCGTCAGCCGTACCGCCCCGCCATCGAGCCGCGGCGGCTCCGCGGTGTACCTCACCACGCCGAACACCGCCCCCGCGACCACCACGAGCGCGACCACGGCCACCCAGATCCTCACCGCGGCGGCTCCGGCTCGGCGGGCCGCCGTGGACCGAGCGACTCGACCACGACATGGTCCGCCGCGATCTCCCGCACGGCGAGGACATGCTCCCCCACTTGGGCGGTCTCACCGACGCCGAGCAGGAAGGCCTCCGGCTCCTGCGCGCCGCTCTCGCGGACGCCGAGGAGCACGGCCGGGACGCCGTCCTTGTACCTCAACTGGCGGATGCCCACCTGGAGTCCCCAGGCGGGAGTGTCGATCCCCCGGCGCACCCGCACCGTCCGGTCGGCTGTCACGCTGTCCCCATCCCTCCGTCGCCCCCCGGTGGCCGCCCACCGGTGGGTCATTGCTTCGCCGCCACCTTGACCTGCCACCTCGGAGCCCACTCGCCGACCCCGTCCTTGAGCCAGCTCAACGGGACCTCGACCTCGTGCGGAGCGGAGGCGTTCTTGCCCCAGGGGTTGACCAGCACGACGACCTCCTCTCCCCTGTCGTTGATCTTGACCTCCTTGACGGAGTACACATGGTCGGTCACCAGTTGGCCGCCCGGACCCGTGCGGGCGTCGTCGTCGAACATCCCGTCGCCCGGAGTGCTCACGGTCATCGGCACACCCTGGTCGCTCATCGCCTTCAGGTTCTTGAAGCTGAGGTCCTCCAGCTCCTCGACCTTCTTGCCGTTGATGTCCGGCCAGGGCTCGACGGCCTCGCCCCCCTCGATCTTCGCGTACGAACCCGAACCCTTGAACTGGGCGTACGCCTTCTCGTAGATCGCCAGCAGGGGCGGGTCCACGAAGGCCTTGTCGTTCGCCCCCTTGTACTTCGCGGTGTCGCCGGTGACGGTGATCTTGACCGGTTTGCCGTCCTTGTAGAACGTCACGGTGTAGGTGCCATCGGGGTTGCGCACCATACGGTCGCGCAGGAAGTACGGATTGCGCTTCAGCTCGGCCTGGACGGCGGCGAGCAAGTAGCAGTCGCCGAGCATGCCCTGCGAGACCGACGCCCAGTCGATGGGCGTGTTCGGGTCCGGCTGCGGCTGCGTGTAGGCGAACTCGAACTTCTCGCCGTCCTGGACGTCCAGGGCGGGGTTCGGCACCGCGACCTCACCGGCGAGCCCCGCGACCCCGTCCAGCGCTTTCTTGACCCCCTCGAAGTCGGTCGGGAAGCCGCTGCTGATCTGTGTCCGCTGCAGCAGGCGGGAGATGAGGACGTCCGCCGGGTTCGGCCGGCCGGTGGGCTGCATACGGCCGTAGACCTCCCTGGCCCCCGTGGTGGCGGCCGCCATGAACCTGCCCAGCGGGTCGCCGAACCTGGGATCGCCGGAGGTCCAGCCGTCCATCCCGCCGGACGCCATGGCGTTGATCAGATCGAAGTTGTCGCAGTAGAGCCTGTTGGCGGCCAGGGGATTGTTCGAGATGCCGTCGAGGATGTCGGCCTTGAGGCGGTTGTCGTCGTGCGGCTGCGTGGTGGTCAACGCCTTGGTGCCGATGGTGACCAGGGTGTCGGTGTTCCACACGCCATGTTTGATCAGCGTGGCCAGCAGATGGAGGTCCGGGCCTTCGCCGCCGCCAGGGGCGGTGCCGGGGGCCATGACGCCGAACTTCTTCAGCCAGGCGTCGTCGATCACGCCCCGGTGGCTCGCCGTGGCCATGAGGGTGGCGAAGGCGGCCACGCGGTTCCCCGAATCGGCCCCATCGCGCGCCCAGGTGGCCGCCCTCGCCGCCTTCTCCGGCCCGAGAGCCTTGAGGAAGGCCTCCGCGAAGTCAGGGTCGTTCTGGTACTTCTCGATCTGCTCCCAGACGTCGTCGGGGAAGCCGGCCGGCTCCTCGTACTGGGCGGCGAGTTCCTTGGCCTTGGCCTCGGCCTCCGCCTTGCTCTTGAACAGGCCCTCCCAATCGGTCTCCACCATGGTCCCGGTGAAGCCGAACTGGTTGTTCTCCTTGGAGAGCTGCTCGGCCATGCCCTGGCGCCGGTTCAGCATCGGCAGCTCGCCGTTGATCCAGCCCGCGATGCCGGTCAGCGTGACGATCGGCTTGGTCGACAGGCCCACCTTGCCGAAGGCGTCCTTCAGGCCGGGGACCTTGGCGTCCACCAGGCCCTTGGCGGTCTCCAAATCCTTGATCATCGCGCGCATCAGGACGGGATCGATACCGGCGAAGTCGCCACCGTCGTCTTCCCTGGGGGGCATGCAGGCATGCTACGCACGCCATGTCCGATGACGCCCGATGTCGACCGGATCGAGACCACCGAGATCATCATCCGGTTCGCACCCCGTGGAGGCGCCCCGCGCCGCCTAGGCCGTGGAGGACGGGGCGTTCACGATCCGGCCAGGCCTTCGGGGTCCTCCGCCAGCGCGCGCGCCGCCTCCCTGCACCGCTCGAGCGCCGCCCGGGCGTACGCGGGGGAGGCTCCGGCGAGCCCGCACGACGGCGTGAGCACGACCTGCCCGGCGAGCCGCGCGGGATCGAAGCCCAGCCTCCGCCACAGCCCGGCGACGGGCTTGGCGATCTCGCCGATGTCCCGGAGCCGGGTCTCCGTGCCGGGGACGACGCCGAGGAAGAACGCCGTCCCTGCCTCGATCGCCTCACCGATCCGATCTTCGCTCTTCCTGCGCAGCAGGCTCGCGTCCAGCGAGATGGCGCTCACCCCGGCCGTGCTGAGCACCCGGAAGGGCACCTCGGGCGCGCAACAGTGCACGAGGGTGAAGGTGTCCGCGGGCAGCACGGCGCGGAGCCGGTCGGCGGCGATCGGCGCCTCGACGGCGTCGAGGCGCCCGAAACCCGAGGCGGTCGGCACGGAGCCGGCGAGCACCCCCGGCAGGCCCGGCTCGTCGAGCTGGACCAGCACCTGGGCACCCGGCACGCGGGCACGCACGCCGGCGACGTGCTGGGCCAGTCCCTCGGCCAGCGACTCGGTCAGGTCGCGCACCGCTCCTGGATCGGCGAGCGTCTTGTCGCCGTACCGCAGCTCGATGGAGCCCGCGAGGGTCCACGGGCCGCACACCTGGATCTTGAACGGCCCTTCGTACCCCTGCGCGAGCTCCTCGAGCGCGTCCAGGTCTCGGGCCAGGTGGTCCCTCGCGCGGCCGGCGTCGCGTCCCGGGCGGTCGCTGAAGCGCCACCCGGACGGCTGCACCTCCACCGAAAGGTCGACGAGCAAGGAGGCCGTGCGCCCGACCATGTCCGCGCCCACGCCCCGGGCAGGCAGCTCCGGAAGGTACGGCAGGTCGGGAAGCTCGCCCAGCACCATACGCAGCGTCTCGGCCGGGTCATCGCCTGGATGGGAGCCGACGCCGGTCGCACTGGCCGCTTTCCACGGGAACTCGCTCACGAAACGCAAGCTTAGAGAGCATTACGGCGGCGGGTGACACAGGGAGCCGCGTGGGCCGTTCAGCGTGATACAAGCCGGATCCAAGAGCGTTCTCCTATCTCTTGAGCCGCCGGGCTTTCCCGGCGCGACGAAAGGAGGGGTGAGCGTGGAGAACCCGGAGACGATCGGACAGGTGCTCGACGACGGCGAGCTCGACCAGCTCAGCGGTGGTCAGGTCAAGGTGGAGGTGGGCATCTACATCGACCCGCCCGGCATCTGCGTGCCCGGCTGAGACGACCCGGCGGACCGGGGGCCTGACGCCCGGGAGCCGGTGACCCGTGCACGATGACGCGGGCCTGGGGCGGGGCCGCCGTTCCAGGCCCGGGACCACGCTGAGAGGAGATCATGAGCCGTCGTGTGCGCGTCGTCCGGCAGAACACGCTGACCGACTGCGGAGCCGCCTGCCTGGTGATGGTCCTCGGCCACCACGGCCTGCGTACGACCCTGCACGAGGTGACCGAGAGGATCGGGGTCTCCCGCGACGGGACGACCGCCAGGGCGCTGGTGGCCGCGTCCCGGGAGTACGGCCTGGACACCCTCGCCCTCAAGATCGACCCCGAACGCCTGGGCGAGGTCGCCCTTCCCGCCATCGCTCACTGGCGGGGGAGTCACTTCGTGGTCGTCGAGCGATGCCGCCGCGGGCGCGTGGAGATCGTCGATCCCGCGCGCGGGCGGCTGCGCCCGGCACCCGGGGAGTTCGCGGCGGGTTTCACCGGCGTGGTCCTGGTGGCCACGCCTGGACCGGGCTTCCTGCCCCGGCGTCTCGGCCTCCCCACACGCCCGTGGCGGCGGCGGATGCCCGCCGACGTCCTGCGGCGCTCACGCGGGCTGGTCGCCCTGGCCCTGCTGGCCTCTCTGCTGCTCCAGGCGCTCGGGCTCGTCCTTCCGTTCGGCGCGGGCCTGATCGTCGACCGGATCCTGCCCTCGGGGTCGGCGGAGGCGCTCCCGCTCGCCGGAGCGGGCATCGCCGTCGCGGTGGCGGCACAGCTCGCGCTCGCCCACCTGCGCGTCAGGACGCTCTCGGCGCTCCAGGTCCGGGCCGATCGCGACCTCACCACCGAGGCCGTACGGCACCTGTTCTCGCTGCCTTACCGCTTCTTCGCCCAGCGCGGCACCGGTGACCTGGTGGCGCGGACGGAGGGCGTCACGGCGATCCGTGAGCTGGCGACCGGACAGGTGCTGCCCGCGCTGCTGGACGGCCCGCTCGCCCTCGCGTACATCGCCCTCGTCACGGCCTTCGATCCCCTGCTGGGCTGGGCGCCTGCCTGCTCACGGCCGTCGCCGCGCACGGGACCCTGCTGTTCGCGAGCAGGCGCCGTACGGGCGCGCTGGTCCAGCGCCGGCTCGCCGCCCAGGCGGAGGCCCAGGGACGGCTCATCGAGTCGATCAAGGGCATCGAGTCGCTCAAGGCCATGAGTGCCGAGTCGCGCGTGGTCGACCGGTGGTCCGCGCTCTTCGCCCGGCAGCTCGACGCCACCGCCCGCGGCACGGTGGCGATCGGCGGGGTGGTCGCCGCGCAGAACGCCATCCACGCGCTGACGCCCATGCTCCTGCTCTGGGTGGGAGCCTGGCGGGTGATCGGCGGGAGCATGACCCTCGGCACCCTGCTCGCGCTCAACGCCGTCGCCCTGGCCACCTTGACCCCGCTGAACTCCCTGATGAGCGCCCTGCAGCGGCTCCAGGTCGCCGGTGCGGCGATCGGGCGGCTGGCCGACATCCTGGACAGCGAGCCGGAAGCGGAAGGTCTGCTTGAAGGTCCCGGCCCAGAGGTCCAGGGCGCGGTCGAGGTGCGCGGGGTCGGCTTCCGGTACGGCCCGAGGGACGGATGGACCCTCCGCGACATCTCCTTCACGGCCGAGCCCGGCCAGAAGATCGCGCTGGTCGGCCGTTCCGGGTCGGGGAAGAGCACGCTCGCCCGGATCCTCCTCGGGTTGTACACACCTGTGGAAGGCGAGGTGCGGTACGACGGCGCGCCGGTTGCCGCCGGGCGGATGCCCGCGCTGCGCCGCCGCTTCGGGGTGGTCACCCAGGAGCCCGCGTTGTTCACCGGCACGATCAGGGAGAACATCGCCCTCGGTGACCCCGGCGCCCCCCTGGATCGGGTGATCGCCGCCGCGCGGCTGGCCTGTGTCCACGAGGAGGTCGCACGCATGCCCCTGGGGTACGAGACGCCGTTACCGGAGGGCCACGGCCTGTCCGGAGGCCAGCGCCAGCGGCTGGCCCTGGCCAGGGCACTGCTCGCCGAGCCCCGGATGCTCGTCCTCGACGAGGCCACCAGCCACCTGGACTCCGCCACCGAGGCCGCGATCGAGACGCGCCTGTCGGAACTGCGGCAGACCCGGATCGTGATCGCGCACCGGCTCAGCACCATCAGGGACGCCGACGTGATCCTGGTCCTGCGTGACGGTCGGGTCGCCGAGCGCGGGCGCCACGCCGACCTGCTCGCCCTCGGGGGCGAGTACGCGACTCTGGTCGCGGGTCAGAATCTCACGCGGGCCATGATGGAGGTATGAAGCTCACCAAACACGGCCACGCCTGTGTGCGCCTGGAGAAGGACGGGTCCACCCTCGTCATCGACCCCGGTGGCCTCACCGAGGAGTCCGCGCTCCAAGGAGCCGACGCCGTCCTCATCACCCACGAGCACTTCGACCACCTGGAGGTCAAGCGCCTCGCCGCCCTGGGCTCCGGAGTGCCGATCTGGACCTGCGCCGCCGTGGCCCGGCAACTGGAGGGCCTGAGCGCGAAGGTGAACGTCATCGGCGAAGGCGACTCCTTCACCGCGGCGGGCTTCGAGGTCGGGGTGGTCGGCCGTGAGCACGCGGTGATCGCCTTCGACATGCCGGTCGTGCAGAACGTCGGCTTCCTGGTCGACGACGAGGTGTTCCACCCCGGAGACGCGTTCACCGTGCCCGAGCAGCGCGTGGGCACACTGCTCACGCCGACCAGCGGCCCGTGGATGAAGGCCTCCGAGATGGTCGACTACCTGCTGGAGGTGGCGCCCCAGCGGGCGTACTCCATTCACGACGGCCTCTACAACGACATCGGGCTGATGCTGGTGGACGGCATCCTCACCCGCCGGGGCGAGGCGCAGGGTGGCGACTTCCGCCGCCTGAAGACCGGCGAGAGCGTCACCCTGGGCTCCTGACGCTCCCGGCGAGAGCCGGTCGGCCGGGCTCCGCGGAAGCGGAGGACCAGGCCCCGGGTCGGGCGGTCAGGAGGACGATGCGATGGTGGCGGAGCCGAGGACGGTGTCCCCGTCGTACAGGACGGCCGCCTGGCCCGCCGCCACCCCCGTCGCGGGGGTGTCCAGCTCGATGTGCAGCACACCGCCCGAGAGCTGGGCGCGGCAGCCGTACACCTCGCCATGGGCTCGCAGCTGCACGTGGCACGCGAGCGGCTCGTACGGCGCGGACACCGGGCCGTTCCAGACCGGACGCTCGGCGACGATGGAGCCGACGGCCAGCGACGAGCGCGGGCCCACCGTGACCGTGTTGGACACCGGCTCGATCGACAGCACGTAGCGCGGGCGGCCGTCGGAGGTGGGCCGGTCGATGTGCAGGCCCTTGCGCTGGCCCACGGTGAAGCCGTACGCCCCGGCGTGGCTGCCGACGACGGCGCCCTCCTCGTCGACGATCGGCCCCTGCGCGGCGCCCAGCCGCTCGGCCAGGAAGCCCCGGGTGTCGCCGTCGGCGATGAAGCAGATGTCGTGGCTGTCGGGCTTGTCGGCCACCGCGAGACCTCGGGCGGCGGCCTCCTCACGGACCTCGGCCTTGGTGGAGCCGCCCAGCGGGAAGATCGCGTGGGAGAGCTGCTCGCGCGTGAGGACCCCGAGGACGTACGACTGGTCCTTGCCGGCGTCGACGCTCCTGCGCAGGACCCCGTCGGAGAGCCGGGCGTGGTGGCCGGTGGCCACCGCGTCGAACCCGAGCGCGAGCGCCCGGTCGAGCACGGCCTCGAACTTGATCTTCTCGTTGCAGCGCAGGCACGGGTTGGGCGTGCGGCCGGCGGCGTACTCGTTGACGAAGTCCTCGACGACGTCACGATGGAACCGCTCGGCCATGTCCCACACGTAGAACGGGATGCCGATCACATCGGCGGCCCGCCTGGCGTCCCGGGAGTCCTCCAGGGTGCAGCACCCACGGGCACCGGTGCGGTAGGACTGGGGATTGGCGGACAACGCCAGGTGGACACCCGTGACGTCATGGCCGGCCTCGGCGATGCGGGCGGCGGCCACCGCGGAGTCGACACCACCCGACATGGCGGCAAGCACACGAAGACTCATAACACCCCGAGGTTACCCGCCCGGCGGGGAATGGCGGGTATCGGCGTTGGCGTCCGTGCCGGACACCTGGGAGGATCGAGGGCCATGCGACTGTTCGGGCGGAGAAGTGAGCCGGGAGAGCCGGTCGACGGGATCGCCGACTTCTGGGCGTGGTGGGCCGAGGCCCGGCCGAGGGCCGACGCGCTGCTGGAGGCGGGCGACGCCATAGGGCTGGCGGAGGAGATCGCCCCGGCGGTCACGGCGCTCGATCCGGCACTGGTCTGGGACATCACGCCGGGCAAGACGGCCCAGCAGGCCCTGATCGTGTCGTCGGCGGGCAATCCGGAGCTGCGCCCGCTCGCCCACCGCTGGGCGCTCGCCGCCCCGCCGCCCGACGAGCTGTGGGAGTTCCATCCGTCCCGTCAGGCCAACCCCGGGGCCATGGAACTGACCCTCGACGTGGGCGGGCACGAGTTCGACCTCGACAAACTGGTGCTGGGGTTGCGCGTGCCCAAGGGGACGCCTCGCATCGACGTCGCCGCCTATCACCCGATATTTCCCGACCTGGAGGACGAGACCCGCATCGAGGCCACGATGCTCGCCCTCGACTGGCTTCTGGGGGAGGACGAGGTGGCCCGCTGGGTCGGTGAGATCGTCGCCGCCTCGTTCCAGCCGCTCGACGCCGTGGCCGCCGTCCACCTTCCCTCCGTGGTGGCCGACCTCGCCTCCGAATACCAGGAGGAGCAGTGGGCGCTGATGGAGGGGCAGACGGCGAGCGGGGCGCGCCTGATCGCCACCACCCGCTATCCCCTGCGCCCGGTCGACTATCCGCTGTTCGACCAGCACATCGCGATCACCCTGCCGTACATCGACGCCGACGACGACGGCCTGCCCGCCGGCGGGTCGTCGGCCGCGCTCCGCGAGTTCGAGGAGCGCCTCGCCTACCGCATCGACCGGCTCAACGGCACCGCCGTGCTCGCCGCCCACATGAGCGCCGAGGGCGCACGCGTG
Organism: Sphaerisporangium flaviroseum; assembly: GCF_039537005.1. NCBI lineage: Bacteria > Bacillati > Actinomycetota > Actinomycetes > Streptosporangiales > Streptosporangiaceae > Sphaerisporangium > Sphaerisporangium flaviroseum. The sequence continues at coordinate 130,611 of NZ_BAAAZR010000043.1, read as the reverse complement.
CTGCACGTCTACGCCGATCCCTCCGGAGACGCGGCGATCCACGCCAAGGAGCTGATCGTCGGCTGGGAGGAAGGACCGGCCCGCGTCGACGTGGTGAGCGACCCCGGCTGGATCGCGATCTCCCCGTTCCTGAGCTGACCCGCCCCCGGTTCCAGAGCTGACCCGCCGGCCCCGAACCGACCCGCCCCCTCGGTTCCAGAGCTGACCCCCCGGCCCCCGAGCCGACACGCTCCCCGGCTCCTGAGCCGGCCCGTCTCGACCGGCGCCTTGGCTCATGCTCGCGCGCGCAGCGCCTCGGCGATCCAGCGGTGGGCGAGGGTCTGCGGGTGTGGCCACGGGGTGTTCTCGATGGCGGCCACGAGCTCCCAGTGGCGCTCGGCCCTCGGATCGTGTTCCTCGTAGGCCCGTGACAGCGACTCGCGGAACTCCGGGCCGTCGACCGCGCCGTGCATCTGCCCGAGCTGGGGCACGACCCGGTCGAGGACCGGGCCCGCGGCGGCCGAACCGGGCTCCACGCCGTCGTCCATGGCGGTGAGCACGATCTCGACGACGCTGTCGCCGGCGTCCTTCCAGCCCTCCAGGTCGGGCCCTCCGCCGGCCTCCTGCGCCTTCCAGAACTCGGTGCCCATCTGGCGGAGGGTGGCCCGGTAGTCGTCGTCGGAGAGCAGCTCGACCAGCTCCAGCCAGGCGTCGAGCTGGGCGATGGTCGGCTCGGCGGGCAGTTCGGGCACCATGGCCTCCCGAAGGCACGCCAGCCACTGCTCGCGGGCCCGGTTGCCGCCCCCGACCTCCGCCACGAACGAGTCCATCAGCGCGTCGCGCTCGGCGGAGCCGAGGCGGCCGAGCGTGTTGAGCCTGCGCAGGTCCTCCTCGGAGGGATCGCCCCGGTCGAGCGTGGCCCGCAGGACCGCGCGGGTGCGCTGCAGGCTTTTGAGCTGGATCTCCACCGTTCGCAGGTGGAGGGCGAGCACCTGACGGAGGTCGCGCTCGCCCAGGGAGCGGATCGTCGCCAGGTCGACGCCGATCTCCCGAAGGGTGCGGACGAGCTCGAGCCTGGCCAGGTCGTTCTCGCCGTACATGCGGTATCCGGCAGGTGTCCGCTCCTGCTCGGGAAGGACGCCGACGTCGGAGTAGAACCGGATGGTCTTCACCGGGAGCCCGGAGATCTTGGAGAGCTGCCCGATGGTGTAGGTGTCGCCCCGCCGAACCATGCGCCCATTATTCCAGCCGGGCCTCCAGTAACTGGACGGTTCACCCGCTCGATGGGCCGAAGGAGTCGGACTAGGTCAACCCGGCCCTGCGGGCCCGCTCGACCACGACGCCGATCACGCCGATCAACTCGTCGACGTCGGCCCGGGTCGAGGTGTGCCCCAGGGAGAAGCGCAGCGACCCGCGTGCCTGTACGGCGTCGGCCCCCATGGCGAGCAGTACGTGTGACGCCTGGGCGACGCCCGCGGAGCACGCGGACCCGGTGGAGCACTCGATGCCCTTGGCGTCGAGCAGCATCAGCAGCGCGTCGCCCTCGCAGCCGGGGAAGGTGAAGTGGGCGTTGCCGGGCAGGCGATCGTCCGGATGGCCGTTGAGCACCACGTCGGGCACGGCCTCCCGTACCCGGGCGATCAGCTCGTCGCGCAGGGCCGCCAGCCGCTTGGAGCTCTCCTCGCGCCGCTCGACCGTGGCCTGTACGGCCGCGGCGAAGCCGGCGATCGCCGGGGCGTCGAGGGTGCCAGAACGCACGTCGCGCTCCTGACCGCCGCCGTGGAGCACCGGAACCGGGTCGACGCCCCGCGCCAGCAGCAGGGCTCCGACGCCCATCGGCCCGCCGAGCTTGTGCCCGGACAGGGTCAGCGCTTCCACGCCGGCCTCCTTGAACGACACCGGCAACTGCCCCACCGCCTGGACCGCGTCGGTGTGGAACGGGATGCCGTGCTCGCGGGCGATGGCCGCCAGCGCGGGGATCGGCTGGACGGTGCCGACCTCGTTGTTGGCCCACATGACGCTCACCAGGGCGACGCTTCCCGGGTCGCTCTCGATGGCCGCGCGCAGGGTGCCGGGATGGACGCGGCCGAACTCGTCGACGTCGAGGAGCTCGACGGACGCCCCCTGCCGATCACCCAGCCAGTGGGCCGGGTCGAGAGCGGCGTGGTGCTCGACGGCGCTGACGAGCACCCGTCTGGCACCGGAGGCGGCCTGGCGCTTCCAGAACAGCCCCTTGATGGCGAGGTTGTCGGCCTCCGTGCCCCCGGAGGTGAACACGACCTCGCTCGGCCGTGCTCCGAGCGCGCCGGCGATGGTCTCGCGCGACTCCTCGACGACCCTGCGGGTGCGGCGGCCCGCCGCGTGGAGGGATGAGGCGTTGCCGACCCGCACGAGCTGTGCGGTCAGCGCCTCGATCGCTTCGGGGAGCATCGGCGTCGTCGCCGCGTGGTCTAGGTAAGCCATGACCTACTCAGGGTACCCAGTTTGAGAACTGTACCGTCCAGCCGGTATAGTTACGGACATGAGGAAAGACGAGCTTTTGAACGCGGCGGAAAGGCTGCTGGCCGACCAGGGGGCCCAGTGTCTCACCCTGTCGGCCGTGGCCGAGCGCGCCGGCGTCAGCAAAGGCGGTCTCCTCTATCATTTCAGCACCAAGGAAGCCCTGGTCAGGGGCATGATCGAGCGGCTCATCGCCGACTTCGACGAGCTGGTCGCCTCTCAGGACGAAAGCTCGTACAGCCGCGCCTATCTCGCGGCGACGTTCGTCGCGGTCCAGAGCGAACGGCTGAGACGCTGGGCGGTGGTGACCGGCGCGGCCGGTGACCCGGCATTACTCGCCCCCCTGCGCGAGGCGATGGCCCGGTGGCATCGCGAGGGCATGGACACCGAGCCCGATCCCATGGCGGCCCGCATCGTCCGGCTCGCCTGCGAGGGGTTGTGGGACGTGACGACCCACGATCCGGGCTTGTACGACGAGGCCCATTACGAGGAACTGCGCCAGCGGCTCCTCGCCCTCCTCGCCGGCCCGTGACCCCGCTGAGCCCTCCCCCTCCCGGCCCGTCGACCGCTGAGCCTCCCCCCTCCCGGCCCGTCGTCCGCTGAGCCTTCCCCCTCCCGGCCCGTCGTCCGCTGAGCCTTCCCCCTCCCGGCCCGTCGTCCGCTGAGCCCTCACCCTTCCTGTCACATCGGAAGGGCCGTTCCCGCGCCCGGCGTCCCCCCGACGGCCAGGGTCGTTCCCTCTCAGCACCGCCCCCGAGCATGTCCTGCCTGCTCGGCTCGGCCTCCCACCGCTCCCCCTGTCCCCCTGCGCCTCACCGGCGTGCCCAGGAGTGCCGCACCGGCACGCCCGCATCCCACCTGCTCATGAACCTTTGAAAGGAACTTCGATGACCCGCGACCTGAGGACCGCCCGTTTCCGG